>MEQB01000026.1 GCA_001770015.1 Bdellovibrionales bacterium RIFOXYC1_FULL_37_79
TGCCCGGGTGGTGAAACGGTAGACACAAGGGATTTAAAATCCCTCGGCCTTAAACGGGCCGTACGAGTTCAAGTCTCGTCCTGGGCACCAACTACCTGTTTATTATCCGCTAGATTTTCATACTTTGTAAACTGCTGGTTTAATAAATCTTAGTGTTCATGTTTCCCACAACAATTATGTTTTGCCGGCTTTTCATCTTGATGAGCACACTCACATTTATGTCCCATCATCTCACCGGCCTGTTTACAGGAAGGTTTATGCTGTCTCTTTTTAAAAATCATACTAAGCGATATGGCCAAAATAAAAAAAGCAAAAACAATGATAACCGGAATTATTATTTTCATCACACCACCCTTATCCACCGAAATCATCAAACATGATATCTTCTGGTTCCACACCTTGCTCTATCAACATATCCGTCACACTTTTATTCATCATGGGTGGACCACACAGATAATACTCACAATCTTCCGGGGCCTTATGTTTTATAATATATTCATCTCTCAGTACGTTATGAATAAAACCCTTATAACCGCTCCAATTATCTTCAGGCAGCGGCTCACTTAAGGCAGTATACCAGACAAAATTGGGATTTTGTTGTGCCAGTTCATCAAACTCCTCAGTGTAAAACATTTCCCGTTTGCTTCTGGCCCCATACCAAAAACTCATTTTGCGCTTGGTTTTAATGCGTTTTAATTGATCATAAATATGAGATCTCATGGGGGCCATCCCAGCTCCTCCACCAATAAAAACCATTTCCTTATCAGTGTCTCTCGCAAAAAACTCGCCAAAGGGGCCAAAAATAGTCACTTCGTCCCCGGGTTTTAAACCAAAGATATAGGAGGACATTATCCCGGGCGGAAAAGCAGTTTTTGGCGGTGGCGTGGCAATCCTTACATTTAATATGATAATAGATTTTTCTTCGGGATAACTGGCCATGGAATAGGCCCTAACTACTTTTTCTTTGGCAACTGATTTATATTGCCAGAGATTCCACTTGTCCCAATCGTCTCGATATTCTTTTTCGATATCAAAGTCGGAGTATTTGACTTCGTGAGGGGGACACTCGATTTGGATATAGCCACCGGCACGGAAAGGTACACTTTCCCCTGCAGGTATTTCAAGAATAAGCTCTTTGATAAAGGTCGCCACATTCTTGTTCGACCTGACTTTGCATTTCCACATTTTGACACCGAAAACCTCCTCGGGTACGACTACTTCCATGTTTCCCTTCACCGGGACTTGGCATGACAGCCTATATTTTGCTTTGATTTCTCTTCGGGATAATTGTCCTTCTTCCGTCGGCAAAACCTCTCCACCGCCACTATTAATAACGACCTTGCACTGGCCACAACTGCCTCCCCCGCCACAAGCTGAAGCGACAAAAAGTTTTTCTTGGGCCAGGGCATTCATGAGTTTCCCCCCAACGGGTATTTCCAGATTCTTCTCATGATTAACATTGATTTTAATATATCCTTCTGAAACCAGTTTACTTTTTGCAAATAAAATCAGCAGTACTAAAAAAAGCACCACCAAGGTGAACATCAAGACGCCTACTATTATAATCATCATCTGATCTACCCCTTCTCCTATAACTGAATACCCGAAAAAGCTAAAAAGCCAATGGCCATTAACCCCACGGTGATAAAGGTAATCCCAAGTCCTCTAAGTCCTGCTGGAACATTACTATATTTTAATTTTTCTCTAATTCCTGCCATGGCAGTTATGGCCAATGCCCAACCAAATCCCGAACCCACTCCATACGTTACACTTTCCATAAAAGTGTAATCCCGTTCCACCATAAAAAGAGTTCCTCCTAAAATAGCACAATTAACCGTAATCAACGGTAAAAAAATTCCAAGCGCATTATAGAGAGCGGGGACATATTTATCTAAAAACATCTCCAGCACCTGCACCAGGGCCGCAATCACCCCAATATAACTAATTAGTCCCAAAAAAGTTAAATCCATGCCCGAAATACCCATCCACGCCAACGCATCCTCTTTAAGCAGATGATTTAAAATAATATTATTGGCAGGAACCGTAATGGCCTGGACCACCATGACGGCGATACCAAGTCCCAAAGCTGTTTTGACTTTTTTGGAAACTGCAATAAATGTACACATGCCCAGAAAAAAGCTAATGGCCAGATTTTCAATAAAAATAGATTTTGTAAGTATGCTTAAGTAATGTTCCAACATTTTTATTTCTCCTCAACCTGGTCTTTTTTAAAAGTCCGAATCACCCAAATCATCAGACCAATTAGAAAAAAGGCGCTCGGAGCAAGCAGCATTAAGCCGTTTCCCTGATACCATCCTCCCTCATTGGTTAATTTAAAAATAGTAAAACCCAGAATTTTTCCATTACCAAATAATTCGCGAAAGATTGCCACGGTTATAAGAATAAAACTGTAACCGAGTCCATTTCCAATACCATCCATAAAACTGGCGACCGGCCCATTTTTCATGGCATAACCTTCGGTTCTACCCATGACAATACAATTAGTGATAATAAGTCCCACATAAACAGACAGACTTTTGGATACATTATAAAAGTAAGCCTTAAGAATCTGATCAGTCACAATCACCATGGAGGCTATAACCGTCATTTGCACAATAATTCGTATGGAAGAAGGAATATGATTCCTAATAATACTCACCGACAAACTGGAGAAGGCAGTGACTAGGGTAACTGCCACACTCATCACCAGTGTGGTTTCCATTTTGGTGGTCACGGCCAAAGCCGAACAAATGCCAAGCACTTGAAGAGCAATCGGATTGTTGTTAAAAATCGGATCAAATAATGTTTTTTTGATACTCATTTTATATCCCCTCTGCTCTTTATATTTTGTAAAAACTTTAAAAAACCATCATGGCCTAACCAGTAATGGAGTAAGTTTTCCACTCCGTTACTAGTAAGAGTGGCCCCGGAAAGTCCATCAACTTGAAAATCCTTATGCGGATTATTCGTCACCTTGCCTTTTACAATATCAATCTTGGTATGAAACTGATCATCATAGACGTTTTTACCTGGCCATATTTTTTGCCAATTGGGATTGTCCACTTCCCCTCCCAATCCGGGGGTTTCTCCATGTTCAAAAAATTGAAACCCTTTAACTGTCTTAAGATCTGGGGCCAAAGATAAAAAGCCAAACATGGTGGACCATAATCCCTTACCATAAACTGGTAAAACAATTTGGGTGGTCACTCCATTTTCTTTTACAAAATAGACACTGGAAAATTTTGACCTAAATTTAATATTGGCAACGTCGTTAGAGGTGGCAATCGCAATGTTTTCCTTGGGATCTTTTCTGGATTTTTTTAGATCATATTTTTGGGGATCAACGTCGCTGGTGAAATCACCTTTTTCGAGGTCAATCATCCTCATTTCAATTTTCTTATAAGCTTCCACAATATCATCTTTCGTAGCAGTAGCATCAATCAGCCTGGTGGCCATGAGTAAATTTCTTTTCACATCCAAGGCTTTATTTTCTTCCTGTTGTTTATTCAACATAACCACCGAAACAGAAACTAAAATGGAGCATACCAAACAAAGCAGCAGGGATACCAAGAGGGTTTTTTGTATGCTGTTGTTTAACATCTTTTTCTCCTTCGTTTGATATTTGCAGTCATAACGCAATAATCAATGAGCGGGGCAAACACATTGCCAAACAAGATAGCCAGCATCATTCCTTCAGGATAAGCCGGATTGACTACCCTGATTAATATCACCATTACCCCGATTAAAAGCCCATAGAAATACTGGCCGATCAGGGTCTGCGCCCCGGTCACCGGATCTGTGGCCATAAACATGCAACCAAACATAAATCCACCATAGACTAGGTGATAGTGAGCGGGCATGCTAAACATATGGTTAGTGGTACTACCAATAAAGTTAAACCATAAACTGGTACCCACTGCACCTAAAATACAACTTAAAATAATTCGGTGGGATCCAATTCTGGTTATAATCAAAAAAAGCCCTCCCACAATACATGCCAGCGCAGAAGTTTCCCCGATCGCACCTGGTATTTTGCCAACGAATGCATCCATAAAGGAGTACACACTGTTTCCACTGGCAGCAAACTGACTAAGGGCCGTAGCACCGGTATGTCCATCTACCGCTATCCAAACCAGATCCCCTGATATTTCAGCGGGGTAAGCAAAAAATAAAAAGGCCCGAGCCGCAAGTGCTGGATTTAGAAAATTCATTCCAGTTCCACCAAAAACTTCTTTGGCGATAACAACACCAAAGCTAATCCCCAGGGCCACCTGCCAAAGCGGAATGGTAGGTGGTAAAATTAAAGCATACAAGGGTGCTGTTACAAAAAAACCTTCATTGACTTCTTCTTTCCTGATACTGGAAAAAAGCACTTCCCAAAATATGCCCACCACCATGGTAACCGCATAAATTGGTATAAAATAGGTCGCCCCATGCAGAAAACAAAATAATATATTTTGGGGATCAGCAGTGATATTAAAATAACTGAGCAGTGCACCTCTGATCCCAGGAATCGCATGCACACCGTTTGCGCTTAAAACCAGATTACTTTGATACCCTACATTGTATAATCCAAACAGGATACAAGGTAACAAAGAAATCATCACAAACGTCATCATCCTCTTTAGATCAATCCCATCTCGGACATGCACACTGCCTCTGGTGGCCTTTCCAGGAGTCATAAAAAAAGTATCGGCTGCTTCCCATAAATAATATAGCTTATGAAGCTTTGCCCCTTTTTTAAAATAGACAGACCCTTTCTCCAGCAGTTTTTCTATCAACTTCATAAATTATCCTTCTTTTTCAATCAAATCGAGGAGCTCTCTTAGGTTTTTTCCAAAATCAGATTTACTGGGACACACATAGGTACACAAGGCCAGATCCTCCTCTGACAACTCCAGACAACCAAGGTTGATAGAATCCTCAATTTCTTTTGCCATAATACTTTTTAAAAGATTGGTGGCCAGAAAATCGCCCGGCAAAACTTTTTCGTAAGATCCCACCGGAACGATATTCCGGTGTTGGCCGTTGATACTCGTATTAAGCGCCAAATGCTTTTTCAATAACCACTTGGATAAAAAAACATTAGTAACCGAGAATTTATGTAGGCCTGGCATGGCCCATCCAAACAATTCCCTTTTATTCCCCTCAGCTAGCAAGGTTATCTGATGATGAAATCTCCCCAAATAAGCTTTTTCTTTAAAATATCCTGTACCATTTAAAACGGAACCCGAAACGACCCTCGTTTCGGAGGGACTTTTTACTTCACCACTTAGCAGATCATCGATAGATGCTCCCAGTCTGGTTTTGATGATTCTGGGATTTAGAGCATGTGGACCTGACAATGCAACATATCGGGTAGTCCACAGTTTTCCTTCAGAAAATAATTTGGATATGGCAATCACATCCTGATAATCAATATGCCACACCGTTTTATTTTCCGAAACTGGATCGAGATAATGAATATGCGTTCCGGGATTTCCTGCCGGATGAGGACCTGAAAACTCCTTAACCAAAACCTGCGGATCTTGGCCTTTAATAAAAGAATTTTTTTTCACACAAACATAGACCTTACCACCGGTCAGTTTGGTTAAAACACCAATTCCCTCATAAAAATTTTTTTCATATTTTTTAATAATAATTTCCGGATCAAAACTTAAGGGATTGGTATCCATGGCCTTGACAAAAATTGAAGCCGGTGAAGTCCCAATATAGGGAGTTTTATCATAGGGCCTGGTTCTCAAAGCAGTCCATAATCCCGAGTCAACCAGCCCTTTTCTAATTTCCTCAGCGGATTGAGAAAGGCCTGTTTTAAAAGCAACGCTTTTTTCTTCGCTTGCTAACTTAATTAAAAGGGATTCAAATTTTCTTTTTTCCCCCCGATTAATGTTGATAATTTCACCAGCTCCGGGAGCAGTGATAAAAACACCCGGACGTTTTTTATCTTCAAAAAGTTTTTGTCCTACCTCCACCCGACTTCCCACTTCCACCAACATTTGGGGTCTCATCCCCTTATAATCATCGCCCATAACCGCTAAACGGGTTGATCTTTTCGATTCATCAATCAAGTTCACAGGATTTCCCGCCATGGGTAAATTCAATCCATTTTTAATTGTAATCATCACAATATCCTACGCTAATTCATTGTTTTACTTAAGGTCCATTAAAAGTATCACAACCGTTTTAGGAATTCAAAAAAAATGGCCTCGGATTCCCGAGGCCTAACCTTTTAAAAATTTGTTAAATGTTTATGATATATTAAAATATCTTCTCAATCTTAAGCTTTTTTCCGTCAAGAAACAAGCCATTTTCCCAAGTCTTCTTACTCATCATGATGATATCATCGGCTTTATGGTGAGCATTCGCCGCTTTGGTGTGAAGTGATCTAAGGCCTCCCAACCACCAACGTTGGTCTTCCACATAGATCATATCATCGGCCTGGGCTTTTAAGGCATGCATCACCGTATTTGACACACTGATTACATCATCTTTCAATGAATCGTTAAATTCCACTGCCATTTTTCCAACTTTTTTACCAAGAACCTCATTTAACCTGTCTGAGCCTTTATAAATTTTCTTGGCATCTTCCAAAGTACAGATGGTAAGCCCTTTGGTTTTTTCATCACTTTCTCGAGCAGTGACCAACGTAACAATAATACCCACCAGCGCAGTAATAATCATCCCAAACAAGGCCCTCATATAAATGTATTTTTTAGAAAGCAGTCCGGCCCCTAAAACAAAGTTTGCAATGGGATCAATCAAAAGGTCCGTCAAGGCAGGTGAAAACTCCGTCGCAAAGGTTAATACCGCCCCAAAAACCATTGAAACACAGGCCGCTTTCGTATTAAATCTACGCCAGAAAGCTCCCAGAAAAATGGTAGTGACCAGTGCGGGGATAATTAACATGATTCCCTTGTAATGAATGGCCATGAGTGATCCTTTCATACCAATAAAACTAAAAGATAGAAATAATCCACCAAGGGCAATCAGCGCCGACATCCACCTAGCCGCAATTAAATAATGTCTTTCAGTGGCCCCTTTTTTAATTAAAGGTTTATAAATGTCATAAATACCAATCGCCGCACAAGCATTGATGAGTGTATCTACGGTACTCATTAAAGCAGCCGATAGTGCTGCCACTACAAAACCAAAAACCAAGGCATTTTGTTTCAAGCACTCCCATGCCACAATTAAAAACGTATGGTAGTAATTTTCAATATGAATAGCATTTATCCCTTCAAGCATGCCTCCCATTGCGGCCTGTTTAATGACCAGTGATTTAGCAATCCAGCCCACGGCCCCCACGATGATAGCAGAAAAAGGTAAGGTAAACAGAACGTTAAAAATGCAGGCCTTTCTGCCTTCATTCACTGATTTTAAGGCCAGGTAGCGCATAATAAAACCCTGATTCATAAAGGTGAAAGCGATGGAACCAGCAAGCGCTTCTCCCCAGAATAATTCAGCGGTATTAAATTGATAATCGTTAAATAAATGAACAAAGGGAAGTCTATGGGTTACCGGAAGCCAGGCCCACCATTCGCCTATTCCACCTAAAGCGACTAGGCCTGCGATGATAGCGATTCCACCCGCAATATAGAGCATAATTCCCTGGGCCAGATCCGTAAAAATAACGGCAGTCTGTCCTCCAAAAGTTACATACCCTCCCAGGACCAAGGTCACCAGTGGAATTGACCAGTACATAGAAATACCAAGAAGTCCCTGTAAGGCCACTCCCATGGTAAAAAGATTATAACCAATATAAAAGAGCATATAGGCCAGGATAATAACTAAGGCAATGTATCTGGCCGTATCATTAAACCTTCTGGCAAAATATTCCGGAATCGATTTGACTCTGGAAAAATAAATAATCGGCAGCCAGCCAAACATAAAAAAAGGAATAATGAACCAGTCATTGGTGTAAGTCATCGCTGAACTTAGTCCGGTTTCCATCCCTTGCTGGGAATATTTTAAATAGGAGTATGATCCGATCCCGGTCGCAATCATAGAGGCAGCGCCTAACCACCAAGCAAAACGCTGGCCTGAATAAAAGAAATCATTAACGTCTTTGGAAAACTTAGTAAAAAATCCACCAAACCAGGCTATTAATATAAAATAGACCACTAAAACTGCGGCAACCGTAATCAGAGCAGACGTAGATAAGTTTAATCCCTGAACTTCCATTTTTCCCCCTATCCTTTTACTGGAGTGTTAAGCGCTAAGTGGATCCATATCGCATGACCACCAGCAAAAATTAAAAAACCACCGATTAGCCATGCCAACCAAATGGTTTCACTACCTCTTCCCATTTTTAAGGCCTTGGTTTTAAAAATAAGAAGCATGCCAATCAAAAAAGTTAACAACCCAAAACCATATTGATAACAATAGCTTGCCCAAGGATCACTGGCGTCAAAATAGTTTAAAATTAATCTTGGAAAAACGTAGGTGAATAACAAAACACAGATCATAAGTACCGGAACAAGGACTTTGTTTTTACAGTCACATTTTTCCATGCAGGCTCCTTGGTTTAATGGTTTCGGGTATCTTTAAGGAAACGGCCTTTATTGTCAAGCATAACCGGACATTGATGGTCTTAAAAAAAAATGGCCCCGGATTCCCGAGGCCTAACCTTTTAAAAATTTGTTAAATATTTATAAGATATTAAAAGATCTTCTCAATCTTCAGTTTTTTTCCATCAAGGAATAAACCATTTTCCCATGTCTTTTTATTCATCATGATAATATCATCTGCTTTATTGTGAGCATTCGCCGCTTTGGTGTGAAGTGATCGAAGGCCTCCCAACCACCAACGCTGGTCTTCCACATAGATCATATCTTCAGCTACGGCCTTCAATTTATCCATGGTCTTACTGGAAACACTGATTACATCATCTTTCAAAGAATCATTAAATTCCACTGCCATTTTTCCAATTTTTTTACCCACGGTTTCATTTAACCTATCTGAACCTTTATAAATTTTCTTGGCATCTTCCAGCGTACAGATGGTGAGTCCTTTGGTTTTTTCATCACTTTCTCTGGCCGTAATCAAAGTAACAACTATACCAACTAGTGCCGTTACAATCATGCCAAACAAGGCCCTCATATAAATGTATTTTTTAGAAAGCAGTCCAGCGCCTAAAACAAAGTTTGCAATAGGATCAATCAAAAGATCAGTCATCGCCGGTGAAAACTCCGTCGCAAAAGTTAATACCGCGCCGACCACCATAGAGATACAGGCCGCTTTTGAATTAAATCTACGCCAGAAAGCCCCAAGAAAAATGGTGGTGACTAGCGCCGGAATAATTAACATAATCCCCTTGTAGTGAATTGACATCAGGGATCCTTCCATTCCGATAAATGAAAAAGACAGAATCAAACCGACCACCGTAAAAATGACCGACACCCATCTGGCAGCAATCAAGTAATGTCTTTCGCTGGCATTTTTCTTAATCAGAGGTTTATAGATGTCGTAGATTCCAACTGCAGCACAGGCATTAATGAGAGTATCTACCGTACTCATCAAGGCTGCCGACAACGCTGCCACCACAAAACCAAATACCAAAGCGTTCTGATGGAGGCATTCCCACACCACAATAAGAAAGGTATGGTAGTAGTTCACAATATGAATGGGATTTAATCCTTCCAAGGCCCCACCCATGGCCGCTTGTTTTACGATGAGCGATTTAGCAATCCAGCCCACAGCGCCTACGATAATTGCTGAAAAAGGTAAGGTGAAAAGAACATTAAAGATACAGGCCTTTCTTCCTTCGTTAACTGATTTTAAGGCCAGGTAGCGCATGATAAAACCTTGATTCATAAAAGTGAAAGCAATGGAACCGGCCAAGGCCTCTCCCCAAAACAATTCGGCAGTGTTAAATTTATAATCGTTAAAAAGATGCACAAAGGGAATCCGGTGAGTAACAGGTAACCACGCCCACCATTCACCCAGTCCACCCAAGGCCACAATTCCTACGATAATGGCAATAGCTCCGGCAATATAAAGCATGATTCCTTGTGCGAGATCTGTAAAAATAACCGCTGTTTGTCCACCAAAAGTTACATACCCACCCACGATAAGGGTCGTAAGCGGAATACTCCAGTACATGGAAATCCCAAGCAGTCCTTCCAATGCCACACCCATGGTAAATAAGTTATAACCGATATAAAAAAGCATGTAGGCTAAAATAATCACCAAAGCGATATATCTGGCGGTATCATTAAATCTTCTGGCAAAGTATTCCGGAATCGACCTTACCCTGGAAAAATAAATAATCGGTAACCACCCAAACATAAAAAAGGGAATAATAAACCAGTCGTTAGTATAGGTCATCGCCGAACTAAGTCCAGTTTCCACTCCCTGCTGGGAATATTTTAAATAGGAATAAGAACCGATACCGGTAGCAACCATGGAGGCGGCACCCAGCCACCAAGCAAAGCGCTGGCCTGAATAAAAAAAATCGTTAACGTCTTTGGAAAACTTGGTAAAAAATCCCCCAAACCAGGCAATCAAAATAAAATAGGTGAGTAAAACCATTCCAATAATGATCAAAGCAGATGGCGCAATATTAAGACCTTGAACTTGAGCTTCCATTTTTCCCCCTATCCTTTAACCGGCGTATTGAGTGCTAAATAGATCCACACTGCATGTCCGATGGCAAATATAAAAAAACCAGCAATCAACCATCCAAACCAAAAGGTTTCGCTGCCTCTTCCAAGTTTAATTGCTTTAGTTTTAAAAATTAAAAGTAAACCAATTAAAAAAGTCACCAGGCCAAAACCATATTGGTAGAGGTAGCTGGCCCAAGGATCGCTGGCATCAAAATAGCTTAAAATAAATCTAGGGAAAAAATAAGTGAAGACTAAAACCACCACAACTAAAACGGGAATGAGAGCTTTGTTTTTACATTGACAGGGTTCCATAAAAAAAACTCCTTTCGTAATTAATATTGGGGCGATAATCATTGAAATCTTGTGCGCCGTCAACAAATATTCTGGGATATTATTTGAACAAAATCCTCACTGAAAATCTCAGATTTTATGCGTAACTAAAACGTATTGGAAATTATTTTAGCAAGCAACATTTTTTATATTTCTTGCCGCTACCGCAATGACATGGATCATTTCGTCCAACTTTTGGTTCTGAGCGGATCACTTGCTCTCTCACAATTTTTCCATCCATAAAAAACCATTTATCATCAATTTTTTGAAACTGGGCCACCTCATGATGGGTATTTTTTACGCCACCGGCTTCATAGTGAGCCTTAAATTCCACGGTTCCTTTTTTATCATTTTCAGTGCCAGCTTTAGTGGAAATGACCTCAAGTCCCAGCCATTTGGAATTTTTTGACCATTGGTCGGCTTCCTGTGCATTAAATTCATTAATTTCATCCGGATTAAAAGTCTTTCGTAGATAATCAATGGTGTTTTTTGCAAAAGATGTATATCGCGCACGCATGACCGCTTCCGCAGTAGGTGCCTCTTTTTTCCCGACAATATATGGTTCACAACAAGAAGCATAGGATTTATCACTATTACAGGGACATTTTTCGGCCATAAACTCACCTCAAAATCTAAAAATGAATTCAGTAAAGGGACTATTGGTTTCATCAAAATGTACCTTACTTTCCAGCAGTCGGCCAGATACAAAAGTAAAATGTTTTTTTAAAAGTTTATGATAACGGGTCTTGCTCCTGCGCAAGGCATATTCATCAAAAAATTCGAGATCTTTAATTTGCTTGTCAAGCTCACGGTTGGTAGGCGCTGAAAAATATAAAAATTTCACTTTTTTTGCCATCATGGGAAGAACTGCATTGATCTCATCATCCGAGAGGTATTGAAAAACTGAAGTACAAATTCCCAGATCAAAAACTTTTTGTGATTTGGCCCTTTTTTTTGCCCACGTCAACAGATCAATGGATTCGATTTTTAAATTGATATTTTCCGTCACCCTTAATTTAATTTTGGAATTCACAATATCAAACATATAGATCGAAGGTTCGATCCCGTAGGCCCGCTTCGGTAGAAAGGTGGCAAGCATCTCGCGAAACAAAAGCCCCATCCCAAAACCAAAATCACAGATACTCTCCACTTCAAAAAAATCCAATTCAAATAAATATTTTAAATAATTGGCATGTTCCCGGACGTTCCCCACCCCGTCAATACTGGCCGGATCTGCATAGTTTTTTTCCCAGTATATTGGATGAAAGCCCTTTGCTCCATTAACAATGTTGTGCTTATTTTTTTTCATTTTTTACTTCTATATTAATATCGGGCCAAATCTATTACAAATCCATCTGCGTGACAAATAAGGATAGCCCCGAATCTTATAAAAAACATGATTTTATTGACCTAACATTTGTTTTATAAATAAAACTTGATTTTTTAACTAATCATCCGATCAAGTTTAACAGGAATAAATATTTTATGAGCATCAGCGAACGCCTCCATACCCGAAAAATCTTCAAAGGCATTTTTGAATACTTTGAGGGTGATCGCATGTACGCCCAAGAAACTTTTGATGTCTATAAGGATACCAGCCTTTACGACATGTTCTTTATTTCCGAAATGCTAGGAAGAACCAAAACCGGGGAAATGCTTAAAACCCAGGTATATTATGAAATCAATAAAAATTGGACCCCCACCAAAGTGGTCGTGGAAAAATTCCTAGGTTCCAAGTCGGCCAAAGAAAGCTATGTATTCAACAATCAAAACAGTTCTATAACTTACGAGTTTAAATCAAAGCATCTGGTCAACACCCATACCATGAATACCGGCCCTAAATTTCATATCACCACACCCACGGCGGCCACCAGCATGCTTTTTATCCAGACCAAAAAATTCGACACTACTGCCAGTAACGAATGTGCGGTTATTGCCTGTGAAAACCAGTGGAGATTTAGAAGCGAACCGGTGGTAAAAAGTGTTTTTTTAGAAAGAATTTCGCTGACTGCGGAAGCCTTAAGTCTCAATAAAAGTGTGGTGCAGGCCACTCATTATAAAATTCATAATGCCAGAAACACGGATTTTAATAAAAAAAAGAAAAAGGCAGATGATGTTGAACCGCTGCCTCCGGTGGATGTCTATTTAAGCCCCCATGCGTCCATACCTTACTTGATTCAATCGCCAGAAATGAAAATTCAAATCAAAACTCTTAACAATCTTGAGCAAGAATAATCTCATGCTTAAAATTTAGTTTTCCGGTTTGATAAAAGCTTTCACATTGGCACAGGCATCGGAAAGATTCGTGCGGTTGATAACATAGGGTTGCATCAGTTTGGTAAATTTGTCAAAGGTGGCCTTTTTCCAGGTTTTGATTCGGGCATCCACAATAATAACTCCGCCAAAATCCTGATCAGTGCGCAGCAACCTGCCCAGTTTTTGGTGTAGGGACCTTGATCGATGGGACAAATAATAATCTGTAAATTCATTCCCTATGGATTTTTCAAAAAAATCCCTTCTTTTATCAATCACTAACTCTTGTCTTAAATCGGGAATTTTATCCACAAAAATAAATTGTAAGGTATCTCCCGGAATGTCTATCCCTTCACCAAAAGATTCCATGCCAAGCAAAATACCCATCTGGCTTTTTTTGAATTCTTCCACCACAAAATTTCCCATATCCTGGATAAAAAGCGGAATTTCCCCTTCAAACTCGCTAAGCATGATTTCCCTGGCCGCTTCAAATCTGGTACGGGCCGAAAACAGCAGCAAGCTTCTGCCATTAATATCCCGGATCAGCTTAATGATAGGGGTAAGGACCACTTTAACAAAATCTTTTTGATAAAAGTTAGGTACATCATCACACACAAAAATTTTGGTTTTATTTTCATAATCATAGACTGCCGGAAGATAGAAACCGGTTTTAAATCGCTTTTCCGGTTTTAAATAGAGATAACCAGTGGCCCATTCAATGCCCTTGCTCCCGCTATCCCCACTAGAATTTCCAAGGGTGGCCGAAGTCATCACCACACTGGCAGTGGGTGCCAGCAGTTGATCATGCACAATTTTTCCAATATTGATCGGCACTACCAGGAATTCATAACCATACTCCTCGTGAAAGCGGATTGACTTGGAAAATTCTTCATTATCGCTTAGCAGTTGGGAAAAACTAACCACATGGTCTTCAAGCGGGCCTACAAATTTTTCAAAACGGGTAAAGGCCAGAACTTCTCTTTCATCGTCCAATTGATCAACAGACCATTTATTAACATAAGGAATAAGAATTTTATAAATATCTTTAAAACTCATAAGCAGCGTTTCCATATGGTTTCTTATGCCGATGGACAGGCTGTCTTGATCTTTGGGTGAAATCATCAAAGCTTCGTTCCAATATAAATCTGTATAACGGGGCCTGATTTTGAAATATTTTTCAATTAATTCTTCCAAATCAGTTAAGTGGTCATTTAGCTGGGCAGCTTGCTCTTGAATCTTGGTCTTTAAATCGTTAATGAGTGCGGTCGATTCCCCCACCCGTTCTTCTTTCCTCGCCAGCAAATAAAAAAGCGCCCCGATTCCTTGCAAATTTTCCAAAGACATTTTAATTTGTAAAAGAGAGTCTTTGGTAATTTCGAGAGTATAGGCCTTGGTGGCTTCATTTTCAATTTTATGGGCCTCATCCACAATAATATTCGCTGGACGAGTAAACGCTTTAGGCCAGGTGAACATCAGCGCATGGTTACCAATAATGATGGAGGCTTCCTTGGCCTCCTTAAGCCCTTGCATATAGGAGCATTCGGCGGCAAATGGACATTTCCAACCGCCACAAGAACGAAAATCAACCAGAATTTCTCGCTCTAGTTTAGAAGCTTTTTTAAAGGATCTTTTTAAAACGTAAGGAAAATTATCCCTGGTACAGATATCATCACTGAAAGCCACCGAGTTATGATAAAAAATAAGATCAAAATACATTTTAAGATAATTTTCCTCAAAATCGTTGCTCATATTAAAGAGATCTTGTTCATTCAAGGTCTGTCTGAAAATCAGCTCACAATAATGATTGCCTGACCCTACCAATTGTTTAATTCTTAGCTCATGTTTTAAAGGGCCCAAAATCCTTTTAATCAGAGGTACATCTTTTTTCATAATCTGATGTTGCAAGGTTTTGGTTCCAGTGGAAATTAAAATCTGATTATCTTCATGATTGAGTGAATAGAGCAAACTGGGTAATAAATAGCCAAAAGTCTTACCTGTACCAGTGGGGGCCTGCACCAAACAGTGAATTTTATTTTTAAAAGATTGCCCGACTTTATGGGCCAATTCCATCTGGGTTTGTCTGAATTGATAGGAAGGAATAATTTTGCGAATTTCCTCTTCATTTTGTAAGATCTCTTTAATGTTTTCGCCGCTAAACTCTTTTTTAAATGAAGTGATCCCAACTTGAGCTAGTTCATCTTGCTTGACCAAATGGCCAATTTCATCCAATTTTTCCTGTAAATCAAAATCGATCTGCCCAGCAATTTCCTCCAGCTGTTCATGGGATAAACAAAAAAAGTGATAGTACCAATAATCCTCTAGCTGATATGTTAAAAACAAATCAAAAATTCTTTGATGAAGCCCCTGATCTTGTTTCACCAGCGCCGTCGCAATCAATAAAACTTTTAAAAGATCTAGCGAATCCTCATATCCCCTATGAACTTCCGTCTTGCGCAACTGCCACTGGGTAATAAAACTTTCTAGATTAAAAACGCTTCTTCCTGGCATAAGCAAGGCCAGATAAAAGATACTATCTTCGTAGGATTCCCTTTTATAATCTCCGGCAATTTTATCAAAATATTCTTTTAAAAAACCTTTTTCAAAGTCCGCATTATGTGCCAGTAAAGCACAGCCCATCAAATCAAGTACCTCTTTGGAAACACTTTCCCAAGGTGGAGCATCACTGATCATTTTGGTAGTGATCCCAGTCAGTTTTTGAATAAAATGACTCAACTTATACTCATAGCGGACCAGTGATGAAAATTCCCGTACGAGTCTTGTTCCTTCAAACTCCAAAAAACCCACATCGATAATAGAATCCTTGGAAGGATCAATCCCGGAAGTTTCAATATCTATTAAGGCCCACCGGCCGAGTTTCGAATCACTCATCCCATTTTATTTAAAAGTTCTTCATCAAACTCGACGTTGTGATAAACTTTTTGAACATCATCATCATCTTCCAAAACCTCCAAAAGCTTCATAAACTTCATAAAGGCTTCTTCATCCAATTTTTTAGTTTCTGTGCAAATACGCTGCAAGCCAGATTCCTGGGGAGTAATATTAAGATCCTGTAATTTTTTTTGAACGCTGCCAAAATCATCCATCGCCGTAGTCACCGTAACAATACCATCTTCATTTTGAACATCCTCGGCACCCGCATCAATCATTTCCAAAGTAAATTGATCCTCTTCCATTTCAAGATTTTCAATAGTGAAAATACCTTTACGAAGAAATAAAAACTGCAGGCAACCATCCTTGCCCATATTTCCACCATATTTGTTAAAGTAACTGCGAATGTTACCAATCGTCCGCACCCGGTTATCAGTGGCACAATCGATAAAAAAGGCCACACCGTTGGGGCCAAAGGCTTCATAAGCAATTTCTTGAAAGTCTTCTCCACCGACCCCGGCTGCTTTCTTGATGGCACGCTCGACCGTGTCTTTGGGCATATTTTGAGCACGGGCATTTTGAACTGCAGCACGTAGTCTCGGGTTGGCATCGGGATCAGGGCCACCACCAGTTTTAACGGCAACACTTAGTTCTTTAATTAGTTTACTGAAGATCTTCCCTCTTCTCGCATCAGCTGCACCTTTTTTGTGCATAATATTTTTCCACTTACTATGCCCTGACATTTAAAAACTCCTTAAAAATATTTGTTCAATTTTATATCCTAAAAAATCTGGGTTGACTATTTAAACGGCTGGTAACGCTGTACATAAGTCTTGATATTTTGATATTTTTTCACCGCTATTATGACCAGTCCCAGGACCAAAAAAAGTTGCCCAAAATAATTCATCAAATAATAAGCTCCGTAGCTGATCCCTCGAACGATCAGACGGGCCTGTTCATTTTGATAGATCATTTTGGCATATTTGGGCGAGTACATATAATATAATCCCACTATTTTTTTACCAAGGATATTGGTAAGTAAAAATTCATCCCGAAAATTTCTAAAATAATCGGTAACAAAATGTTCCTCACCAAAGCCGGCCGTCATGATAAAACAGGCCTGTTTTTCCAACAAGACTTCAATTTTTTCGGGTGATTCATATTCCGCATTGGAAAGATGGCTAACAAATTGATACTTATTCATCAAGGCCAAGGCCAAATTATAATTATTAGGTCCCTCTTCTGTCCGATTCTCCAGTCCGGTAATATTCAAATACCCTTCTTTCACTATATCAACTTCCTGCTGGACAATAACATCTGGCACACCCATAGCGCCCTGATAAGTCTCATCAGCGTGCGGATTCTCATCGGGCCATTTTATAACCAGGGTTTTATAAGCTTCCTCCGATCCCATCTCTGTTACTGTATTACCACCTTCAAAAAGGGCCTTCAATCTTCCATCACCTTTTTTAAGATCGACTAAAGTGATCCGATTGGTCGGCAGTTTCGCACTAAAATAAAAATTATAATAAGCGGCCTTTTCTCCATATTTACTGGGCAACACCGTGACCCCATCCGCTAAATTACCCAGATCATAATCCGGTGCCAAAAAAAAGAATACACTCACCGTGAACTTGCTCTCGGTCACAGGATTATTAATATTGGCCTTCTCTAATAAATAATCAACATTAAGATTAAAGGTATAAGAGGCGCTGGCATTGTTAGTTACAAACTTATCTGCATGGGGGCTCCCTACCACCACCCAAGTCGATTCATTGTTTCTTTTGACAGACGCAAATAAATAATAATTGGTAGAATCCGATTTATAAGCTTCCAAACTGACTTTAACATAAGTGTTGGCCGGATTGGCCAAATCGGGGATCAATAAATTTTTAGGAGCAGGAAACCTGACATAATCGACTTCCCCTACCCCCGTATGGGCCGCAATATAAACTTTTTGGGGACGGGTGGTGCTATTGGGTTTTTGCGAGGAAGTTCTTTCGGTGATCATCAAATTATCATTATCAACCACCGACGTTCCAACCCGGATAGTTGGATCAATCTTATCCGTTCCGTTTGGCGTGACGATTTCGCCAAACGCTCGGGATAAAAACCATAGACAGGTAAAAAACACGATTACAGATTTTGACATATTAAATCCTTTGGGCGAATTATCTCAATACCCAAGACGATCCGTCAATTATCAATTAATCTCAATTTCAACATGTTTTTTTGAATATCAATTTAGTGCTTGGATCTGATCAGTTTCCAATAGGCGGACAGCTCCTTGGGGGGCAAGACATCCGAAATTTTCATGGAATAGTTGGCATTAAACCCACATTCAATTCCCCGCAAAGCAATTTCTTTCAAGGTTTTGATATCCGGTTTTTGCACAAAATCGAAGGCCCCGTAGCGGGAAACCTCAAACATCAAATTCTCAGTACCAAAACCAGTATAAAAAATAATCGGACACTGATACCCCTCCTCCCTGACTTGCCTTATCACATCCACCCCGTTTATCCCAGGCATGACCATGTCACAAATAGCACAGTGAATATTTTCGGTCCGAAAGATCTCCAACGCCTCAAGACCATCTTTGGCGGAAAAAATTTTTTCCACATAGTTGGTTAACTCCCTGACCACTAAGTAAATAATCGCCGGATCATCATCAATGATGAGCAAATTACCTTGTTTCATGACCGTTCCTTATTTTGGTTGATGAGACATGTCTGTATTCATGGTCTGCTAAAATAGTGATCTCCATTTTTTTATTCATTATCAGTAATTCATTTTTAATAAGACCCCTTTCATTATCGTTTAAATCACGGGGAACCACAAACAGAAAATCCATCGCCGCCATTAAAGCAGGGGCGTTTTCCCATTTTTTTAAAGCCGCAAATTGATCATCTCCCACCAATAAGCCTTTTTTCCTGGCAGTTATTTTTAAAAACCAATTCGCCGTAGGATTGGAATTTTCTTTGCCATAAAACCCTGGATAAATAACGACCTCATTAGGTTTAAGTTGAGCTTGCAGATGCTTAAAGGCCTGGTAATAACAAAAATGCTCCTCAGTAATTACCTCTTTTTTCCATGGACTGGTATCAGGCACAATCACCAACAGTTTATCCTGATGAGCTTTTAAAAAAAGCTTGATACAGGCGTTATGACCCTCATGCCAGGGATTGAAACTCCCTCCAAAAAAGACCACCTCCGTTGGAAACGGAGTATCGAGCAAGGGAAAAAGCCTGCCCAAGGCCTCACACAGGATGGCACCATGATCGAAAGCCAGCTTTTCAATTTTTACCAGATCAACCCAGACCGCCCTTTGGGCATCGTCTTTGGCCTTGATTGGTGGACAACTGTCCAAGATAAACAAAAACGGATAAGTGTGGGTTTCCCCTCGGGGATCACGCCCACTTTTTTGTCTGACCTCTAAAACAATCGCCTGTTCTTTTTTTAACAGCAGGTCAGTTTCCTCATAGAGTTCCCGTAAACATCCATCCAGCGGATCTTCGTGGTGTTCCAAAAAACCGCCTGGAAAGGCCCACTCTCCTTGAAAAGGAGGATTTTTTCTTTTAATCAGCAATACCTTATGCCTGGTTTGCGACTTGAAAAAAACAATTGCATCAGCAGTTTTATGCATGGTTATAGTGTCTAAATTTCTCGATCAATTTATTAGTGGATGAATCGTGCTGTAATCTGGTTTTTTCCGTGCTCTTTAGTTCTTGCAAAACTTTTTTAGCGAGCACCTTGCCCAGTTCCACCCCCCATTGGTCAAAGGAATTAATATCCCAAATAATTCCTTGAACAAAAATTTTATGTTCATACATAGCAATTAAATTGCCAAGCGTTCGAGGACTGAGTTGCAAGGCCATAATCGTTGAGGAAGGACGGTTGCCACTAAAGGTTTTAAAGGGGATCAAGGGGGCCAAAACCCCTTCGTGCTCGAGCTCCTCTTTATTTTTACCGAAGGCCAAGGCCTGTGATTGGGCAATTAAATTTGCCATCAGCTTGGGGTGATGATCACCCAGATTATTAAGAGGTTTAAAAAAACCAATAAAATCACAAGGAATAAGTTTGGTGCCTTGATGAATCAATTGATAAAAAGCGTGCTGGCCATTAGTACCCGGCTCTCCCCAAATAATCGGGCCAGTTTGATAATCCACCTCGACACCATCTCTGGTCACCGACTTGCCGTTGGATTCCATATCCCCTTGTTGAAAGTAGGCCGGAAATCTATGCAGGTATTGATCGTAAGGCAAAATCGCATGGGTTTCGCATTGGAAAAAATTATTATACCAGATTCCAAGCAACCCCATGATAACTGGAATATTTTTTTCAAAGGGCGCATTTTTAAAATGATTATCCATTTCATGAAAACCCTTTAGAAGCTCGATGAAGTTTTCTGAACCAATTTTAATCATGACCGAAAGACCGATGGCGGAAGTTACCGAATAGCGCCCTCCGACCCAGTCCCAGAATTCAAACATATTGTTGACATCAATCCCAAACTCCTCCACTTTTTGCTGGTTGGTGGAGAGGGCCACAAAATGTTTGGCAATCGCTTTTTCATCCCGCAAAATACTCAGCAGCCATTTCCTGGCGGTAGTGGCATTGGTCATGGTTTCTTCGGTCGTAAAGGTTTTGCTGGCGATAATAAAGAGCGTTTCTTCTGGATTGATTTTCTTAAGAGTTTCCGCCATATGGGTACCATCTACATTGGATACAAAATAATTTTCAATATCATTTCTACCATAATATTTTAAGGCCTCAGCTACCATAAGAGGCCCCAGATCAGATCCTCCAATCCCAATATTAACGATATTTTTAAATTTTTTTCCGGTGTACCCCGCTAAACTTCCATTACGAACTTTATCTGAAAACTGAATCATCTGTTCGATGACCCTGTTCACATCATCCATAATATTTTTCCCATCCACCATGATTTTGGTATTACTTCGATTTCGCAGAGCAATATGCAGTACTGGACGGTTCTCCGTATTATTAATTCTTTCCCCTCTAAACATCTTGTTTATTTCCTCTGACAAATGACGTGCCTTGGCCAAAGAAATCAAATAATTAATAGTTTCTTGGGTCACCAGCTGCTTAGAAAAATCAAAATAAATACTACTCGCCTCAATACTAAAATCATCAATGCGGTTTTTATTCTCATCAAAAAGATCTCTTAAACTGACATTTTTTATTTTCCTGTAATGATCCTCTAACACTTTCCATTCTTTTAAATTTTTGATGGCCATAGCAAACTCCAGGTAAACTGAATTAAAACCTATGCCTATAATATAACAATTAGTGGCAGTATCGGGCCATTTATTTTTATATATATGGGACGCTATTAATTATCTTGATCAAGCGAATAACTGCTCCTATTATGTTGAATATCTGACTTATTTATTCGGAGTATCTATGAAACATCTACAAAAATCCCTTGATGATTTTCTCAATGTTTATCCCAACAAAAAATATAATTTAACTAAAAGTGCACTAATCGAAGAAAGTGTTTTAAACAAGGAAGCTTTTATCACTAAAACGGGCAATCTGGCGACCTGGACCGCGCCTGATTCCACTGGTAGAAGTCCTGATGATACCGTCACTGTTCGAAGGCAATCTGCTAACGATTGTATTGATTGGTCCAGTAAAAACAATATCGCAATAACTGAAGAAACTTTTGATATGATTTTTGATGATGCCCTGGAGTTTTTAAAACAAAAAGAAAAACTCTACATTCAAGATAAGGCCATCGGAGCTGATCATCGTTTTGCACTCCCTCTTAAAATTATTACCGACCGGGCCTTGGGAGGGGTTTTTTCGGAAAATATGTTCCGGGAAATCCCGGCCAACATTAAGGAAAGCTGCTTTTTCAATAAAACTTTTACCCTGATTACCCTGCCTTCTGACAAACTATCACCGGAAAAATACCAAAATCGATTAAGAAAGCTGCCTAGTGGACAAACCTCCAGCATGGTCATTGCGATGGATCTGGATCGCAAGATAGCAATCATTATCGGTTCGAGCTATCTGGGCACCATGAAAAAAACCATTTTCACGGTGATGAATTATTATCTTCCGTTAGAAGGGGTCTTGCCACTGCACTGTTCTGCCAATGAAGGGCAAAGCAAAGATACTGCCATCATGTTAGGCCTTTCAGGTACCGGTAAAACCACCCTTTCCGCCGATCCCAAAAGAAAACTATTGGGTGATGATGAACATGGTTGGTGCGATCATGGTATTTTTAACTTTGAAAACGGGTGCTACGCCAAAATGCTTGATATGACGAAAGATGCTGAACCGGAAATCTGGGAGGCCATCATGCATCCCGATGACTACCAAAACCATGGTGCCATTATTGAAAATGCCTTTATGTATCCAAGTGGCGAGTTTGACTTCTTTGATTCCAGATTAACCCAAAATTCCCGCGCCTCCTATCCTCTCACCTATTTAAAAAACATTAAAAATTCCTCCATGGGCGCTCCCCCTAAAACCATTATCTTTCTAACCGCTGATGCCTACGGGGTCATTCCTCCCATCGCCAAACTCAACCATGACCAGGCCATGTTATGGTTTTTAATGGGTTATACCAGTAAACTTGCCGGAACAGAAAGAGGCGTCAAGGAACCTCAGGCCACTTTCTCCCGTTTTTTTGGTGCTCCTTTTATGCCCAGCAATCCTGCTATTTATGCCAAAATGCTGGGAGATAAAATCGATAAATATAAAACCAACGTTTTTTTAATTAATACCGGCTGGGTCGGCGGCAAATTTGGAGTGGGTAAAAGGATTAAACTGGCCTACACCAGAAGCATGTTGGAGGCTGCCATCTGTGGTAAACTTGACCAGGTTGAATATTCTTTTGATGAAATTTTTCAGGTCAATATTCCCAAAACCTGCCCAGACGTACCCACTGAAATTTTAAACCCCAAAAACATGTGGGGGAATGAGACTCTCTTTCTCACCACTGCCCACGAACTGGCCAAACAGTTTCAAATCCATTTTGATAAATCTTTTGCCAACCACCAGATTAGTGATCAGGTGGCCCAATGCTGTCCGGGTAAAAATTTTACAAAACCACTCACGAGTGTTGCTTCCCAACTAAAACCTGATTATACTCTAACTGATTAATAACTTAAAAATCAGGGTTAACGGTATGAGTAGGTGGTTATTTGTAATTGTGGTATTTATTTTTGTATTAAAAGTAACCTTTGGTGGTTAAAAAAATGCCTCTAAAAAAAGAGGCATTTTCTTATTCTTTATTCCCTATTTATCTTTTTATTCAAACAATGAAAGCTTAACTTCCTTTGGTAATCCCTCAAAACCGGCCACCAATGTCTTGATTTTTTTCTCTCTCATTTCTTCTTCTGCACGAATCAAAGGATTATAGTTTTGTAAATTTCTCTCCCCGTTAGGGGCTCCGGCCTTAAACCATAATTTATTGGTAACCGCTCCATACATAAGAGGCATATATGGCAAAAATTCACTGGAACCTTCAGTTGACCGATGGGAGAAAAAAGCCGTGAACCCGCCCTGCTTGATATTATCCAAAGCTTCCTGCAAAGATGAGATCCCTAATTTATCAAGTTCACCCATGACATATTTTAAATCTCCCCTGGCCTTTAAATATTCATTGACCTCGTCGAAGCTTCCAAGTCCCAAAACAATATCAGAAGCCAGTCTGGTTTCAGTGAAAGTACCCGCTTGATTGAGTTTTATAAGGATCGAGTTCCCACATCTTTGTGATCTATTTTTACCGGCCAAAAACGGAATAATAAAACGCATCTGGGTCACCGCTGCATCATCACAAACAATTTGCACTCGATCACCATATTTTTCCGTCATCATTCTATGAGTTTCAAAATCCACTTCACTCCCCGGGTCCTCCATGGTTACAAAATTTTTAGAAGACGAAACCACCGACCAGTTAAATTCCACCATTTCTTCCCGAGTTTTAATGCCGCCTTTGGAAAAATGCAGATCATATTTTCCTTCACTGCGAAGTTCCGGTGTTTTTTGAATTTCGCTAAAAGCATTATCTGTCCCGACCGCATAATCCTTATCTTGCAGTTCCAGTTGAGTAGCACATTCCCTAATTCTTTGCAGTCCTTCAAAATTATCCTCTACGGGAAAAACAAAACCGCGCTCCTTCGCCGTGCCGGTTGGTTTTCCATCTCTTACCAAATTCTTTTCAAATTGCTTGAAAAACTTCACCCCTGTTTTAAAAACATCTTTGATAGATTTATCTTTCATCGAAAAGAAAAACATTTCTTGGATATCTTGTTTGGTCCCGGGGACATGTTCCCCCCCGCATACCATATTGAAGCCAATATTGGGAAAGTAAAATTTTTTCATCCCTTTACCGGCCATGACTTCCCACGCTTTATAACCAGAGGCTTTTAAGAGTGTTTGAAAAAAAACCGTAGAGGCTGCTAAAGTGGCATTGCCCCCCCACTTTTTCTTATTAGGCCCGGCCTTTTTCACCAACTGCAAATCAAACTCATAACAGGCCTTTAAAATATCTTTGGGCGTTTTGATCACCACTTTTTTTGGTAAAAGAGGGGCAATATTTTTGGCAATGGAAAGGATGGCCTTATCGTTTGGAATATAAATGGCCTCATTTTCTCCATCGGAAGTCCCTTTGGCAATACCATTGCGCTCCTCTATAATAAAACTTTCTTTGCCTCTTTTCACCGAAGCACTCATCACTCCTTCCAAAGTAAAAGCCGCATACGAGGATAAAATCTCTCTGCCTTTTAAACTAAAATTGGAAACAATCGTCTCACGTGCCATCTTTAACTCCTTATGAATAATCAATTTATAGTGAATTCTACATGTATTTTAATTAAGACGCTAGCAACATAAAAAAAACCATCCATAATAATAGCAGACCATTTGGATCAAATACTGGCGTTTTGCTTTTATTTGGGTATTATTTTTATTTTTTTATTTATTTATATTGCTTGCTCAGGTTAACATAGATGGGTAGTACCCTTTTGAAATAACGCTAAATGAGTTGAATGATGATACAGTTAAGCCCAGCTGAACAAGAAACTATTTATGGCCTTGCGGAAAAAATTCTTGGCATCAGCCAAAAAGGTAAATTTAGAAAAAACATTTTGGTTAGAAATATTGAACTGCGAATTTCCCAAACCAAGAAAAAAAACCTTTCAGAATATTTGAATCTGGTCAATAGCGATAAAATGGAATACTGTCATTTTGTTTCTGCGCTTACCATCCATACGACCAACTGGTTTCGCGAACCACCTCATTTCGTTGAATTGGAAAAATACCTCAAAAGAAATATGTCCAAGTTGATATCCAGGCCATTTGTCATCCTGTCCGCCGCTTGTTCCACCGGCGAGGAAAGTTTTTCGCTTGGACTTTTGATGGAAAAAATTAAAAGGGAACATCCCGAATTTGATTATCGGCTAATCGCCAACGATATTGATCCGGTCAGTGTCTCGCATGCCAAGCGCTCACTTTTTCCCAAAGCCGAAGTGTCCTCCATTCCCAAACAATATCACCCCGATATCCTGATTGGAAAAAACCAATTCGAAGATTTTTTTACAGTTGCAAAAAATATCCGTGAACGCATCACCTTTACCAACGAAAATATTCTTCATCTCAATTTAGATCCGGCAGTTAAATTTGATATCATTTTCTGTAGAAACGTGCTCATTTATTTTGAATTCGAGAATATTCAAAAAATAGTCAACGTATTTATAAGCCGACTTCAACCAAACGGCATTTTGTGTTTAGGCCATAGCGAGGCCCTCAATTCACCCGAAACTTTTGGACTCAAACTGACCTGGAATAGCAGCTATATTGTGGCCAAAAGTAATGATGATGCCAAAAATAAAGAAAGAAAACTCAATCCGCCCTCCACCTCCGAGGCGTTACATGAATCTTTAAAGGAGGATGCCAATAAGTATGACACTTTGGCCAATGAAAACACTTCTTCCTCGTCCCTCCCGTCGAAGGAAACCAAACCCAAAACCATTTTAGTGGTGGATGATTCCATCACCGTCCGAAAAGTTTTGGAAAAACTCTACCAGCAACACGGTTTTAAAGTTCTCCTCGCCCAGGACGCCAAACAAGCAAACGTTTTATTGACCACATATTTGAAAGATATTTCCTTGATCTCCCTTGATTTACATATGCCCGAAATTTCCGGCCAGGAATGGTTATCTCAAATACGCAGTCGGGGTATCACCATTCCGGTGATTGTCATCACCGATGCCCACTCTGACGAAGCCTTTGAAGTTTTGGGTGCCTTGGAACGGGGAGCACAGGATTATCTCAACAAATCCGAATTGCATCAGGATGCCAACCTGGCGGTTGAAAAAGTCAAGGCCATCATTGAATCCCATGAAGAAGGCGACCCATTACGCCAGTCCCCTTCTCACAAAGTCACCGGTCGCCAAACTCTTTTTCGCCCGGATGTTATTTTAATTGGGGCCAGTACCGGAGGCCCTGAGGCCCTTACCAAGTTGCTGGAAAACTTTAATCATAATTCCCCCCCCATTTTAATCGTTCAGCATATTGCGCCCAGTTTTGCAGATGCCTTTTATAAAAGACTTTGCAAAGTTTCCACCCTGTCCCCTGAAAATATCGCCGATGGTATTCCCCTAAAGCCTGGCCATCTTTATGCAGCCACCCAAGATTTTCATATCGGAGTGGCCAAAAACAAAAACAGCTACACCTTAATAACCGACAAGTGTGATCCCATAAATCGACATCGCCCAAGCGTTGATTACCTTTACAAAACCTGCACCGGTTTTGCTGACAGGGTTGCCGGGATCCTGCTGACAGGCATGGGTGCCGACGGAGCTGAAGGGCTTTCACAACTACGATGCAAAGGAGCGATTACCTTTGTGCAAAATGAAAATTCCTGCGTGGTTTTTGGAATGCCCAAAGAAGCGATCAAGCGTAATGCACATGGATTCGTGGGGGATCTTACTCAGATAAGAAACCAAATGAACCTTTTTATAAAATTGTAACTGCTATCTGTTGGTAAAATAGATAAGTTTATTATATAATTTTTTTGTTCATTAGGTTGTTAATATTGTAACCAAGGTAATAGCGATGATTGATCCTGAAATAGTGGCGATTTTTTTGGAAGAGGCCACCGACATATTACATAATTGGGAAAAAGAATGTCTGACACTTGAGAAAAATATAGACCACCCCGATTTTAATGGTCTGTTCCGCTGTGCCCATAATATCAAAGGATCGGCTAAATCGGTAGGGCTGGAAAGCCTGGGACAGTTTGTCCACGAAGTCGAAGATGTTATTAATTTACTCCGTAATGGTGAAATCAAACTTATCCCTAAAATCCTGGAGTTTTTATTAGACGCCCAGGCTTTACTTGCCAAATGGGTAGAGGAATTAAATAAAGACGTCAACTATGTGCCCAATACAAAATCCCATTCCATGAAAGCCGTGGCCATCAAGGATTTTGCCAAGAAAAAAACCGGTGAAGCTTCTCAAATCATTTCCAAAGATTTCGGAACCATTGCCGTAGAGGTAGGGATTGAACAGCACCAAGTGGAAAAGGCCATTAAACTACAGAATCGAAAAATCGGCGAGATCATGGTTGATGAAGGCATCATCAGTGAGAAAGAAAAAATCGAAATATTAGAAAAACAGAAAATCATGCAAAAGAAAGCAGGCGTGCAAAAAACTGATGAGAGTATCAGGATTTCTGCCAATAAAATTGACCGTCTCATCCAATTGATTGGAGAACTCTCGATTCAACAATCCATCATCACCCACGCCAAAAAAAACAAATCCCTTGATTCACCCGCCTGCGGCAATGCCATTTCGCTGGCCAGTAAGATCAATAGTGAAATCCAAACCAATGCGCTTTCCCTTCGTATGCTTCCCATTGAAGGATTGTTTCAACGACTAGAACGGATCATCCGGGATCTGGCACGCTCTTTAAAAAAACAGGTCGAAATCGAAATCGAAGGAAGCAATGTTGAACTGGATAAAACCATCATTGAAAAAGTAACCGATCCGCTTATTCATATCGTCAGAAATGCCATCGACCATGGCGTGGAATCCACCCAGGAAAGAGTCAAGCAACAAAAAAATCCCACGGCTTTAGTGAGAATCGCAGCTATCCAGGACGCCACCGGAGTCGTATTAATTATTGAAGACGATGGAAAAGGACTTGATCGAGAAAAAATCAAAAAAAAGGCCATCGAAGAAGGACTCATCAAAGCAGAAGCTCATCTTTCTGACAAGGAATTAAATCTGCTTATTTTAGAGCCTGGTTTTTCTACCGCCGATAAAATTACCGATCTTTCCGGCAGAGGGGTCGGCATGGATGTGGTTAAAAGAACGCTGGATTCAGTAGGAGGTTCCATTGATATTTTTACTGAAAAATTTAAAGGTACCACCTTCTCTATAAGCCTTCCCACCTCCCTGTCCATCATTGATGCATTAGTGGTTATGGTTAAAGGGCAACGATACATCATACCACTTTTGGAATTATCTGAAGTGCTCGATTTGAATTCATATAATTTGGAAAGAACCTCTACGGGTGAAACCATGTTCAACTTAAGGGGCAAAGTGGTGCCGGTCCAAAAACTTGCCGACTATTTCCCCCACCCAGGCATCACCGGTGTTTTGGATGAACACGACGATCCAAACAGCAAAAATAATGATAATTTTGTCCGACCGGCACTGATTATCGAAATGAACCAAAGTAAAGTTGCTTTTGAAATCGATAAAATCGTCAGCCAGCAGCAAGTGGTGGTCAAACCCTTGAATGACAAACTCTCCACCTTGCCTGGTTATTGCGGAGGCAGCATCATGGCCGATGGCGAAGCTGGCATGATCGTTACCCTCAGATATTTGGCCCAAAAATATTTTGAGAAATATTCAAACAATTAAAAAAGGAATTTTGACGTGAATACTACCAATAATGAAGTTACCCCTAAAACTCCCGATACCAAACCAAGTACCGCCAAGGACGAAAATGATAACAAGTACCTGCTTTTTTCCATCGGCAAGGAGATTTTTGGAGTGCCACTGATGGGTGTACGCGAAGTGACCGAGCCTCAAAAAGTAAAACCTATCGCCAATACCTCCAAGCATTTTTTGGGAGTTATTAATATTCGTGGAGAAATTATCGGTGTTATTGATTTAAGAATCAGACTCAGCCACCCCGCCGAAAAAACCCCTTTCATGGCCATGATCATTTTTGAAACCGCCGTAGGCCCCATGGCTGCCCTGGTGGATAAGGTTGAATCAGTATCAATTATTGAAGAAAAAAATATTGACCGCAACCCCAATATCTCATCAGATTTCCCTCAAAAATATTTAATGGGAATTGGAAAACTCAATGATGATTTGATCACTTTGATCAATCTTAATGATGTACTCGGTGTGGAAACCTTAAACAGTTTCCGTACCACCAAAATGGGCTAAGATTAACTCTTTACAAGGATGAATATGTGAATATTGCAATCGTCGGTGGTGGAAAGGCTTCAGAAATAATGATCAACCATTTTTCAAAAGAAAAGGATCTGCACGTTGTGGGCATTTGTGATCTGTCTGAAACAGCTCCAGGAATCATGAAGGCCAAAAAACTGGGCATTCCCACCTACAAGGATATGAAAGAAATGGTGACCCGATCCAATGTTAACCTGGTGGTGGAATTAACCGGTAATGAAAAAGTCAGACAAATGTGTCTGGGACTGCTTAGAAATGATCAGGACATCATGTCCGCCGGTGGTGGCCGCTTGATGTGCACGATTTTAGACGCCATCACCCACAATACCCTCCGGATTGCAGACGAATTACATAATCTGACCGAACAGATGGTCAATGCCATGGACATTGTAGATAAGACGGTCATTAACATCAAATCCATCCTGATCAAAATTCAAATGATTGCCATTAACGGCAACATCGAGGCCTGTAAGGCAGGAAAAAATGGGGCAGCTTTTGCGGTGGTTGCCCAACACCTCGGCGAACTGGTAAATGAAGTTGATTCTGCCGTTGAACAAATTGTTAATTCCTCCTCAGAAGGTCACAGTGTCTTAAATGCCCTCAAAACTACTGAAAAAAATCTTCGTGAGGAAGTACAATAAAAAATTGTCCCGTGCAAAATACATATTTTTTCATGTTACTGGTCTTTTTGATAAGCACCGGTAGTTGGGCGAAAAGTGAACAGGCCTTGTTCAACCAGGTCAGTCCGGCCATTTTTCAAATTAAAACCTCCACTGACGAAGCCTCCTCCAAGGCGTCCTATGGCAGCGGATTTGCGATTGAGAAAACTGGCCTGTTGATCACCAACTATCACGTCATCGCCACCTCTTTACAGGAAGAGGAGCAAAAATATAATATCTACGTTTTAGTCGATGAAAAACCCATCCCGGCCCAGATTGTGGCAGTGGATATCATCCATGATCTGGCCTTGTTAAAAATCGACTATACGTTTAAAAGGACGCTCAAACTAACCAAAAAAATTCCCTTAACAGGAGAAACCATTTTTTCCCTAGGCCTTCCTAAAGATTTAAAACTGTCTTTAATCAAAGGCACCTTCAATGGAATTTTAAAACACACTCGCTATGAACGAATTCTCATGTCAAGTCCCATTAATGCGGGCATGAGTGGCGGACCTACCCTCAACACCAAATCCGAAGTCATTGGGGTCAACGTTTCGGTTTTAAGACAGTCTCAAAATATTTCTTTTTGTGTCCCCATCAAACATGTTTACGATCTGATCGATGCCTATAAGAAAAACACCTTCAATAATCTTAAAGACAAGATTCACCTTTTTTTACAGGCCCAGTTAATTGAAATTCAACAAACTCTGATCGAAGACATGCAAAAAAACAAAGGAGAAAATTCCAAGCTGGATAATTGGACATTTGCCCCTCCCTCCACTTCTTTAAAGTGTTGGTCAAAAAATGAAAAAGAAAAAAACAAAACTTATGAATACAAACAACAAACCTGCCATCTACCGGCCGATGCCTATATAAGTGATACACTCTCCAGCGGTTCCTATAATCTCAATTTCATCTCAATCAACAATTTAAAGCGGACCAAAATCCAATTCTATAACGTGCTAGAATCCTCCTATAACGCAACCACCTACGATTTCCGGGATGAATTTTCATTTATCACCAACAAGGAAGTCATTTCAAGATATTCGTGTGATAACCAAATCATCGTCAACCAGAACAACATCCCTTTCAAAATTAATTTTTGTATGAATACTTATATCAGGTACACCGGTTTGTATAATATCATCGTCAAAGGAGTCAGCCTCTTAAAAGGTAATGAGGCATTCTTTTTCGCATTTAGCATGCAAGGTTTCTCCCAGACCAATATTGAAAAATTCATTCGCCATCAACTGGATCATATTAATTTTGAGGGTAAGCGATGATTACTCTAAAAATAAAGTCCGAACATTCCTTAGTCCCCACCATTGTACCCATCCATTCCTTTCCCTGCCGCCTTGGACGTTCCATAAAAAATAATATTGTCCTAGATGATCATAGCATCTCCAAAGAACATGCCATTATCACTTTTGATCACCATGGCACCTATATCATGGATCTTAGCAGTACCAACGGAATTTTTGACCTGAATAATAAAAAACAAGAAAGAATTTATTTATCCCATGCCACCACCTTTAAAATGGGCGACCTTCGCTTTGAAGTGTTGCTCGATCCGGGCGAGGAATTTCTGGATAAAACGAGACTTATTCATCTGCCTTCCTACCACCTCTCCAAACCTCATTTCATTTTTAATAAGGCGTTTTTTATCTTCCTGGTTTTATTTTTTCTATTATCATTTACTGCGAAATATACAACCGCTCCCATTGATAAAAAAACCTTTGGTCTGCTACTGCTTGAAATAGGCTTAGGTATCGGTGTGCTTTACGCCTTAGCCGGTCTCATCTCACTGGTTTCCAAAGTCCATAGCAAAAAATACCGCTATAACACTTTTCTCTTCTTTTTTTTGAAATGGTCAGTTTATTTCAGTATTCTCAAACTCTACCCTTTGTTTTCATTTTCACTAATTAGCAATGAATCCTTTTGGAAATATTTCAATCTCACCATAAATTTTGGTTTTATTTATCTCATCCTTTACCAATTTTTTATTCTTTTTTTGACCAGGATCAACAAACAGAAGGCACTGTTTTATGCCTGCTTGTTCACCTTAGGACTTTTCTCACCTTTTGCCATCAGAAAATATTTCATCCAAAGTGATAATGACTTATTTGATCTGGACGGACTTTTGGCTTACCCCTTGCAAACCTTTACCGCTGACAATTTCCCTCCGCAGTCCCTTTATGACCGTCTAAATCAGTCTATAAAGGATCTGGAAAAACTGAAACAAGAGCAGGTTGAAGAAATTAAAAAATCTCAATAACCAACTGAAATTCAATAGTTATCAATTATTTTCCAAAGCAATACCAAAATAGTCTTTAATTTTTTTTAGATTTTGACGAGAAGATCTTGGAAGTTGATGTGGAAATAATATGAGTAATGCAAAAAATAACAATCGCCTTAAGCGCCTGCGGAGTCCCCTTAGTTTTCTAAGAGATGGCCATCACAAAAATGCTTCAGGGATTTATAATCTCGGTTATGACTACAATCAGGAAATTCTAATCAATAAGAACATCAACATAGTATTCCAGCCTATTGTTGATTTGTCTTCCCACAATTTTCACGCTTTTGAAGCATTGTCAAGGCCTGCGATTGATGCCCCCTTGGCCAACAAATCACCTTTTGCCATTATCAGTGAAAAAAACCACCAAAAACTGGATCTTATTTGTTTGGACCATATATTCAAATCCATTGAACAATTTTCACACTTTGATGAACTCAATCATCAAAGAACATTTTTTTTCGTCAACTGCTTACTATCCAACTCCAATTATCTAAAAAAAATGCAAATTTCCCAATCGCTCAAAGAAAAGACCACCATCGAATTTGATCTAAATCATACATTTTTTGATATCAATCAATTTCTAAAAAATATTCAGGATCTAAAAAAAGATCACTTTAAAATTGCCATGGATGACATTGGCGAAACCAAAATTGATTTACAAATTCTTAATTTGATAAAACCGGACTTCGTCAAAATGGATATCTCCGTCGTACTGGGCATTTCTCAAAGCAATGATAAACTGAAACAGGCCAAATCAATTATTGAAAGGGCCAATCAACTGGGAGCAAAAATTATCGCAGAAGGTGTGGAAAACAAGGAAGACCTGGATGTTATCACCTCTTTGGGGGTTAAACTCATCCAAGGATTTCTTTTCTCCAAACCCATGCAATTTGTTCCTGAAAGAAGAAAAGAAATCGATAATATTATCAAAAAAGCAGCTTAATTACATAGGCCAAAAGCTATTGTCATACCAGATTTTTTCCCGAATTTCCCGGTCAATATCCACCAGATCATCCAGATGTCCCTGCTCAAACTCCGCCAGCCATTTATAAAGTTTTATCTCTTCTGGATCACTGGCCGTTTGGGATCTTTTCAGATACAGCTCAATAGAGTTTTTTTCCATATGCATGGCCGCAGAAATAGCTGCGGCTTCGTAGCTAGCTGATTCAATTTCATTTTTTAAATCTGCCGTAATTGCATCAATCGGGCCATGGAATTTTTCGTATTGGTTAAAATCCTCTTTGGAAAATTTGTTTTTTTCACTAAATGATTTAAACTGCCTGGATAAAATTTCCTCATGCACCAGTTCTTCATTGGCCATATGATTAAAGAAATTTTTTACGGCCTTCCCGGTGGTTTGCTGGGCCACTTGCTTATAAAATGCATATCCCTTGCGCTCAAATAAAATGGCCTGTTTTAAGACATCCAAACAATTTTGCATATTTCCTCCACTCCTCTATTTAAAATTTAATATTAGTGCTTCACCTTACAATACGATTACACAAAATCCTATCCTTAATTCCATCAACGCATATGGTAATCCTCATCCTGCCACAACCCTCAATATGGCACATCAATGTGTTCTAACAGATGATGGGATGGGGCGAATCTGGCATTTACCATTTACATCAATTAATACATCTACATTTTCAAGGAGTAGTTTTGATTGATTGGCTTTCAAATAAGCAGTTAGATCAAAATACTTACCCGAATGATTAACCACTTTTATCTGCCCTTTTAAAGTCAAATGACTAAAGTTCACTTTACCTTCCACTTCAAGTTTTTCAAGCTCCATGATGGACACACAGGAAAAATCGCTCAAGGTATTATAAACATCCTTGTAATGGTCATCTTGCAAATCCACCATAGGAATCTGATCTTCCTTTTGACTAATCAACTTAAATGTTTCTTTATCCAGATAAAAGCGATCTGAATAAAACTGCATCATAAAATCAAAACTATTTTTAATCGGAGAAAAAAACCGGTCACGATACTCCGTCTCCACATTTAAAAAATGGACCAGGGGTTTTTGATATTTTTTTCTATGTAACTTGTCCAAATTCAATATGACCGAACCGAGGGCACCTTCAATCTGAAAATATTTCCTCTCTATCCCGTCAGGATCAAGTTGTTTTTTTCCATTTACAATAAGATCAGGTGTGATTTCCTTGAAAAAATCTTTAAGGCCAATTTCAAAAACGAAATTTTCAATAATAGGGATAAGTACATTGTAATTAATCAGCACCATATTCGTGTTAAAAAAAGCCTCTTTATCGTTTTCCCGCAGTCCTAACTCATAAAATAATTCCAGCTGATTACTTTGCTCTGCCTGGGCCTTCTCAATAATGGTGGCATAGTATTTATCATCTTCCTTAAGCAGTGAAATCTGTCCCCCTTTTAAATCAATTTTAGTTTTGGTAGTGGTCACCATGGCAATCGGTATATTTTCATTGGACATCCAGGCCACCATGGCTGCATCCGGTGAACTGCCCAGATCTTCCCCATTTCCAATAGACGAAATGAGAATTTTATTGGTGATATCCGGACGGTGCTTGGGAACGATAGCCGCTTTCAAGGCTTCCACCCCAAATAATCCATGCCCGGCAGGGGCCATGCGATTAAAACTAAAACCACCATCCTCATCAATGGTGGGAATCATATGCTGAAAGATCTTCTCCACCACCCCCAGCCCTTCAGTATTATGAATGATATCAAGATAGCTTCGTCCGCCATAAAGGGCAGATTTTTTTTGCCATATTTCATCCAAGGACCTCTCGGTCTCCTTGCTGACAATATCTTGTAAAATCACACCCGCAAACACTTTACTTTCGGCCAGATGAATTGCCTGTAACAATTGGAGTTCCACAATGCTAACCATCACGTCCGGTTTGATTTCCACAAAAAGATCAGTTCCCTTGGCACCAATCACCACCTGGCCAAATTCTTTTTTAAACAAATGGGATAAATATCGTCTTCTTTCAATAGAGGAACCTGTGCCTGCCTGCATTTTTTTTATCCAAAGCACCACTTCTTCACATTTTTTTCCTTCATACTTGGCCTGGATATCCCGGTAGGAAGTATGGGGAAGATATTTGAGCATGCTTTCATCCAAAATGGCCGTAGGCCAGGCAATCGAGGCGTTGGTCATCATCGTTTCAGACAATTCATCCTGATAGATCAAAACCTGTTTTTTTTCTTGGATGGCATTTTTATATTTAAAGGCCAAGGCCAAAAAATACTCTGCATTCAAATCATCATATCCCAAATTATTTTTTACATCCTGAAATAATCTAATCTTCTCTTGTTCATTGTCTTCTAAGAAATATTTATCAATCAAATCATCCAGTTTCATTGAAACATCCTTCTGAACATGATAGTGGTATTACAGTGATATTTAAGATCATATATGAAAAATGCGTTTATTAAAACCCTAAAAAACACACTTTCCACTGCAAAGCTACCCGGTCTTTTAGCTCATGACTCCATGAGACCGAAACTGATCTCAGGTAGCGGACAAAATTTGGCCAGAGATTTCAATAAATTCCACCAGGCATCAGTACTCATTGTTCTCTATCCCGAGCATAACACTTTGTTTTTTCCGCTCATTGAAAGAACAGCCGATGGTGGTATTCACTCCGGTCAAATCGCCTTGCCGGGCGGTAAAATTAATCCTGGCGAAAATAGCATCGAGTGTGCCCTAAGAGAGACCACTGAAGAGCTTGGCATTGATTGCTCCCATCTAGACATCCTAGGCCCTCTAAGCGCAACCCCCATTACCCCCAGCCAATTCATGGTCTCACCCATGGTTGGTTATCTGGATGCCAAACCGCATTTTAATCCCTGCCCGCAGGAAGTAAAAAATTTTTTTAATGTTTCTCTCGATGAATTGACCGATCCAAAAAATATCAAAACCCTTTCTCGCATGCCCCATAGGGAGGCACTTTACGATATACCTTACTTTGATTTTCAGGGCAAAATGGTCTGGGGCGCCACCGCCATGATTTTGTATGAATTTTTATCAATTATTAAATCGATTATCAGACCAGATGCTTAAAGTACTCCGCCGTTCTTTTCATCCCCTCGCTAAAACTGATTTGGGGTTCATAAGACGCCAGACTTTTTAATTTCCTAATATCAGGTTTTCTTTTTTTAGGATCATCCTTGGGCAGATTATTATTGCAGACCACTTTGGATTTACTATGCAAAACTTCAATAATTTTAAGGGCACACTCATAAATGGAATATTCATCTGGATTACCAATATTGACCGGAGTATGACAACTGGAATTCATCACAATATCCAGGGCACAAACCAGATCATCAACATAACAAAAAGATCTCGTCTGGCTGCCATCGCCGTACACAATAAGATCCTCACCCCGCAACGCCTGGTTGATAAAATTGGGAATAACTCTTCCATCGTTAGGTCGCATCCGCGGCCCATAGGTATTAAAAATTCTCACAATCCGGGTATTAACATTTTTATGCATATGATAATTCATCGTCAACGCTTCTGCATAACGTTTGGATTCATCGTAGCACGAGCGCGGTCCAATGGTGTTTACGTTGCCAAAATATTCTTCTGGTTGGGGATGAATTTCTGGATCACCATAAACCTCGGAAGTAGAAGCCTCTAAAAATTTAGCATTCTTTTCCATGGCCAGATCAAGCAAATGCATAGTACCTTCCGAATTCACCCTAAGAATCTCCATCGGAAGCACCTGAAAATCCACCGGAGATGCCGGCGATGCCAGGGAAAAAATCTCATCGATTTTTTGATTTTTAAAATCTGGCAGTGACTCGTAGATATTACATTCATAAAACTTGAAATTTTTATACTGATTGAGTATGGCAACATTGGACCGGCTGCCGGTAATAAAATTATCAAGACCAAGAACAATATGCCCCTGTTTGAGATAAAATTCAGATAATGTCGATGGAATAAACCCCGCAGCGCCAGCAACTAAAATAACCTTTTTATCCATATCCCTACCCCATCACTTTTTCAATTACCGATCAATCATATACTTGTTTAAAAACTCTGAAAAGGTTTCCTTGGCCCTTTTTGCCATCATTTCTTTTTTTAAGTTTTTATATTTTGACCGATGAATTCTTTTTTGATTCCCCACTTCAATCCTGGGCAAAAGTCCAAAATTGATATTGGTCGGACGAGGAACCTCTTGGGTCATAATATGATTAATAAGCGCCCCGATCCCGCATTCAAGCGGCCAATGACCTACTTCGAGTTGGTGCAGGTTTCTTAGAATCTGAAAGGCCACATATAATCCCATGGCAGCACTCTCGGTATAGCCCTCTACTCCCATAATTTGGCCGGCAAAATAAATGTGGGGATTTTTTTTGATGGAGAGATCAAAATTGAGTAATTTTTTAGCATTGATAAAGGTATTGCGATGAACTGAACCCAGATGAATAAATTCCGCCTTTTCCATGCCAGGGATCATCCTAAAAATTCTTTTTTGCTCTGGATAAGTAAGCCTAGTTTGAAATCCCACCAAATTATAGGCATCACCCAACAGGTTCTCGCGCCGAAGCTGGACAGCGGCGTATGGAATTTGGCCATCTTCCATTGGAAGCCCCACCGGCTTCATACATGAAAAGCGAGGAGTATCCTCACCTCTTTCCGCCATCAAATCAATAGGCAGACAGCTTTCAAAAAAAATGTATTCCTCAAAGTTTCTGGCCAAAACTTTTTGCGCATTTTTTAATTCGATGACAAAACTTTTATATTCAGCCTCATTCATAGGCGCGTTTAGATAGTCGGCCTGATTACCCTCGACTTGATCCTTATAACGATCCTTAAAATAAAGCTTGTCATAATTTAAACTGTCAGCATCCACTACCGGGGCAATCGCATCATAAAAATACAAATCCTCGCTAGAAATAGTATTTTTGATCCAATCAGTTAACGCTGGGGTGGTCAGTGGACCGGTGGCAATAATGATTCGCTGACAGTCGTGTTTTTGCATCAAGAAATTGGGATCCAAGACCTCATCATAAATCAATTCAATATTTTTATGTGATGTAATTTGTTCGGTAATCGCCTTTGAAAAACGCTCTCGATCAACCGATAGCGAATCTCCGGCGGGTACCTTGGTCATATTGGCCACCTTTAAAATCAGCGATCCAAGTTTTTCCATCTCAAATTTCAGCAGGCCATGGCCGGTTGATTCATTGATCGATTTCAGTGAGTTCGTGCACACCAACTCGGCCAGGGTGGAAAGTTTTTGTGCCGGATTGGGATTATGTTTTTTAGATTCATATAAAACCACCGCCACCCCATTGTCTGCCAGCTTGAATGCCGCTTCACATCCAGCAAGACCACCACCAATTATGAGAACTTTTTCTTTTAACATATTGTTTCCTTGAACCAACTGGCCTACACTATATTTAATGCATAAAGGTTTTATAGGTGGCACAACTCTTTGTCTAGCACAACACCTATTAAAAAGGTAATCATGACGGACGACCATAAGCTTATGTTGGAAAATATGCTGGTTCAAAAAACCGCCATCATCAGCTCGTTTTATAAAAAGAACAATGCTCAGTCAATCATTCTGAGTTTTGGTGATCAACTCCACGATCTGGCTTTGTTTCTTTTATGCCCAGCGCTTTCCAAACATAATCTCCCGATTCAGCTTATCTTTATGCCGGACAGCCACACTGACACAATGGTCTATGAGACCCTTACCAAATTTAGTGAATTCTATAAAATAAATTTAAAAATAATTCCAATCAAGTTTCTCCAAGGTCTTTATAAAAATCTTTTTTCTGAATCTTTAAATTTGACGGTGCTTGAAAACAACCACGCAAGAAAAGGCCATACTTCCAGCGAAACATTAAATTCTATCCGCCAAACCATCATCTCCACGCTGGTCAAAGAAAAAAATTATCTTTTTCTGGATGCTACCTCTAAAACCCATTTTTTACTGGGGCATTCCCCGCTTCATTTATCCGTTAAGCATACCCTTTGTCCTTTTGGACACGTTAATCTTTCCAACCTTTATGACTGGATAAAGACCGCTTTTCCTTCCTCACTACATAAGGATATCGAAAAGCTCAGTAATATATTATCAGTGCTACCAGGCACAATTGACATGGATGACCAGCAATTAATTGACAAAATCAATGAGTTAAATAAATATGCAACATTAAATAAAATAGATTATTTCCCAATAATCTAATAAGAAAGGGGATTTTATGGCCAAGAAAAAACAAATTCACATTAAATTCGACGTTCCAAAAATTTTTGAATCATACATCGATGAAAAAAAGATTAAAATGGTAAAAGATAATCTTAAAAAAAAGATTGCCATTGCTGAACGAGAAATCAAAAAATTTCTTGACGGTGATGTCCAGGTGCTTAAAAAAAGAGTTCTGGAGGAGCGCAAGAAAATCGAACAAAAACTTGATACTCTGGCCCAAACCGAAATCAAAAAAATAAAAGAATATATTTGTGCCCAAAAAAATGAACTCGCCAAATTTCAATCTCTGGTGGAAAAAAAAATCAGAGAAAAAATTGCCAAGCACTCTAAAAAACCAGTGATTAAGGCCACTCGCAAAAAAGTTGCTCGCAAAAAGTAAATCTATTTCTGACTTAACGCCTCCCCAAATGTCAGGCCGTACGTTATAAGTTAGTCTATCGTGAGGGATACAACTACATCACCTCTAAAAATTTTCTTATGGCCCAAGACTTGGGCCATTTTTTCAATCATGCTGATTTTTTCTAAATGACCAGAACTGATTATCGAAATATCTTGAGGAGAGTCGTGATAAAAAAACAGCCTTTGTTTCGCTATCACTTGTTCCTCGTCCTTTAACACTAGATAAATTCTACTCTTGACAGGATTGATTGGTAGATCAATAGTGGTTATATCTCCTGCAAAGAATCTTTCAGAAAATTTACCACTTTCAACTTGGCGTTTTGAAAATACAGTAGCAACTTTAGAACATTGCATTGCATCTTCGATATCATCGGTACATTGGTCAACAACAAGAGATAAATTTCTTTTTCTGACTTCGGATTGTTGTACGATGGTTCCTGGTGGATAATCGTTTTTATCCACGATATAAAATGTTGTATTAATGGCCTCAGAATCAGGATAAACAGCGATCTCGTTTACTTGAATGCTAATAGATTGTATTTCAACCTCACTACCCATTACTGACTGTATTAGAAACAATAAACAGACAGCCGACATTGTTAATAAGTTTTTCACCCAGGCCTCCATTTTCTAGTATTTAAATCTGATACTAAAAGTTCAAAGTATTTTCACAAAATCTTGCATCTATCAATAGTCCCCAAATGTCAGGCCGTACCTAGTAGATGAAGTAGGACTGTCCAGGAAAATAGGTGTAAAACATTTGTCTTCTTCGGTGAGCACCCATTTCAAACCTAATCTGGTCATCAAGGAGTCTTCTTCTTAATTCATACTGATATTCTTCATAGGTATTGCCACGAATTTTGATATAAAACCAAGCATTAGGATTACCGTTGTTATATCGCACTTTATACTGGGACATGTAGGGTGCGGAGTTGTACTGATAGAAATGATTTGAATCATAGGCCATATTCAGCTCATTACATTTTTGCTCATAGAACACCCGTTGTCTCTCATTAGGAGCACAAAAATTATTCGCTTGATTATCCATCAACCCCTGACAATAATTTCTTTTGGCCTCTTCTGCCGTACTGCCGGTAAAAGATTGAGCTGCTACACAACCTCCGTTTCCGTCACTTAATGAATAGCTGAGCGCATTCGCTTGTGCCGCTGCACCATCAGCTTTATTATCTTTTCCGCAACTTAAAACGGTACCAAGCACCAAACAAATAATAATCAACTTACATAATTTCATATAAACCCCTCATTTTGAGTTAATTTAATAAACGGAGATTATCACAAAAAAAGAGAGATTTTAACGCAGCGTGTAATTTTTTCAACAAATATTTATTATTTACTCAAATCAGACAAGACTCTCAAACTCCGACAAGTGTTTTAGTCACAGACCTTATCATTCGCTTGATAAAACAAATACTTATCAACCATATCAGTAAGTTTTTGATATAAAAAAAACCACTCTTTGGAGTGGTTTTGCATTATTTGTCTAAATTTCAGAATTCATTCGATCGGCTTAAAAATCTTCACAAGATATATGGTCAGTGGGATTTTGGGTATTATAAGCTTGGATCAATGATTCAAACTCGCCGCCATCATCAGCACAAATTTGCGCCCCTTCAAGTAAGTCACCGTCACCACTATTAATGCACTCATCAATAGCATCTTTAGTGATTGCGACTCCGTCCTCTGACAACCACTCTGTGCACATTATCACCTTACAATTATCAACCGCTTCATCATACAAAGCGCTACAAATATTTTCATCATAATCAGTCGCAAAAGTGACCGTTGATAATAGGAACAATATAACTAATAACACTTTCATACTTTTTTCCTTGGTTTGATCTTGTTTAATAATGGTGGTTTCTCGTATCATGCCTTTATATTGGAAACAATTGTTCAAAGAAGCAAGTGGTAAAAAATACATATGTTAAGTGCAAGGTTAGCGAGCTAAGAACCATTTACCTAGTTCAAAAATATTTTAAATTCTCTTCAATAGTTTTTATCACAAGAAACTTTGAACCTTTTGATCTTGATTTTACTACTGCGTAAATTCCTTAGTTTACATTAAATTGTTGTGCTTTTTTAAATATCTCTTGAAGACCAAATTTCAATAAAAATTGGTCCAGTTTAACGTAATCGATTTCATCTTGAGAAATATTCAACATATTTTTAATGTCACTTAAATGTTTAACGGAACCTCCCTCCCTATAATATTCAAGTTTTTTAATAATCACATACTCAACAGGTGCCACATTCATGGTGGTATTTAAAAATTCAATAGGGCGGGCATTCGCTATTGCCCATCCAAGAAATTCTTGGCGTCCAACAAGATAAACATCTGCTTTAAATCCAGTTTCATGATGAATTAAGTTAAAATGGCCTCTTTCACTTCGTTTCATCTCCAAGGTAAGTGTTTCAACCGGTGGACAATAAAATTCTTCCGTACATAACTAATGTTGTACTTATTCAATCGATCAACAAAAATTGAAAATAGATTATGTAGTTGCATAGAGGAATAACTCCTTAAGCCGCCTTTCTATTTCTTTATCTGATTCATATTTATATTTTTTGCGCAAAGATGCTCGCTTTAACTCTCTAGCAGAATAAATCAAATCTAAAGCAATAAGAAGCCTTTTAGATGGAGCTATATTGGCAAGAATTTTATATTGAATTTTTTTATCTTTCATTAAATTGATATTAACTTAATGAGACGATTTTGGGCACAAAGATTAGTAAGAAAATGGGATTTGAAGCAAAAAAACTAATCAATAACCCCAAATACAAACCAACTTCAAGTGAATATATGAGCTATCAACATTTAATACTTCAGCTCCAGAGGATATGATTAAAGGTGAAGGCTTAAAAAATTACTACGACAAAAGTACTCTTCACGCGTGCTTTTGTTTATTTAAAAAAACGCTTACACCCGAACCAAAAGAGTATCTTCTTATTTAAACATTCAAAAAATCTTACCAACATTTTTCTGACAGATTCTTGATAAAAAGACGACCTGTTTACCCATAAAAAGTAAAATTTTCAAAAATATAAATTATTATATTTTATATTTTTTATTTGTGATAAAAAATGGCGATAAAAAATTTAACAATGTTTTACAGCTAAAAATGAAACCCACAACAATTTTAGGACAATATCAAACCAAGGAGAAACTTATGAGATCAATTTTATTTTTTTGCTTTGCAGCTTTATCTCTATCGGCCTTTGCATCTTCTGAACCTGAATACAATCAAAAAAAACTGAATACTTTATTGGATCATAAAATTGGTACTATTTGGACCTGCTCAAAAAATCATAACCCCGATGCTGTAATAATGTTTAATGTTTCTCATGATGTGGGTGGAATGATTGGAGGAACAACTCCTCTGGCAATCCAAGATCAACAAATTTGTGATGCTTTAAAAGTGACGTGCCCCTTTATTGCCAATGCGTATGAATATGGCCGATCTTTTTTTCCGAACAGTAAATTTGTTTATTGGGCAACTAATGGTAAATATGAAGATACTCTCGCCTTTTTCTCAGAGGAAGCAGGGATGAAGTTGGTTTTAGTGTCTAATGGCTCACAAGCTTCTATTGAATGGGATAACAATTATTTTTTCAATGAAGGAGAATGTATTGAGAGCGATCAAAATATTTGATGAGTGATTTTCAAACTTCCGAAAGGCAAAATTTTAAAAGTTGACTACCACAAAAAAATTGCTAAGTATTTCGTTACTTATGAAGTCAGTAACATATATCATTCAATTTATAGCAATTAAAATATTTACCTAGTTCAAAAACATTTTAATTTCTCTTCAATATTTTTTATCATACTAGGTCTGAAACTTGGGTCTTTTGATTTATATTTTACTACTAAGTAAATTCATTACAGGTTAATTTACTTAACACAGTACTCACAATTGAGTACTATATGGCAATGGATATTACGGTTGTAAAAATCAGTAAAAAAGCTCAAAAAGATATTATGAAGATTCCAGAAAATCTCCAAGAAAAACTTTATTTCTGGGTTCGGGCTATTTCCGAATTTGGTCTTTTAAAAACACGTCAATCGAAAGGGTTTCATGATGAACCACTAAATAGAAAATAGTGACGGACAAATTGAATTTGTAGAAATTATTGAGGTGAATAAACATATATGAGTACTAAAAAAAATGCAAAAAGTTTTCTTGAATCTCTTATCAAGGGGCCACCAACATTTGGAAAGATGCTTTATTCTTTGAGAACTGCTGATGCAGTTTCACAGACGGAATTGGCAAATAAAGCCAAAGTTTCTAAAGGTCTTATTTGTGACATTGAAAAAGACAGACGTGATGCAACGATAGAATTGGCGACAACACTTGCAAAAATTCTAGATTATCCTCCTGAAAGTTTTATCTCAATTCTACTTGAAGAACAAATTCGTCGAGCTAATTTAAATTTTAAAGTAACACTTGAAAAAGCAGCTTGATTCGAATTAGCAGTTGGAAACTTCATTAAAATTTAGTTTATATCGTTTGTTTGTAATAGTACGTTACTCCACTAATTATTGCCTCACCTCCTCCAATAGCAATAGTTACACTGTCATCTAAAAATGAGCCATTTATGGGGTCAATTCCAAAAACCATTGTATCACCTCCCCCGGCCATAGAGTTTAGAAAATAAATTGCAATCGTTTTTTTATTTTTTGATAAAGTTATTTTAAACTCAGACGTACTGGTATTATTTATTTCAATACACAATGTAAATGGATTTAAGTCCCATGTCTGACCGTCCTCAGATAGCTCGAAGCATGGGTTTGCAAAAGATATTTGCGGTACTAACAAAAAAAATAAGATAAACAAAAAACTTTTCATAACTTCCTCCAATTAATTACAACAAATACGTTATTTACGCAGACGTTCTCTTCGTTGGCCTTATACTTAAATTTGCAGAAGGTTGTATTGTAAAAACGCGACAGCTACAGATATCGTCTAAACTTAGACGGTGAGGTGGCAACTAACTTTTGAAATTCGTTAACCATATGAGCTTGATCAAAAAAACCACTGGCCAATGCCACTTCAACAAACTCAGTAAAATTATCTTGGCCAATCTTTCTGATAGCATCATTAAAACGTGCAATTCTCAAAACATTTTTAGGAGAAAGTCCAACTTCTTTTTTAAAGATCCTCTGTAGTGTCCGAGTAGACATGTCACACTGATGGGCCAGCTCCTCGGGTACCTGAAAACACCCTTCCAGTATCCCTTCTGTTGCAAATTTTATTTTCTTATAGTTTTGCTCTTTCGAATTTAACAATAGCTTTAGCAAGTAATCTTCAAAGCTATTAAGCCATTTACTTAGGTTTTCTTCTTTCCATTTTTCATTTGGAGGTAATGGCAAATGCTCAAGAAACTCATCTGCATATAGGCCTGATTCAGGCCAATCTTTATTTATAGCTTTTTTTAAAATGGGATAAAATGCACCTGGTTGAAAATCTAATCCTATTGTTGAGCCAGAACCAGTAAGACTAAAAATATCAGCTTTCTCACGTGTGCCAATAAAGAGGGGTCTATTGGTAACATTTCCTGTTTGCAGGCATACAAATTTGCAACAAGGATTGGGTATGATAATACACGGCAGGCCATTTGGATTTTCGATATTCCAGCTCATAAACCACATAGACTCAATGTAATTACTTAGCTCTTTATTAGGAGTAGCATAAGCAATCGAAATTTGCCTATTACTTGAATCGATGCCTGGAAATATAATCCCTTCCCATCGAGGTCGTTGCTGGCTGACTCTTTGAAATCTATTAAAATTCATTATAATGTATTTACCATTTGTAACTCATATGGGCCACCAGAAATAGTTAAAGCAAAATGTGAAATAATATGCTTTCTAATAGTGAATTAGCTCTATGTTGGATAGAGCCAATTTTAATTTCGAAATTTCCATTGCAATTTTGTAAACAGAGATGCTCTACATATCTTCCGTTATTTTTTACGAGTTAACTCTGACGAAAACTTTGATAATGGTAAAAGGCCCCAATCCAACTTATTTACAGTTTCCTGTTTAAATTTTTGAATAAGTTTTGGCGCAAGATAATTTCCCGATACCAATAAAATAGGGTGTGACCCTCAAATAATGGACTATGCCGCCATCATTGAATCCATACTGATTTACCTTACTCCAAAATTGTCCCCATCTATCTTTTGTTTGCCTTAAAGATCTTGTTAATAAAATTATTTTTGCCCCTTCTTGCTTCCACCTCATGCCAGATTTGCACATTCGTTCTTTTACGAGTACTTTGCATGCCGCTTCTGTTGCTCCAGAACCAATTGGAACAACTGAATCTACAAATTTATAATATTGCATTCTATTTTGTTCATTATTATTGTGAAAATAACTGATGGTTTTATTCAATATTTTAATATCATCTTTCTTCGTTATCTCTTTTTTGCTATCCGTTACTAAACTCAAAAACCTTGATCCACCTCCCACATTATGCTTTAACTTGTGGCACTGATCCTCTAGCCACGCTTTTCGTTCTTGGCCATAATTTGTCCGATGCTACCGACGCCGTTGATTTATTTAAATCAGATTCAGTCATACCTAAATCATTAACAATCACTTCACTTATGACACCCAAAGATGCTAAAAATAACATAGCTGACAAAATTAACTTATTAATCATACAAACCCCACCACTGTGGTTTATCGAAACAACTTTCATTATCCTTGAGTAAATTCAGTGATTCGGAGAGGTGGGCATTATTTCCTTCTTAACTGTGCAAATAATGCCCACCTCTCCGAATCACTAAATTAAAACAATTTTTTACCTTTAAGCAAAAGTCATAAAAATCCGATATTTAATAAGTGAAAATTGAATTTTTTTACAAATGGATATCGAGGTTTTAGGGTAAATGTTTAAGAACAAATTAAAAATATTTCAAAGTATTTTTCTTTTAATTTGTTTAACAAGTATATTTCATATTTATTCAGCAAATTCAATTTCGGATAAGCGTTCTTATTTTGATCAAAAACGTGAATTCCCAAATTATTTTTTACCTGAACAATATCGAACTATGGCCTTGGATAAAATCCCCCCAGAAGTGATAACACAGCAAAAAGAATTGGTGGAGAAGGCACTTCATTCAATTTTTAAAAGAATAACTTTGGCAACAGTTGCAGAAGATGGAAGTATAAAATTTGAAAGATATTTTGAAAATTTAGAAAAATTATTAAAAAAAATTGATCCTACTGTTCGAATCCATTCGGCTGGTGGAAATGTCCGAGCAGGTATGAGTTATTTGTATGATAACATCCAAACTAAGATTGTGAATAATCCGCAACTTTCATCTAGTGATGTATTGAAAGAAATTGCTTCCGACGTAAATGATATTAATGGTTTTGATGTGAGAGGTGTTGGAAGTGACATGGATGTTTTTTTATCAGGTGATCAGACTAAATTGAAAGAGCTAAGTTATGCAGCAAAAAAATATACCCATGCTTTAGAAAAAACATTGAATCTTGCACAACTTGACGAAAAAGGACTTAAAAGATCATTGATTGTTCGTGGTGATTTTAAAGAACTTGGAACGCAAACTGAGCTTAGTAGTTTGCAAGGTGGTAGCAGTATTGATTTGCTCTCGCTTGATATGACTTCCGGAGCATTGAAATCCCCACCACGCTATCCACAAGTTGTTTCGGATTTAATCAAGGGGGAATTTGAATTTTTATTACCCATAGATCGTGTTGCAATGAAAGACCCTACGGAGACAGTTATACGAGGGACAAGAACAATGATGGAATTACCATTTTTATCAATCAAAAATGAAGAAGATCTTAAAAGAGAATTGAAGTTAATTCCACTAGAAAATTTTTCAGAGCGTGCTTCTGGACAATTTGATAAAATGGTCCGAAATGCTAGATGGGGAGGGGCCCATAATAGATTTCATAGAGGAGCACCTGGTTCAATCGAGTCGATTACGCTAGAAATATCTGAAAAAGTTTCAAAAGATAAAAAAAACATAATGATTCCAAAATTTGTTGATCACGCACCTATTGAAAACCGTCCATCGGTTTTATCTTTTCCTAAAGAATATCTTATTGATCCAGATACATTTTTAAAAGAATTTACGGATAATGGTGTTCTTTATCATGGTACACCAAAAGTTGAGAATGGATTGGCCATCTTGCATGGAGGAATGTTTGAAAGTTCAAAAGTTCAAGGTCAAGCATGGCATGGAAGTGGTGCTTATGCTTCACCACAACTTAAAGTGGTAAATGAATATACAAAAGAGGTGGGGATTGTACTCCCTGTTGAGCTTCGCAAAGATTACCCCATTCGAATAGTAGATCTTGATAAATTAATTCAGAATTCAGTTTTATATGAAAAGCTAAATAACGAGGCGAAACTGGAGAAGGTTACGCTTAATGAGTTACTTCATAAAAAATACGATATTGATTTAATTAAATGTCTAAACCGTGAAAATGAAGTATATGTTATGATTCAAAATACAGCTGTGTTTCATAAAGGTTCACCTAAAACTTTGATTATAGGGATTGCTAATCAGATAGTGAATGATTCATTACCAGTATTGCAACGAGCTGCTTTGTTTCATTCATATTCAAATTTATACATAAGTTTAGGCGTAAATAAATCTGATATGCCTGATCCTGTGACATTAAAAGCAATTCTTGAGCCACAAATTAAAAATGCTATTGAAGAGAAAATTAGAATCGGTACTATTAGGATTAGTGAGAAAGCAACAGTTTTTGATATGGTTGAAGAATTATCAGCTTTCATTTCTCCTAAAGAACTGTCTAAATTTATGATTGAAAAAAGTATTGAGCATGGAAATAAGAGTCGCACATTTTATAATATTGTTTCTAATTGTATAAGTCATCTTACGGAAGATGAGGATATTGTTGAAATATATCAATTATTACTTGAAAGAGTTAAAAAATATAAAGATTTGGAATTACTCGAGACATTATTAAAACGATATCAGTGGAATCCACACCTGAAAGATATAGTGCCATTGTATGAACCATTCTTAGAAATACTTGCAGACCGAGAGTTTCGTGTTTCAAAGCTCGAATTTCATTCGGAATATCATTATACTTATTTTATGGATTGGGTCAAAACGAAACTTCCATCAGACGATATGATTAGCTTATTTAAAAAACTTATTGAAAAAGGTATCGAGCAAAAAAAATATAATATGGTTGATGAAGTTGTGCGTTCAGTTAATAAAATGTCTGATAAAAATACAAAAATGGTATTATACGCTTGGTTGATTGAAAAATCTAAAGAACAAAAAAATACGCGCCTGATTTCAAATTTAGTAAGATATAACTTGCGAGATGCTGACGTGAGAGACATGTCTAATTTATTTAAAACAGTAGTAGAACTCAAAGATCCAGATATACTTGAAAGTTTAGTCGAAAGTTCTTTTATTAAAACTCCCCATGAAGATCAGTTTGCATTTCATATATTACTTATGGAAAAAGCCGAGGAACTTAAAGATGTTCGCGTATTTGAAAAATTGTATCCAGGATATAATGGGTTTCCTGATAATTATAACCAAGAAACAAAGAATAAAATTTTTCCAATCCTTCAATATATGAGGGATAATCAAAAAGATATTAACTGGAATGAAAAAGATGTAGATTGGAAGGTGGTTCGGCAAATGATTGACAAAGCAAAACAGCCTCCACTTCGGATTATTAAGTTTGTTGAGGAATTGACACCCTCGTCACTTAAAAAAAATGAGTCTTTATTTGGGAAATGTTTATCTAGAATGCTTGGTAGATAAAACTGACTTTAAATTTTGATATTAAAATTCCTTTAGAATTTCCACTCCGAATGTTCCGGACGTGCAGTCAGTACTCTGATTTTTAAGTTTTTCAAGATTTTTCTTGACCCACAGTCACCCATTTCATTTGCGAGATTCTCCTACGCAAAATGCTATCAATTGAAATTAAATTATTTGCCCGCCAAAGAATTGATGGATAAACTTGATGTAACGCTATAATCTGTTTACTCCAAAAGTTTGAATCAATTTATCCGAATTGAATTTTTACTTTTCCGGGGAGTGTATTTCTGGCAGTTTGGTAATCGAACAGAAGATCAAAGCAATGACAAAAGCTTATGCCAAAACTCATTACAGATGACAAGTCATATATGCAAAAAATATTTTTTTAATTGTAAGTTTTTTTTGAAAAATATTTTAGATCATAAAAACCGTGTCCAAAAAATCTCGATTTATCTTTTTGATCAAGTTTGTTAAAATTTAAATTTGGTGATTTGTAAAACCAATTTAATAAGTTTCTAAATGCTTTCTGTGAACGCCTTTGAATGTACTGGATGCTGGTTTTGGCGATTCTTACATTTTTCTTTTGTTGTTTTATGTGATAAATAATTTCAAACTTAAACACCAAGGAAATGATATGAGTATTCAAAACTATAGCGATCAAGAACTGCTTTTAAAAACCAAAAATCTCATTAGGGAAGAACAAAAACTGCTATCAGTTATTCTTTCCCATTTGGAAGTAATTGAAAGAAGAAGACTCTACTGTGACCTGGGATATTCATCCTTGTTTGATTATTGTTTGAAAGAATTACGATACAGCGAGCAACAGGCATGGAGAAGAATCAATTCCATGCGGGTTATCAAAAAATTACCTGAGTTAAAACATAATGTAGATGATGGCACTCTTTCCTTATCCAATGTCAATCTGGCGAGCAGTCTGTTTAAAGATGCCAAGATCAATTCCAGAGAAAAGCAGCTGGAGATTTTTGAGGAAATTAAAAACACCACCAAGCAGGAATGTGAGGAAAAAATCTTTGAACTGAAAAGAGATTATGGAGTGCTATAACCTCTGCCGAAAACTGTCATCAAAAAAACTTCCAATGATTCATCCAGAGTACATGTCAATCTCTCAAGCGAAACTTTACTCAAACTTGAAAAGATAAAAAACTTAACCAAGGAAACTGATCTAGATAAAATCATCTCTTTGATGGCAGACAACTTTATCAATCAAAAAATTGAAGTCAAACGAAAAACTAAAAATGTTCCGGTAAAAAATAGTCGCTATATCCCGAGAAAAGTGAAAGAGACGGTTTATAAGCGGGCCAATGGACAATGTGAAAATTGTGAGTCAACCCATAATCTTGAGTATGAGCATAAAATTCCTTTCGCCATGGGAGGAACTAATGATATTTTGAATATCGATTTGCTGTGCTCCTTATGTAATCAACGAAAAGCAATCAAAGACTATGGACTTAAAAAAATGGATCAGTATTTAAATCTCAAACACCTGTCCGGGAAAGAAAGCTTTATACCAATGAGATGGCCATAGATATGTATTCGAGGCCATGACTTGGCAACAGCAGGGTAGGAAATTTGGGCCATCGTCTGATGCTGGACGAACCGTATTTTTTTAATGTGATTTAAGTCTGTTATGGCAGCGTTATAGTCGAAATTTTGTAAAGAAAAGTGATGGATGCCACCAAGGAACGAACCAATTTTTGTTCCAATGCACAAACACTCATTCATTATTGTTAAACTAATGAAAAAATGTTTCAGATGGGAAAAAATTACCTAAAATAATTCAATGATTTTAGATAAATTATGCATAGTATTTATCCGATACGTCTGTTATGAAAGTATCGTTTTGTATAATATTGTTTATATGTTTTTGTATGAAGACTATGAGCTGTGATGTAGTCACTCCGTTTAAGCATCATATGAAAAATTACAACCTTGTATTACCTCTAACTCCCATCATTGATGAAGTGGATCTTAATAATGACAATCAAAAGGATTATATTGTCACCACACGTGATCAATGTGGAACGAGAGGATGTGAGTATTCTATTTATATAAAAGGCAGGGATTGTTATGAATTTTCAGGACAATTCCAAGGAAATTACAGCATTTTAGATAAAATAAAAGGTCCAACAAAAATAATTCAAGTCAGATATCGTGACACTCATTTATCCATCCACAAAAACTACCAGTTGATTTTTGATAATGGTAAAAAGCTGTATCGGGAGCCTTCCCGATGAAATATCTTGTTTTACCAGTATTACTTATATGTTTTATTTATTCCACAACACTGTTTTGCTATCCTCTTTTTTTTAAATGTGGTGATAATGAAGAATTGCTGGATGTTGAAATTTCTGAGCAGTTGCAGCATGTATTAGAAATGTTTACTAGAGCAACGGAGGACGACAAAAATGCTTTATTGAAAGAAGTTTGCAAGGGGAATATCGAGTGTTTAAAACAGCTTAATCAAATCGTTATGCTTGTTGATGCAAATAAAAATATTGTCAAAACTATTTTTGATAAGTCAGTTAGAGATATGAATGAAGGAATTAGTAAGATAGATCAAGCTCTTTTTGAACTTAATAAAAAGATTCCTTATTTCAATTCTCTCCTTGCTTGCTCAAAGACTAAAACAAAATTGAACACGGATCATTTCTTAAACGAGGAAGGACAGATTAAAATATTTTATCCTAATTATAGCAATTATATGTATATTTTGGGATGCAACAGAATTAATCAGAAAAATTGTACTCTTGGGAAAAAAAATGATTTTGAAAAGGTTATAAAAAATTCAATTTTTCTTGGGATTGATCCTTATGCAGTCTTAGCACTTGCTTTGATGGAGGGACCACCTCAATTAATTGATGCGCTATATTTGGACCCAATAGGTGAAATTGACATATTAGGTTGTAGCGGAAAGGCATTATCTAGATTTGATCATACAGCAAATTTTGACTCCTTCAATACAAAATATCTTATTAAACCAACTATTAATGAGAAAAAAGAATTAGATGAAACGTTAAAAAAATTTATTGAAATGAAAACGAGTAAAACTTACGAAAAGAGTGAAAACTTTTTGTGTAGAGATAGTGAATCATCTATTACATATGGTAACTCCCGCTTGAGATTCTTTAAAAATAGACCAAGTGAAGGTAATCAATGTTGTTTAAAGTTGTCTTTTGAAGTTACCCAAGAAGATGATCAAAAAGAAATAACACATGCGCTTCCTTACTTGCATGTGAAGAAAATTCTAAAAATGGGCTTTAGGAAAAAAAAAGATCCGGCCTTTACTTTGCAAGTCTTTAATGGTTTTACTGACTTGATGGGAGGAGCAGAGGGCGTTCCTAATTTTCGTTCAGGAGTGAATTTTTTTAATGATCCTGCTTATGGATATCAGACTATGGATTATATTCTAAACTCACTGATGAGTAATCCCCTCATCAAAAGAATCGTTGAAAAATACAATAAGCAATATGGGGATAAATATCCAAGCATAGTTTGCAAAAATCTGAAAAGTGGTTTTTATACCATAGATTCAAATTATTATTTTGAAAAACATAAAAATTCAAAACGGTTCGAGACGATTTTTAAAAAAAACAAACAAGGTGATAATTTTAATAAGCTAAGTCTACGTGAACAATTAGTTTTTCGTAGGGAACTAGAAGACAAATCAGTATATCCTCATCTTACTGCGATGAATGATTACGTTGATCAAGAATTTATAGATGCAGTTTCAAAAAAAATTAAGAAATTCAACCCTCATCTGAAAATTGGGCGAGAACTGTTTGAAAGCGAAGAATTTATCTCTCTACAGGGGTATTTTAATTTTTGTATAAATGGTTCAAAACCAGCCACTCTAGAAGAGCATAAATTGATTGAAAAGAGTTATCTAATAGAAAAAAAATATTTTGATGCAACAAGATTGGGAACAAAAGAAGGCATTGATCAATTGGAACCCTTACTTCTAGCAACAAGAAAAGAATTAAGAGGGATGGGATTTCTTGCCCCCAACCATTTTTTGAAAGAAATCCTATATCCAGAGAAAGTGATGAAAAAATTTAACTTATCCAAAATTATTGATATTGATGATTTAAAAAGATTATATCGTTACTATATAACAAACCAGGAATCCTATTCTATAAACATAGACAAAAATCTCGCTATGAAAGAATATTTTAAAAAAGTCTATCCGCAAAGGGATACGGTTGGGAAAACTTCAAGCTATCCATTTACTCCATTTACTGACAAGCAAATCCAAAGCTTGAAAAGGAGTCTGTCGGATTCAGTATCAGCTTCAAAAAAATAAACCTATTCCAAACTCAGTACTACCGATAAATTAAGCAGCCACTCTAAATTCAGTAAAAAATCCTTGTGCATGTTAAATCTTTTCATATTTTATCAATTGTAAACTGGCCATAGGTGATTCCATGGTATTAAGCCCAATAGGAGTTTTACCAGAAATACCTTGATGAGGTCGTATCTCATTGTAGTGGCCGAGATAAAAAGCAAAGGTTATTTTTTGCTAGTTAACTCTGATGAGAACTTTGATAATGAAGGAAGTCCCCAATCCAACTTATTCAAAGTTTCCTCCTGAAATTTTTGAATAAGTTTTGGCGCAAGATAATTTCCAGACACTAACAAAATAATCGCCGTTATATTTGTTTCCCCTGTTTCCGCTTAAATATTTATTGAACTGTAGCTTTTGACCACAGACCACCATGTTTTGCAAAAATCCCTGAATCGTTTAGTGATCTGGCAATTTTTCGATAAGATGATCCCATCGACCTTAGATTTAATATTTTCAAAATAACCTTTTGTTCCCTTGGTGGGGTAATCGAATGCCACCGACAATACGTTCCCCGTATTGAGGTTGGGGCGATTTCTTCGCAAGCTTAATTGTTTTTACTCGTTTAAAAAAATCAGCAAAGCACTTCTTTTATACCATCTTGCCAAGGAAGAATTTCTACTTTATCTATTTTTTGCCTGATGGGATCGCGACTTAGGCAGAAACCTTGAGCATTTTTAAAATCTTTTACAAAGTTTTTCAGTGTATTTAATTCACCAGTATCGATTCTATTGGTAGATTTTATTTCAATCAGCGCCAGAGGCATCCCTGGTCGTTCTACTATGAGATCAACTTCTGCACCATCTTTGGTTTTTAGATATGCAAAAGCATAATCCTTTCTCATATAATCATGTAGTGCCATTATCTGGGTAATAATAAAATGTTCAAATGATTTTCCATAATCATAAGTTCCTTCCACAACCTCCAGAGAAATAGTTCTAGAGAGTGCCCTTTTTACTCCCAGGTCAAAAAAATAAAATTTGGGTGCACTTACTATTCGCTTGCGAATTGAAGTGTGATAAGATTCAAGCAATGTACCAATTAGTGTATCTTCCAATATTTCAAAATAACTTTTTACTGAATGGGATGTGCTATTTATTTGTTTGGCAATTTTAGTGTAGTTGATAATTTCAGAATTCATTTGCGCCGCCACTTCCAGAAATTTCCGAAAAGGATCAAGCTCCTTCACAATATGTTCGGCCCAAATCTCCTCCTTAAGATAGGTCCGTGCATAAGATTTTAGAAATTCGGTGCGCGTAAGAGCGGCATCATTACCAGTGATATTTGTTATTTTAGGAAGCATGCCGAAGCGTAGTGCAAATTCCAAATTGAAATTCTCACCCAATTCTAGGTAAGTAAATGGATATAACTTATTTATCAGTGCCCGCCCTGCCAAAAGATTTGAGGCACCTTTTTTTAATTTTCTGGCACTTGATCCAGTGAGAGCAAATTTTACCTTGGAACTTTTATTTTCAATAATTCGATGTACGACATCCAAGATTTTTGGAATTTTTTGTATTTCATCAATAATCACCCATTCCAAATCAGGATTGCTTTTGACAGTTCTTTCTAAGAGATCTGGATCAGCTGAAAAACGCTCCTCTTCTTCAGCTCCCAGCAGGTCAATTATTTGGTGATTTGTGGTTTTAAAAAGCTCTTTTAAAAGAGTAGTTTTCCCTGTTCCTCTTGGCCCAAATAAAAATAAACTTTCTGATATCAAAGGTTTAAGCTGTCTATGTATCATACTTCATAAGTGTACGCCATATTTGAAGTGATGTCAATTCAATTTTTTAACTGGCCATAAGGGAGTGGAGTGCGGTCGTTTTTATCGGAGTCTACCTCGGTAACCGATATTTTGAATCAATTCGGGATAAAACGTAAATAATAACCTACTTGAATTAATTCTTGAAATTCCGACAAATATCCTGTGAAGATATATCACAAGATCATATTTATAATTGCACTATTGGCCAGCATTTTAGCTAATAGTAGCACACACGCTTCCTCTTCTAATGAAATTAGAAGATGTTTAGAGACAGCACTTATTTCCTTTGAAAAAAATAAACAAATTGTTAAGGATGCTGTTACTTCAGGACCTCTTGAAGAGCTAGAGGAATTAAAAATATATAACTCAAAAGATATAAATATTTCTCCAGTTAATGTGCATGGTGGCGAAAGTTTTTCGGGGGCTAATAATATGGGTATATTTGAGGCGGAGCTAAATGGTCAAAGAGTCCTTATAAAAAAACTCGATTCCCAAATGAATGATAATCAGTTTTCTTGGCATTTAGAACAAGGATATTTTGAAGAAATTGAACAATATATACAGCTATCAAGATTAGGACTGACACCCAAATTTAGAGGATTAGTTAAATTTGGTGATAATAGATATGGTATTATCTCAGATCTGATTTCCCCCTCTTTTTTGCTCCGAGATACCTATTCCGTGGAATCAGAGGTGTCTCGCCACATTGAACTTGTCATGACTTCTGTTGACAATAAAATTAAGGAGCTTTGGAAGTTAAGATTGAAAGAGATTGTTAATGTGTTAAATGAGAATAATTATACCGTAAGTGATTTTCAAGTTTTGTTAACACCTGAGGGAAAAGTTTATGTTATTGATATCGAAGGATTTTCTAATTCTAAGAAAAATGTTACCAAAAAAAATTATAAAGCGCTTGAAATCCTTTTGAATTTAATTCAATAAAGGGGTTAATGTACTGTACTACCGATAAATTAAGCAGCAACTTAAAATTCAGTAAAAAGTCCATGTGCATGTTGAATCTTTTTATATTTTACCGATTGTAAATTGGTTACAGGTAATTCCATGGTTTTAAACTGAATAGGAGTTTTACCGGAAATACCTTGATGAGACCGTATCTCATTGCAATGGCCTCTATATTTATTGCAAAAGTATCTAATGGATGATTCATCTTGCAGATGTAATTGAAAAATTAGTTCTTCTTGAAGAGTTTTCCAGTACCTCTCCATAACATTCTTTTGCCATGGACATTCAGATGATATCCTCAAAAGGGGACAGATACGAAAACGTGGAAAATAAACCAATTGATATTTTCGCACTGGATTTTAAAATCACTGAAAAGAAGAAATATCTTGAACATTTTATTGAACCGTTTTATTTTTGGCCTATTAAATTTGGAAATAACCCCATCAAACTCGATATAATCATTCTGTATGACCGTACTAAATTGCAAAAGGTAGTTCATAGATATGAGGGAAGAAAAGATATCAAAAGAGATGGCTTTGTTTTTAAAAAACCGAACAATAAAGTGGGTGCTTTAATGGGCATCATTAAAATTATCTAATATCTTATTAGTTTTTTCTTCTCAAAATGTCTGGTGTCCCGCAGGCCTATCGCCCACTGGCCGGTACCAGTTCTCTATTGCAATTTGCAGTTTTCTATAGCAAAAATCAAATAAATAATTTATAACCAAATTTCCTTCACTATTTTTTATCATAAGAGGTCTGAAACTTGGGTCTTTTGATTTATATTTTACCGCCTAAGAAATTCTTCATTTTTCTTCGCATTATAGGCGTTTCAATAATTTTGCTTCTGAGTGGATGCTCGACGTCCACGTTTACGCCATCAGAATCAAATAGGCCATTATTGTCTCAGCGCAACCGTAATATCTTAAATTTGGCCGTGGACCTTCAACATACTATCGCTCAAAATGTTTGGCCTGGATTCGAGGGTTTCCAGACAGCAGTTGTCTTCCTTTCGCCAGAAGGCCAATTCCTGTTCAATTCACAAGGTAATCCTCCCCTGGAGTACAAGGCTATTGGACGACAAGGCATTAAATGGAGCAATAAAGACTATAAAACTGACACATGGATAGCACCTGATGGAAAGCCATTTTCAAAGGAGGAGTTTGACCAAGGCTACCTTGCGAATGCATTTTCCGTTGAGCAATCAGAAGGGCATTTTCCATATTCCGTATTTTTCCTCGATTCGATTGAGCGATTTCACCAAAAAGGGATGAAATGGTCTCCTGATGATTGGCTTTCAATTTTTTGGCATGAAGTCTTTCATAATTTTCAAGATTCGCTCTACGCACCTGAGCTCGTTGTATCCGAAATTACAAATTTTGCGAATATAAAACCATATGTAGAATCAGAAAAGTTTCTTGAATTAGTCAGACATGAGCAGCGCATACTTATGACTGCTCTCAAAAAACAAAAATTAAAAGATAAGCGTAAAACCATATGCATGGACTTTCTTAATGCTCGAAAAAAGCGATACAAGTCCATGAACCAACTTGCTGTGACCTCAGAAAAATTCTATGAAATTTCAGAAGGAACGGCGAGATATGTTGAAGAGTTAATGTCTTTAGAAGCAGGACGGATCTTTTCGGCAGAGAGGGTTAGATCCAGTTTTAAAATTATAGGCTTTGAACATTTTGAGAAATACGCAAAGAAAAATTTAGCGAGCTATTATGAGAAGCTCGACACGATGTCGACTTCGATGAAATATTTTTATAATACTGGATTTGGACTGGCGCTATTACTCGACCAGATCAATCCCCTCTGGAAAAAAACAGCTTTTCAAACTAAAGGCTTCTTATTCACAACTGTTGAGCAATGGTGTAGACGCTAACAAGAAAAAAGCTTTGGAGAAAAAAAGAATCATCTTAGTAACAATTTTTTCTTCAATATAAAAAAACGCATCCCAGCTTTTACCTCTTGCCGGACATTATGCCTGAGGGTTTATTAAGTTTCGCATAAAATACTATGGTAATCGGTACCAATTCCGATCTGTTGCGGCCTCGAATAAGACATTTCGGTCCGAAAACCTTAGCTTTCAGTCTGGACTTCATTTAAACCTTGAACCAGTTCGTACTTAACTTACACTTAATGCGATAGTATTAAGAATTCTAAAATGTCTGATGTCCCGAAGGCCGATCGTCCACCGTAAAATCCTTTTATAGGCTCCCGGGCCACGATCGTCTATCCTTCGGCACTATGCTACTTTTGACAGATCAATATCATCAAGAACTTCTTTAACTTTAAGTAGTGTTTTGAGTGTTGGATTATTTCCGCCTGATTCTAATCGTTGATATGGTAAAAGTCCGATACCTATTTTTCCTGCCAACTATTGTTGAGTACAGCTGACAGCTAAATTTTCCTAAATCCAGTACCTCACTCATCACAACCTTCCATTACTTAAATTCTCGACGAAACTTCTTCCTTGTAGGGTTTCCAGCTTCCAAACCAGCTATTGACGCTGGAATTATGAATAATCCCGGTTTTGTGGTGAAGATCCACCACGATATAGGTTAATTTGGCAACATCTTCATGCTTGGCCACATCCACCGAAGGGATGATGTTCCAGGAGCCACTATTAAAATATTGTTTTCCCTCGGGGAATCTGCGCCACTCGGATAAATGCACATGGCCTAGGATCACGATGGAATATTGATTGGATTTTCTTAAAATTTTTTTGGCCACTTTATCAAAACGTGGATAATGAGTAAAATGCCGAAACATTTTAAAAGTTGCAAAAAGACCTCGGTTTAACTTGGAATACTCCGAGGAACTGGCCTTAAGAAAATGAACCGCACTCAGATAAACAATTCTCCAGAAAAAATGAAAATCATGGAAAATGCACCACTTGATATAAGCGCTCAGTGGTCTGATCTTGTCAAAATAAGGCCGCTCCTTTTTAAGTTTGGGTAAAACCAAAGTACAAAAAAGGGATGCCCAAGGCAGATTGATCACTTTCTTGTCTCCTGGGCCAATCAGAAAATAATCTTTTTCATCCACGGTATTCACCACATCAAAACGGTGTCCGTGCTCAATATAAACGCCATGAATATTTTGAAAAAAGGCAAAGCTTAGGTTCCCCTCCACGATCTGATTGAATTTTTTCTGGGCACCTTCAAACGCCATCGCTGCATCATGATTCCCGATAATATAGGTAATCATCTTATTGGGTTTTTTTAAAAAATCCTTGATCGCCTCAAAAAAAATGGGGTGTCCTTTATGGATTAATTGCAAGGCATTGATCGTTAATTGTTCATCCACCACATGGGTAAAAATACCATCAATATCTATTTGTAACAGATTTAAAATATCACCATTTAACACCAGATGGATTTCCTTTAAATAGTTTTTCCCCGTGGAATAATAGGTTAAAAATTCAGCAAATTTTTCATCTTCAAAGAAATCCTCTAAAATATTTTTCAAACCGTTACTGAAATAGCGGCCTCTTCCCAAATGAAAATCACTAACCACCAAAATCAACATTTCTCACCCACCAAACAAACCTTGCCCCGACCTTGTTTCTTGGCGGCATACATCATCCTATCGGCCAGACAGATAATTTCCTTGCTACTGGAGGAGTCCTCTGGAAATCTGGAAATCCCGATGGAGATGGATAGCGGATAATCATTCTCCACATCCAATTTGAATTTTTTATTTTTCACACCATGTAAAATCCGGGTGGCGATATCCTTGACATCCACATACTTGGTATTGGTTAAAATAACTACAAATTCATCACCACCATACCGGTAAAGCAGATCATGCTCACGGACCAAGGAGGCTATCCGTTTGGCCACATCAGAAAGCAATTTGGTACCAACCAGATGACCAAAATTATCATTGACGTCCTTGAAATGGTCAATATCAATAAACAAAAGGCTAAAGGCTTCCCCAATCCGTTTATTTTTTTCAATAAGATAATTAAGATCCCCCAGCAATTTCCGATGATTGTAAAAACCGGTGATATCATCAATAAAGGCCAGCGCGCTTTGGCCTTTAATTTTTTTTATTTCGCCCACACAACTGAATGAATTTTTTAAATACTTGTGGAGGAACTCGAATATTTTATTTTCGGCCTGGATCTTTTCGTGGTTAACAATATATCCCCATACCATTTGTCCATCTTGCATTCCGTAATAAAACAGACAAAAATAGAGTCCTCCATGTTTGATCCGGTGTATTTTATTCAACCCGTTTTTTTTCTTTAAAACTTTTTTAATCATGGCATAGAGCACGTCAAAACTGACCGCATAACTCATCATATCCTTGTTCCAGACACTTCTAATTTTTTTTCTCTGAGGATGCCCATGCTGGCTAATTTCATGGGTAAACACCCCATGAGACAATAACTGAAAACAATCCAGCAAAAAATCATCCAATTGCTCGAATAAAATCTGTTCGTCCTCCCATGGATGAGCATGACTGACCATTTTCGTCAGCGAAATAAGTTGATCCATGTATGCAATATTTCTCACCACAAATTACCTATAAATTATCAAGTCCTTTAAACAGATCATCATCCGGACCAATATCTTCTTCCAACAAGCGAATGGAGCCTCTCAAGGTTTTCATGATGGATCTTAGTCTCTCTTCTAATTTTTTCTTATCCTCGCGGGTTTTTTGTTCCTTAAGGATGGTATTTTCCATATTAAATTCCAAAGCATCTATTTTTCTTTTAAGATCTAAAATTTTATTTTCTCGGTTTTGCACTTGATTGGCGGTATCCATCTGAACCAGTTCAAGTTGATTTTCCAATTCCTTTTCCTTTCTTCTTAATTTTTCCAAATCAAGCCTGACTCGTTCACCCACGAGTCCAAGCTCTTCCTGATTTTTCTTTAATTTCTCCTCCATGATCTTTTTTCGATCTTCCGAATAATTCAAATTATATCTTAATTCTCGGATATCATCTTCGTGTCGTTTTTTGATAATGCTCAGTTCAATCTGTAACTCATCCAGCTCGGCCTTTAATCCAATATTCTCTTTTTGAATTCTTTGATTTTTGGTCTTCAAATCCTCAATTTCATCCAACAGACTTTGCCGATCCTCTCTTAATATCCTGATAGTCGTTTGATGCTTCAGCATTTTGGTTTCATCGTAGGTTAGAGACGGTTCATTTTCCGCATCATCGGTTTTCTCATTTGACTGGCCTTGAGGTTTTAACAGCTTGGTGGTTTCATTCGAAACTGAAAGTTCACTGAAACTTTCATCTAGCATGGTATCCTCGTCTATTTCATCATCAAACTCTTCATGGGCCTGCTCTGATTGGGAAACCACCTGCGTGACGCTCATGTCATCAAAATCATCTTCTGATTTTTTCAAGGTTGATTTAGGAAATGCCGGCAATCTTTTTTCCTCTTGCACCATATTCATGTGATCAACTTTAGTCATCTCTTCCTGGTCATTGGAATCATCATTTTCATCATCCAGGCCAAAGTCCTTGAGATCATCCATCACCATACCCTTATTCGACTCATCATCTTTCATCCTCTGGGACGGATTTTGTTCATCATCGGTTTCAAACCCCTCCGGCATGGCATTGAAGCTTGGCCCCTTTTGCTCGATAATATCCGATTCTATACTAAAACCACCTTGCGTCAGATCTTCATTTTCATTATGCATTTTTTCCAGAATATTTTTTTTATTTAAATCGACCATGGTGGGAGACAATTCATCATCTTCGATATTTTCAAATACTTCGTCCAACGAGGTATCATCACTTTCAACTTCTTCTACAAATTCATTTTCAACCGCCTGGGAATTTTTCAAAGCATCAAACAAGGAACCCTTCTCCTTCCCATTTTCCTCTTCTTCCCCCTGATTTTCATTGAAATCAATATTGAAATCCAGATCCTCTTCAACATTTTCATTTTTCTCTTCTTGATCATCCATAGAAAAATCCCCAGTCTCTGATTTAAAACTCTGGGAATTACCAAACTGTAACTCCTCCAAGGCATTTTCATCACTCCAATCCTCGTTATCCAAATCAAGCGGAGGTAATGAAATTTCTTTGCCGGGCAGGGTTTGATCAACATCCTGATTGGAATTTCCAGGTAAATTAACAACGATTTCTTTATGTTCTGCTTTAACGTTTCCCTGGCGTTTTTTTTCTCCCAAGGTGACACTGGTTTGCTTGGTATCCTCATCCGTCATGGACTTATCAAATATTTGTTGAATTTTGCGATTACCAGTGGAGTCCAGCGTTTTAGCAATGTCCTGATGAAATTGATGCTTTTCAATAGTCATGCGTAATTTATCATCATTGTTTTTCCGTGACACAAGTTACCTACCTTTTATTAACTCATATAAAGATGAAATTCCTTTTATTTGAATTGGGCATCACTTTAAATAATATCACCAGACAAAAAAACTTCAATTAAGGGCAAATCATGACTAAGAATTTTTTTTTTATTATTGATAATTCACATCATATCATACTAGAATTATATGGATTGGGTTTATAATGGATTTATGAGGCTTCCCCGAGTAAACTGGTAGGGATTAACCAACATGTTTAAAAAAACGGATTGTACCAATTTTGCAATTACCTTACTGATACTTATGTTCGGGTGTTATGACGCTCAAGCCGAGGACTATTTGCCATCGGTCATCCTCAACCTAAACACCTATCTATCCCACCACATCCTAATCGCCGAAAAATCCACGCATAAATTATATTTGTACGAAAATACCGATTCCAACCCTAAACTGGTTAAAACTTATCAAATGGCCACCGGGAAAAAAAGTGGTGATAAGGTGTTTCAAGGTGATCATCGAACTCCTGAAGGGGTTTATGTTTTTACCCAGTTCATTCCAAGGGATGAACTGCTGAAAAGACACGGCAAAGAAGGTGAAATTTACGGAATAGGCGCCTTTGTGATGAATTACCCCAACCCCATGGATGCGAGCGAACAAAAAACCGGAGGCGGCATCTGGTTGCATTCCACCAATGATGAAACCCGCATAGACAAAGGACTCGACTCCCGAGGATGCGTCGTGGTCGCCAATAGTGACTTAAAGGACCTTTCTCACTTTCTCGAACTCAATAAAAGCCAGATCATCATTGTGGAAAATATCACCTATTTAAGCGGCCTGAATTGGAATAGTTTGAAAAAAACCTTGCTGGATTTCATCGATTCCTGGAAAACATCTTGGGCGGAGGAAGATCTCACTAGGTACGAACAACACTACCATCCTATCGAATTCAAAGACCCTACTCATAAAAATTTTGAGGCTTTTGTTCACTATAAAAAAATGGTTTTTTCCAATCCAGGTAAACCCATGATAGACGTAAAATATGTCGAAATACTACAAGCTGAGAAATACGCCACCATCAACTTTATTCAGGATTACACCTCTAACACCATTAAGGACATCGGCAAGAAAACATTGTATTTAAAACAAGACGAATTTTACAATTGGAAAATAGTAGCAGAAAGATGGACCAAGGCGGGTATTGAAGATTACAATAAATTAGATAAGGCCCCGTCCTTTCTCCCTTCTAACCGTTTTTTTGATATCAAAACCAATCAACCGGAAAACCGGATAAGTAAATATTGATGAAATCTCCCAAACCTGCCAAAAACCAGCTTGCTTTTGTCGTTCATGATGAACATAACGTGCCTAGATATTATGAGCTAAACAGATCTCTCCTTAAAATGCTTTTGATTGGATTACCCACACTCACTTTTATATCACTTGCCTGCCTAGTGGCCGGCCTAGTTTTCTATATGAATTTTATTAATCATTTTAAAAAACAGGATATTCAGGATTTACAAAAATTTAAAACCCAATATGAGGAAATTGCGCAAAAATTAAAAATTTTACAAGACAATAACAATGCACTAGAAAAAAAAATGACCTCCGCTTCCCCTGACAAGCTGGATGCACTAAATCTGATTCGCTTTACCCCTGGTCAGCTCGACCAATCCAAATCCGCAACTATCAGTATCGAGGGTATTTCAGGAAACAAAATTTCTCCAGTGTGGGAAGGCAAACAAATGCACCTAAAATTTAACCTGCTCAACAATGCCCCGGAAAGCAATCGCCAGGTTGGCTTTTTATTTGTGGTCATGCAAGCAGACAGTATCATGCAAATTTATCCTCCCAATTCCTTTGCAGAAAATGAAATCCAAATTACCTTTAACCGGGGCGAAATTTTTGGGTTTAACAAATTACGTTTTGTAGATGCCATTTTTGACTTCCCGCTAAATCCTGGCAAAGTACAATTCAAAATACTTTTATTTAACAAATTAGGCGATCTCATTTTTAACGAATCAATCCAGCACCAACCTTCAGGAAATCCCCAATGACCGATTATTTCACACTTAAAGAGGAATGCCATTCAATATTTGGACAAGGATCCAAACTGAAGGGTGACTTTTTTTTAACCGGGCCGACCCACATCTCCTCGCTAGTGGAGGGTAATTTAACGATTGAAGATGATTCTGATATTTGTATTGAAAGTGTTGGGCAGTTTACCGGGACGATCAAATGCCACAATATTAAGATCTATGGTAAATTTCAAGGCACCATCAAAGCATCCGGAAAAATCACCGCCTTCCCCACCGCCACCTTGAGCGGCACGCTTTTAGCAAAGGATTTTACCTTTCATCCCGGCTCCCAGATAAACGTGGAAGGTACAACCTATCAGGAATGATTTCTTTCAACATCACCTGGATTTCTAGAGAAAATTTTCGTAGTTATGAACTTCGACTTTCCCGTATTTTTCAAGTTTTTCCAACAATTTTTTTTCGCCTAAAATCATAATCAATTGATTATCCCAGGAAAAAATCTCTTGGATTTTTCTTTGAACATCCTGCTTGGAATACTTCTCCATGATGCCTTTATACTTTTTAATTTGATCATAATCTTTCCCGATATGATCAAGAAAAATTAATTGATCAAGATAGCTACTACCTTTTTCAAATTTAAAAGAGTAGCTACCAATCAGATAATTTTTTATTCGATTAAAATCACTGTCCTCGATAAGACCCTGTTGGGCCTTTTCAATCACTTGTTTGGTGGACGTCAAGAGCTCATCCAACTGATCATCCTTGGTAGATGTCACTATCAAGGCCCTGCCATAATATTTCTGATAAACTGCAAAGGCATTGACTCCATACACCAGCCCTTTTTTCTTCCTAAGCTCATCCATCAATTTAGAAGTAAATCCACCCCCCAGATACCCTGCCGACAATTCTGCCAATTCAGAATCATTTAATTCTGCACCAATCAGTGTTCGGCCCAAGCGGACTTCCACCTTGTCAGATTTGGGTACGGTAACCAGATGGATCGTTTTTACTGTCTTCTGATTGACAGAATTCAAAGCAGTTCTAACAAAATCGTCTTTATTTCCGACAAACCTGCAATTATTGACCATGATACTTTCAAGTTCCTTAGTCACCTTCAAAGGTGCATTCACATAAATCTTCTTCCTGACCTTTTCTTTTAAAAACTTTAACCGACCCAATAAATCATCCCGGGTGATATTATTGATACTGGATAAATTCCCCTCGGCTGGCCGGGAAAAAGGAGTGTGCTTTAAAGTCAAATTTCGAAAGGCCCGACTGGCCAGCTCGGCATGATCTTGAATCATCTGATTCAGTACCGTAATCAACCTTTGTTTCTCTTTTTTCAGTTCATCCTCTGGAAAATTGGCCTCATTAAAAAGATGACAGATCTTCATCATGGTCGGGGCCAGATCCTTGATAAGCCCAGACACTCGATAGGTCGAATATTCATGTAAAACGTTAGCACTATAGTCACTACCAAAATATTCCAAATTATCGGCAATTTCCTCTCTTTTATATCTCCTGGTTCCTGCGTCCATCAAAGAAAGGGCGAGATGAGTTTCACCGGTTTTCCCCTTGGCATCACCCAAGGCCCCCTCCGCAAAGTAGATCACCACATCGTAAGCGGGCAGACTAGGTTCATCCATCCACACCACTTCTACTCCATTCCAATTAAATCTTGTTACCTTATCCGTTGCCAAGACGTATCCACCAGTAACCAACAAAAGACTACCCCAGAAAAAAATATTCGTAATTAGCTTCACCGTATGCTCCCTATTTATTCAAATGTTTTTTCCAGATGCTTACAAATATATGTTCATCACTAGAAAAAAGTTCATTGCAAACTCTGACGACTTCTGCCGCAGTTATGGAATTGTAAATTTCAAATTCTTTTTTATAATATTCAAAGTCGCCGTAAGCAATCTCTTCCATACCTAACAAATGCGCAATGCCCTCGTTGGTTTTTAATTGATTGACCGTTTGAACCAGGTATTGATTTTTAATTTTTTTGACCGCCCTTTCCATGGCAAACTGCTGATCATTGCATAATTTTTTTAAACTACTGATCAACTTGGTTTTATGCGGTTTAAGTTTCTGATGAGGAAGCATTTCTCCACCGATCATAAAGACCCCATTTTTAAACAAGGCATAATGACCAGCATAAATACTACTCAGGACTGGTTTTTTCGCATGAACAAACTCCAGATTTAAATAAGAACTCTCGCCACTACCTAAAATGCTAGCTAAAATATCCAGGACAAAACCCTTGCGGGATCCGACTTTCTCCCCTTTGTAGGCCAAAATATACATAGGATAAGGATTAACGCCATGGATTTCAATATCTCGTCGATATCGACCTTGATGCTGGTAAAGTGTTTCCTGATTGATCTTTTCCTTATATTCAAAAAGATCCGCTGAAGCTTGCAGCGGACCATATATTTGGGTAATGTTTTTCATAACCTCGCTTTCGTTCACATCACCTGAAATAACAATAACTGCATTGTTAGGAGCATAATTGTTATGAAAATATTTGAGCATCTCTTCTCTTTTAATATTTTTAATTTCCTCGCTGGTGCCAATAACCGACCTGCCATAAGGGGTGTTTTCAAAGATGGCATCCATCATTTTTAAAAATAGCAAATTACGAGGATTGGAATCATAATTTCTAAGCCTTTCGTCCAGAATAACCTTCCGTTCCGTCTCAAAGCTGACTGGTTCAAGTAATAAATTTTGCATCCGATCAACTTCAAGATCAATCATCTGTTCAATAGTACCCGTTGGCATATGGTTGTCATAAACGGTCAGGTCTCTGGAGGTATAGGCATTATTGGAACCGCCGCTCCCTTCCACCATATTGTCAAAGACCCCTGGACCATGTTTTTTTGCCCCCTTGAACATCATATGTTCCAAAAAGTGGGTGCCCCCCACCAAATGAGCCGGCTCAAAACGTCCGCCCACATCAAAAAAAGTATAATAGGAGTAAATCGGCAATTTGTGGTTTTCATGAATAATGACTCTCAGTCCATTTTCCAGGGTGTATTTTTTGGCCTTGATGTCAATCAAGTGATCACTCATATTTTTACTGCCAAACAGCCTATAACCTGGCCCTTGATCACTTTTAGTGGAACAAGATGGTAAGATTAATAAGGTAAACAAAACTAGGCAAATCCATTTGGTCATATACATTGAAGGCCCTTTTAAAAAGTAATAATTTACACTCGATGAATAATTGCATTATTATACTTAAAAATGAATGGTTTGAAACAAAATAATATTACAATTCTCGGCTCGGGCACCAGCACCGGAACACCCATCATCGGCTGTCACTGCAAGACTTGTTTGTCCGATCATCCCTATGACCAGAGATTACGGGCCAGTATTTTTTTAAAAACCAAGCACAATCATCATATCCTGGTGGACGCCACCCCTGATTTGCGCTTTCAATTACTGCGACAAAAAATTTTTCATATCGATTTTGTCATCATTTCCCACGAACATGCTGATCATATCCATGGCATTGATGACCTGAGACAAATTTGTTTTAAAAAAACCGATCACGAATTGGAGATTTATTGCGCTCAATTTCACCAAACTCATCTGGTGGAGCGTTTTCCGTACATTTTTCAAAGAGATAAATTTTTTAGTAAAAATCGCCCGATTCTAGGGGGGGGCATCCCCATTTTAAAACTCAAGACGCTTGATTTAAAAGATGAAATAAACCAGATTGAAATAGCAAATGAACCCTTTACTTTTTTTCTTCTACCTCACAATTACACCAAGACCGTGTGCTTTTATCATGATGGCCTGGCCTACCTGCCAGACTGTCATGAAATAACTGACCAGGTGCTGGATTTTTTAACTCTCCAAAAGCCTCGTCTGCTCATCATTAATTGTTTGCAAAAAGAAGATCATCAAACCCATCTGACGGTTGAAAAATCGTTTGCTTATATCCATAAAATCCGCCCGGAAAGCGCCGGCCTTATCCATATGAACCATAACCTTTCCCACGCAGAATTAACCCGCCTGGCGAAAGAAAATTTTGATTTTCCAGTTTTTCCCGTTTATGATACCCAAAATCTGACTTACTAATTAAGTAAAGCATAAACCTAATTTTTAAAGAGTAACCCATGACCCTACCAAAACTTTCAAAACACTTTCAAAACCGCATGCCCTCCTCTATTCGCTTGGCCCAAATCGAGTTTAATAAAAGAAAAGATTTGATAAACGTCGTGAATACTGCCATCGGAAATGTTTCTTTACCCATGCATCCAGCAATGCAAAAGCGTATGTTCAATCTTGATTTAGATGATTCTCCGTTTAAAGACGGTATTGTAAAATACACCACCACCAAAGGTACCAATGAATGTAACGAAGCCTTTTTAAGAATAATTGAATCCAGTGGCTTCGACCGAAGCAGTTTATATTCCCAGATAACTGATGGTGGAAGTCAGGCAATGGAACTGGTTATTTGTGGAACTTGTGGTGATGCCGGAACCAGTGAATCCCCTTTGCTACTGATTGATGCCGCTTATACGAACTATACATCCCTGGCCAAGCGCTTGGGACGAAAGACCATCTCCGTGGCCAGAAAACTGGATAAAAGTGGCGTCTTTAGTTTCCCTGATTTATCTGAAATTGAAGAAGTTATTAAAAAGGAAAGGCCCGGCGCATTGGTAGTTATTCCCTACGACAATCCAACCGGACAATTTATAGATCATAAAACCATGATTAGTTTTGGTAAATTATGTGTGCAATATAAAATGTGGATGATCAGTGATGAGGCCTACCGCGAACTCTACTATACTAATTCCATGCCAACCAGCATCTGGGGACTAAGTGAAAGCGAAGTTCCAGGCATCACTGGCAGAAGAATCAGCATTGAAACTGCCTCCAAAGTCTGGAATGCCTGTGGCCTGCGGATTGGTGCACTCATTACCGACAGTCACGATATGCATATCAAGGCGATTAACGAAAATACCGCCAACCTTTGTTCCAATTCAATCGGGCAATATATCTTTGGCTCTTTGGCCCACGAAAGCAAGGAAACATTACAAAATTGGTATAAAAAACAACGTCAATATTACTTTGAGATGCTCAACCATTTAAGTACAGAGCTAAAAAAACTACTCCCTGGAATTATCGTGTCGAGCCCCGATGCCTCGATTTATTCAGTAATAGATGTAAGGGACATTGCCAAACCTGGCTTTAAAGCAACCGATTTTGTCATGTATATGGCAAAAGAAGGGAGCATCTACATTGATGGACTCAAGTACACTCTTTTGGTTTCTCCCATGGCAGGCTTTTATAATACCACCTCGGAAAACAATCCCGGTCATTTTCAAATGAGAGTAGCCTACGTTGAAACTCCTGAAAAAATGAAACTGGTGCCTCACCTTTTCCATGCTTTGTTTAAAGAATACGAGTCTCGCAGATAGGATCTTACAGGCGTTTTTAATTTTGCCTAAATTTACTTCATCGTGATACAATTAAATGCACTATGATTAATAAGCATATTGATACTTTTCTTTATTTAATCTCTTTTTTGGCCACCATAGCCGCTTTGTCGGTGCTGGTTTATTTCCAATATTTTTATGCCCCACCACTTCCTGATAATGCGATTGAATCGCAAAAATTTATAGAGGGTGAAAAAGAAAACTCATATCCCAAAGAATTTGAACTAAAACAAATCATCGTCAATCTAAAATCCAAATCCAAAAGACTGCGATTCCTGGAAATTAAAATTTTTCTAGTACCTTACGATCAGGCCCACAAGAAAACCCTCGAACAAAATCAAGACCTGATTTATGATAGTATAATTGACATAGCAAGCGGCATGGACCCCGATGAACTGAACACACTCTCGGGCAAACTCATTCTTCAAAGCAGAATCGTGGCGGACTTAAATAAACTTCTAAAAACTAAAATTGTTAAGGAATTACATCTTTCAAGATACGTTGTTATCTAGTTTTGAAAATCCTGATTTTGCTCAGATTTAGAATCAATACTTCTTGACGAATATCGCAAATTGGAAGATTCATCCTGCAAAGACTTAAAATATTCATCCACTTGGGCCTGGGAAATTTTACCTTCAGCTACTAACTTATCTCGCAGTCTCACATCCATTACTTTTTCATTTAAAGCTTTACTTAATCTCATCGGGTCCCCTTGTTTTTAAATATAGAATCCTTATGAAAACTACATGTTAGATTTTAATTTGTAAAGTATTGTAAAAAAATTGATCTTTCATTCAACATCTGCGACGCATCATTGCCAATATTTGGGAGATTTATCTTCCGATTTTTTTTCTCCATATAAAACGGTCAGTTTGGCCGTAGATTTTCTCTTTTTAAACTTCATCATCCAATCTTTAAATGACCTGGAGGAAATAGTTAACAGGTAAAGAAAACCAAAAAGCATGGCCGCCAAATGTCCCCAGGCTAAAACCCCATTGACCGAGTTACTTTCTATTATCCCCATATACAGTTGAATTAAAACCAACAAAGCACAAAAATATTTGGTTTTCATCGGAAATATTAACATAAATAAAAACGTTCTATTGGGATATATAATTCCATAGGCCAAGCACATGGCATTGGTAATCCCTTGCATGCCAATGAGCGGATAGGAATAGATGAGATTATTTTTAAAAAATAATAGGGAAATAAACAGATACACCAGTCCCGCTCCGATATAAGAAACCACCATAAAGGAAAGATAACGTTTACTTCCCCAGTTGGACTCCAATTCACTGCCTAAAAACCACAAGATCAATCCCCCAAAAATCACTTCCATCAGACCCGTTGCCAAAAAGGGATAAGAAACCAATTGATAAACCAGTCCCTTGAAAAACAAATTGGCCGAAAGTCCGAATACCAGCATCAAATTAATCCCCAAGGCCTTGCTTAAAAGCGATTGAAGAATAAAAATAACCCCTACCGTGATAATGATCATTTTATTAATCTTGGTGAGTTGGGGTAATTGCATTTGCGTTGGTCCAGAATGGTTCATACGTTCCTCGTATAAATTATTTTTAAAGATGCTTTATTTTATTTTAATTATTGGCAATTGATAAGATTAATTCATTCAAATACTGCTAAATTCAGTTGGTACATCAATGGCCTTGGAACAATCAGGATTGTCCGGATTCTCAAGAACCGGTACCGCTGGGGTTGGCGGAGTCGCACAGATGCCATTTTTACATAGGCCGAAAGTTGGCTTTTGATAACATCGAATGCCGCACATTTGCTGACCGGTGGTGGAGGTCCCCGTTTTATATAACTTGCATTCGTTGATATGATGAATCTGGCACCATTCTCTGGCCACACAGGTTTGTCCGGAAGGTTTACTACATAAAACCGGTGGGTCTTCCCGATTGGTATGCACCTGGCAACTGCTAGTGGCCTTGTTACAGCACAAGGAAGCGCATTCATAATCCGAACTGCACTGATCACCGGTTTGGCCGTTGCCCGTCGAACTGACATCTTCCAAACAGCGAGAGACCAAGGCTTTATCCCAACACCTATCATTGTAACAACATTCACCATTGCCACAAGAAGCACTACTGGTGCATTTTTTCATGGAAGTAAACAAGACTTCCTTACCCAAGTAATCCGTGTTACTGGCCCTCACCAGTTGTAACTTGAGACTGGTACTGCTGGCGAGCACGGTTTCATCACCGGAATTTTGATCAATATTAATGAGTTCAATTTTGGCCGTCACATTACACGAAACAATGCCTTCATTGGCATAGGTATCGTATCCCAGCATGCGAACATTGCATCCATCCATATAATCGGTATCCCCACCGGATAAAAGCGCCGTTTTACTTCGCACTCCCAAAGGGAGTTCTGAACTGAAATGATCAATATTCTGGGATAAATTTAAAACCCCGATGCGCGGGAAAAGGAAGGCCCCATATCCCACATAGTCCTTAAACAAATCTCCCGTGGCATTGCCAAACGAGGAGGTAAACAAACCTGTCGCTGATTGACTGGAACTCACTGGTCCCCAAATGGCATTTCCTTTGATCTCCCAATCCTGTGGATTAATGGCCCTAAAAGGTCCCCGATACTCATATACCTGGCCATCAGGAAAAGTGATATCCACTCCAAATCCACTTCCATTAAAATTGGCATCGATCACCCCCAGAATATCTCTAAGATTATCCCTGGAGTTATTATCCGGCAGACATTTCTTCAAATTATTGGCCTGGGTATCCTGGGCATAACCCTTTTTACTTAAATCGAGTTGGGCCTCGGATGGATTAATCGCTACTCCAGCCTGAGTGTATAAGCCTGTATCGGATATTTTAGCATAAGAGTATAAACACCTGGCCCCCGAGTAATTACAAAGAGGCCGATCGATGGTTGGTACAAACGTATGGTCGTGTTCAACCTTTAGGCCCCGGCAATATAAATTGGTGCTACGGGTATCCTGGGTCAGGGTGATAGATTCGCCAGCATCTACGTTACTGCCAAATTCATTTCCACTATTATCCCTGTAGTCGGAATAATCAAACAGGTCATATAATAAACGGATGTTTTCAAACGGCTTGCCGATGATATTTAAAATCAACACTTCGATATCGGTCTGGGGAATAATCCCAGGGGCCCTGCCCACGGATGCCTCGATAGTGATAGGTGCCAATTCACGGCCAAAGGAAAAACGCACATGCACAATCCGGTCAGACAAAGAGGCAATATTAAGCCCAGACAAATAGAGTTTTCCAGTAAAGTTTTTAGGGAGAGTCAATTTAGTTTTATAGGTTCCATCAAAGGGATCAATCAAATGTTTAATTTCAGCCTCCCCTTGCTCCAGCACCGTTCCACCTGTTGAAATCGTGCCTCCGCCATTTTCCCCGGGACCGGCACTGTCTCCAAGGTTCGTCTGGCCACCACTTCCACGATTAACTTGATTATGGCTATTTTTGTTGCTCCTTTCACCGGTGGTTGGAGTACAGGACAAAACCAGTGAAATAATAATAAGCAAAATATTTAACTGTCTAAAAAAGTAATCCACTTTAATCCTCCCAATCAACCCCCTTACTGATCGTCTTTTATCCATTAATGATTAATTTTTTTGTATCAATCCTTTTCCTTTTCATCACCATATTTCAATAAGTTAACCGCATAAAATAATTACTCCTCCTTTGACACATTCAAAATTAGATCATATTTATGAAATAGAATACCCATAGGAGCTGAAATGACTATATCACCCACTGATCTGGCCAAAATGATTGATCACACTTTACTAAAACCGGAAGCCACCCAAGCCGATTTGGAAAAGCTTTGTAAAGAGGCAGTAGAGTTTGAATTCTATTCTTGTTGTGTTAATTCCTCCAACATTCCTTACGTTAAAACATTGCTTGAAAATAGCAACGTCTTACCGATAGCTGTGGTGGGTTTTCCTCTCGGAGCCGCCTCCAGTGCCGCCAAGGCCCATGAAACCAGAGAAGCGGTATTAAATGGGGCCCAAGAAATTGATATGGTCATCAATCTGGGAGCCCTTAAATCAAAGGACTATAAAATGGTTTTCGACGATATTTTATCCGTGGTGCTGGCTTCCAATAATCGACCGGTCAAGGTTATTTTAGAAACTTGCCAGCTGACTGACGAAGAAAAAATAATCGCCTGCGCCCTTTCTAAAGCCGCTGGAGCAGCCTTTGTGAAAACCTCCACCGGTTTTTCTAAAAGTGGAGCAACCAGTGCGGATATTACCCTGATGAGAAGAATTGTGGGCCCTAAGATGGGAGTAAAGGCATCTGGAGGAATAAAAAGTCGCCTTGATGCCGTGAATATGATCAAAGCCGGTGCCAATAGAATAGGAACTTCGTCAGGTATTGCCATTGTCAAAGGTAATGCAGCCGATACCTCCAACTATTAATCCGCTCAACCAATAAAATATTATCAACTGATCAAAGTGTTTTTTATCATTTATTTTTTGGTAATGTTCCCTGTATAATAATCCGATCTGATTAAGTAACCAATCAAGAAAAAAAATATGGCAATCAATTTATTAATCGCAGATCCTGAGCAGAAATGGTCGCAAGATGCCAAGGAATTTTTTGAAAGCAGTATCTATAAGGTGCATAGTTTTCAAAACGGCAAAGATGCCCAGATGGCCGTTTATAATCATAAGTTTGTAGCGGCCATCATCAACCAAAGCATTCAAAATCACTCCGCCATCCAAATTTTAAACTATATTAAAACCAATCAACCGGAGTTGAATGTTATTATTTCACTGGAAGTCAACGCCAACCGGTCTGATATTATCAAAATTGAAAAGATGGGATTTAAATATTTTATTCAAAAACCATTTTCCTTTAACGATCTCCATAAGATGGTGGAAAATATCCAGGACATCGAAGAAATCATCGCACATATGCCCACCCGCGAAGGCCAATTGGATGAAGAGGAAGTTAAGGAATCCGACAGCGAATTCACCCAGATCAAAATAGATGAACTCTATAGTGGCAAACCGGTGCTATTTGATATTTTTATCCAGTTAAACAACAATCACTATGTGAAAATACTGCACGAGGGAGATACCTTTAATAGTCATCGCATTAACAAATACAAAGAAGAAAAAGGGATTGAATTTTTATATTTTAAAACCAAAGATCGAAAAAAATATCTTAAATTTACCAATCACCTGGTAAAAAAGCTGGCCCAAGAAAAAATAGTCACCGGCAAAATCAAAGTCGGTATGCTCAAAACCGCCAGTGAAAAATTCCTAGAGGAAGTCTGCACCGAAGGCATGGAAGCCAGCGTGCTTGATGAAGGAGTGGCCGTCTGTCAAAACATCTCCAACGTCATTGACAATGAAGCCTCATTGCACATTTTACTCCGTGAATTTGTGGATTTTGATCCACGGGCGGTAAGTCATGCTTTCGCCATCACGTTTTTCTCTTCAGTTATTCTCAAACAACTCAAATGGAATTCCAAAAAAACCGTGGATACCATGAGTCTGGCATGCATGTTTCATGATCTGGGAAAGACCAAACTATCCCCGGAAATCATTGATATGCGACCACAAGATATGACGCCTGAACAATTGGCCGAATATAAAACCCATCCGCAACAGGGCTCGGATCTTCTTACCAAGGAAAAACACATCAATTCCACGATCCGTCAAATTATCCTGCAACATCATGAATATTATGATGGATCAGGTTTTCCGGGTAAATTAAAAGGCAGCCAGATCACTAATTTGGCAAAAATCATCTGCTTGGCCAACGACTTTGTTCATATCGTCACTGATAATAATTTAAACCCGCTGGATGGGGTGAAAAAAATACTCTCCAGTGAAGCATCAGTGCGAAGATATGATCCGATCATTTTGGAAACTTTTATGATGGCCTTTATTGATCCAAAGAAAATCGCCTCCTGATTTTGGTCAAATAACTATCCAGCATACTTTTTTCAAAATCAGCATTATTTACATACTCATAGTTAAAAACATCCCGCCACAAATCCTTCTCCTCCATACACATATAGAAAAACACTTCTTGGTGCCAAGCTGCAAATTCGTCATATAAGCATTTAAAAAGTTGCCGTTTGATTTCCCGCGGGTATGAATATTTACCCTCCACCTCGTTGAGCGGTATTTTTAAAACCAGAGTTTTATTTAAACGAGAACGAATTTTTTTAATAACTGGTTTGATATAAGTAAGCGTGCCAAACGAAATCATGGCCACTTCGCGTGGATCAAATAAATTTTTTATCTCCTTTGCCACTGCCCGATATTCACTCTCCCATCCCATGTAGTAAATCATCGGATGGAAATGAAATCCCACCAGCATCTTATGATCAGCAACTCTTCTGGCCGCTTGCAAGCGCTCCTTAAGACTGGTGGTAAACCGTTCTTCATTTTTTATAACCGTTTGAGGATTAAGCGACCAAGTGCAAATGATATTGGATGGAAAATTAAGTTTTAACAAATCTGCCACATTATTCGATTTGGTTTTTAATTCAAGAATGACGTTGGGGTTTTGTTTTAAAAAAACACATAAATCGGTCAAATGTCCAAATTGATCACCCCACATTAAAGAGTCCGAGGATTGCCCGGTACCAATATGGTAAATTTGATTTTTATCAAAATTGATCAGACTCAATTTTGCCAGCAGATTTTTTTCTATAATTATTTCGTTGTCGTGAAAATAGGATTGAATACAGCAGTAATTGCAATCAAAACCACAATTTCTAACCACATCCAAAGTCATGAGATTACAACACCTGGTTTTTTCGCTGGCAACCGGACAGCGCCCCAGAATAATACTTTCTTCATCCGCCAGTCTCATTTTATAATCAGGGAGCTTGCGAGAGTCCGGCACAAAGGCGCTGTAATCCGCAGGAAGCGTTTTTAATTCATCCCATCTGTTCGTGATCGTTTCTAAAAAACGCTGCCGATGTTCATAGGGCCGTTTTAAAATATCCAAAGACTCATGCCAATTCTCAAAATCCAGGACAATATCTATAACGTGCCTGGACTGTTGGTATGTCAGCCGATACTGTTTGATGACATCCATGAGAAATGCTTTATTTTTATCCGGTAAGTGCTCCCAAGAGGATAACTTTTGGATTTGTTCAAATTTATTATTCAATTTATCATTCATTGCATCAACCTGGTCATTTTATAGCACAAACTATCGATTTTTGAAAACTCCTCTGCTATAATGCTTTTTTTATTTCTTTTTCCACTGAAATTCATAAGGAGTAGATGATGACCAACCTTACTACAAAATATGCCGGTCTTACGTTAAAAAATCCCCTGATTGTTTCCTCATCAGGACTGACCAACTCCTTAAATGGGATAAAAAAAGCCTATGAAAGCGGAGCAGGGGCCATCGTTATCAAATCACTTTTTGAAGAGCAAATAATCAAGGACTCCTTTAAAGAAATTCCTCAGCATGCAGAAGAATATGATTATTTGATGAAATATAATACCCATAGTTATTTACAACTGATTGAAGATGCCAAAAAAGCATGTAAAATTCCCATCATTGCCTCCATCAACTGCACCACTGCCTCCAACTGGTCCGAATACGCCAAATCCATTGAATCATCCGGTGCGGATGCCCTGGAACTGAACATCATGATCTTTCCTGAACAAGAGTTATCCCCCATCAATCCTTTCGAGAAATGGTTCTATGATAATTATCCTTTCAAAACCAGCACTCCCAAATCCAAGATTCAATCCAGTGAAGATATTGAGCGAAATATTTATCAAATTGTAAAAAATGTAAAACTCAATTTAAAAATTCCAGTCACCGCCAAACTCGGCCCATACTTTACTTCTCTGGAGACCGTCACCGAGAAACTAAGCACCTTATGCAATGGAATTGTGCTGTTTAATAATTTTTACACCCCAGACTTTGATATTCATACTGGCAAATTAATTCATAATATCCACTTCACCCACCCAGAACAAATGTATAACACTCTAAGATGGATAGCACTACTTTCCAAAGATCTTAAATGTGATTTGTCTGCTTCCACCGGGATTCATGATTATGAATCCTGTATAAAAATGATCATGTGTGGTGCCAGTTCGGTACAGCTTTGCAGTGTACTCTACCAAAAAGGGATGAGCGTTATTCCTGAATTTTTATCTTCCTTGGAAAAATGGATGACCGCCAAAGGATATCAAACCATCAATGATTTCAAAGGCGCATTTCATAAGAACCTTGATAAAAACATATTCAGTCGTATGCAATATATCAAGATGTACTCAGGGATTGATCAGTAGGCTCTCCTGCTTTAGCAGGAGATTGTTTTTAAAAACTTTTTGGTAAAATCGGCCAGGTTGACTTCGTCAGGAAGGTAATCCTCCATACACCGGTAAACATCCGAACTCAGCCCACAGGGGTTGACCTTTTTTAATTCTCCAAACATCGCTTGATCTTTTTTTACATTTAAAGCAAGTCCGTGCAGAGTAATAAATTTTTTTATTTCAATCCCCACCGATGCCAGCTTATGTTCCCCCAGCCAAAGGCCCAGGAGGCTACGGTTATAATCAAGCCCAGAAATAGAATAGTTTTGTTCGATGGTGATTTTGACATTTTCTAGCATATAATAAATCAAGTCTTTGAGTGAATGTCCGGGATGATTTAAATTAACAATCGGATACATGATCCACTGTCCCGGATAATGAAAGGTCAGTCCTCCACCCCTTTTAATCTTATATAATGGAAAGGTTAATTTTTTTTCCATGGATTCATCAAAATGAATCAGTGCCTTGGTGTCATCACTTTTGGATTTTTGCAATCCTCTTCCGAGCGTAAATAGATGAGGATGGCTGGTAAAAATAAATAATTTTCGGTCCCTTCTTTCTTCAATGTACTCCCTGGCCTCTTCTTGAAACAAAAGTGACTCGTCATAATTCCAGTTCCATTTTATAAAACCATAGGTGTTTGAATCAATTTTGAATAATTGTCCTTCATATTTGTTTTGAAACATGGGATGCATCCAGATACTTCATATAATCCGCCGCTCGATAAGAACTTCGGACCATGGGACCGGCGGCCACAAATTTGAAATTAAATTGATAGGCAATTTTTTTTAATTCCTCAAATTCGTGTGGTTCGTAATATTTACTAACTTCAATAGATTTTTTAGACGGCATTAAATACTGCCCCAAAGTTAAGAGATCCACTCCCGACTGTTTTAAGTCTCGCATGGTTTGCACAATCTCCTCCTTGGTTTCGCCCAGGCCCAGCATGATTGAGCTCTTGGTGGTAATGAGAGGATAATAGGTCCGATAAAATTTAAGTACCTGCAGGGATTTTCGGTAAGACGCCCTTTTATCCCGCACCCAGGGTGTTAATCTTTCCACGGTTTCAATATTATGGGCAATCACAAAAGGATCACTCTTGGCCAAAACATGCATGGATGCTTCACAATTATTGAAATCAGGAATGAGCACTTCCACCAAAACCTGGGGAAATTTATTTTTAATGGCAAGCACCACCTTGGCAAAATGGTCGGCACCATAATCTTTTAAATCATCGCGATCCACGCTGGTGATCACAATAAAATCAAGATTCATCGTTTCCACCAGCAAAATGGCCGCATCAATTTCACTTTGATCAATTAGCTGATGAGGATTGCCCGTCTGCACATTACAAAAACGGCACCCTCTAGTGCAAATTCCCCCGAGTATCATCATGGTGGCAGTTTTATTGTCCCAGCATTCGTGGCGGTTGGGACACCTGGCTTCTTGGCAAACCGTATGCAGATTTAGACTTTTCAGTTTTTGGGAAAGCAGTCCAACATTTTCGCCGCTTGGGATTTTAGATTTTAGATAAAGTGGTTTAGCAGCACGCCTATTGGTGTTTTTCATAGAGTAGTATCTACATTTTAAAAAAAATAATATCAAGAATTATCTTTTTTTACTTTTTGCTTTCTTACTTTTTGGTTTTACGACTGGTTTTTCTGACTTCTTTTCTTCCTCTTTATTTTCAGGCGATTGAACACTTTCTTGGGGAATTTCTTGCTTTATTTCTTCAAGTTTCTCCCCACCTTCCTCGGCCAGTACTTCCGCTCCATATTTTTTTATTAAATTCGTCAGTGCCTCATTTTTAAAATCCTCACTTCTTCTGATCAACCCATGAATATTGGCATAATTGAGTTTGAATCCTTGATCCAGCAGATACTGCACCATTTTAATATCAGGGATGGCCAGATAAAGTGGGTTTAGATCCTCTCCATCTCCCAGATTAGGATCAGCTCCCTGTTCAATTAAAAACTCCACCAGACCAGTATTTTTTTTCGATAAGGCAATCATCAGCGGAGTTGAATTATTATTTGATCTGCGATTAAAATTAACTTTCAGCTTCAAAAGCAGTTTCAGCACCTCCAGATCATCACGTTGAGCAAATACCACCACCGGATAATCATGATCGCGAAACGGAACTTTGGATTTATTATCCAGGCTGACCCCGGCATGGTTTAACACTTCCAGCATGTCCAAAAAATTTTTTCTCTCCCATTTTCCATCAAGATAAGCGTTAATTAAAATATTAATCAAGTTCTCGTTAAATTCATTAACTAAATCCACACGGGCCTTTTTTTCCAACAGGTAATCCACCAGGCGCTTTTGGCCGTTTCTGATTTGTACAAAAATCGGCGTTTCTCCCTTATTATTAACAACATTGATATTTCCATTGGCGTTTACGATTTTTTCCATGGCTTCGTAAGAAATTTTTCCATAATGCAAAGGACTGTTGTTATCGTGATCAAGGACATTCACGTTGGCATTTTTATTAATAATCAAATCAATCATCTCCAGATGATTGTTAAATACGGCCCCATGAAGAGCGGTATAAAGACTGAAATTTCCCACTGTGAATCTTTTGTTAAGATTGGTTTCCCCTTCCTTGATTGCCCGTTCGAATAATGTCACATCCCCCTTAAGGGCCAATTCAAATAAATCTTTCCCCATCGAAATGCCCAGTTCCTTGGCCAAGTCAGGGTCCACATCGTTTGGATATTTACATGTATCTTTAAATTGATCCAAGTTTACCGGGGAACAGATATTAAGCCTGGTCATAATCACCCGTTCCTGTCCGATCTTTTTCCTCATACAAACACACCAACTTTGCTCCTTGGGTTTACTTCCTAAATCGTCGCCCTTCACCGTTATATAGATAAGTAAATTATAAGGACTCTCCAAAACCACATTTTTATCAATCGAATTGATCTTGGAAAACTCCTTGTTGGCGTATCGGGAAACTCCCTTCATGGCGATCCCTTTTGCCACATGGTCGGAACAAGCAGATAAACCAAATAAGAGAATAATCAGGAATAAAGACTTCGGTGACATAGCTCTACCTCATTACAAGATGTAAGACATTAAACGATTAAATTATATCAAGTAATTTATTATTTGAGTATCATTTTGATCTTTTGCACATCCTCTTCAGTGAGCCCACCCACATGTTTCCATAAAACCATGCCCAATTCATCGATCACATAGATAGTGGGAACATAAATAATGCCGTATTGTGCTTTGGCCTGTCGTTGATTATCAAAGAAAAAGGAATAATTGATCAAATCCTGATTACTCGAAATAAATTCCTTCACTCTTTTTACATCCCGATCAATGGAAACCAGTTTGATGGTGGTAATGTCACTCACCTCTTGCTCCAGTGTTGCAATAATCGGCATATTGGCAACACAATACTGGCAGGAAATCGACATGAATTCTAAAAGCAGATACTTTTTTTTATTCTCAATTTTTATAATGTCTTCGTTTTTAATTTCGCCATCTACGGTCTGATAATCAAGATTCAAAGAAATCGCCGACTCTCCCTGCTCAAGCGCAGACAAATGCATACTGATAAACAACCCACATAAGATAAAAAATATTTTCATAAGTCCCTCCTGAAACCGTCAGGATATCCTTACCAAAACATTTTGAGTAGTAATTAATAGCTGTTCATATCAATATAAAAATAGTTTAAAAAACACCCCAGTTCCGTAATAGGCCAAAGTGGCATCGGTGATCAGTAAGCAATAGGTGGCAATTATAAATTTTCCCATCAACGGGATTTTCCATCGACTTTTCATAAATTCTCATCGTCAATTTCGAATACTCCTTTAAAATAGGAGACTCAAAACTTAATAATTTGAATTACACTCTGATTAACCGACGATCATAGTCGGTTTTTTGGCCTCTATCCACTATTTCAAATTAATAACCGGAGAAAAACCACTACCAATACTTTGGTTCTTATTAGTGTATTCTGAGAGGGAAAACAGGTTCCAGGCCAGCCGATAGCTTCCTTTCTTTAAATATTTGGTTTTAAAAATACAGAAAAGTTCCGCTGGCATCAAACGAGCATTAATATGGGGATAAACCACGAAATGATCTCCAGGGGCCTGACATTGAACGGCCATGGCGCAATCATAGACCACTTGCTTGGTATTTTCATCAACCACATTTGCCATCAGCGATAATTGGCCATCGAGCATATTAAAAGATTTTATCTTCAAAGTTAAATCCGTCCCGTGAGCAATGTCATGAGACACATTGATAGGCAGCACATCTAGGCTGGAAGTGACAAAATAGGATGATAATTGTCCGGCAGCCAGCACATTTAAGGATAAAAGAAACCATAAACTGATAATCATTTTTTTCATAAAAACCCCTTTGGCAATTTTAATCATTTAGGTGCAAGGTAGAAGAAAAGCAAACAGACGTCTATCAGGTTGATAACGCCATGACTTTTTTACACTGACACCTAGCGTTTTTTATCCCTCATAGTTGAAAACTATAGACAAAATCTCCCCCCGCCAGGGCATTGCCAAACGGATCCCTAAGCTGGTTTGCTAAGGCCCTAAATTCATATTTGCCCTTGTTAAGCGCAAATCCAAATTGAAATTCCATCAGGTTGGTTCCATAAAAGTACTCATCCATCATCTGGAGTTGAATCTTTGCGCCAGAAGCAAGGTTCATAAGCTGGAATGAATCAGCAATAAACGATGCTTTTGAAAACACATTGTTCATCTGGATGATGATTTTAATGGGTGATGCCTCCACCACTCTTCTAATCTGCGGTCCTGGTATCCTGCCTTGCAACGATTTATAGGAATTAACCCTGCCAGCTCCCAATTTAAATTGGTATTTTGACTTATTTTTATCTTCAATATCGTCACATCCTTGCAGCAATTTGGCCGCCACTTGCTCATGGGTATAATCGGGATGTTTTGCCCATATCAGTGCCGCCACGGCAGCGGCGCTCGGGGATGCCATGGAAGTTCCACTTTTTTCCACATAATCAAGGCCCACCGAAGTCGAAAAAATATTTTCACCAGGAGCAAAAAGATCAATTCCCACCCCATAATTACTATCCCGGGCAATAACGTCAACCTGCGCTGATTCCACCTGGGTGCTACCCACCAATAAAAGTTTATTAATTTCACTTCTCATCGGATCATCCATTCCATTATTACCGGATGAATTAAAAACCAGCACCCCTTTTCGATAAGCATAATCCAAGGCCAGCTGATAAACTTCGTCGTGCAAATAAGGATCAATATTATAACTGGTGGTAATAATCCGGGCACCATTATCTATGGCATAAACATAAGACTCACAGATTACCAGTGAACTCCAATTTCTCGGACTATCAAAGGACTCATAAAATTTAAGCGGCATTAAGATACTCTCGGGGGCAGTACCAACCACCCCAATGCCGTTTTCCATGCGCGCTCCCACTATTCCGGCGACATGAGTACCATGTCCCAAACGAGTCTCATGGTTATTATTATTCAAATGGATAAAATTCCATCCTCTTACATCATCAATAAACCCGTTTAAATCGTCATCCAGACCATTTCCAGGAATTTCGTTTTGATTGATCCACCAACCTTCCAGAAGATCTGGATGATTTAAATTGGCCCCATCATCGGTAATGGCAACCACGACCCCCTCTCCCCGGCTTAAATCCCAGGCCAGTTCATTGTTCATAATTTTATGGTGACTTTGCTTTGTAAAGCTCGGATCAGACGGAGTATATTCACGAGGGTCCTCGTCTCTTTTATGTCCCAGCACCCGCTTGGCCCATAAAATATTTTCACTGGTCTTAAAACTTTTTAAGACTCTTTCCGTATCAGGATTCTTGACCATTCTGATGGCAAGTAAGTTCAAAAAAACATTATTTTCTTTCTCAAAACTCACCACCAGTCTGGAAGTAAAAATACGTTCATCAAAAATAACTGAGGGAAAATACACCTTATAATCATCGTATTTATCCAGATATTCATGGGTCAAAAATGCCACCGTGAGTTCCGTATAAGCTTGATCATCATCCCAGAGGATAAGGTTGGCGTATGAAAAGCTAACCGTGAGAAATAAAACAAGTGGCCATAGATGCTTCATAAGGACTCCTTTCCAAACGATGATCTATTGTAACTTTGGTTTTGTGCAAATGACAATAAGCCTATTTTACTACATAAAAGGGGAGAAATTCCCGTTCTCCCCCACACATATCATTTACTAAATCACTCTTTACTATTAAACACCTCTTACCGCACTCCCCTCTTGTCTATCTTGGACAGGAGGTGGGTGGTGTTCTCCGTTTTGATTGCCACGATCCTTGGGACGTTCAAATCCTGCATCTGTCATACATTTTTCAAATTCCTCGCTCGGTCTTTGGCGTGGTTCAGGTCTTCCATAAGTCGAAGAACATTTATCAAAAGCGGCCTTGAATGCCTCATTGTCCATCATGGGAGGTCGGTGTGTTCTCCCCTCGTCGGCACTTAAAAACAAACTAAAAAGAATGGCAAAAATTCCCAGAAACGCAAAATGTAATTTTTTCATCATAAAACCTCCCGATTCATTATGATCTCCATTTCATACTTCAAGAATATTACCAATTTATTGCAAGAGTATGACAATATTACAATTTAATTAACCTGGGACTGGTAATTGAATAATTACGTTCGCTCCGCCTTTATTTTTGATATTCAAGATCCCATCATGAAGTTTGACAATATTAGAAACAATAACAGATCCAAGGCCTATAGATAAACGAGTGGAATCACTAAAAAGGGCCACCCGACTAAATTTCTTTTTTCCATAGCTATTAATTTGATCCACAGAAAATCCATCCCCATCATCCATAATTTGAATTTCGCAAAATTTACCCACAACATTGATGCTGATTGTAACCTTGTTATGAGCATGCTCGACAGCATTTTCCAACACATTTCTAAACATACGTTTTAAAAGATAAGCATTTCCCATGATATGAACATCTATACTATGATAGTTTTTCTCAATCAGAATTTTAGGATAGATTGATTCCAAACGAATCAATTCTCCGTCAAGTAAATTAACCAGGTGTATTTCTTCTTTTTGTTCTTGATATTTAGGCTCATTGATTCTTGCCCACATTAATAAATCTTCTACTAATCTTTCAAAATAAACCATTTCAGCGCTAGCCAATTGCATCAGTTCTTTTTTTTCCTCTTTGGTTATATTGTCCGAGGCAAATCTTAACGTTTCAATTAAATTTTTTAGTGAAGCGATGGGCGTCCTCAAGTCATGGGAAAGCTCTTGCAATATCTCAATACGGATTTGCTCGGAATTCTTAATTTTATCCACCAGTTTTTCTACCTGTTGTGCCATTGTATTAAATTGCATCATTGACTCATAAAAAGCATCATTCTTGCTGATCTGAAATCTGGTATCAAATTTTCCCTGCTGAATACTGGAAATAAAAATCGCTGCTTTTTTGGAAAAGACTCTAAGTTTTATATACAAGATAGAAAAAGATACCAATACCGACACAATGGCAAACGCAACAATAGATATAAAAATCACCAAAGGCATTGGACCTCGACGATTTTTAAAAGGAGGGGGTGGCGGAGGTGGAATTTGAAAACATAAAAAACTTTCAGCAGTTTTTGTCACAAAAAACCACTGCCCTGGTCTTTTGGAAGGGGCCACAATATACCTTAAGGAATGATTCATCAAACGTTCCACATCACTTTCGTAAAACAGTTTATTAAGTTCCTCCCTGGAAAGCATCTTTACCTCGGTAGATCCAACTTGAGACAACAGTCGATCCAAGGCATTTTTATCAATCATTTTTTGAGAAACCAATTCCGAAATCATTTCTAATTTATCATACCGGTCTTTATGAGGAGGATTATCAGAAATTTTTTGACTTAAAAATAAGATAAAAAAGAACAATACGATTACTATAAGTACCGTCATGATAAAAATACGACCTATAAAAGTAAAATCATGCAATTTCAATTTTATACCCTACCCCGTACACAGAAGAAATTCTGATGGTATTTGCATTATTTTTTTTAAATTTTTGTCTTATCCGACTCAAATGGGAATCAATGGTACGATCAATCACGTCTTCACTTTCCAAGAGATGTGAAATAATCTGCTCTCTTGATAAAACTACGTTAGGTCTTCTTAAAAACATTTCCAAAATATCAAATTCTCTTCTATTAAAAATAATCTCCTGTTGATCATAATATGCTTTTCTTTCTTCTGGGATTAAGACCAACTTTTCAAAAATCAACTGTCCCTGTTTATTACTTTTGATATTCAAAACATTTTGTATTCTTGCCAAAAGTTCAGCATGTCCAAAAGGTTTTCTAATATAGTCACTGGCACCCTTTTCAAATCCGGCTACCGCCGATTCCTCCTCGATGTTAGCAGTAAGAATGATGATGGGAGACTGGGATTTTTTTTCATTTTTCAATTGATCACAAAAACCAAGCCCATTTCCATCGGGAAGCTTTAAATCCAGTAATATCAAATCATAAACCTGGTCCTCAATAAAGACATCGGCCTGTTTTAAAGTCTGGGCCCAATCAATATGAAAACCACGACTAGATAGATTGATCTGTAAACCTCTGCCAATAACCGGATCATCTTCCACCAGCAATATCTTAACCAAACCTTGCTCCCATGTAGTTAAAAACCGTAATTCCCCCAATCATTATACATTAAATGACCGTTAGTTGGCATACCATAATTAGGGATTTGTCCAGTGGTGGACATTTCCCCAAATCTCGACGGCATCCTAAAGTCATTTGCTGTCCCATTTCCCGAAACATTATTATAAAAATAAGAATTAAACCTACTGCTTGAAGGCCTCATTGGCATCATAAATGATCTCCCGTAAGGTCTTTGCCATGACTGGTTTTCGCCCCAATTATTTTGAACAGCATTTGATGGAAATACCCAGCTATTTTCGCCAAATTCATTAAATTGACCTGAAATATTGAAGTTTTCACTTCCCCCAAAAGATCCGCTCGAAGACATATTTTTGAAGTCACCATTATTCATGAAGCTATGATTTCTTTTTTGCCTTCGATCAAATCGCCCTTGATCATCCCTATTATTCAAATCAAAGCTGTGCTCCATTTCGTTATCCATGCTTGATTTTTTAGTCAAACGTCGTTTCTTATCCCTATCATCTTTTTTGTTATCTTCATCATCCTCATCATCTTCTTTATCCAATTTTCTCTTCTTAGGGTGATCGATTTCATGATGTGCTTTATTCGAAATAGCCTTGATGACTTCTGGATCATGTAAACTTTCAAGCACCGCTTTTTTCGTTTCTTGTGCCAATTTTTCAGCATTCCCAGTAGCTATTTTGCAATCTTTCTCCTCTTTTTTACAATCACAATCGTCTGATGCTGGCGCAATTTCTTCTACTTTAAAAGTCGGTTTTTTTGCAATCTCTGCTTTTAATGATTTCAGAAATTTCTCTTCCTTAAAAACTTTTTGAAGATCCTCCTTAATTTTTCCCTCCGCTATCTCGTCGTGAGGAAACCGAGGTGGTGGCAGGTTTTCTTTTGTTTCCATAACAGGACTATGATGACTCTTGATTTGCTGAAAAATAAGCTCGTTGATTTTCTCATTTTTCAAATATTTTTCATTCCATCCACTACCCAGATACTCTGCTTGTTTTAAAACCTCGGTCACTGGTTTCATCAGTTCTAGGGGAAGTTGATCGCTGCCAAGCAATCCTCTTCCCTGAAAAAAAAATAAAAACGATACAAATACTGTAACGTATAAACTCATCACAAAGCTCCTTGAGTGGTATGGTTATCCAACCCTAGAATAAAACAAAACTGTTGCAGAATTATTACAAAGCAAGCAAACTGAGATTTTCAACCTAACTAATCAATATTGCTAATTGCAAATTCCCGCTTTGCCTAAGATAGTCGAATTTCAGCATGATACTTCGTAATTTGGTCTAATTCCCGCATCATAAGTTTTTTTTATTCTAGGTCCAAGACAGACAGACAATAAAATTGACCTGATTTTTAACAGATATTTTGGGTTTCCAACGTTTCAACAGCATACACTGTAACTTCGGTTTTATGCCAATGACACTGAACTTATTTTTCTACGCAACTGAAATGCTTGCTATAAAAAGCATGCGTTCCTTTTAGATAGACCGTCATGAGCGTGGCATTTTTAAAATCATCAGAAAATGAAATGATGGTAGAAAATACCACTCCCGGTTCAAACTTCTGAAACAATCGCTCCGAAATCATTTTGAATTCTCCCCCGTCACCATAGTATGGAACATACACCAACTCACGTACCGTTTGTCCGTCGGCAACTGCGTAGATAAACTCATCATCGTATCCACCCATATCATAGCGGCATTCAATCTTTTTTTCAGCACCGATTATTTGCAAACATAAACTCATCGCAATTAAAATTAATATTTTTTTCATAAAATCTCCCCAGTAGTATTAAGTTATCCAGTGATTTTTAGATTAGAAGTTATGAAAAACACTAATTGCCAGAAATTTGGTATAACTGGTGGCAAAGGTCGATCCATACAATTTTATTTCAGACATCTTTTCTTGGCGACTAAGCGTTTCATCGTATTTTAAAGCTAGATTTAAAAGCTTAATTTCATAGATTGCATTATTACCAGCGTGGCGAACATATTGGGCCGTAACTTTTCTAGAAACCCCATTGCCATCCACCAAGACGCCCTCTACTGACAAGTACTGTGGAATATCGGTTCTGAAATACTCAGTCACGCCAGGAACATAAACGTCCACACAAAGCGAGGCCACTGTTGCTTGGGTGTATGCCCAATCCCCCAGCATAACGGCACGATTTGCATCAAGAGCAAATATCTCCGGGCCATTTTCCAAACATGCATCCGTGGTGGCGCGAGTAATTTGCACTTGAAAATTGCCAGCCCACATATCATTTGCGTAGGAAGGCATCACATTAAAAAACATAATCAGAAATGTCATAACACTTAAACTAGTAACCATTTTCATAAAATTCTCCGATGGATAGGTTAAACAGACAGCCGTTTGTACATATTCTTATCATTGAATTACAAGCCGCTTGTAATATTTTCAATGGACAAAGCTGGGCACCCAACCAGCTTTCAACCAGTTACAAACAGAGTGGATCAGCATTAATTTAATCTTATCTGCTTATATTTATTAGCATAAAGCAAATATTTACGCAGCTCATATGTTCTATGCGTTATAATGATTCCATATATGGCACTAAACATAAAAAAACTCCAAACACTCCCACATCCCTCCGTGACCAGCGTGAAATTTAGCTTGAAAGTCAGGGGACTCACCACCGAAGAATCTTCCCGGGGAGATTACGCCACCAAATCACCCGATCCCAAAAAGAGCGAGGAAAACAAGAATTTAAAAACCAAAGAAGAGGTTCCACCTATCAAGAAACTAGATTTAATCTAATCTTGCGGCTATCATTAAATTATGCCACGTTTTTTAACCATAACCCTATTGGTTCTTATTATTTCCAACTTGGTACCTGCCAAAGAGAAGGTGGAGATCAAGGAAGATAGTAAAAAAATTATTAGCATTGAATATCTCGGTGCTCTGTTTGGACACGTCAGGGTGCAACCAAGTCAATATGCAGAGTCCTTGTCTGCCATCAGCTGCGGTCACCCCATCAAGCTTTATGAAACCATCAAAGATGATTATCAATTCGCCAAGGTCGGACCGTACGAAGGATATGTAAAAAGAGAACACCTTTCTAAGCACAAACCCGAATGTCTTCAAGATAAATACCCAAAGTTTTTTGAAACCATCAACTTGGACATCACCGAAATGTATTACTGGGGTAAATTAAACGATCAATACATTACCGGTAAAAGTAAGCTGAAATAATCACCCGATAGACACACTGCGTGTGCTTAGGTTGTTCACAAACTCATTTATAAAAATATTTTTATTATCAATTCCACCTAGCTCCTTTTATTCAAATATGTTACAAATATTCGTTTTTAAAGATATTTAAATGTTTTGTAAGGAGATAACATGACTACCCCACTAATCATTAATGGCGCCAATCTGACTATTGAAAATGTTGTTGAAGTGGCCAGGTTTAATCGCCCGGTGGAATTATCAAAGGATTCCCAAGAAAAAATCATCCGATGTAGAAAAATGCTGGAAGATAAAATTGTCGCCAAGGAAATCATGTATGGAGTTAATACCGGTATTGGCGAATTTTCAGAAATTGTTTTAAATGACGATCAAATAAAAGATTTTCAAAAATACCTGATCTATAACCACGCCGCTGGCATTGGTGATCCCGCCCCGATTGAATATGTAAGGGGTGCCATGCTAGGTAGAGTTAATGTGCATGCCCACGGAAATTCCGGTTGCCGCCTGGAAATTACGGCCACTCTAGTTGATATGTTAAACAAGGGAGTCACTCCTTTCGTTTGTCAAAAAGGTTCAGTGGGCGCTTGTGGAGATTTGGCACCAATGAGCCAGATCGCTTTACTGATGCTGGGTGAAGGCAAGGCCTATTTCAACGGCGAGCTACTGGATGGTAAAGAGGCCATGCAAAGGGCCGGAATAAAAATTCCAGGCCTGCATGCCAGAGATGGACTGGCCACCATTAACGGCTCCAACCTACTCACCGCCATGAGTGCCATTATGCTCTACGATACCAATCGCTGGTTGAAACAAGCAGAGATTGCAGCGGCCATGAGCCTCGAGGCCTTAATGGCCAATATGAAACCTTATACCAGTAAACTACACGAAGCTCGCGGTTTTTCCGGGGCCATCAGAAGTGCGATGGCCATCAACAAGCTGGTAAAGGGTGGCGATTTATATGAAGGTAAAATCAAATGTAAAGTGCAAGATGCCTACTCCATGCGCTCAACCCCCCAAGTGATTGGTGCTGCTCACGATGCCGTGAAATGGGCCAAGTCTCAAGTCGAAATTGAACTTAATGGGGTGGGTGATAACCCGATCTTTTTTCCGGAAGAAAATCTGGCGCTTTCCGGTGCCAATTTCCAAGGCACTCCGGTATCGCTTCCCATGGATATGATCGGCATCGCCGTCACCATGATCAGCGTTTTAAGTGAAAGAAGAATGAATCGATTGAATAACCCGGCTTTATCAGTCGGTCTGCCGGCCTTTTTAACCAAGGGGGCAGGCATGTTTAGTGGACTCATGCTCAGCCAATACACCGCCGACATGCAAATTGTTGAACAAAGAATTCTCTCCGCTCCAGCTAGCATTCAATCCATTCCCGCAGCTGCTGATCAAGAAGATTTTGTCAGCATGGGTATGAATACTGCCATTAAGAATTTTCAAATTCTGGATAACGCTTACGGTGTTTTGGGAATTGAAATGATGGCCGCTGCTCAAGCGATGGATTTCAGGGACTGGATTTTTGGGGATGGAACCAAAAAGGCCCACGATATTGTCAGACGTCATGTGCAGTTCCTAGATATCGACAGACCACTTTATCCTGATCATACCAACATGAAGTATCTGGTAAAATCCGGGGAAGTGCTCGATGAGGTGGAAAAATTGATTGGGAGCTTGGAATAAGGCCTTAATCATTTAGTCTTTTTTTTCAACCAATTTGTTCCCAATATTATGCTCAAACAACGGGCCACAAATCCTTTTTTACTTAAGATTGCCTGCATTTCACTTGAGGCAGTGGGATTTAGATTGTGATAATGGACAACCAAACGCTGCTCGACAATGGCATCATTAATTTCTGCCAGTAAAGCTTTACTTTTATTTTGAACATTCTCTGGCTTAGTAAACAATTTAAGACTTTCCCATGTGAAGAGATGCTTGTCTATGGCGTGATCACTATCCCGATAACGATCCACACCTCCCATCCAATCAATCAGTCTCCACTTTTTATGTTGTCTATCATAAATTAACTGTTCCGCCCGAAAATCACCGACCTCCTGGAGGTCTTGATTATTAAGAGCGTATTCTTTAAGCGCACTCGCAGCCTCTTGCCACTCCCTATCAGAAGTTATTCGCGGGTTGGTTAAAAATTGATCCGCATTATAGGTATGCTCAATATATTCGGCTACCACATATTTATCTTTAAAAACGTAATGCTCCGGAGAAGCCAGCGAGGTATTTTGGATCTCCTTAATACCCAGAAGATATTGGTTAAATTCGGCCTTCGCTTGCTGGTTTTTGGGAAGCCTTAAAATGACATACTCACTGATCAAGTTAAAAGTGTCATCTATCGGTATAACCTTCAAAACGGCAGTACTATGTCCAGTAGTCATTCTCTCCATAACTCTAAACCTTTTACCGTCCGGCATTTTTACAACATCGTTTTCTTTTAGGTTCCTGATGCGAACATCATAATCCCTGGGGTACTCACCAAGTTTATTAAAAAGTTCAACTACAGGATAGGTCCATCCCAGTAATAAAACAATTAATAACCATCCCATCGGCCAGATATAAAATAGATGTCGTTTAGATAAAACCATTTCCGCCTTCAATTTTATTTCATCAACATGCTCCCTACAACTTCCTAAATATCATGATAGCTCACAACTAAAATCCAAACAAGATCAGGACAACTTACCTCTAAAAAATAAAGAATTGATGAACAATCCAAAAAAATTCTGCCTACATGGTCACTATAAAAAAGATATTTGAATATCTATACTTTAATAAACAAATAAAGACGCACACTTCCGGGACAAGTAAAAATATGAAATAGAATGAAAATTATATAAGTATCTCTTGAGCTCAGATCAAATTACCAAACCACCATTTCTTCATTGACGGATCAGCGTTTTATGATTTAATAAAAATTGAGACCAAAACTATAACTTCGCTTTACTCCTCATACACCTATTTAAACTTTCTTCTATATAATCATAGATGTTTTCTACGGAAACATTCTTCAGTTTTCCAGCGGATTCTAAATCTGCTTTAACCTTACCGAGCACGGCCAGAAATAATTTATTAGTCTCAGGATTAATTTCAGCCTCTTGCAATGCTTGTTTTACATAAGTATCGGCCTTTGCCACATTTTCTGCTCCATAATCAAAAAGCTTTAATGCCCAAAACTTATCTTCCGGAGATAACTCCAAACTGGCCAGATCTTCATCCGTGAATTTATAGCGTAACTGGATTTTTTTAGCTTCCTCTTCCATTTTCAAATTTCTGCTGGCCTTTTTCATTGCTACTTCAGCTACATCTTCCACAACTCCTTTCGTTGCCGACTTTCCTTTAAAAAAATACTTCGTCAAAGCAATTCCATCCATTGGTGCTGCTATCGTATCCACACCCGCCAGCGCTGTAGTATAACCTGAAGCCTTATAATACTCACTAAGCTGGGCTGTTTTGGCTAGCTGTAACCCTGCCATCGCTACATAAGTACGATCACTAACCCCGACATCTTTAAACCCAGCAGCTGCAAAACCTAGACCACCAACGATAAAAGCAGTTGCCGGAGCAGCAAATGGCAACATCAATGCTCCGCCACCAAGACCAAGTGCTCCCATCAGAAGCAAATCACTTGTGTCAGCGTCAACTGCGGGATATTTCTGTTTAGTAAAGCAGTAAACTGCTTTCATTCTGGTATAGTTAAAATCAAACAGAACTTTATTTTTATCCTTATCTAAATATTCTTGTTTGAACTTGTCCTCTATCCTGCTCATCGTCCTTTTAACCAGTTCAGGATATAAGTGAAAGACCGGCTTATCGTCGTGTTTCCGTTCACATATAAAATTAGCCCCCTGGCCCAAGAAATCCAAGTATCCACCTGCGGCTACCTTGGTTTGATGTTCAACTCTTTTCATAAAATTTGAATCTTTCAAATAGTCAGCAACACTTTTTTTAATCGTCACACTCTTAGCATCACGATTAGTTGTTCTTCTTCCTAAACTATCCTCGTAACCAGAGTACACATCTATTTTCTGTTCAAAGATTTCCTTCTCAATATTACTATCAAGATCAGTTTTGCCAGCTTTGAATAATTCAATATATTTTCTCCTTAGCTTTTTTTCAGGATCTACATTTTTAATTATTAAATTACCTAAATCAGATAATTGATGAGGATTTTTAAAGTCCTTCATGGTCAGGAATTGTTGTACCGAGTTTATCGAAACATTTTTTTTCCTCTCAAATGGATAATTGTCACTTTTAAAAAGTAGCGGAAACAAGGAGCTAAAGGAATCGATCCCTAATAATAGTTTTTCTTTAAAAGCTTCTCTTTCCTTAACGTCCCTTATAGTCTTTAGATCATTCAAAGCATCCAGATAGGCAGACAAAATTACAGCTCTCTTGACATGATCCTTGTAATACTTATCCTTTCCCTCATCATTAAATGGCTTTTTTTCCGGTTCAACCGTTAACATGCTCTTTAATTCCTGATCCTGGGAACAAAACTGATCATCTTTTTGACATTCGACCATCTTCATTCCGCACTTTTTTGCCTCTATTTCACTTTCTTGAATTGGTATATCGGGATACAAATCCCTAAATATTTTCCTATTTTCCCACGTAACTTTAAAAGCGTCTCTTTGTAACTCCCGATTCAAATCCTCCCTGTACCAATCATCAAAATTTTTACTTACTCCTAATTGTCCTGCCACTGTAGAAGCATCCATTGGATAATTTGTACCATCAAAACAACTTTTATTGGCCCATTGGTTGGAATTTTTCGTATCTTTTATTTTTAAATATGGGGTACAATCAAAAGGAGGAGCATCATTTTTTTCCGTCTCTTCGCTTGCCTTGGTCAGCGGTAACAAGGTATCTGCATCGAGCTTTGTATCAATACCTAAATCTGTCAGTAACTCTTTTCTTAGATTTAAACTCATTGACGCAAAAGGAAAACTCAAAAGCAATACCGATAAAATTACTCTAATAATCATACAAACCTCTCTAGTCCCTAATCGAAATATTTTAAAAAAAATTAATATTTTTTTTTGCTAATTTAGTTTTAGTCTTTTTTACCTCATGGTTTTTTACGAAATATCCCCAATAAACATCCATGTAAAATACTACTGTATTTTTTTACCAACCCCTGCATTTTCATACCTCCATCATCCCAACGAAAGGATGGTAAACTCGCTCGCTCGGCCTTTTTTCTCAACGATTTGAATTGCTTGTCGGTGACATTTTCCGCATACAATTGACAGGCGTATGCATCCTTATTAGCAAAGGCCAGGTCCAGATATTTTTTATGAATCTGCATATCATCTTTTCCGGTTAAATTCGGCAGCACCGACCTGGCAAAATATTCCCATCCCTTAGGACTCTTGCTGGCCCGAGTGAGTAATTGATCATAAAGAGCAATCCGATCTTGCAACGGAACTACTGGCAAGCGGCGCTTTAAATATAAATCCATCAGCTCTACATCACTGGCACTCATTGCATTAATTAATAACCTATCAATTTGAGTCATGTCGCTGGTATATGGTTGAGCAAGCACATATTCTACATAATTTCTAATTCTTTGCGGATCCCCACCTCTTAAATAATTATCAGCGTATTCTTGATAATACCGTCTCCGCTGCGGCGTAATCGCCGAGGGAGTCTGGCCGAAGGTATTTTTAATAATATAATCTGGCTGAGCTCTTACATAAAATACATGCGAAATGAGATCATCCCTTAGCGGAGTATTACTCTCCCCTAATTTGGTGGTAAGCACGGTAAAAAACTTATCATCCTCGATCACATCGATGATTTTCATCAAGGTTTCCTTATCCCCCTTCGCTAATAATTCCCTAATTCCCTTCTCTGGATTTTCTAAAACCTCAGTCCACTCTGGGTGATACTTGATCACTCTATCCATATTACTCACGCCATCTGGAACTGAGCGCATCTGATCTATCTGCTCAATATTGGCCTTAAGATGATCCCAATCAATGGCCTTTTTCCTTTTTTCAAATTCCTCATCTCCATCAGCAACGCTCACAACATGAATACGGTCATCGATCTTTTCATTCTCGATCTTGGTCGGTTTCATTGTCTCCAAGGTTTTAAGGGTGCTATAAATATTATCCTTTTTGGCCTCTAATACGGGATTCAGCTTGGCCCTGAGTTTTAAATATTTGTCCAAGGTATAGGGATTTTTAAGCTCGACCACCTTATCCAAAATGGTATCTGCTAATTTCATTTCTTCTGGAGTACTGCTTTTGTTCAAAGTAGCTTCCACAAACTTATCAAAGGCATAGACATCCTCTGGTGAATCAACTTTTGCCAACGCCTTTTTTGCAAGTTCGGTTTTATTCATTGGCATCAGATCATCTTTAACCAGCAGATCACCCAAAGCATATCGATAATGATCATTTTCAATGAGATGATTAATCACCCTGTAACTGTCTGCAGATTCGGCAGCCACAAGTCGTTCGGTTAAAAGCCTCATAAAACCAAAATTTCCCGTTCGTTCAGACGTCTCCACCATTTCCTCAAGGGCATTCAATCCATCTGGGGTATGAATTAACTCATCTACTAATAATGGCTTCTCTACATAACGCTTAAGTTCCAAGTTCATATTGACGGAATCAGGCCCCACTGAAGGTTGTGCTATACAACTTGGAAAATCAAAAGATGCTAAAAATGCTTGCAACATCAACGGAAGTATCACCAGATAATTAACCAACCGAATAAATAATAATTTATGCATCAAAGAACCTCTTCTCAGCCTTAATTATCATCCATATGGCCAGAGCAAGGCAGGTGCGGTAAAATTTTCCTCCTCAAGAATGAAAACCAATTAAATGATGTATTTTAATTTAGAACTTATCTGACCAAGGCAAAAATTTTAGCGTCAATATACTTATCATCTTTTTTAAATCTCTTTCTCATATACCCTTCCGGGACAAACTGACATTTTTCCACAATTTTTACCGCCACTTCGTTATGGGCAAAAATACGGCATTGGATCCTCACCAGGCCAAAGGTGGGATTATTAAACGCCCAATTGGTGAAGGCCTTTATACAATTGGTCATAATCCCTTTATTGCGATAATTTCTGGCCAGCCAAAAACCCAGTTCAGCAGCGTGATCACTGCTACTTTTCATATCCATCAGGCCAATCCCGCCAATTAATGCTCCATCCTCCGTCCTGATAGCATACTGAAGGGGCTGTCCAAAACGTTTGGCCTCTTCGGCCACGGCCGCTATCCACCATTTCGCCTCATTTTCCCCGTAAGGGTAAGGAATTCCGATCGTCTTTTCGTAGATTTCACGATCTTGCATATGGGCAATATAGCTTGCTTGATCATCCGGAGTGATCGTGGATATATATATCTGAGTATTAACGTCAATTTTCATAAATTCTCCTCCCATTAATCAGCATGAATCAAGTATAACAAATCTTCAATTTTTATGTCACTTCTTGATGATAAAAAACTCTTAACAATGAATAAAGTAGTGTAGTATTTTAATCGAATATAAATCAGGCTTCCTATCCAGGTAACTACCAATGAACATAAGCTGGGACCAATATTTTATCAACATCGCCAAGCAAGTGGCCACCAAATCGAAAGATCCCTCCAGTCAAGTCGGTTGTGTCATCGTAACCAAGGATAATCGTCCGGTCTCTTTTGGTTATAATGGCTTTGTGGCCGGTTGTGATGAACATCATATGACCCTCGAGCGCCCTATGAAATACCATCTGGTTATTCATGCCGAAATGAACGCTCTGCTGTTTGCGGAACGCAATGTGCGAGGACATAAATTTTACTGCACCCACGGGCCTTGCGAAAACTGTCTCAAGCACCTGATGCAAGCTGGAGTCGGAGAAATCATTTACGATTCCCCCGGGATAATCAAAGAAAGAGGCACCCCTGAACAAAAAGATGCCATCAAAAGATTATTACTGGCCAAAAATATCATCTGTCGCAATCTAAACGGCAAATCCTACCTGGAAGAAATTTTCTAACCGCCCACCTATTTGTCAAATGCTATAATCCTGCTAAAATAAAAGGTGAAAAGATTCAAATTTTTTACTTTATGGAGGATATATGAAAAAAAGTATGTTTAAATTTTTTTTACTTAGTTTTATTTTGTTTGCCATTAATTCCCATGCTGGAATTTTACTTGAACCCTATCTGGGTTACGCCCTTCTGGGAGACGGTGAAGTAACTGTCTCAAATACTAAATATGAAAATGAATACTCCACCCCCACTTTTGGCGGACGACTTGGTCTGCAACATCTGGGATTTATGATGGGAGTCGATTATTCAATCCAAAATTTTGAAATGGAGTCCAAGACCGGATCAACCACCTACGAAGATGATGTCAAAAAGAAACAACTGGGTATTTTTGTAGGATATAATTTTCCAGTCATGTTTCGCATTTGGGGTACCTATTTTCTCTCCAGCAGTTTCGAAGGTGATGACACCGTCGCCGCCACCAATCGTTATGATGCCAACGATGAGTTAACTGATGGTAGTGGTTTTGCACTCGGCATCGGCTATCGGCCAATAAGCTATGTCAGTCTTAACCTGGAATACCGAAAATTTGAATATGATACTTGGGAACAAGGGGGAGTCGAGGCCACCAATATCACCAAAGATCAAAAGCTAAGCGAAATTCTACTGTCAGTCTCTTTACCATTTAATGTATTATAATTAAAAAATAATCCCGATTAAAACCTGCCCCTCAGGGCAGGTTTTTTTATGACAGTTAGTAATTATTATTATCACCTTTTACTGCTTATTTTTTCGTTATTGCTTATAACCCCAAGCTACTTTCTTACCTATCACAAATTGCTTCATCTTATTCTTAAAAAAGACTCTGCTTGGCATTTGAAAATTGCTCTAACTATTTTTTTTACCAATACCATGCTGTCTTTTATAGTCACTTATTTAGTGTTTTTTAAGGGGTTAAACCAATATAGTGGTTTTTTTTTACTGCTTCCAGGAATCCTTTTTTTCTTAAAAAATCTAAAAAAAATCACTCTTTCATTTCATCCAACTTTATTTAGAATCATTTATCTGACTTTTATCACTATTTTTTTATTAAGCTGCGCCTTACCGGAAACCGGTTGGGATGCGCTCTCCTATCATTTTAAATTATGGGGGCCTTTCTGGTTTAACTACGAAGCATTATTCTATGAGGCCATCCCCAAAGGGCTTGATGTCCTGTTCTGGTATTCTCAAGCGTTATTCAATGATACATCCCTGGCCCATTTCTTCCATTTTAGCTATCTACTTTCTATTTCCCTCTTGTTTTATCATCAGATCAGTTCCTATTTTTCCATCCCCCTGGCCAAATTTATTTCACTTTTAATTTTTCTTCTTCCCTACGGAACTAAAATTTCAGTGCTTGGATATGTTGATCTGGCCAGTGCTTGTGCAGAAACACTCTTGGTTTTTGCCATGATCAATTTCATCCTCTATCGTAACGGACAAAACATAAGACTTATTTTTCTATCAACTTCCGCCGCCTTATCCATAAAATACACCTCCCTCACCTTGGTGTTTAGTGCATATCTTATTTTTTTAATTTATTTATTTGTTAAAAGTAATTTAAGACCCTTTATCAGATCAATACGTCTGGGGGATTTAATGTTTCTCATTCTCCCGTGTTGTTTTTGGTACGCAAAAAATCTTTTCCTTTATAAAAATCCATTCTGGCCATTTTTACTAGGACACCCTGGTATGAGTGATGCGCTTTACCAACAACTTACCCAGTACAACATGGCTTCCTACACATTCAACAAAACGTTACTCAACTATCTGTTACTTCCCATTCGTTTCACGTTATATAGATTCCAAGAATATAAATTGAATGGATTTGACATATTCACGATCAAAAATTTAAAAGGAATTGACCCTACCTTCATGTGCAGTCTGATTGGCCTTTACTGCGGTTTTAAAAAAAAGCATCTACTGGCGATTTTTCCTGGTCTGGTTATCTTTACCAATATCTCAATTTTTTTTATGTTCGGGTCTCATCAGCACCGCTATATCCTCGGTACACTTTATTTAAACATCTTTCTTTTTGCGTATTTTCTTAATCATTTTCGCCATTTCAAAAAAACCGTTTATCTTCTGCTGGTTCCACTGCTGATTGGTTTTTTTCTCCATGGTGGTTTTTTCTTCCTATGTAAAAACAGTGGGCATGCCCTGGTTTATCCATCCAGGCTGGATTCCTACTTATCCGCTAATATTCATGACTACGATTTAGTTTCATTGTTAAAACAAAACCATATAAAATCCAAAGAGATAAGTTTTTGTTTTTATCCTCTTTCGCTTTTTTATTTCCCCTCTCCTTCACCTCAGTCAATCTTTGACACGATTGCGCCCAAACCCATATTAGCAGGTGATAATTTAGAAATTATTAATCAAATGAAATCTTTAGGTATCAAATACTTTCTTGTTCACAAAGAAAACTCGACTCTGCAGGAGTCCATGCTTGCTACAAATAAATACTGGGATCATCTCCAAAAAGAAAAACTAATCAAATGTCTGGCATTAGAAAAATACTTTCTGACTCAGCCTGCTCATTTAGTCAGAAATGAATCCTTCATCTTTCAACTTTATTAAAGGCATGCTCCATCAATTAATCAGCGGAATCCACTCCCCAAACAAGAAACTCACTCTCCCAATCAACAATGAAACTCTCGCCATAACCGTATAACCAAAAGAAGCCCCAAAGGAAATCATCAAGAACCATACGCCAACTTTGGCAATAAACCCAATCGAACCCTTGTGTTCCACGGAAAAGAAAAAATAAACCAAAGTCGTGATCACTCCCACAAAAATAACAATCGCTCCCCACTGTGGCCCGGCAGCGGTCCATAAACTCAACATACTGGGTTTTGCCTGTTTTAAAATATGAGACGTAATATAATTTGGTATGGCAAAACCGGCCCCAAAACCAATCATGGCCGCAAAAGTGATCCGACTTACCCAGGAAATTCTAGGAACAAGCCGCGTATAAACCAGCAACCCCAAAATAGTAGGAACAATGATGGCCAGGGATTTGGAAATGGTAACCCATACATCAGTTCCACCCACGTCTTTCCACGCCAATATGACGTCCGGTAAAATCACACTATACCAGGTGACAATAAATAAATAGGCGGTGGCCACCCCTACATAAAAATGCTCGGCCATTTTAAAAATGGGATTATCCTGGTAGAGAAAACTATACAGGGCAATTGTCAGGGCAGCGGCCACCATAATCCCAAAACCTTCTGTCCCGAATTTTAATTTGCCAGTACCCACCAAAATTCCGTTTACCACAATTAATGCCAGAAAAAATAAAACAATAACAATTGAATCTTTTTTTAGATTGGATTGATTGGCTTCCATTTAGGCCCTCTCTTTTTTCATGTCAAATTTCTTATTCACAAAATAACAAATATTGCCAAATATTATAAAGAAAATTAACACCAGGTGTGCTACGGACTGTGGTCTCATGCCATCAATCGCCGTGCCCGGTTTATTGATCAGAGTTTCATACTGGGCAGCACCCGCCAGTCCTCCGACCAGCCCGTGCATCTGTCCAGATTGTAAGAATGGGAAATAGTCTGGTGCGGAAACCGCCGTACACACTCCGGCAAAAGCATAATTATATTTGGATTGGGAATAAATAATCCATTCCTCGATGCCGCCACTGCCGGCCGAAAGAGACATCACATAATCAATATCCTTGATCGTTCTAATATTTTTAGTCAGTGGGATCTGGTCAATCTTTTCTCCCCTGGTATCCGTGGGAAATGCCCCATGAAAATCCATGGACAAATTAAGCATCAAAAGACCTGCCCCTGATTTGTACCCGAGATAGGCCCAATCCACACCATTTTGTTTACCATATTCCTTCGCCATATCTTCCATGATGGTCTTGGCCATAGTCACACCATTAGGCCAGTTACTCATGCCGATAACTTTCACATTTTTCATAAAGGCATGGGATAAAATGGCCCTGGCAGCAGGTTCCAATTCAGCTTTGGTGGAATTATCATAATCAAAAGACATTAATATGATGCCACCGCTCGCCTTTTGAGAGATTTCTTCAATCTTATTATAAACCGTCCGCACATTTTTATCGGCTTCTATGGGGAGATCAAATTTAACGAGAAAAGGTAATAACACTGATAAAAAAATGAAGGCAAAAATAATCCTTCGATCAATATTAAATAATTTCTGTATCATCCTTCACCTCCCATGTACGAACGTTCAATGCCAAAGATGATTCGCAGACTCATGGAAACCACCCCTAAAGCGATCCCAAAAAATATGGCCCGTTTAACGGCCATATTGGGGTATTCTAACAACCACTGGGCAATCTCAGGAAATCCACTCCAAATTTTCCCCGAGATCGGCACCACTCCAAACATGACGAGCACTGCTGCTACCAACAAAATTCCGGCTTCCATACTTTTGGCCCGAAAAGTTCGATAAGCAGCGGAAGCAATAAAAAAGGCCAAAATAGAAAACATGGTCTCCTGACAAGGAGTGAAAATATAAGTGTATATCCATTCCACCATCCCCTGTTCAACCTGGGCCTTCCAAAAAAGATCGCCTTGATTATAGAGACCAAAAATAAGCATGAAAAAAAAGCCGGCAAACACTAGTAGCGAATATCCCCATCCAGCATTTTTTCTTTTAATTTTTATCCAATGCATATTGAGCAAACTATAAAGTCCCAAAAAGGCCACAATCGCTATCGTAACCATCAAACCTTTGGTGATCGAAGTCATCAAGACTTCACTGACCTTGTGAGGAATATAATCCAGTAAAATACCTAACCATCCCATGATAAAAGCAATTGTGAGAGGTAAGTTTTTTTTCATATAACGTTCTCCTTAAAATCAAAATTTTACATTGGCCAAAAAATCTTTGAAAACCCTTCCCAGCCAAAAGTGGTAAAGATTGTTCCCAGTACCAGCACGATTATAATCATAAGCTTGCCAAGATCTTGACCTTTCAAGCTTCCCAGCAACTTGGGTTCACGACTCAAGTAAGCACTTGCCGCATAAAGTTCTTCACCTATCAAGGTGTAATCGCAGGTGGTAATGAAAAACGGAATTTGAGTAAAAGCATCAGTTCCAGCAATTTGAATAGAGCCAGCAGCATTCCCAGTTTCCGATAAAAGGAGTGATTCCGCATAAAAATATCCAAAATAGAAATTCGCTGCCGGTTTCTCCCTTACCATCAAACCTTCCACAGCCGCCGCATAACTAAATTGCTCACTGGAAGCAAAATAAATATTCTCTTCCTTATAGGCATCGGGTCTGCCGGCTTCAATATAGGATTCCTTGACAGTTTCCCGGCTGACTTGTTGAATAACTGGATCCCAGTTGGCCACTTTAAGACCAGTGTCAAATTCTGCCACTTTTTTTGCAATCCTTCCTAGGATATTAACTGCGGCGATCGTTGGCACTTCGTGCATATATTTAAGGCCATGCACAAATAAAACCGGACGCCCCATCTCCGTGGCCCTTCCCAAGGCATCATCCATCGCCTCTAGGCCAGCGATTCTTCTAACAAATAAATTAGGATTTTTTTTCGCCAGATTGATAAAAACAATAATAACTACGGTCAGAAAAATAAAAAGAAGAAAATTATTCAACTTATTAAATGCAAAATAATTACCATGAGGAGTTACCCCAAAGGTTTTTGGATGCATCACCACATTGCCATCCTTACCTTCTTTAACCCCGATTCTCAGATAATACGTCTTGTTCTGTTCAATCATATCTTTTTTTTCACCACCAGCTAGGAGGTAATCAGTGATCTCCAGGGCGTGCCAGTTCTTATTATCTTCCGCAAACCCGAAAGACTGGGGTAAATCAGTTTTAAAATTAATGATCGAACTTTGAATCGGCTGAACTAAAAAGGGACCACTGGGAGAGGTGGCAATATAAGTTACATAAAAAATTTTCGCTGTTTCATAATCCATCTTTTTCCAAAGCAATATGATGGCACTGCCATTGTCGTTGGGTTTATCAATCGCACTCACATCATCAGGAGGAAAGACCTCTCCCCAAACCTGGAAAGTGGTCAACCACAATACACACAAAAAAATTGCTTTCAAAAAAACCTCCCTATTATTTCGAATCATTGTTTGGTTTTAATTTATCATCAAAGAATTGTCTTTCGCATTTTTCTATCGCATCGATCAGGCACCCCACTGAACATCTTCTTTCTAAAATCCGTTCCAGACGGGTATATTCAGCATTATTAAAAAAATGACCAAGCATGGGTTTAAAAAAGCTCATCATGGAACTACCCACAACATTCAGCGGTCTAAGGGTCTCTAAAAACATCACTGCAGGTACGCTGAGTTTTCTTTTCACCACAAAACCGGATAATTTAAAAAGCAGATCAAAATCCTCTTTGGTCATATCCTCTTGGCCATCCGTGATCTTGAAGGCATGACCTAAGGCCTCTTTTATTTGCTCTAGCTTAATCATTGGTCTTCCCCAGCTTGAGTTTGACAAAGGCTTCAATCTCCTGTCTATCCAGCTTGGCAGGCAGGAGCAAGGATAACGCTTGAAATTGATCCAGACGGGATGGTTGTCTCAAGGGAGACAAATAAAGATGATTATCCGATAATCCAAAACGTTTAAAATGATCCCACCTTTGAGTGTGGGTCATCAGTAATGTTTTTACTCGGATCACCTCGTGGTCCAGAAGATAGCTGGTTTTAAAAAAATATTTATTCAAGGAAATGATTAAAATAAAAAAAGCAGTCAGGCTGTAGAAAAAGCCTAGATAATAGTATGAAAAAACACAAATGAAACAGATAAAGCTACAAAGGATAATCGACTTTAAAAGCGATTCGTCTTTCATTGGGTGGACGTGCCAAAAAATACGATCCTGCGGTTTACTTGTCAATTTGATATCCTTATAAAATCTCCCTTATAAAAGATATCAGGTTAGTTTCAAACTGACCAAGCATTTTAGTCAAAATTTTTTAACTTATTAACTTAGATCAATTCTGTTTCGACCTACAAGATTTTTCGATAGCAATAAACTTTTTCAAGCGGCACTGAAACATCCAGACATTTGGTAGCCTCCTGTCTTATCTGAACGGTTAAAAATTTATGAATTAATGATTCATAACATATCTTTTCGTCATTATATGTTTCCATTTTCAGACAGGCCCCCAACACCATATCCGAAACATTTCCGGGTATGGATAATAAATCCGCTCGCTTGATTTTTCGAATTTCCATTTCCATACATTTTAAAATCAAGGCCGTCTCAGAAAACTCCAGGCAATCATCCTTGATCACGTTAAGGTTTTTTAGTTGTCCTAAACGCCAGGCCTCCTTGAGAGATTTGATCTTGGAATGTTCTGAAATATTTTCCAACCCCAAAAGTTCATCCAAGATTTCAATATAATCAAGCGTATTCATTTCCTGATTGGTTTCACTCATCAAACGGATATCGTCCATCGATGAGGGGGCGCTGGTGATGAGATTATGATAGCTAATATTGGTCTTTGAAATTTGCGGATAAATGATACCAAGAACCCAAAAAACCATCATCATCTTGATAAAAGTTTTCATAAAGATCCTCCTTGAACGCTGGTGGCCCCTTTCATGGAGCTAAATGAATTTCTGCAACTATAGGGCCAGGTCAAAATCATTTTTTTATCGTAATTTCAAACTATTATACATTTTAAATTGAACATAAAAGTGTCATCTGAGGTCAAGCCTATCAATTTTTTAATCAAGTTTGGTATATAAAACTTTTATTTGACCTACTCAACTCAAGATGTTATATCTATCTTCAGTCACACGATCCATCTGGAGTAAAATATGAAAGTGGCCATCGCCGGCAACCCCAACTGTGGAAAAACTTCTATCTTTAATTCCTTAGTAGGTGCCCATCGTCATGTGGGCAATTATCCGGGAGTCACGGTAGAAAAACAAACAGGGTTTGTCACTCTCAACCAGGTTACAATTGAGCTCGTCGATCTGCCTGGCACATACTCCCTGACGGCCTACGCCGAAGATGAATTGATTGCTCGAAATTTTTTAATAAATGAAAAACCCGATCTCATTATCAATGTCATCGACACGCTCAATTTTGAAAGAAATTTAAATCTCACTGTTCAATTGTTGGAGCTGGAAATCCCGCTTATCATTGTGCTTAACATGTTTGATCTGGCCCGGGATCGGGGAATTAAAATTGATGTCAAACGACTGGAAAATATGCTTAATGTGCCCATCGTTGCCTGCATAGGCCATAAAAAGTCGGGTCTTTTCCCCCTTCGGGAGGCATTAACCAAATTGACAGGCACCACCCTGGAAAAAAATTATCCTTTAAAAATCTCTTATGGAATCGAAATTAATGATTTGATCAAATCCCTAGAAGAAAAATTACAAGCTGACTTATCACTTAACCAGCTTGCCCACTTGCAATATTCCAAAACCTGGATGAGTATCAAGCTGGTGGAAGGTGATCCGGAAATCAAAAATTTTATTTTACAACACGCCAATTCCCCTAACGATTATTTTGAACCAATTGCCAAATTAGAAAAACATATCAGTATCACCCATAACGATACCCTGGAAAATATTATGGGCGAATACCGCATGGGTTTTGCGACTTCCTTGACTAAAAATTGTTTTACCATTCCCTTACTCAGCCGAAAAACCGTCACGGATAAACTGGATCTGGTCTTAACCAATAAAGTGCTAGGCCCGCTTGCCTTACTGGTGATTTTGGCCATGGTTTACCATTTCACCTTCACTTTAAGTGCATATCCAGTCAATATGCTGGAATCTTTTTTTGAATGGCTGCATGTGCTGGCTTCCACTTATTTACCCCCAGGATTTTTGCGCTCATTGACGGTTTCGGGGATTATTGATGGGGTTGGTGGAGTGTTAAGCTTCACCCCGCTGATTCTATTTATGTTTGCCATCATCAGTTTTTTAGAAGATTCCGGTTATGTCACCCGCATCGCCTTTTTGATGGATCGGATTCTACGAACTTTTGGCATGCATGGAAATTCCATTTTGGCCTTCATTGTATCAGGGGGAATCTCCGGTGGCTGTGCAGTTCCGGGGATTATGGCAACCCGAAGCCTTTACGATAAAAAAGAAAGGCTGGCCACCATTCTCACGGTTCCCTTTATGAATTGTGGTGCCAAGCTACCGGTTTATGCCCTCCTGATTGGTGCTTTTTTCCCCAGTCATCAGGGCATTATGATGTTTCTCATCACCCTCCTCAGTTGGTTTTTTGCCTTGATCGTTGCTGGTTTTTTGCGCAGTACTTTCCTAAAAGGTGAGGCCGCTCCTTTCATCATGGAATTACCGCTTTATCATTTACCCACCCTCAAGGGCATTGGCCTGCATACCTGGTTCAAAACTTGGATGTATGTTAAAAAGGCAGGCACTTTCATTCTTATGGCCTCGATTATCATGTGGGCCACCATGACCTTCCCCTTCCCCACGCTTACCAATCTTAAAAATTTCAGCTTTAACCGGTCGGATGATTATAATCTCAATCATTCCATGGCAGCGACCATTGGCAAAACCCTGGAGCATCTTACCAAACCCATTACCGGCTTTGATTGGAAAATGAATATTGCTTTAATCGGAGGTGCCACCGCTAAAGAAGTGATCGTCTCCACCCTGGCAACCGCCCACTCCCTCGATGCCAAAGACACCACCAAACTGGGCGAAAAATTAAAAAATAATCCCGGGTGGACTCCTCTTTTGGCCTTTGCTTATCTGGTATTTATTATGCTTTATATGCCTTGTATTGCAGTGATTGCGGTGATCAAGAAAGAAACTGGATCGTGGAAATGGGGCGCTTTCTCAATCGTCTACACCACCGTGCTGGCTTTTTTAGTATCAACCCTCATTTATCAAGCGGGGACTTTTATCCAAACCTTCCATTAAACCAAAAGAAGCATGCAGGCTTTTTTAAAACCTACATGCTACAGGCAGGATGTTTTTGATTAGTTTCAAGAAAAATTTATGAATTTGGTTGATTGGTATTTATTAGTGGACTTTCCAAGCAAATAATTTCAAAATTTCTTCAACTTGGAAGAACTCTTTTTTAACGAATTAGATACCATGCAACAGTTAAATGATTTCATTATTATCACAGGTGCATTGACCAGCGGCAAAAGCACCCTTTGTCACGACTTATCAGGCGCATTGCGAAAATTTTGGAACATCGCTGGCATCCTATCCTTCACGTCAAAGAGAAATTTTGCCTCCAAAGAAAAATCCCTGGAATATAGTATTTACTCCATTCACAACAAAGAAACACTTGCCTGGGCCAAACGTAACAGCTCAAATGAGCGGTTTGTTTTTTTGGAGGAAAATGCTCAAACCTTATCTGCCAAAATCCTGGCCCATCATACCACCTCCCCCTGCGACGTTATCATTTTGGATAATCTTGGATTTCATGAAATGAAACAGCAAGGCTTTTATAAACTCCTTACCCAGATCGATTCCAATAAAACCCAGATGATCATTTCTGTACAAAAAGACATGTTAAAGGAATTTTTAAACTTCTTTAATTTTAGTAATTTTGTCTTAATTGATCTGGATGAAATTCCTAGGGCACAGGCCCTCCTTCAGATCATCAATTTATTAAAACAAAGAGATGCCCATTTGATTGGCACTTTCGCTTCCATCACCACTATTATGGAGCTGGGGCTTGGTACATCTCTTAATGCGTTTAGAGTACCATTAAAGGGAATCTTTCTGGCCGGACTGCAAAATTTTATGCTTATTTTATTTGGAAAAAAATTAAAAGGCCGGGGACTTCTAAGCATTGTCACCATCACCGCCGGCTTAAAATCCTTTTCATTGGCAGGAAGCAAATTCCGTCCAATGTTTTATATTTTTTTTCAAGGTCTGTTTTTTACTATCCCAATTTATCTTCTTGGACAAAATTTCCTATCCGTCCTCCTGGGATCAATTTTTCTTTGCATCAGCACTTTTTTTCTAGGAGTCATCTTAAACTCCGTTATTTTTGGGATGTCCTATGTTTACGCCAACATTAATGCAGTCAATGAAATTTTAAACTATTTTCACTTTAACAGTTTATCCATTATCAATGTGGTGGTCTTGATTCTTTTATTCAAAACCTTGATCGCCTTTGTCATCACTTTAACCGCTTACTACATGAATTTTGACTTTTTGATTTTAAAACTAAGTAACCAAGTAAATACCATCATCCCTCCATCGCATGCACTTACCTACCCCAAGAGTGATTGGAAAACCTCCTTCAAAGGCAGTTTAGGAGACCTCCTTAATCTCAAGTTTATCACCTCTCTTATTTTTTTTTCTTTGATTATTTATTTTTTCGCAAGGCTGGATACCAACGATTTTATTTTAGTCATTATCCGTGCCATCATCATTTCTTGGTTTGGATTTATTTTGGCCCGCAAAATCGATTTTGCCACCATCGTGGGTTTCCTGAATCGAAGGAACTATCTCTATCTGGCACATGCCTTGGAAAAAGCGTTAAGCATTGTGCATTCCTTTAAAAATAACAAAACTAAAATCTTTTGATTTGGATATCCTTATAATAATGTTTGAGAATATCTTGATAAGGAATCATCTTCTTTCCTTGAAAATAAGCTCCCCACTGGCTCATGCCAATGCTATGGCCATAGCCCCGGCCTTCAAACGTATAGACATCATCCTTTTTAAAAATTTCATAGCGGATATTTAAAAGTCCCATGGCACTTTTAAATGGATATCCGGCACTGGCTTGTAACGCTTTTGATATGTTCATCGGAACCTGTGAGTAATGCCCACCCACAGTACGATAAGGAGGGCCGTTAAAACCATCTTCAGGTAAAAGTAAGGCATCAAAGCGGTGATTTGCTCCAATTAACTTGGACTTTTTTAATCGGGCCTCAATCTCTGCTTTACTTCTAGTGACTTTCCAAAAATCCAGCGGGGCCAGGTTAGCGGTGGCAAATTCATCATTCCAGATATCATCGTTACAGTAATCCAAAACTTCCTGGCAAGGGATGCAACCACCAAACTCTAAATCACTGGCATTAGCGGTATATCCCCCTGAGGAAGCATGAAAATAAGCTTGGAACACTTGATAATTTGAAAGAACCATAATTTCCCCTTTGGTTCTTTCTATGGCCGCAAAAAAGGCCGGCAACTGGTCAATCATCTCCATTATTTTTATCCGATCTTCACCGGTCAAATTCTCTCCATTTGCCAACTGATATTTTTTATATTGTAAAATATCACCAATATAGACCTGGTAGCTGGTCGTATCATCAAAATGAAAGAGACGAAAAGTATTAGAAAGGCCTGCCAAATGATAAAGCGCATAACTTCTAGCTGCCACTGCCTGGGTAGAAACAGTTTCCGCTGGCCATGAAACATAAATTTCACCAGGAATCACCCCTAAAATATAATTTTCCATATTCACATTATTCACGAGAATCAAGCGATCCGTTTCTTTTTTAATCAATAGACTTCCCCAATAAAAATAATTATTGTTATGCTTGGCCCGGATGACTTGAATAGGGGACAGCGACTGAGTGCTGATCGTATAATCAAAATCGATCGGATTATTTAGGGCAATCAGGGGAATGGTTTTATTTTCATCCACGCACCGTATTTGGTTATTCATCTGATCAACTTCATTAAACTGAATAATTTTCGATCGACACAAAATCACATTTTGATGGACCAGGGACATGACACTGGCCGATTTTAATTTCACATAAAATAAAACCGTATCCTTTCGATGTGGGGCCCGATCATCGGTATGGGGAAAAATCTTAATTTTAAGACTTTCCATGATCTGGCCATAGTCAATGCTCCCCTTGCCCTTGTCTGGAATGGCATCATAAGTCCCCAGATCATTCACTCCTTCCATAACCGGTCGATTCAAATGAGCATAATCATCGGCCTGGGCACACAGACACAAAATAAAAATAAAAAAGTAGGTGCTAAAAATCTTCATGCGATCCAAGTCTATTAAAGTTACTTAAAAGATTCCAAGTGAACGCCAAAATGATCGGACAGATTGGACAAAATATCCACCCCGGCTTCATTTTTAATGGTAACTGGCTCTTTCATAATGACCTGAGTGGCCAGCTTGCTGGTATCCACATTTTTGACAAATATATGATCAATCATTTTGTCTTTTTCCCAGGCATCAAGCACCAAGGTATTGGACTCGCAAAAGGTACACTCGGCCTGTTCAAGCATCTTGCTAAAATAACCTTCGGATATAAAATGCCCGCAGGTTTTCGTAGCTTCAGGTGCAATCCCGGCTGCCAGGTCTTCAAAAGAACAATTAAAATCCCCGGCCAAAAAGATCGGTTCTGTTCCCGCTTTTTCCTCCACCATGGCAGTCATCAGCTGGGCCTGATGATAGGATTCATCCACCCACGACTCAAAAAGTCCGGTATAAGGCACATTTGCTAAATTAGCACTTAAATGGGTACAGGCCACATGATGATTCTGGTTATCTTTTTTAACGTTGGCATAAAGTACCGACCGGCGACTGAGGGTTGACTCGTTATCCATGCTAAATCCGGTAACATCTAAAAGTGGGTATTTGGAAAAAATAGCCAGACCATTTGATCCTTCATAGGTGAACAGACCAGCTCTTTTCAAAGGCGTCAATACCGTGGCAAAGCCCTTGAACGCACTCTTACCCACTTGGGCAAAAAAAGCCTCGGCACAAATGCGATCCTTTTTTTTCAGCCGGTCAATGGCCTTACCGCAAGTATTGAGCACACAATCCGTTAATTCATCTCCCACTTTTTTTCTGCATTTACTTAATAAACAAAGTCCTACCGAATGAGGTCCCAAGAAACGATAAGCGCCACAAGCTGGTAACTGTTTAGCCTTTTTTTGTTTGAAAGGCATGACGAAATTGTAAGTATAGATGTCCTTAAGAGAGTTTTTGAGAATATCGATATCCTCTTGATTCCATACTTCCTGTACACATAACACATCAGTATCATGTTTTTTCAAGGCCTCAATAATAGGTGGTATTCTTTGACTGGCATAACGGACATACGAATGGGCCAGTCCTAAATTCCAAGTGGTAATCGTCAATCCGTTGTTCGCATAAGCTTGAGTGACTAAAAAACTACAAAACAGTGAGAAAATCATAAATTTACACATTCTACTTCTCCCGGAAAATGCATTTTTCTATTTACCCAGACCTTTGGACTTAGGCAAACAGTATTTTTAATGGTCAGCGAAATATTCCAAAGGAAGTCCCGATTTCTTATGGAGTTCCTTGATATTTTTAGGTACCCGACCAGTTTTTAAAAGCTCCCCATTTTCTTGCAACGCAATTTGGCTAACTTGAATCATATCACCCTCAATTCCAGTAATCTCTATGATCTCGGCAATAAATCTTTTTCCTTCATTATCTTTTTCGAGTTGAATAATATAATTAACCGCAGAAGCGATTTGTCTTCTGATCACCCGATAAGGGACATCATAACCTGACAGCAAGAAAAGACTCTCCAGCCTTTTAAAACACTCTCCCGAGCTACTGGCATGCACACTGGTCATACTGCCATCGTGTCCCACATTCATGGCCTGGAGCAGGTCAAAAATCTCCTCGCCTCTTACTTCTCCGATAATGATCCGGTCAGGTCTCATCCGCAAAGTGTTTTTGACCAGATCCCGAACGGTCAATATTTTATTGGAAAGATTAAAACCTTTGATCACTTCCAATCTGACTTGATTTTTGTTAAGAACTTCCAGCTCTTTAGTATCTTCAATGATCACAAGCCGCTCGGTCGCATCAATTTGGGCCAGCAACATATTGAGAAAAGTAGTCTTCCCCACCCCTGTACCACCAGAGATAAGAATATTTTGTTTGGAATGCACCAGTGCCTTTAAAAAAACTGCCCAAAAGTCATTGAGTCCAAACAGATAAGGGGGAGCGAGCGTCACATTTTTTTTAATATATTTTCTAATGGTAATCGCCGGGCCATGGGTACAAAAAGGTTCAATGATGGCATTGATTCTACTGCCATCGGGCAAAGATCCATCCAAGATGGGTTCATCCAAGGAGATCTTTTTGTTATTTATTTTCGCCACATCTTTTAAAAAATCATAGATATCCTTTTTTTCAAACTGAAGATCCAGCTGAATAAACTGGTTTTCTCTTTCAATAAAAACCAGATCGTTAGTATTAATTACTATTTCAGATATCCCTTGCTTCGTTTGCAAATCTTCGATAAAGGCCCAAACTGCGTTATTGTTAATCACCCAAATCCCCTCCCTTTAGATAGTATCTTTAATAAATAGATCCACTTCATTTACTGATTGGCCGTAAATTAATAAATTTTTAATAAAACGCTCCTTGATCCCTTCATCCATCTGGTTATATGCGGCACTAAAGGGATATTTTTCGCTTAGAATTTTTTTGACCGGTTCATACCCTAATAAATGGATTAATTGTTCAAGAATAATCAACACCACATCAACTTTGATAATTTTAGAATTGGCATATTCCAAAAGCGCAGTGGTGCGAGGATTTAATTCAGGTGTGACATAATGCTTTTTTTCCGTCAGACAACGCTCCAGTTTTATACGTCCCATAGTCTGATAAAAAGACAGCAAAAAAGCCCTGGAATTATCCGAGGTGATATAAGCGGAGACTTGGCGCTCTAAGGTCAGTAAATCGTTTAGATAACCAGTCTCTATTTCATGTGGATACTTTCCTTGTTTTGCAAAATTTATATAGATGAGGGCCATTTTATTCCTAAAATTTTCCCATCCCATGGATTTTAAGATAATATCCAAGCGAATTTGTTCATCCACATCCCGAAAATATTTTTTTATCAGTCCTAAAAAAGCAGGATAATGCATAATATAGTTGGTGATATCACCGATAAAACTTACCCGGGATGCCATATTGGACTTAAGCAAGGTTATATAATAATCCGGCAGATGAACATTTACATATTCCATCTATCTATTCTAACTTGATCACCAATGGTCATACAAGCTTTTCTTCTTCAAAAAAAAAAGTTATCCTGTTAGTCTAGAACTATTAAAAAGTTCAAGGAGTTCATTTGGAAACCAATGCCCCGACTCTGCGAGAAATCTTGATCAATTGCACCCAGGATATCAATAGTCTGCCTAGGCTGTTAAACGAGGCCAATGCCGGCAGCTCCCCGATTATTTTAAATGTCGAAAGTTTAAGTCATGAAAATATATTAAAATTTCTCGATCTATTGTATCCGCTGCTTAAGGAAATTAATTTGCATCCTCAATTCCCCTATCCCATTTTTATTATGACGGATAAAATCTCCCATCATCCCTATTTTATAATCATTCATGCTTTAAAGGATATCCCCACCCACTACCAGTTCAAGCACGAAAAAAAACTAACTCCCAGAGAGATCAGCTTGATGCGCACGACCTATTTACATAATAAAAAAATTAAAAACCTAGGACCTTTTGAGAAAGAACAGGATCTGCAGACCTTTTTCAAACCCTGTAAAATCCTGCATGATAAAATCAAAGAATTGGATTATTTTGAAACCTTACTAAAAAAAATCAACCGGGATGAGCAGACATGAACGCCAAAACTCCTAAAAATACTATCAATATGGATGATTTCTCGGTTCATTTTGATCTGGATACGGATACCCCGGCCCATGATCCCCAACCAGGCCTGGCATCACAAAAAAAAGATCAATCCCTGAAAGTAGTTAATTATCTAGAGATTGAAAGCAAACGCTTAAGTCATTTATCCAATTTTCTCGACACCCCGGTGGAAACCCATAAAAAGCATGATCTGACGAAAGGGCTCATTTCACAAATAGATCTGGATCTGGAAAAAACCAAACACCAGGTGATCACCAAGTTATCCCAGAATGCTTCCGGTCTGTTCCAAAACATTGAGTACCTTTGGGAGAAGACGTTCCTGTAGCGCTACGAAAAAATAATCGCACCACCTATAAACTTATAATCGAAATCATTTAATTTAAGAAAATCATATCCATCCATATGATTGGCCAAAATTTCTTCGAAATAGGAGTTAAACCTGTACACTTGCCACAGCCCGTATTCCTTTTGAAACTTTAAGATGTGTTCCTTTAATGCTGGCTTGGTTTTATCCAACCCACCTTCAGAATTAGAGATGAGTTTTGCCCACTTTTTAAATTCCGGCAAACTAAGTCCCAGTTTGGGATGATCGTCGGTACTTTTTAATCCAAGCATATAGTTGGCAAAACTACTGACAATAATGGCCTCGAAATCGATATCTTCCACCTTGTAATTATAATAATAAGCATCCATCAGCCGATTTTCATCCTTTAAGATTTTAAAATTTTTATAAAACTCCTTGATATAAGGGAGCAGCATGATCAAGGTTTTTGATTTTTCCCTGATTATTTTAAAATCCTGATATTTATTCAGCAACCCGCTTTTACTTTTTTTAAGTATGGTGATATTTCCATCCAAGGTCTGATTGAGATAATTATTCCAATAATCCCCTAGGAATCCATCATTCTCATTATCAAACCCCTTTACCCGAAGGGCCGTTTTAATTTCTTTTTGCAAATCTTTAGTCAGCGTCAGTCCGATTTTAAATAAATCTATAAAATTAAAATATTCAAAAAGAGATTCATCCATGGAATGATTCCTGTTCAATCTTACATAATCGAATCCAAGCTCTATAAAGCTCCTGGTTTCCTTGCCTACCCTGGTCATGGCCACCACTCCCGCCTTCAATGCATCGTTAAAGGACAAACTGCCATTGACCAACTTTAAAAAGTTAAATTGCAAAAACTCTCTTCTTTTTTCCGTGGTCACCTTGGACAGTTCCATGAGCAAATCATCTTCAATCTCCCGATAGGCTACCAAACATGATTGATGCAGGGTTTGAATCTTGGAGAAAGTTTCAAGATGGCCGGTGCTAATTTGAATATTCTTAATAAAATGCTCCATATGAGACATGGACGCAAAAGGCGCATAGAGGGCAAGTGAATCATAATAATCCACCAAACCGTAGTCGGCCAAGCGTCCCTTTTTTATGCGATATTCCTCTTCTTGAAACACGCTAAAGGTATCTGACACCACTTTAAAAAGTTTGGTGTAGGCCTGTTCCACCCCTTCTTTTCCATACAACTGTCTAATGAGATACTGAACTTCACTGACAATTTCATTGTCTTCGTCAAATTCAAACAATAATAAATTATCATCCGTTAAAAAATAATTATCATTATCTGGATAAACGGGTTCCTCCACATCAAAGGTGGAAACATTAAAACGGCCCTTTAAAAAAAGCAGGAACTCCTCACTCGATACAAATTCATAGATAATCTCATCATCTTTGCACATTCCATAAATTTTTAACCATCTGGAAAAATGGTCAATGTCCAGTTCTGCCTTATCCCATAAATCAATATCCAGGAAGGCCTGTCTTTGCTCCTTACTAAAACTGGGCAAACAAAGCGCCAGGGCATCGTTACTCATGTTGGTGGTCAAGGCATAAAGCGGTTGAATTGGAAGATTGGAAAGATCAGGGCCTTCCTCAAGCAGTTTTTCTATTTGATCAAAACTGGTGTAATGACTGGCCTCATGAATCAAATTGGTAATGATATCCATAATACTCCCGGTTTTTTAGGCGAGTATATATCAAAAACCAGTAGAAAGATCTACCTAACACGAAAGTAAGGCCTATTTTTAATGTTATCGGAAATACAAATCCACCAAAGAATCAAGTTTGGCCGCTTCCGCTGCCATTTTCTGGCTTAACCCCGCCATTTGATCAATATGGGTGGCATTTTCCTGGTTAGCGCTATCTAGGTTAGTGACCGCCTTGTTTATTTCCTCTACAGCACTCGACTGTTCGGAAGTGGCGGAATTAATCTCGGCCATCAGATCATTGACTTTTTGAAAAGTTTCTAAAATATTAGAAAACTTCTCCGAGTTTTTATCCACAAATGAAACCCCTTCCTCGACTTTGGTGAGAGAATTTTCAATCAAATTTTTAATCTCCACCGCAGCTTCCGATGATCGTTGGGCCAGATCCCTGACTTCAATGGCCACGACTGCAAAACCTTTTCCCAGATCCCCCGCCTTGGCAGCTTCAATCGCTGCATTGATGGCCAAAATATTGGTTTGAAAGGCCAGCTCTTCCACCAAATTGACGATGTCGGCAATTTTTCTGCTGCTGTCATTGATTTCCTTCATAGATTTTTGCACCTTGGCCGAAACTTCCTCCCCTTCCTTGACAGTAACCAGCGATTTACCGGTATGCTGGGTGGCCACCTGGCAATTATCGGCGTTTTGTTTAATATTCGATGAAACCTCTTCCATGGTGGAGGCAGTTTCCTCGAGGGAGGAGGATTGTTCCTGCACTCTTTCGGAGAGAGATTGGTTGCCTTGGGAAATTTCCCCGGCAGCTTTGGTGATCAGTCCGCTGGCGTTTGCCAGTATTTGGGCCACTTTGGAAAGATCCCGATTAATGGTAAAATGAGCAATCAACAAAGTTATGAGCGCAATAATAATGACCAAAACAATCATTTCATACAAGGTTTTCCAAATTTGTTCCTCTACATCATTTATATAAACTCCCGTACCGATAATCCATCCCCACTCTTTAAAAGATTTCACAAAGGAAAGCTTTTCCTCCACGCGATTTTTATCGTCCTTGTACTGCCAGAAATAATTAAGATATCCATGCTCTTTTTCCCTGGCAATTTTCGCAAATTCCACAAATATCTGGGTGCCTCTTTTATCCTTGATATCCGATACATTTTTTCCATCCAGTGATGCATTCATAGGATGCATGATCATCTTGGGCTCGATATCGTTGATCCAAAAATAATCATTGTGATCTTCACCATATCTTAAACCTTTCAAAATTGCGATGGCATACTCCTTGGCGGTATTTTCTTCAAGTTTTCCGTGCTTGAAAGCCTGATACTGGTTCTCAATCACACTATAGGAAACCTGAATCAGATCCCTAAGCTGACGCTCTTTTTCCTGCATTAAACTCACTTTTTGATTAAAATAAAGTGAAGTTAAAATAATGGCCGAAAGTAGCAGGGTGCTGATGGTAATAAAAAGAAATACTTTTTTGTTAAGACTCATCTTATGCATATCTTTTCTCCCTAAAAATTTTGATATGATTTTATTGTAACTCTCCCCTTACCAGGCACAAGATTTTAAATACAATTTTCGACTTCACCTGCGCTTTTTTGCAACCATTTCAATCAAGTTTGAATACGGTTATATGGAGTTTACTGATGAAAACCTAGGACAAAGTTAAAACCATTTAACAAAAACATGATAAGCTTATATAGTAGTATGATCCTAAAATTTTTCCCAAGGTATTTTTTTATGAATCAAATCAAAAAAATGCAAAAAAAAGCGCAAATTCTAGTGGTAGATGACGACGTCGATATCAGAGGCATCCTGATTGACCAGCTTTCCGTATGCAATTTTAATTTTTTTGAGGCCAATAATGGCAAAGAGGCTTTGGATATCATAAGCAAACATGATATTGACCTGGTGATTACCGATATTAAAATGCCGGTCATGGATGGCATCAACCTTAGCACCAAGATCAATCAGCTGGACCAGTTTATTCCGGTGATCTTTGTGACCGCCTTTGTGGATGCCGATAACATTCTTTCAGCTTTAAGATCAGGTGCCTTTGAATTCATATCTAAACCCTTTCAAAAAGAATTTATCATCAACCGAGTCAATAAATCGCTGGAGCGAAGAAAATATTATCTTCTGCAAAATAAACTGATCAATATAGTGCATGATACCCTCAATCTTCATAGTGAAACATCTGAATATAAAAATCTTTCCTTTGATGACAAATTAGACTATCTGGAACAATTAATCACACTGATGTCTATAAAGCTTGAAAGGAAAAACCGTTAATGGTTAACAAATCACTGCTCATATTGACCAAGGATAAAATTGATTTGGAAATACTTTTTTTTCTGCTTGGCAGTCAATACCAAGTACCGCTGATCAACATCTCTGAGAATTTTTCCGACGAAGATCTTTGCCCTTTGACGGGTGCTATTTTTGGATTAAATCTTAGTATCTCAAACGCTTATGATTTCTTTTTGGCCTGGATTGAACATCATATAGACCAACCAATTATCGTTATCGACAAAGGTAACTTTTCTTTCAAACCCTTCTTAATTCGTGACAACATTTTTAAAGGTGACCTAGCAGAATGCTACCAGGAAATTAAACGCCTGACGGAAACCCTGTTACCCCCTGATGAACCAACCCCTACTTTGGACTTTGTGCAAATAAACCTTTCCACTCTGGAACACTTTGGCGTCTTAGACAATGATATTTATCTCGAATTAAAAACTGGACGAAAATTAAAAATCTTTAGCACAGGAGACCAGCTGACCAAGGAGGATATCAAACGATATGCCCAAAAAGGTATTTATCAGCTTTTTTTCAAAACCAGCGAAATCGCAAGCACCATCCAAAAAATTACCGAAAATCTTAACGACTTGGTCAAAGCACCGCTAACCTCACCTCCTGACCAGAAAACCACTAACCAGACGAATCAAACCGCTCCTCAAATAAAAACCATCCCGGATATGATCAAGGAACAATATATTGATTCCCCCATCGAATTTAATTTTCCTTTTAACCTGGAAAAAATCCACCTTTATACCCTGAAACAAGTGGCCAAAGATATTTTAGAAACCTCGTTGTCCCAGGAATTGATGGGACAATATCTGGTTTCCCTATCAAGCGCCCCAGCCACCTACCAGTATGTGAAAAAAAGAATCGGTCACATGTCCAATATCTTGTTTGCTATTGCCAAAGAGTTGGAGTGGGATACCAAAAGCGTAATAGAAAGATTTGTGTATGCGACCATTATCCATGATATGGTTTTATTCGACCGGATCGACCTATTAAAACTTCAATACAATGAAGACTGCGAAGCCTTAACGGCAGCAGACAAGACCCTGTTTCATTCCCATCCCCATGAAGCCGCCCAGCTTGCCCGGGAGGATCGGTTTGCTCCTCCCAATGTAGATAGCATCCTTTTACAGCATCACGAAAGATTAGATGGAAGCGGTTTTCCCGAAGGACTTAATAAACATAAAATTGGTCCGTACTCGGCAGCCTTTATCATGGCCATTAATTTCGCCCAGTATATCTTGGATTTTCCCAGTTGGAATATTAAAGAATATTTACTTCTCATCGATGCCGAATATAAGGGCGGTAATTTTGTAAAACCTCTACATGCCTTGGAAGCCTTATGCCGAACTATAGTGAGCCCGTAAAATTTTTGTTATTATAATAATTTTGGGTTTCCGCCAGGCGGATACAATCAATTTTACTATTTCGATCACAGTATTTGTTGATAGCATTTTCGATACAAATATCTTGGCCTGGCTCCTTACACGCCGTAAGAATTTGTTCATAAAGCTTTACAAATTTTTTTTGAAATACATCTTCCTTAACCACATAAGGAAGCAATTTTCCATTTTGATCAAACCTGGAAGCAACCCCAATACTTTGCCCCTGGAAATACCGACTACTTTGGGCCAATTTGCCATTTTCGTAATATTGCCTATAGGGCCCCGATTTAACATTCTTCTCAAAGATGCCCACCTCTTTGGGGATATAATTATCATAAAACAAGATGTAAGGCCCATCCTTGGTATCGTCGGTCTTATGCACACACACATGTAACAAGTGAGGAGTTTCCCGCTTCACTAATTTATGATCCGGGGAACATTTGATATCATTAATTGAAATCCGATTGCCATATTTCATCAGTTCATAATCGATTTCACTTCTCATTAACTGGGTAACCGCCGGATGTGAAGTCATCATATTTTCCACCACCAACAAAGCCAAGCACTCTTTCATCGCCTGCTTTAACATTTCCGGTGATTTTTTATCACCTCCCATCTTATCACAATATTTAACTCGCTCTTGCACCATTTTTTTAACATCGGGCATATTTCTGGAAATATCCCCCTTGTAGGTTATCACCCCATCTTGATTTCTGATGATGGCCTCGCCGATCCATTTGTTGTTATAAAAATTACCCTCCATGGCAATAATACCATTTTCATAAAAGTGTTTAAAATATCCCGAAGAAATCCCATTGATATAATGACCTTTTACCTTAGGCCTTTTATTGGTAAAAAAAATTCCATATGGCCCGTGCCATCTGCCATCAACACCCAGACAAACCATTTGCACCAGATGGGAATCGAGATCTTGTCTTTTCATCTGCCCACCTGGTTGACAACGAAAAGCGTTTTCTGACTCATCCACAAAGCTGGCCTTTTTTCCATCCATTTTTTCTTTAAACTCCTGCAAAACCACCTTCGCTACTTTCTTGAATTGCTCCTCATCCTGGGGATGCATACTACTGGCCTGATTATTTAATGTATTTAACACGCAAAGTTCCACCTGGACTTCCAGGTTTTCAAAAGAAACATCCAGTTTACTTTTTTCTTTTTCGCACTTCTTTAGAGTTTGGGTGATCACTTTGGTATAATATGGTTCCGGCTTTTCCTCATATATCCCTTGAAAACTAACTTCACCCTGTGGATTCCATTTGGTCACCTTTTCTTGATTTGATCTAATACCTTGCTTATAACTTGACAGCTCCTTGATCTGCCCATTTGCATAAAATACTTTTTGTTCCCCTTCCAGTAACTCGTTTGCATAATTTGAAATGCTTAATAAATGATTATTGGAATCAAAAACCTGCGCTGGACCAGACCGTCGCCCCTCTTCATTTTCACAACTCATACTTAACATATCACCTTCCTCATCTATTCGTTTAATCACCAATTGAGTATGGGCCGGACAATGTATATTTTTCTTTAATTTTTCCACCGAATTGATGATTGACCCCGTCAGCAGGTTGACATCTTTAAGTGTTTCCAAAAATTGCTTTTTAGAAGGCCCTTTCAATTGTTCCTGGGACTTTTGTTTTAACTGTAACAAGCGCTGTTTATCCACCTGTTTTAACCCGTAACGCCCCCCTAAGAACATGATCAGGTGGTCAAAATAAGCATTGGTGATTTTAAATTTATAGGGATCATTTAAAAGCTTTTGATCCTCAAGCAAACGATGAATCATCCGACTGCACTTTAAAACCTCTGGTTTCAAGCGACAAATTCTATCAATTTTATTGGTATTTTCCACCACCGTCGTTGCGAGAAAATCAGCACTAATGATATGGAAAAGAAAAAACACCAAAATGGTGATCAAGGCCATAATGATCACCTGGCCCTTTTGTGCCAAATGACCCACTAAAACCTGGTTTTGCTTAATAAGTGCTTCAAGAAAGAAAATGTTCCCTACCGCAAAATAATATCCCACCATAAAATTAAAGAATGCATGCCCTTCAATAATCAGAGAACCGTAATAGGTTTCACTGGTAATAAACATCAATCTAAGTAAATGGATGAGACCAATAATGGCAGGAACCAGGTAATATATTTTGTTTATATTTTTATAATCCAAAGGCCTTTTCAAGCCTTCCACCAGTAGTTTTATCAAACGCTCTGGTTTTGCCTGATCATCCTTGTGCCCTTTTGGGTCTAGCAATTCTTCTTTGGCTTCCTGGGGAGAGACTTCTGTAATTTTTTTGACCGGGGATGCTTGAAGATCTAATTTTAAATCATTCACATTATCTGTAAGAGAGAAAATAAATAATTGCCGTCCCACTTTTATAAAATCATTATGATTTAATTCCTGTAGTACGGTCCGGTTGTCATTTACCATCATCCCGTTGGTGGTTTGCAGGTCTTTGATCATCGCGTGATCCCCCTCGATCACAAACTCCAAATGTCGTCTACTGAGTAACGGGTCGTCCTCATAGACCAGGTCACCTTGGGTTCTGCCAATCCCAAACCCATTTTTCAAGGCATGAAAATGTTTTTTCCTTATTTCATATAAATAAAAACAGTAATTGCTGATCTGGTTTTTTTTATCCGCATCCATATAAAAATTATAACATAGAAACCTGAAAAAACCCCCAAGGCGCACTTGGCCATCAGCTTCCCGGGATCAAAGAAGCATCGAAGGACCTCCTGCAAATCTTTTTTTTAAAAAGAACTATTTCCGATATATTTTTTTATATTTTCCTGTTAATATCCGACTATTACAAACGGTTAAAAAATATGATTCAAAATAAAATCCCTCTTCCTCGTTGCAGACTTCGTGAACTGGGAGTATCAATTGGTCATTTTCCTACAGGTAAATTCAATGCTATCACGGATGTTAAGGGAGTAAAGGTTGGTCAAACCACTTTAATCCAAGGTGATGGAAGAATTACCGGAAAAAAAGCCGGTCCTATTCGTACGGGCGTCACCTGTATAGTACCGGGAGAAAATATTTTTCAAGAATATATAACGGCTGGGTCCTTTATATTAAATGGGGCCGGAGAAGTTTCCGGGCTCACTCAAGTAACGGAATGGGGCACTTTGGAAACTCCCATCCTCTTAACTAATACTTTTTCCGTCGGAACCTGCTCCAGCGCCATGATCCATTACCTAACTGAAAAAAATCCCAGCCTGGGACTTGAACAAGATGTCATTATCCCGATAGTTGGAGAGTGTGATGATTCCTGGTTAAATAATATAGCTGGCAGCCATCTCAAGCAAGAGCATGTCATCAGTGCGATGGAAAATGCCAAAACCGGCCCCGTCCAAGAAGGCAATGTCGGCGGCGGGACCGGGATGATCACCTGCGATTTTAAAGGTGGTATTGGGACATCCTCACGCAAAATTTCCATGGGAAGCTCTTTCTACACCATGGGCATTTTAGTAAGTAGCAATTTTGGTGAACGCAAAGATTTAAGAATTGATGGCTTTCCAATTGGTGAGCTCCTGGCCTGCAAATACAAGGATGTCTCCTCCAGAAAAGATAATTATGGAAGTATTATTGCAGTTATCGCCACGGACTGTCCCATGTCCTCCCATCAACTAAACCGTCTATGCAAGCGGGCCGCGCTTGGTATAGGAAGGGTCGGCTCCTACGCTGCCCACGGTAGTGGAGAAATTATTTTGGCCTTTTCTACCGCTAACAAAACCCACCGGGATAATCGTGACAGTCTGGATAGAATCAAATCCATCCCGGATAAAAAAATGAACCTCTTTTACGACTCGGTCATTGAGGCAACCCAAGAGGCAATTTTAAATGCCTTGTGCATGGGGGAGGAGATGTATGGAATTAATAATCACTTTTGTCCGGCATTACCGCTTGACGATATCAAACAGATAATGTCCAAATATTATACTTTTAAAAATAGTCTTTACAATGATATGGTTAATTAAGGGAGAAAAAATGCACAAACAAAAATCTGAAAAAGTGTTAATTATCCACAACAATGATTTTCCATCACTGGAAACTGTTTGTTCCGAAGAGCCTCCTAGTCAGGAGGATAATTATCTCTCTGGTATTTCGGCCAGAGCAGGGGTCAAGATTGTCGCCCACCACATCCAAAATACTCTTAAAAATGCCGGTTTTGGAGATGTTCAGATTTACCCGGTAACCACTCTCGAAGAAGTTCACTCCATCACTAAAACACCTCATTATGACGTCATTTTCAATCTTTGCGAATCGCTTGATAGTGATCCTCAAATGGAGATTGAAATTATAAAAATCCTGGAAAATGGATCCTGCAAATTTACCGGCAATAAGACCAAACCTTTGGCCAATTGCCTGGATAAATTCCGTTGTTCCACTTTACTAAGAAGCGTTGGCGTAACCGTACCTGATTGTTTTTATATAAAAAATGAACAGGAATTAGATTCCCTCGCCAATCCTTTTCAAACCCATGACAAGTATATTGTTAAACCAAACGCTGAAGATGGCTCTACCGGTATTGATTTTAGCTCGGTAGTCACATCTTTGACCCAACTTCATGCCAAGGTCGGTGAATTACTAAAATCAACCAAGGCCGGAGTTATTGTCCAAGAATATATAGAGGGCAGGGAGATCAACTTGTCCGTCCTCGATATCAGTAAAAATCTTTTTGGTTTCACTGAAATCGATTTTTCCAACCTCAATACCGAAAAACCAAGAATTTTAAATTATGCCTCCAAATGGTGTGCTGACACTGATGAATTTCACACCACCCCCAGCATTATAACCTCGCTTCAAAATAAATATAAAAAGAAAATTCTTGAATCCGCCAAACGGGCCTGTGAAGTGCTTGAAATTAATTCTTATGCCAGACTGGACTACCGTGTTTCCAATCAGGGCATTCCCTATATTATTGATGTCAATCCAAACTGTGACCTGGACCCTACTTCGGGTTTTTCCAAGGCATTTGGTTTTAGGAATATTTCATACGATAAAATTATCACCAATATTGTTAAAAAGGCCCATACCCCGCAAAAGATACCTCTTAGCGAAAATGTATCGCCCTTTGTATTTCCCTCCATTGCCTCAACCAGTCTAAATTATGAATATACAACCAATTAAAATTACTGATAAGGCAAAGCTTGTCAACTTGCTGGAAGACATCTCGCTTTTTACTCCCGATGAACGGGCAGTTGCCCTAGAGTTATTAGAAGATACCAGTCCCTCCAGCGATTATCATTTTCTTGGGACCTTCGAGGATAACGGCGAACTTTCCAGCTTCATTTGTTTTGGCCCGACTCCCATGACCCACGGAACCTTTGATATGTATTGGGTGGGAACCGCCGACCATCATCAAAGAAAAGGACTGGCCAGAAAGCTTTTTAATGAAATGAATATGGTTTTAAAAAAGCAAAATGCCCGCATGGTCCGCATCGAAACCTCCGGCAAGGATAATTACGTCTCCACCAGATCTTTTTATGAAAATATCCGTTTGGTCGAAGAGGCCAGGCTAAAAGATTTCTATAGTGTTGGAGACGATCTGATTATCTACATGTTTAGATTTTAAATCCGCTAACGATCCTTTAAGGAGAATGCATTTTCATATTGCTTAATTACATTTTCATTGATTGCCTGTTTTCTAAAATATTTTTTCCAATTACTAACCACAAAACTATTCACCTCATTGATCGTTTTTTCAGCTTCTTTTTTACCTAATTCAAAGTACTGGGCCGATGATAACAAATTTCTTTTGGAAGCTTCCCTGTGATGAATGCCTATCGACATGGCCGACATAAAATTTCCCGTAGATGAAGCTTTAGGGAAAACATCATATAGCGGAGCAAGTCTCCATTTGCCATCTTTATGTAACAGGCCATGGTTTTTTGGATGGTCGTCATCCAACAAAATGCCAAAAATGGTAAGGGTTGTGTAAATGGAAAAAGTTGTCATCGTGAAGTATTTTTACACTATGCAACATATTTATTTGTAAATTTTGGTTTCTATGATAAATATTTAACTATTGACTCTTAACCTTATCAGGTAATTAATATGCTAAATGCGCTGAATATATATAATTACAACAACTTATCTTCATATTTGCAAGATTTTATTAAACAAAATGCGACTAAAAATGGATATAGTTTTCGTTCGTTGTCGCTCAGATTAAAAACTATAAGCCATTCCCAACTGTATCAAATTATAATGGGTAAAAAAAAATTCCCCATCGAGCTTATTCGAGATTTTTGTCGAGTTATTTTAAAACTTAACTCACATGAAACCAGATACTTTAAAACCTTGGTCGAAATGAATCACCAGACTACAAACCACCTCATGGCTTCAGATAACGAATCACTTAAGGATTTAATTAAATATCGCCCCCTGCCTATTAAGGCCATTGAATTTGATACAATTTGTGCCAATCCATTGACCATGATAATTTTTGAATTAATAGGCAGATCAGACATTGAATGTATTGACGATATCCTACATACACTTGCGCAAGATTACCCGGAAGAAAAGATCCATAAAAGCATCAGCTATCTGTTAGTTGCAGGACATATAACGGTGCAAGAGGATGGCATGATCAATAAAGTCATAGAACACTTAATGTCCACCAACGATGTTTCCTGTGAAAATATCCGGCACTACCACCAGGAAGTTTCCCGCCTAGCGATAAATGCCGTGACCAATGTTTCTCTGGATAAGCGGGAATTTCAAAGCTACGTAATAAATATTAACAAAAAAAATATTGAACGGGCAAAAGAGATCATTCGTAATTTCATGAGCGATTTTGCAAGGGAGTTGGAGTCAATAAATACGGATCCCGATGCCACCTATAATTTGAATGTTCAATTTTTTCCAATCACCAAGGATTAATATGAAAAATTGTTTTATTATATTACTAGTCATGATTTTAACCCCGATAACCATGGCCAGCAGCCTAGGCATTGACCCCAATATCGAAGAGAGTCTTGGTACGCTAAGCCTGGTTGGTGGCGCAGGTAATGGCGGAGGAAGCATCGCCTTGCAAATTGCCCGCGACGTAAACCGGCTTGCTCTACGTAGAGGATACAATCATATCAGTACCGATCTTAAAGTATTAGTTGGGAAATATAATTTTTGCAGCGATTTAAAACCTAATTGCAACATTACTGCACGGTTTTATTCCGGATATCAAATTCTTTTAGTAGATCATAATAATTGGGTTAAGCTGGATGATAATCAACGGGCAAACTATTTTTATGATTTACTCCGTGAGCAAAGTTATGAAATATAGTGTACTTTTTTTAATGTCTGTTTTTTTGCCCTTGTCGGTAGTGGCATCCTTTAATTGCAATTCGCTTAATTATTCAAATGAAAAAAGTATGCTCAAAAGCTTACAAGATACCACCGACATTCAAGTTATGAGATGCCTAAGCGAAGAAGCCTTCCAGGAAGTCCAACAGGTACGCAAATATTTCAATGAAATCTACAACCTAATTTTAAATATGCCCGGATTACCCAAAGAACTTTTAACCCAGTGGCGAATGCTTAAATATGAACAGGTCCGGTTTTATACTGTTGATTTTGATCTTTGTTTGCAAAATTCCCAATCTGAATGCGATCCCAGTACTGTCCTGACTGCTAAAAATCACCGTATCGGCGACAGAGGATTCATATTTATTAATGAAAAATTATGGAATGATTTACCTCCAGTGGATAAATATTCACTGGTCTGGCATGAAGCTTTAGGGGTGCTGGATTTTGAAAAAAATGCTTATCGCTATTCCTCCATGGTTGATTTTTCGGTGAAATATATAACCAGTTTGAAGATAGAATCATTAACTTCTGATCGTTATATAACCGCCACGATTCACGATCCGTCGTTTCTTAAATGATCTTCTTAATGATGATTGTGTTTTAAATTTTATTTGCCAGTGATGGTGAGCACTGGCGACTCTTTTGTTTGAAAAAATTTCTGCTATGATTTCCCGGTTTTTATTTTTGGCATCATTAATTACATGCTGGAGTCATTACAAAATAAGGTATAAAATCCCTTATTAGGGTCTAGCATAGGAGAATAGCCAAGAGATACACTAAGCATAAAACCTTTTTGTTCTGGAAGTATTTGCATAGATGCGCTACCGACTTGAAAATTTCCCCATTCTGGATTTACTTCTTCTATGTTAGGATAAACCGCTATTGCCACATTCAGTCTTGTTATTTTGTAAATAAAAAATTCATCTTTAGGGTTGATGGACGGTTGCAGTTCATCGATTTTTACAAATACCCGGTGATTTTCATGTAGGCCCATTATCTTTTCTACTCTTTCACCGTTTGTGCTCAAGGTGAAGGCTTGTGATTTTCCAAACATATCACCAATTTTACAACGAAAATCTGCTGGGGTTGCAAAACAAACGGACGAAAATAAAAAAGACAATAAAATAAAATTTTTCATAGTATCCTCCTTAGAAATTTGCTGTTTTTTGATTCAACAGCTGTTAAAAATTATTATCGTGAAGAATAAATAGCACGATCATAAAAATTTACAATTTCATAACCTCAATCGTGAAAATTATCTGTTTGGAATCAAAAACACCAAATACTGCGCGAGGTGGAATGATGCTCTGGAAACAACAAAAAAAAATCCTTATATAGACGCAAAAGGTAATGTCGTTTACAAACAAATGAAAAAACTACACAGGGGCGTTGCAGCGAATTCGTTTTTAAAGTAGTATGCAGAAACTTTAACAGCAATCGGTGCTCTAAAACATCAAGGAGTTTTTATGAAAAAAATGGCACTTTTAATGATGGTCTCAATGCTCTCAATCCAATCTTTTGCCGGCTGTCTCTCTAGCGTAGAAAAAATGATCAACGACACCAACAGCACTCAGGATCGCAAAATCGCACTCGTGAAAAAAAGTGGAACAATACTTCAACCAGGCGAAGAATATTTTTTTAAAAATTCAGATTTTGTAAACGACACGAATAAAACAGTTGAACTTTTCTATATCGAGGAATCAAACGGCTACTTTCAAGTAGTCAACGCACTTCTCCTAGAAGCTACGACATGCAAGCTTTTAAAAAACGTTTCAGTCGGAGATGAAATGGAGTAAAGGTGGAAGCGGATCGCAACGTCTCAGTAACAGAAAATTAAAAGTACTGGAGCGGCAGACGGGGTTCGAACCCGCGACCCCAACCTTGGGAAGGTCGTACTCTACCAACTGAGCTACTACCGCTTGAGCTTTGCCTTTAATTTATCAAATTATTCCTTGGAGTTCAAAAGATTTTTTGTCTTTAAGTTAACTTAATAGGGCGATAATACAAAAAAGAATAAACCCGGCTCCCAGGATTAACTGCGCCGAAGTTTTATACCGTGGCATGCGACTAACTTGCAGCAGGCCAGTGGTGGCAAGAGTTAAAAGAGCTAGTGAAAAAAGAACCGCCAACCCTTTAAAGGCCCATCCTCCTTTGGCTTTGTGCAATTGCACAAAAAAACGATGCGGAGTGGTTTTTTTAAGCGTAAGCACTGCCAAGTTTGGGTCAAGAGTAGGTGCCAAAACCACTTCGAAGCGGGCCCCCGTCCATTCCAACTCCCAAGACGTCCCGGCTTTTTTAATACTTAAGTTGCCAGACGGAACAGGAAATTTTTTTTCGAGAAGAAGCGTTTTAACGAACCCCTCCAAGTAATTTAAGTCAGGGCCAAGCGGACTGGTTAAAGGGATTTCAAATTTTTGAGTTTGATAGTCGCCTTTAACCCCAACCGTGTAGAGTCCTCCTGTAATTAAAAACATAAGTATGACAGGTATAAAAAATGCTCCAACATAGATATGAACTTTAAAGAGATTAAACATGATAAACACTTCCGTTTTTAAGTTTCATTACTTATATATCAACAAAGCATGCTTTGATCAAACTTCTCCTTCGCAAAATTTTTACGCTAGATGAACATTATTTAATATTGGGTTTGGTCTTTCCTCATAAAGCCTGTGTTAATAGACCGACATGCTTGATTTCCAAAAATTATTTGGGAATACGTTTTAAGAGCAGATTTTATTAACACTAAACAGGGAGCGTGCTCTATGAAGTTAAAATCAATTCTTTCAATTATCGTCTTAAGCCTATTTGTTACCTTGGCCTACGCCGATGACATTCGGCTCGGAATGGCCGGTTACGGTGGTACCGGCTGCCCAGCTGGTTCTGCATCTGTAACTCTAAGTCCCGATTATAAAAGCTTAAGTCTGATTTTTGATTCTTACGTTGCAGAAGCCGGAGAATCATCTGGCCGGTCAATTGATCGAAAAACATGTAGTATCGCTATCCCTATTCACATACCACAGGGAATGAGCGTTTCAGTTATTGCCGTTGACTATCGTGGCTACATTGCCCTACCTAATTCTCGTGCCACCGCTGCCTTTAATTCTGAATACTTTTTTGCGGGAAGTATGGGCCCGAGATTTTCTAGAACTTGGCGTGGAGCAGCTGACACCGACTATCAATTCCGTAACGGAATCACCCTTACCGCCTTGGTATGGTCACCATGTGGACAGTCAGTTAACATGAGAGTTAACACCAGCATGCTGGTTAGAAACCCAGTCTCTAATAATGACGCCATGGCCACCGTGGATAGCGCTGACTTTCGTGCCGGAATCCGCTACCAACTTCAGTGGAGACAATGTAACTAGTTAATCTGTCCAAATCAACCTGTTCAATTAAGAAATGAAGGAACCATCATGGTGGTTCCTTCATTTTCAAAAAAAGGATTTTATGAAAAATATGGTCGAAGTCGTTTTTTTTTCATCAATTATATTCAACCTTTTGAGTTTGTCCACCTACGCCGAAAACATCCGCCTGGGTAATAGTCGATATGACGGCAATGGTTGTATGCCCGGAACATCCTCCGTAACGCTTAGTCCTGATTTAAAATATATCAGTCTTATTTTCGATTCATATACACTCGAAGCAGGAAAATCCAGCGGCATTTCAGTGGAGCATAAGACTTGTGATTTTTTAATTCCAATTCATATTCCCTCCGGTTATAAGTTAACCATCGTGGAAGTCGATTATCGTGGATATGTCTACCTCCCAGGCCCCAAAACAACCGCCAAGCTTTCTGCCAAATATTTCTTAGCAGACGCCATGGGCCCTCCCTTCGTTAAAGATTGGCAAGGACCACTGGATAGCAATTACATCTTTGAAAATCAACTCACCCTTGCAAACCGGGTACATTCCAGATGCGGTGGTGATGAGAATATGCGGGTAAAAACCCAAGTGTCTCTAAAAAATCCCAAAAAAATAGAGGATGCCCTGGTGACTATCGATTCTGCTGATTTTGATGCAGGACTTAAATTTAAAGTTGAATTAAACAAGTGCAATTGAACCATCCTTCATTTTGCATTTAGTTATTTTTTTACAACATAGAAAGTGACGCAAAATATTTTTAAAAGCATCGATTTAAAAATGTAACTTATTCAGTATAAATTCCACTAATACCATTAATGGTTTTATTAAATTGGTTGAATCTTTTTAGCATTGGAGTATAAAATGAAACTACTATTAATGCCAATGATCTGTTTTTCTCTTATGATAAACATAAATACATTTGCCCAAGACAATATGTTCCAGGAGCTGACTGCTGACATGCGAGAAAATACCGCCCAAATTCATGAACAGATGGCAAACTGCCTACGCCTCGAAAAACCATTCATCGTATGTCGCCATGAAATGAAAAGTGCGTGTGTCAAATTGCTGGGAGAAGGGCCATGTAAAATGGATGAAAAATGTAGTAATCAAACAGAACAATCAAACAGAATAAGATTTAAAAACTCACTATCCAACGAAGCTACGGTTGACGATAATTATACTCCAGAAAAAAATCTGAAAAAACATTTTCCTTTAAAGCAATCTGGCCAGCGACTGCTGAAATAAATCAAGGCTTTTTGAATACAAAACACTTATATCTATATTTTTTACTATATAATTATGAAAAATTTGTAGCGTATTATGAACATTATTTAATGATAAGTTGAATATTTCTTCATAGGCTTGTGATAGTTTCCACCTAACCAAAAAAATAAAAAATTAACCCATCATAAGGAATCGGAGGATACTTATTATGCAACCGCAATTATCACATTCAATAGATTCTCAACTCTTCCCCAGATCATCCGAGCGAGTCGGTTTTTGGCACCATAAAAACCAAAAGTCCCTCGTCGACGATTTCAGCCAGGTCATTAAAGGCGATGAATTTGAACCTCTGGATCGGCAGGACATAAAAAACATACCGGATGATAACTGTGACAACATTTTTAATAATGCTTCCCATGTATGGAATCATGCCTGCTATATCAGTTATCGGACAAACCGCCCCAAATATGTTGACAATGTTTGGAATATAGCGAGCTAGGATTCATGCAGTATGAATTTACAATGTAAAGATAATAATCAACTCATTGATACGTTAAACAGCCTTTTAACCAATGAGATAGTGGCCATCGATCAATACATGACTCATGCAGGGATGTTGTCCGAATGGGGTTACGATAAGATTTGCGGTCATTTGGAAAAAAGGGCGCTAGACGAAATGCTACACGCTGAAAAAGTCGTCAAACGCATCTTATTCCTCAACGGGACCCCGGTCCTCAACAAATCAAAAAAAAGTAACATCGGCCCAGATATTCAGCAACAGCTCATAAACGACCATATCTCAGGGCAAGAGACCATAGCAGCGTGTGATGCTGCGATCATTCTTGCCAACGCATCTAACGACCCCACCACCCGGGAAATTCTTGAACAAATCTTAACCGATAAAATTCGACATATTAACGATATTGAATCATTACAGGTACGGCCTAACTTTTAGGGATGCATCAGGGCATCTTCATTATCCTGATCTGCGAAAATCCCGAAGAATTGAAAATAAATATTTTCAAAAAAAAGGCCAGCGTTATGCTGGCCCAACAAGCTTATTTCTCTATTTTAATATTTCAAAATTAGAATATACACTTAATATCTGCGCTGGTTGACCAACCCCATAGCAACCCTTTTTCCTCTTCAAGTACAGAGATGGAAATAATAAATCCCTCTTCGTTCTTTTCGATGGTAGCAGTTGATTTTGTGCTACGTGAATATTGTTCCTCAGCCTTATGATACGTTTTTACTACTAGCTCGTTATTCATTGTATCAAAAATTTCAAGTAGCTCATGACCTAAGCCGATCTGAAGTCGTGCACTTTCGCCATCAGCAACAGCAACAATTGAATACGTTTCCAGACTTGGATAGTTGGTAAGATCCACGACACAACTGTTACCATCAGTCGTAACACCCTTTAATTGAATGCCATTACTTCCTGCTGGCAATAAGTCAACGAGCGAATTCGGAATAAACGCCGCTGAGCAAACCATTCCATACACCGATAAAGATAAAGCCAAAACAAATTTTTTCATATTTTCCCCTTTTCAAAAACAAAATTACAGTCAGTGTCCCCATTTTGTGTTGAAACACCGTTGGTTATTATAATTTCAACTTGGAATATCGCACACGAAAACAAACATTCAATACATTTATTCAGATTTTGAAAATTTTACAGAAAACACATCAAGATAAACTCCGTACAGCGATGAAAAGATCCCCCCAAAAAATGTTGCAATTGGGCGATTGCGCTTACCTTTTTCTTTTACTCCAACTGATGATCACTTGTTCCAAATCCATTAAATTTTTTACCATTGCATAAGGATTTTCTGGCGCGAACTCCTCTTTAGATCCATACCCCCACAACACACCAATCGCATCCATCCCATTTGCTTTTGCCCCAATTAAATCATGAGACCGATCCCCTATCATTACCGCTTTGAAATTTGATATTTTTTCATATTCAAGAACGTTGCTTATAATAACTGCCTTATCGCAATCTTTGCCACTTAATTCTGACCCATAGACTCCTGCAAAATATTTTTCCAAATTAAAATGCTTAATAATTTTTTTGGCATAGACTTCCGGCTTCGAGGTTGCCACATACATTTTAAATTTAATATCAGTTAATTTTTCTAAAAAATCTTCAATGCCCGGATAAACTTCATTCTCATACATACCCTTTTCTACAAAACGCTCCCGGTAAAGTTTTAATGCTGGCTGAACAAGTGCTGGATTACTTGCCCCCAGAAGTTGTGCGAATGAATTTTGCAAAGGTGGGCCAATACACCAATCCAGGTTATCTGGAACTGGAAGCTTTAAGATATTTAGGGCATATGATATAGACTTCGTAATACCGACCTTAGGATCGGTTAAAGTGCCATCAAGATCAAATAGAATATTTTTTTCATACTCGTCCACCATGGCGTTTCCTTTGCAAAATTAATTAATGAAAAGCATAATCAACTTAAAACAAACTGTACAACTTAAAAACTTTTTTATAACTTATCCCAATTTTTTCCTAAGACATTATCACATTTCGCAATATCTAAATATTCTTTTTCCTGATCCTTAACAATCAAGTGATATTTCATTTTTATTTTAAACCACTGATTCATATATTTACACGCATAATAACGGTCAACCGGAAGCCACTGGGTGATATCCCTTGAGCCTTTTTGTCGGTTATATTTCAAGTTGGTGATAATTAAATTTTCTGGATCATTTGCAAACTTTCTTTTTAACTCCAAACTCCAATGTGAACCTCCATGATCATGGGCATGTTTCAATGGGACAAGATGATCAATATCGACTTCCAAAGCTTGATATAATATTTCTTGATAATAGTAGTCATCCCATTTCCCAGATAAAACCGTACATCTCTTGCTATCCATTTTTACCGCTGCTAAGCTGCGGTCCTTTAAAATTTCTGTCCGTGTATCCTCACAATCACCATCTTCATCTATCCAATGTTTCCAATCCTCCCTTTTATATTTCGTCTCCTTGATTTTTATTAATGCTGAGGAGACAACATCAGATGGGCCTTGGATATTTTTTATCGCCTCCTCTTTTGCCTCCCATGATTGTCCGTTATAAACACTTTGACCGTGACAATGAAATTCCCCGGTGGATTTTTGAGTATGGCACCCTTTAAATATCCCTGCCTTTTCAACACCACCGGTGTGAGAGCACCCTACATTACTTAAAGAAATAAATATTAAAGTGATTAATAACGAGCTCTGTAATTGAAAAAAATGTTGCAAGATTGTTCCTCCGTTCAATACTTGTATTCCTGTCAACTTTTAGGTCAGAAAATTAATGATCTTAACTTTCTTAACCCCCATCCTCCGACCATCTGAGATTTATTGATTTATCTCAGTATAGATGCTTTAATTAATATATTGTATATAAAATATCAGAATCAACTTTTCTCTGGAAGTACTTATGATAATTAAAACAAATAATGTTTTTTCCACCCAACCATTCAAATTAGCCTGGATAAAGCTGATTTTATTTTCTCTTATGGAAATGAGTCTCTATGCGCAAGAGACAGTTGCTCCACCTGCGCAAGAGACGGTTGCTCCACCTGCGCAAGAAACAGTTGCTCCACCTGCGCAAGAGACGGTTGCTCCACCTGCGCAAGAAACGGTTACTCCACCTGCGCAAGAAACGGTTACTCCACCTGCGCAAGAAACAATTGAACCTGCAAAAGAAGCCATTATTCCTGCGCAAATGACCATCCCCGATAAAACCATCATGACTCAATCCTACTCTCCGGATTCACATATTTTGCAAATCAACCTTGCTGAACATCTGGTAGTTATAAACAATGACAAACTTGATCAAGATGCTTACGACTTTTTGGTTACCTTCAATGATGGACAGCAATGTCCTCTCACAAAAATCGAGCAACGAAAAAATATTTTCATTCTTTCAAGCCGGGCCTGCCCCATGGAACATAAGTTAAGAGTCGGACAGCCCATTACCGTATCACTAATGGCAAAACAAGAGCACCAAGTTGAAAAAATTAATTCAGGCAACGCTCCCATTTTTGTTTCATGGGGACTAATTAACTGGGAATATTTAATTCTGGAATCAGATATTGAAGAATATCCAAGCGGAACAAAAAAATTCGAATTCAGGGGGCGTAATTCCACTATTAACACCCTACCACTGGTCTTCGATATTGATGTGCAATTTGCAAATTCAGGACTTTTATTAAAGGCCCATGAAGATGGCGGTGCTTTTTCACCATATTTGAGAGGAAATTTTGCGGATATGGGATTGAATGTGGAATATAATCAAACTTATATTAAAACAACCCTGATAGTGGAAGGAATTGAGTCCAGTGGCTCATCCAAAGTGGAAGACGGCACCGCTGGTATGTTTATTAGAAAAGTCTGGCAGACACAAAATATGCGTGCAGAATCCATGTTTAGTTTTAATTATAATTTTATATACAGTAAGGATACCATCAAGCAAAAAATCCGTGGCCCCTCATTAGAGACTACGTTTCGGGTATTAATGAATGTTTTCAAAAACTTTTCAATCGGGCCGAGTTTTGAATTTGCCTATCTTTTTTTAAAATATACCGCAGAAAACAGTTCCGGGAAACTTGAGCAAAGTGGGTATGGCTGGGAATTAAATATCACTCCAATCATGATTGGTTTCCAATTTTAAGGTTAGTCATACATAATGAAGCAAGCAGTACAAAGTTTCAAGAGATAGCTTGATCTTAGTATTTGCACATCTTATAAGTTTATTTTATCCTTAACTCAAAACAGTTTGAGGTTCCCAATGAAAAAAATAATACACACTTTCTCAATCCTCTTCATTTTGTTTCTTACTGGTTGTTCCAGTACTGGGTTTAATCGAGGGGCCCTACAAAAACAACTTAGTGTTAAATCACCTGTGGTAAATGACGCTGAAATTGCCAAAGCATTGAAGCTTAAACCCAACCTTCCCAGGCCATTTAAGGTGGGTGTATACTTTGCCCCCCCCAAGGGGCATTACAATCAGCAAGATTGGAGATGGGAGACCAAAGATAAAGAGATTTTTTTGGAAATTCCGAAAGAATTAAAAAACACTGAATTAATTTCAGAAGTTTTTCAAATTTCTCAAGCTACAATGATTGGCGATGATCTCCAATCAATTCGATTAGCCGCCGCTAAACATGGTGCCGACGCTGTATTAGTTATAACGGGCACCGCTGATGTGGACAGATACAACAACAGTTTGGGTTTTACATACATTTTACTGGTGACCGCATTTTTTATCCCAGGCTCAGAAGTAGATGCTCTTTTTATGACCAATGCTACACTTTGGGATGTCAGAAATGAATATCTTTACTTAACGGCTGAAGCAGAGGCCATCGTCCATAAGACCTACATTCCCGCCTTTGGAAAACAAAACAAAGAGCTTTTTAGTGAGGCCAAATCGGACGCTTTATCAAAACTAAAGCTTGAAGTGTTAAAAATGGCTCAAGGAATAAAAAAATAGGACTTGCCCTAATCAAAAAGCTTCAATACGACATATAAGAGCGCTCAAAACGAACATTTTGAAAAGAATTCAAAACTCCCTTGCTTTGCGCATTTTTAATTTTCTAAATTATCACTTTTCAATTAAGATCCGATTAAATATATCAAGGGAGGTCATTATGAATCTCATAACAGACTGGGCACATAAGTTTGAAACATATCTTACAAAAAACCATGATGACGATGGCAGCCACGATGTTTCACACTTTAAAAGAGTTTGGAAAACTGCTCAAAAACTTATGACCGAAGAAACTGATGAGTTAGTCATTTTAGCAAGTTGCTATTTTCATGATATTGTTTGTTACCCTAAAAACCATCCCAAAAGGTCATGCTCTTCAAGAGAAGCTGCTTTAAAAGCAGAAAAAATTTTATTAGCAATGAATTTTCCTACGGATAAAATCGAAAATATTAAACATTGTATTGAGGCCCATTCCTTTTCTGCCAATATCCCTCCCCAAACCATGGAAGCAAAAATCGTTCAAGACGCAGACAGAATGGAAGCTCTCGGTGCCATTGGACTTGCCCGAGTCTTTTATGTAGCTGGACAACTTGGCCAAAAATTATTTGATGATATCGATCCATTTGCGCATAAAAGAAACTTTGACGATAAAAAATATGCCCTAGATCATTTCAATATTAAACTTTTAAAACTTCCTGAGACGATGCAAACCGAGAAAGGAAAAGATGAAGCGAACAAGAGAAAAGACTTACTCTTACGCTTTATGGATGACCTCCAACTTGAGTTGTAAATTAATCAAAATAGGAAAATCTTCCGCCAAATCTTTTACCAAATGCTCATCAAACGCGTTCTTTTTTGAGCTATTCTCACCCTATTACCGGTCCTAAGACCGATAGAGAGTTAATTAAAAATTCTAAAACTTTTTATATCTTTGGAACAGATTTAGCAGCAGCTGAGAAACATCAAGTTATCAAATACAAATTTAAAAAACTACAAACATATTGTTGGTTCATGTTGCGAAGCTTGGAATACTTTCTGTGATGAAGATGGAAATATTAAAAATTTATATACTCGATCTTGGGCAAAAAACTTAGGGAATTATTCTTTAGGATTGGTATTAATAGCAAAACACGGTTTTAACGTGGATCAACTTGCCAGAATTTAGTATCCAAGCATCGTATAGTTCGCAATAACACTTGAACAGGTCTAGGCATTACGTTCGTTTTATATTATATTGTCTGATTTATAGTCACAAAAATACGGAGCTTATCTTGGATTTAGACTTGTACGAAGTCAACACAACGGTTCTGGAGTAATATCAATGATAGGGTGTACCTATATAACATTATTTATTGGATTAGCGCTTTTAGTTTCAGTCGGGTCAGCTGCTGTCTTCACAAATGAAGATACTCGAATTGAATCTTCTCAAAGCATAAACCCAATTGTGATGAAAGCCAACCAGGCAACTGCTGTAATGATTGACCAGTGGTATATAAAAGAACAAAACAACGGAACTTTAAAAATCTCTAGTGCGTCTCTCAAAAAAATTTATAATACTTGTGATGATGAAAAATTCGCAGATCAAATCACTGCAGGAAAATGTTCAGGTGTTTTGATCGGATCTGATTTAATTCTCACAGCAGGGCATTGTATGATCCACAATGAATGTGACAATCATAACTGGATATTTAATTATGAAATAAAGAAAGCAAAAAAGAATAAAATAGTAATTGATCGAAATTTTTCCTACCGGTGCAAAGAAGTCGTCACCTTAAGATATTTTTATGACATCATGCAAGATGATTATGCAATTGTCAGGCTTGATCGACCCGTAAAAAATATAAATCCAGTGAAGTTTTCGAGTAACTCTTATTTCAATTTTATTGCTTCAGAAGAAAAAATTAATTTTTTTTCGATTACTTCGCCCTCCGGAATTCCAAAAAAAATTTCAGAAAATCTGTATTTAATAAAATCATTACATAGCTCCGAAGATAATTTAGAGTTTAAAAAAGATGATCTCTACAGACTTAGTAGAAATTGGGGAAAACTCTTTATCACTTCTGCCTTTGCCGATGGTAGTTCTGGAGGGCCTATTTTTGATTCGATTGATGGTACGTTGGTTGGCATTGTTGTTGCCATACATTCTGAATCTTTTTTGGAAATAATGACTTCTGCGGGAACATGTATGAGGTCACCAATTTTTAAAATTGATCTTGGATTAAATAATTCTCAGACTGTTCCTGACTATGCTTCCGCAGCTATACAACCTATCGAATCAATTCCACTAGACTTTTACTAATTGAAGTAATGAAAATTTCTACTTGTATTAAATTTCAATAATGTTACTAACTTATTCTGAGCGCAAGAATGATTTTTTATATTTGAAAAACAAATAAATTAATATCGTGATTAGATGGAAAACTACGAGGGTATTTTGATTTCCAAAATAAGATTCAAAAATGGAATAGGCCAATATTTGAGATATGCCAATCATTAGAAAAGCAATTTCGCCATAGATCTTCTGTCGATATAAACCTATACTCACAACCATATCACCTGCAATCAAATAAATAATCCACATCTTCCAAACGATGCTCATTTCAGAAAATTTTAATCTCAAATCAAACAGATCCAATATATGCAACATCACGCCAGTACAATACAAAAATGAAAGTATTTTCAGGTAGTATCTCATCACCTATAATCCATAGTCATATCTTGATTGCAGTTAATGCCACACATTTTTGTTTTCTTATAAATGTACCACCGGCGGATTCAATCAATTTTAAAATTTTATCGTATAGCAACTTCTGAGTCTGAGCACATAGGTTGCGATGATTAGAAAATGTTTGTAAAAGTTTAATATATTCTTCCGAGGCATACTGCGTTTCTATTACACCCTCAAATATTGAGACATCCTTGAAAAAACTGGATGCTTCGATCTCATTTTTCAGTTTTAAAATTTGTTCGTCAGGAGATTTTTTATTATTAAAGGGTTCATAAATTTCCGGTGCAATGTCCTCATATATTTTATCAAATTTTGACCTGATATATTCGTCATTATTTAACAAGATAAGAGTAATAATAGAAAGATATCCATTATCTTTGAGCAGTTTTGAAGCAAGGTTGTATCTGATTTCTACTGGAATCCAGTGAAATGCACAGGCGGAAAAAATCAAATCGTATTGATTATTTGTTTGGGCATGTTCCTCAAAGGAGATATGTTCAAAGCTTGTGTGATTAAATTGTTTGCAATTTTGTTTGGCAATTTCAATTAAGTTTTCTCCAATGTCAATTGCATGGAGACTAAAACCTTTCCTAGCGAATTGCACCGTTGCCTGCCCGGTTCCACAACCAACCTCAAGTAATTTTGAGTCAGCATTTATTTTTGTTAGTCTGATAATATCTTCAAATACTTGGTTAGGATAAGTTGGCCTGGTTTGATCGTAATACTTGGCTGCATCATTGAACGTATGTTTTAAATCTTTTATCATTTTCATTGAACCATCTTTAGTTGGAATTGCCATGGTACTCCCCCTCCAAAAAACTCATCATAACGAAATCATGATATTTATTATTACAAAAATAACCATCCCGCTGAATCCCTTCCTCTTTGAACCCAACTTTTTTCCAAAAATTTATTGCTATTTGGTTAAAACTAACCACTCCGATGGAAACTCGATGCAGCTTTAATGTTTGAAATGCATATTCAAGCAAAACATTCGCTATTTCGACTCCATATCCTTTTCGCTGACAATCCTGCTCCGCTATAACAATGCTCATATCAGTCGTTTTCCACTCTTTAAAAATTCTCAGTAACCCTGCCTCGCCAATAATGCGTTTGCTTTTAATTAATTCAATAGCAAACCATTTTCGACTTTCATCATCGGATGTTTTTTCAAACCAATTATTGGCATCTTGTATAGTCATCGGAGAAATTTCACCAATCTTATTCCTAAGATCAGCATCATTGAACCATGTCACCAAATATTGAAGATCTTCCTTTTCAAAAGGCCTAAGTAAAACATTTGAAGTTACCAATGTTATTTTGTCAGTCATAAAATCTCTTTGATTTGCTATCATAATTTTAACCTACTACTCAATCCAAGAAGCGTTTTTTTGCTTTTATTCTTAAGACAATAATTTCTTAATTTTATCTAGTTCACTTTTCACACATTCATTTTTAATCAAATCGCCCTTAACGCCCCCACCAATCAAAAGATCTTTTGGTTTGAAGTTTATTTTATAAATAATATCTGATCCGAAGCTTTTAAATTCTTTTTCAATAATTTTCATCGTTTCATTACCACCATGTTGCCCAAGTACAACAATCGCAACTTTAAGTCTTTTAAAAAAATTAAAACCTTCTTCTTGGCGCATCCAAAAAGCAGGAAATCTCTCATTCATAGCATAATATAGGGAAGGTGGCCTGCCATCATACACCGGAGAGAAAATTATGATCCCATCGGCAACTTTTAATGATTCATATATTTTGACCATGTCATCACTTTTTGGGCAATCTTGTTTTTTGAGACACTCATAATTACATTTTGAACAAGGATTAATGTTCATCAGGCCAAGGTGAATAATTTAATCCTCATCAAGAATATGATGAGCAAAATCATAACAATTACATTTTCTCGCACTGAAAACCAGGCCATATATATTCATAACAATTTTCCTTATATCAACCGCAACCGAGTTGATTATACTTTAATCATTTTTGCCAAATACGTTATCGATTTTCCAAGTTTTTCAATTCCTGGATACAAACGTTCTCCTCCATCGTACTGGAGACAGGGTTCAATTTTATCTAACGTAAGTCCCGTCCCTTCAATCATAAGTTTAAAATCTGCAGGCGAATAACATCGAAGACTTTGATTAATCACCTGTTCTTCATCACCAACTTTCCACCAACTATCAAGCCATCTTGAATTCAGAGGATCAAACCCATATTTTCTCTTTACGTCACCAAAGGACATTTCCTTCCCTTCCGAGTAACCTGCATACCAAGGAGTATATACTTCAATTAAAACAATTCCATCCTTTTTGATCCATGAAGCAATCCGTTTAAATAACAATCGTTGCTCTTCATCTGTACCAATTCCAAAACCATCCCAATAAGTAACCAAATCAAAAGTCTGATCAAGTTTTACTTTATAAAAATCCCCTTGAATTATTGTAAGATCTTGGTTGTATTGCTTAGCTAATTTTTCAGCATGAGCAGTAAATTCTTCCAATAATTCAATCATGGTAACGGAGTATCCGTTCAATGACATAGCTATAGCATTTTGACCACCGCCGGCACCCAAGTCTAAAATATTGATATTTTTTTTATTTACCATTTTTTCGATAATAGATACTTTCTCTTTGGCAAAGTCATCTACTTCAGAAAGGTAACAATCTTTTAAAAAATCTGATTGTTTCTTATAAAACCCTTTTACCCATTCCATAATCACCAACTTATTAAAAAATTATTAATGTATTCACCTGGCTTCGGAAACATGTTTTACCCTTTTTACGTTTACTTATTTATCAAAATAATCGGATCAACCACAGAATTTATATTATGATTGAATTTTTTGAAGAAAGTTGAATTTTCATAATTTATTTTTCCTTTTTATTAGCGTAATTCTCAAGGAGCTTTCTTTCTTTTTCAATCTCAGCGACAAGTTCTTTCTCTGTTGGAATACTGAGCTTGTACCTTGATGCATAAATATCTTTCTGTCCTTCGGGTAAAGTAATTTTCACCACAGTATCGTTTTTATCAGAACAAAGAAGAATGCCAATCGGGTCATTTTCTCCTTCAATTTTCTGATAACGTTTGTAATAGTTAAGATACATTTGCATTTGGCCCAAATCTTGATGAGTGAGTTTCCCCAATTTCAAATCAAAGAGAACAAAACACTTTGCGATGCGATTATAAAAAACTAAATCAACGTAGAAGTGATCTCCTTCAATCGTGATTCGTTGTTGTCTACCAACAAAAGCAAATCCTTTTCCAAGCTCAAGTAGAAAATCGCGCAAATGTTCGATAAGGGCCGATTCCAGCTCTTTTTCGTAGAGAAGTGATTCTTGCTTAAGACCTAAAAACTCAAGAACGTATGGGTCTTTCACGAGATCATATGGATGAGTTATTTCATGTCCCTTGTGGGCCAACTTCAAAATGCCTTTTTTATTTTTACTTAAAGCTAGTCTTTCAAAAAGAAGAGACGCTATTTGTCTTTCGAGTTCTCGCACCGACCATCCTGTAGCCACGGCTTCTTTCAAATAAAACTGACGGGCATTTGTATTTTCAACTCTACAAAGCTGGAGATAATGACTCCAACTAATCTCAGAACGAAGGTTCTTTTTAACCTGAAACAACAAATAGAGCTGGCGCATATTTTTAATGTTTGTTGCAGAAAATCCTTTTCCATAATCAAGTCCTAACTTACGACTTAACTCTTTAATAAGATTTTCACCGTATTGGGCCCGCCCTTTGCCTTTCTGTTCTTCTTCAACTATCTTCTTTCCAACCTCCCAATAAGCTTTCACCATTTCAAAATTTACAGCTTTCGTTATTGAAGCTTTTGTGACCTCTAAAATAGAACATATATCCGAGTAGAATTTTTGTGACATCAAGTTTTTCATATCTATCCTCTCTTCAATTCGCCAGACACCAAAACGACCAAACGACATAACCACCTAAAAACACTCGGCTTTCCTGTCCAATTCGCCAGACAGTCACTCACTTACCAATTTTCTTCAAGCGTAATGGATCAAATTTACTTAAAAATACTTGCATAAATCGGAGCAGCAACACAATTTACAACATGTAATATCTTATAATAATCAAGAATTGAATCACATTTAAACAACACCGTTTTTTCATCAATCATTTTTGCAGTAGGAATATAAGAAACGAATTGTGTGACAGTCGGGTGAACCATTAATGTTGAAAAATGAAACTTAACTTCTAGTGGAAGTTTAAATTTAAATATCTTCGGAAATTTATTTTTTTCCGTAGCAGCTTTGGCCTTTTTTTCAAGTTCTTTGCAAACTACATCAGGATGAAAACATCTGGCCCCAAATTGTGAAATAGATTCTTTGGTAATAACTGATTGAACATCTCCAAACAATTTTTTTGACTCTTGAATAGTTTCTTTGTCTGATGAAATTAAAACAACTGGGATATCATAATGGCCACAAAAACCAGCAATGAGCTCGATTTCTCCAATAATACTTCCATTAATTTCAGTTTCAGTAATCCCATTCATAGTATGGGATAAAACAGAACTACTTCCGTGTTTTCCATGTATACCAAGAATAAAAGCTGCATCGTGTGTTTTTTTTCCAACAAAATTCCATAGGGCCGGATTATTCGCACCTCGAATTAAATTAGCTTTTATATGTAGCTTATCCGGCAGAATGTTAATCCCACCACCATGCCAATCGATAACATCAATACTTTTAACTCCGGCCTTAAGAGCTCCTTCAATTGCTGCATTTACTTCGTTTGTCATCGTGATTCTAAATCGTTCCCACCAACCTTCCTTAGAGCCAGTTTCTGGGGCCTTAACTACTGAAGCAATGCCCTCCATATCGACAAATATTAAAATTTTCATGCGTTTTTCTCCAAGAATTGTTGATCAACTTAATCAAAATAAAATATTAATGTTATCCAATTAAAATGTAAATTTGAATTAAGTCTGAAAGCTTCTTTTCAATAATAGCTACTTTTTCTTTGGCAAAATCATCTACTTCAGAAAGGTAACAATCTTTTAAAAAATTTGATTGTTTCTTATAAAAGTCTTTTACCCACTCCATAATCACCTTCTTATTAAAAAATTATCAATGAGTTTACCAATCTTTTTCAGACACATTAATTACATCGAAACACTTACATCGCTACAAAGAATTGATGGCATTTTAAAGGTTCCCTGAAAATAACTTTTATCTTCAATATCAACTACGTTTGAAAGCACCTCAAAAATATTGTCTGAGACCATTCCATCGCCCTATCCACGAAACTTTCTTTTAGATGTTTTTCCCAACCATGGTTAATCGCAAAATGGTTAAGTCGTTTTTGAGCATTGATTAAATATTTTTCCAACAACGGTCTTTGAGACTCAAGGGATTTAGGTAGAGTTAATGGAATTGTAAATACATTTGCACTCATAGACTTCTCCTTATCATATATTACACTTGAACATCCCGTCAGAATAATACCAAGTAACAATATTACTAAGTTTGACCTCATATAGAAATATCCTAAACTCATTCCAGGCCTCTCAGAAGCGTTTTCCTGAACAAAAGCCCTACCCCTCCATCAAATTTAACATTCAAAAATGATTGGCCTTTAGATATTTCGTCAAAGCCAAGTTTATGATGCAAGCTTTTTGATACTAGATTATCAGCGTTAATAAAACTATACAGTTCGTTACCTCCGAATCGCCTTGTACGATGAAAATTCTTAGGATGTAGTGGAAACAATTTCAAGCTAATTTATTCAAGAGATCGCGAATGAGCCCTGGGACGCCATTGGGGAGTTTTTGTGTTTTGTCAGGTGTCGAACGTACGGCAGTCAAATCAGGAAAAAGAAATGAGTGTGATGGTAGCGTTAAGTTGCCATCCGGTACTCATTAAAGATTCTGTGTGCTGGTTCATAAGAACACTGGATTAGCTTTGAAATTTGAGATGGGGTCTCATAACCAAGTTGAATCGCCGTTATAATGTCTGCTCGGTAACTTACTCCGAAAAGATATCTGTTTTTATACTGAAGATTATTTTTTATTAACTCCTCCGGCGACAAAATATCCGTCTCCCTGATTCGGATTGAATCCTCTGGAATGAGAATGTTAAATTTCTTTGCCCAAGAGGCGGCACCTTTCTGCTTTATCGGTAACTCTGACATTTCTTTTGGGAAAGCATAAACACCTTCTTTAAATTTATGTGTGAGCTTCTTCCACTTGTGAATTTTCTTACTCATCGCAAATGCCGCAAGGGCATACGGCCATACATTGTCTTTTAAGTCCCTGTGGTAGTCCGTGTGAATAATCTTAAATAGCTTTTCTACGATGACATAATCCCCATGAATGGCAACCCAGGAAAAAATGAGTGATGCAAGCCTGAAATCATTTTTTGATTCAACTAAGGCCTCTGTCAGCGTCTGCTCTATATCGATAAACTCAGGTCTGCCACTTCTATGGGGGGCGCTGCCTACCCCACTAATCACAAACCCAATGGCCATAAGTTTCGTATTAAGGTTTGTATTCATACCCAAGTTCCTTTGATAAATACCCAAAAGACTTTAGAACATGATTAGGCCAGTCAGGGTTAGCATCTCTTTTTTCTACCCAAGGAAAACACTCTCGTAGTTCCTGTAACGTCGGTTTCATGGCCACACAATCCTGAAGGTCAATCTGCCGGTCACAAAAGGCAAAGAGTTTAGATAAAAGTAGGTCCTGTCTTGATAGTGTTTGAAGAGTGATATTCTTGCCATTCCACAGTGTCTGAAGCCTTTCCTGCCACCCTTTCGGCAAATCCTTAATTAGTTCCTGCGGCCCATTGTGTGTGCCAAGGAAATCATCAAATTGCGTTAATACGTCTTTCATGAGTGCTCCTATTTCATTGTACCATACAATATTGTTTAGTACAATGAAAAATGTATGCCGAAGACGACATTTTTAGTGTGTATTTGTAGTGTATTATTTTGTGTAACTTTCTGTGCTTTTTTCACATTTTCTTATCCTGAAAAAGTGTGTAACTTTTGTGTAAGTTTCCCCAAAAACAGGCCATAATACACAAAAATAGACGAGAAAAACTAATGGCACTTGGTTAAGCGGAAGCAGCTACTGGACTGCATTCCATTGTGTCTTAGTGTCGTTTGAAACTACCTGTGTTTTTTGTCTTAATGGGGCCAGTCCTGGGCACCACTCTATCTTATTAAAATCAGGCCCTTCCCCAGAAACAGGGGCACGACATATTCTGATAAACATATTAACCACATAAAACTTTAACTCTCAATTTAAAATTTTCATAATTTTATACCCCTCAGAGGTCGACTCGAACTAGTCCTAATTGATTTCATATCCCTTTATTCAGGTTTTTTTAGCGATTATGAAAATTTCATCTGATGATTTATCGAACTTCTCTTCAGAGAGTTCGGAATAATAGGACTCAAGCTTGAATCCAGACTCTTTTAGCTCCATCATGATTTTTTCCAGATCATAGTACTCTAACCAGTTATATATTATCTTTGTTTGGGTCTGTTCAATAATATCATATCGATCTAAAACAACATTTTTGTCTTCATAAATAAATGTCTGCATAATCCCAAAATAATTGGAGCTTGACCAAAAGCCATTCATTAGATTTTTTTCTAGTTTAATCGTCTCACTTCTCTTTTTAAAAGAGGAAAGAGAAAGAACATCTAGTACCAGTCTCCCGTCGTCTTTAAGTGAGTTATAAATGTTCGTTAGCAGTTTCTTTCGTTGAATAGGTGATAGTGCACACAGGTCATAATAGATTAGCAGAGCGAGATCAAATTTATCTTGAGATTGATAATTCAAGTAATCCGCTACTATGTAGTTTATATTTAAACCATTTCTTATGCCCTCTTTTTCAGCATACTCTATCGAATTTGGTGAGAAATCGATTCCTGAAACACGGGCACCGATTTTAGCAAGTCGTTGAGTATAAAGACCAGGCCCGCAACCGTAGTCAATAATGTCTGTATTCTTGGTGATTTTTAATTTTTCAACGATAAATGTGATTATTTTATCGATTTTAGAACTACTTCGAGATGCAATATCATTTTCGCCATCTAAATGAAATTGGAGCATTTGTTTTGAGATGTGCTCATCTACCCACAGCTCTTTGGCGGTGTATTCTTGAAATAATTCTGGTCGTCTAGTTGTATTTTCTAGGTATTTATACATATTAGTATCCTTTTTATAAAAGTAAATTTTATCTAAGTTTAATGGGGAATGTTTTTTTGGATTACTAATACATAGATAATATTATAGTTGATTGTTGTTGCCAGAGCAAACTGAAAGCAGAGAAGTGAAGTTGCTTCTGAAAAGAATCATTCAGAAAGTTTTGATAGTTCGAGACCTCCGCTAAGGGGGCAGCACTTATTTGAAGGTCAGAACGAGAAATCAACACCTTGCTCAATCATTTCGTAATTGCTCAAAATCTTAAGGCAAAATCGTAGGCGAAGCTTCACTTAATACTTTCTGGGTATTACGATTTAAAACAACAAATTCATTTCAAATGTCAGGCCTTGTAAGGCCAATTTTCTTGGCCTTTTAAAAAGACTGTGCAACCCTGTTTCCATGGGTTTCGAAGAAGTAAAAGAATGGTCATTTAAATTATTTAAAAAGCTTGGAAGACGTGAATTATTTCAGGCTTTCGTCGTATTAAAAAATATCATCGAAGATTTGACTCAAGAAAATAAGAAATACAAAGAAGAAACCCAACAATTAAGAGATCTCGTCAATAAATTAAAAGGGGAAAAAGGAAAACCAGATATAAGACCCCCCAAAAAAAAAGGAGATTTACGATCTATCCCCGTTTGAACTTCATCAATACTATAGATCAATGGACTACCTAATTGAGAATAAAGATGAGATTGAAAAGAAAATTTTTGTTCAAATGTCATCAATAAGTGGGACAAAACTTGATATGGCCTTTTTTGATACAACGACAACCCCCTGTTTCATAACTTTTTCATTGATTTACATTAATTCCCATAAGTCTGTCGAATATTAATAAAAACCCTGAAACTTTTCGTATAAAAAAAACCGTCCCAGTAAGAGGAAAGATTGGTGGAAATTTTTTAGAAATAAAATCTAAAAACTATCAGTGGACGCCAAGCAAAGCTGGCGTTTGCTAGCAGGTGCGATATTAGTAATAATATTCAGTCCTGCCAAGGTAACCTCGTAAGAGGGCCTTGTATCGGGTCAGGCGCTGATTAGGTAACGACATCAGTGAAGTATTAACAGAGAGTCTGCAGACCATTAAGTGGAACATCACCTTTAAATGATAGAACCGCGTACAAAAGGTACGCGGTTCTAATTAACAAACGTATACTTTTTTTTATTTATTAAAAATATCCCATAGGGTCCACTGTTCAATTGTACACATTCCCTTTTGTCCTGCTGGTTCAGTGACGATAAACAATTCACCCCCAATTTTTTGGCAATAAACGGATGCTGGATTGGCAAGTTTTTGGTTAGATGTAGTAAGAAAATTGTGATCAAAGGTAAGTTCAAATAAAGTCCATTCTTCAATAGTACACATACCTGCTTGTCCCTCAGGTGTCTCTATTATGCTTGGTTCGCCACCAATCTCGCTACAGAAAATCCAAGCAGGATTGCCAAGCCCAGAACTCGAACTACCACCAAGAGCAAAAGCAACCTGTGTAAGTAAACTCAAGGTGATAATCAACATTGTTTTTTTCATAAATACTCCTCTTTCTTGTTTTATATAGTGTTTTTAGAAGTCTTTCACTTGTTGTGGAATTTATAAAAAAAAAAGGATGTATTTTCAAGAGGACTGTTATAATAAAACAATGAAATTGTTTATAATAAATAAACTCCATGGGAGTGGGAGATATATGAATATTTTTAATTTTACCAAGTATCGAGATGTTATTACGGCGGATATTGATAATAATGCATTGATTCATGGATACCAGGGAAAGCTTGCTTTGGCAGCAGGCTGTTCAAAATCATATTTCTCTCAAATGCTTTCTTCTAATGTTCAATTAACCCCTGAACATGGGGCCGGATTGGTTAATTTTTGGAAGTTAAATGAAGATGAAAGTGAGTATTTTTTAGTGCTTTTATTATTGGAACGATCAAGTTCACGAAGTTTAACTTTAATGTTGGAGCGTAAATTAAAAATTTTGAAGATAAAAAATATTCGTTTTAAACGTACCATCAAAAGTGATTTTGGCAGCGATCCTGAGAAAATGCTCAAGTATTATTCTTCCTGGCTTTATCCAGCTATACATGTTGCAGTCAGTATCCCTGATTTACAAACTGTCAGTAAATTGGTCGCTTACCTGGGAATAGCTCCTGAGATAATTAATCGGGTGCTTGGTGAGCTTCAATCCTTGGGACTGGTGGCTGAAGCGGGGGGGCGCTTTTCAATGATTAATAAGAACATCCATACTTCTGAAGATTCACCAATGAGCGCACTTAATCATGCAAATTTTCGACAAAAAACTATTCTTGAAATTCAACAAGGTAAAAATGAAGGTATTCACTATACTGGTGTTCACTCTCTTTCTTTCGAAGATTGTGTTCGAGTTCAAGAATTTCTTGTCGAATCAGTATCAAAGATTCGGGCCATTATTACCCCATCAAAGGAAGAAGAGTTGGTTTGTTTTTCAATTGATTTTTATCCTTTACGAAGTTAATTTATTTTTGCTTATTCTTTAAAATATCTCGAATCTAGGCAAGTATTATTTCTTCGTTGGAAGGAGCAGGACCCCAAAAAATCCGCGAAGTCCTTCAAGCTCAAAGCAACGCAGGGTCAGATGTTGTCTGGGCCGGAATGGCGATGGATACGTTATTTTAAAACCAGTCAGACTGTATCTATTCAGCTAACTGCCCCCTTTTTATTCCGAGCAAACTTTATTACTGGAATTAAAAATCTTTAGTATTTTTTAGACGTCAATCTTTTTTCGATAACAATCTTGTTATTGTCCAAAAATCAAAATCCCATGATCGGCCACATGCTTTTTTAATTCTTCAGATTTCACATCATCTAGATTGATAAGATCAATTTCGTAGGGAAGATTAGTATCATTTTCAAGTTCACCCCAGAGTTTGGTTAAAATGGTGTCAATTTTATTTCCGCAAATAGCCAGATCTATGTCAGATCCAGGTTTATAATTTCCCATGGCCCTTGAGCCAAACAAGATTACCTTTTTTATTTGGGGATATTTTTGGATTATTTTAATAATCAACTCAATATCCAAGTCTTTAAGGCCAAATTTATTCATTGATTTCTTCTTGATACTTGGATTGCAAATAGTCGTATAGTTGCTCTATACTCGAAAAATATTTGGTTTTGATCATTTTGACAATTTTTTTAACTGATTCTTCATCATAAGTATGACTGAATTCATTTCTCTTATCCAGCATCTCGATCCAGATATGTCCATCCGTTATAATCTGAGCACTAAAAGCAGACTTTATTACTGACCTTGGAAATTTTTCTTCGATTCCTTGTGCTTCCAGATAATCTTTAAGTGTTTTCCAGGATAATTCAAACGTCAGTTCAAATGCTTTGATAAGACCGGACATTTCCAGTTCATTATAATTTTTTTTATCAATGGATTTTTTTAAAAAAGTAAATGATTTTTTAAGGTTATCAAATCGTTGTTTCCATCTAGTCGTTTTATTCATAATTTTGTTCTTTGGAGGTTTCTTTAGGAAACCAGTCGCTCCGTATAGTTAACTGACCATTAAGCACGAGTCAGCATACCATTTTGCCACATAATTGAACAACGAATTTTTATTATTTAGAAGAAAAGAAACGATCAAAATCTTGCAGTTTTAAAACAATATTGGCCCAACATTTTGTAAAATTATTTGATGCACTTTTAAATTGTGACTTGTTAAAACTTTGCTCTAAGCTCTTCGAATCAATACTTTTGATTATTGATTCAAAAGAGTTCAGCACCTGATAATCTCTATTTTTAAAAGTTAATTTCAAAGCATCAATCAATGCACCTTGATCAGATTTATCCAATAAGAAATCAAGATCGTAAACATCCTTACCTCGGGTATTAAGATCTTTTCTCATCAAAAGACAATGAATCTTTTCAGCACAAATAAACTCAATAGGATAAACTTTCCACTCAACCTGATCATAGATATCCAAAGTTGAATTCATTGAAGAGACCTTTGCTATCTTTTCAAGATTAACACCAATAGAGATATCTAAATGAACTCTTCTTAGTTTTTTAAGTTCCGAATCTATTGGATAAGGCAACCCCGCTTTGTATTGGATCTTAAATCTAAGTCCTCCGTAACCACTTTCTGTTTTCAGTTCCTCAATAATTGGATTTCCGAACCAAAACCCATCATTAAGATCAACATTCAAATTTTCATTAACTTTCAAAATAAGTTCATCCTTTCCTATGCCCGATATAACAGCATCCACATCCCGAGTATAACGATTTGAATTAGTTTCCTTATAAAGAACAAATCCTCCTCCAAAAATAAGATGTTCGTAGAGGAAATTATCTTGTACCAATCTGGCAATGACTCGTTCCAAGCATAGTGCAATACGGGCCTTTTCTACGTCTTTAATTCCATGTTCTAGAGCATAGTTTTTTAAACGATCATTAATTGATTTTGAGTTAAACATATTCGTCTCGTAAAAAAGTAAGTTTTAATTTTACCCTATCATAAACACCAAGTTTTTTGGCCATTTGGATTAGTTTATCAAAGCTTGTTTTTTTCTCCGCAAGTGCAACTCTAGCAATCTTTACAGATTCAAAGTCTGTAACATGTTTCTTATCGCTGAGGGCATCAATAACTGTTCTGTTAATATCGGTAATTGAAAAACCATCTTCATTAGTAATTCCAATATTCCATTTAGGATCACGTTTTCTGATTACTTTATAATTTTCAACATGAGAGTATTTGGTAATTGGAACATAAACCCAAACTTGATTAGGGATCTCATCAGTCAAACCATAATAATAAAATGCTGAAAGCAAACAAATGGCCGAAGGATCTCCGAGGTAGGCCAAAGCATTATGAAAAGATTCATTATCAAAAGAATTAAATGACTCCTTTTGATAAATTCCCCTTTTCACTTTGCAAAGTTCTCCATTCATTTCTAAAACCTTCAGGTCGTAGTAATCAAGGCCCACACTCTTAGCATCTTTAAAAGTAAAAGTGGCCTTATTGATCTTGCCTAAATTTTCAGCTCTATTTTTCATAATATTGCACAAGTTTAATTATGTGTTATATATTAAAATATAGCACAAATATATAAATGTGCAATATTTGAAAAACAAACCGCTTAAAAAAATGCAATATTCTAATAATTTCAAGCTTTCAGCAGAACTATCTCTTTCGAGACGAAGGAGGTGACCGGTATAGAACTTTTCGTCATGATAACATTTTTTTGTTACTATGATCATTTTATAAATATCACTTCCATGATATCAAATAGTTAACCAAGTTTTGATTTGCAATAATCTGCTCACATTGTCAGCTTAGCAAGCAAGAATTCTATTCCCGATTTGCCCGACAAAACAGGAAGAGCAATTCGCCAGACACCTCTATAACAAGTGTCAAATTATTCCTTTACAATCAACAGGTTAGCATCAATTCGCCAGACACTGTCTGACAAACCTTGCAGTTTTATATCCTTAAATCCACGCGTGCAAAAGTTTATTATCATTGCACACCCTAAGTCGATAGGTCTCTATTACAAAAAAACTTTCTCTTTGTAGAGTCTATTTTTGTTAAGTAATATCATTTCCACCTTGTACAATTCTTGTGAAGACCTTTTCTCTATCATCACTCAGTAATTTAACACATTTAATTAAAGTTCCCCACTCTTCTCTAATTTCAACACCGGCAATATGAAATCCAAACTGAAGCATCATAATAAGAACTGGGTTATTTGTAGGATGATGTTGGCTGGTTACTCTTGCGTAGCCTATTTTATAAAGATAGCTTAAAAACTCTTCCATAAATTTGGTGGCAATTTTTTGCCGTCGATACTCCGGGATAAGGCCCGCATTCCTTAAATAAAAGCTTGAGTGGTCTTCACTTTCCCCACAAAAGTGTCCAACAAATTTACCGTCTTCATCAGTCAATATCATGTTTTCATGATGACATTCCTCATATTTTCTATACACAGGTAAAGCTCGTTGAAATTCTTCCCCTTGGGCAACATAATGAGACATGGGATGATCAAAAACCTTGCTAAAATTTTCCTTCATGATTTCTCTAAAACTTTTGGAATCAGGAAATTCCACCTTAAACCCTTCAAGCTTCAAATTATTCCTAAACTCTTCCCGTTTTTCTCTAACATGTTCTTCAAATGTTTTTTCCATAAATTCTTCTCCTCAAGAATTGGCAAGCGCATACTCTCTAAATATTCTATTGGCCGGTTCATAAGAACAACCTATTTTCTTCGCGATCTGGTAAGGATTATTAATGCCATTTTCAATTGCGGTTATAATATCAGCACGCCAGGATGGCCCAAAGATATAACGATTTTTATATTGTAAATTAATGTTGATCAGTTCTTTTTGAGTGAAAGCATCACGCTCTCTGATCCTGAGTGATGAACGCGCCATCATGATATTTATTTTTTCAAAATAAGGAATAGCACCTTTTATCGCGATAAGGCCTTCAACGCTTTCTTTATCCCCCAAATAAACAATTTCTTTTTCTGGTTTTACCCACTTGGTAAATTTGTGAGAACACTCCACTGCTGCAAATGCCACAAGGGCATTAAACCAAGGTGATTCCCCTTTAGTCTTTGAAGTAATTTTATATAACTTGATCAGCTTTTCTGAAATAAGATAATTACCATGAACTTTTACCCAACTAAGTACTAGCGAAAATAACCTATTATCGCTAGGCATTTCATAACATGCCTCAATCAAGGTTTGCTCGATATCCACCCATTCACTTTTCTCTTCAAGCGTTTTCTTTGTAAAATCACCTGTAATTCGTATTCCAATGGCATAAAGTGATTTATTCAAACTATGATTCATACCCTAGCCTCTTTCTTATTTTATTAAAAACTGTTTCAACGTGTTTGGGCCAAAGCGGATTTAAATCTTGCTCACAAACCCAAAGATAGCACTCATCAAGTTCATTGCCAGTGGGTGCCAGAGAAATACAATCTTCAAAATCAAAGTCTCTATCTGCGCACGCAAAAAGTTTAGATTTTAAAAGATCAGATCTTCCAAGAGTTTTTAGATTTATAGCTTTGCCTGTAAAAATTTCTTGAAGACGAAATCGCCAATCAGATAGAAGATTTCGTTTTAGATCGACTGGGCCATTATTAAGCCAATTTTCATCAAGTCTAAACTCAGGAAATTCTTTAGCATATTGTTGTGATGCTTTTTTAATTTGTTCACTGATTTCTGGATCAAGGCAATCAATATCACGAGTTTTTCTAGATACAACATCCATAATTATTAAAGCTGCACCACCAATAACCACCGCATCGAATTTGAGTTTGTTTTTGAATAAATAATTATCAAAGCTTTGAATAATATTTTTCATAAATCACCCGTCCCCTGCTTGTATTGTAACATACAATACATACGGTTACAATCTGTGTGCAGTATATTAATGATTCTGACCTGTTTTCAGACAGTTATGCAATTTGCAGTACCAAATTGGCGCCACAATTTTTTTTTGTATATTTTGTATATAACGATCAATAAATTGCTCAAAAACTATTCTAAAATACCCTTAACTAAACAATAAAACTTGATGTTCCAATTTGGAACATCAAGTTTATTTATTCACAAAAACCTTATTCACTTTCATTATCCCTTAATCCAATACGCTTACGTTTTGGATCATGGCATGGGACTGTTTGCTCTATTGTATCTAATCTCTCAAATATAATTCTAAAAAGTTTATCAGTATTATCTTTTAGGTTATTAATCTTTCCATCGCCACTTCACACTTATCAGAATAAAAAAAAACATAGCTTGGTGCTTTTCCAAATTAAAAGTTTTTTATTCTTTTTCCTAACCTATCTGGCAATATTCTCTCTTAAAACAATGGCAAAATTAACTTCCTTCATCTAAAGTGTTTGAAATATTTTATGACTACAATAAGCTGAATCTGCCCTAAACCATATTTTTCCTTTTTTGAAATTGGCCAGCAGTTTAAATAATTACATATTCAAAAGACTCTGTCTTTTCCACAGAATTTTTCACATTGAGCAATTTTAAATCTCTTCAAGCTCAATCAAATACCTACTATAGCGTTCATATCTATAAACGTTAAGTTCTTCAAAACCATCTTCCACTAATGAAACATTTGTAATTTTGAATTTTGTGTGACTGGAGAATATAACTTCCTTTTCATTGTTATATGGCTGAAGAATAGGCATATTGGGAACTGATCTTCCTGTTTTACTTTTAATTATAAATTTTACATTGTAGTAACCAGTATGATTATACGTTTGCAATCTGGTCGTAGACAAAAAGCCTCTTTCAACATATTCCCCATTTTTGTTTAGAAATAGCTGTAAAATATCCTTAGGTAAATAATCGGTTCGGTATACTGTTCCTGTGTAAACAGGCAGAGAATCTAGTGATTTTTGCAAAAAATACATATACCCCCGAACAAAAGAATTTAGCTTCTCATTACTCCTTAAAACAGGGTTAACTATATAGTTAAGTCCGCCGGTATAAGCAAAAATTGCCATTAGCTTAACAGAATAGATTGTAATAGAAAAAATTTTTCTTAACTGATAGTTTAAATAATCAACGAACTGACTTTTAATAAATCTGCTACGCAACTTTCTAGTATCTAATAAGTTTTCAAGCCACTCAATTAAGTTTCTATCAAGACGGAACTGAGTTAAACTTTCCAGCGCGTTTTCAAGTTCTGATTGTTTGAATGTTGAAAAGCTAGCTATCAATGTCTCAATATTTACATCCTTTCCAGATCGCTCTTGCATATCAACCAATACTCTTTTTAAACGCTTAATCTCCGAAAGTTGCTGGTCAGCAATATTGGATAGCTTTGTATTGATATTTTTATCTATAATGGCGTGTTCAAAATCAGAGATAAGGAGATAATACTCTGTTTTAGATAATGAACCTTTCTCTTGATCAGCAAGAAGAGACCAAACCATTTGATTACATCCAAATCCTTTTAATGAAGCTGGCTCCCTCGTTTGTGTAAGAGAAATTTGACTACAGCCAAAAACAAACATAAAAATAAATAAAACAATTTTGCTCATCACTAATATCCGCAACAAGATAATATGCAAACACTTATCGTCATATTTTCCTTACGCATTATAGAAAAACGTAAGGCCTCTGAGCTTTTTGAACTGGACGACAATAGTAATGTTAATTAACCCCAGTTCAGCCTAATCTCCCAATAAAATCGGGCCACTATGCCATTTGATCGATGGTTTCTTCTTTTGATGAGTGTAAGAAATCAATCCAGCAAGAAGATTTACTAGAAAATTTATAGGGCTTCGGTGTCTTGAATGTTCTATGTCGGAAATGTTTTTTAGCTGGTCATTAATCGTTTCAATAACAAATCTTTTTCGTAGTAAAATTTTATCCTCCCATAATAAAAAACGATTTTTCATTCGTGATGTTACGTTGGTTATAAGCTGAACTCCTGTTCATCGCCGCCATACTTCTTAGCAATTTTTTCAACATCTAAATATGTAGGAGGAATGAAATAACTCATAAATTAAAATCTGAACGAAGGAGACCAAAAAAATGCATATCCCGATACTGGCCATATAGTCTATTACGCTTTCTAGTGGAACTTACTTACTATTCGTTTTTTAGAAGAAACAAAGTGCCATTATGCGCGGTCTCAACGTAAACATTTATTGACCTGTTTTTAGTTTTTAGCACTTCTATAATAACCGGTACCAATTCCAATCATTTGAAGCCTTCCGCTCCTTCACTTTTGGCCGTCGACGAAGGAGTTTTCGTTACTATCTTGGTGATACAGTAGATCTATCCTCCTGTTGGCCCCGAAACTTACCGACTCTCTCAGCTGGTACTGACGCTTTATTTCACGGTCTTCGGCATTCTTATATCATCAGATAATATAAATGATACAGGCTTGACAGGGATTACATACTATTTTTTTGAAATGTTGTTTTGACCACTGGTCTATGGATTTTTGCGTCTTTTTTTGCTAGTAAGGAAATTCCATTTTGTGCTTAGAAATTTCTAACGCAAATGCTTGCAAGCACAAGTTAAGCACAAAATAAGCCAATCAGTGAAAGTGCCAGACAGTTAGTGACAGGTTCAACCCTCGGATTTGGATTAACTTACTGAAACCTCATGTGAATAATTATAAATAGATAAAAAATTAAAAAAAATATTGTTCAAAAAGGTGGAAAATTGCTGGAGGTTTCTTTAGAAAACCAGTCGCTCCGTATAGTTAGCTTATCATTAAGCACAGATAAGCATACCATTTTACCACATAATTGAACAACGAATTTTTATTTTTCAGAAGAAAAGAAACGATTATTACTCTCTCTTTTGATTGCATTTTTTTTATCTACTAACATTGAATTTTTATTAATAATTTTAACTAAATCAATTAGCTCTTTCTCTGTTGGCCTACGCTTATTGATTTCAAGCATATCTTCCTTAATTTCTTTAATGCTTCTTCTGATTTTTTTAATATCTTTCATTTTATCCCTCGAGTGAACCAATATTATACACCGTTCACAGGACATCAAACACTATGAAATCAGGATTGTTTTTTTGATCCTCCATAGCTTCATTTACTATAATCAATATACTTATTCCCTAATAAACATTAGTGTCCACTGACTTAATTTTTATCTAGCACTTTTTTCATGAGGTATAATTTTTCCTCAGGAACTCGACCTTCCTCTTCTTTAAATATTTTATACCCTAGATTATGATACAACTTCATTGCTTTAGTATTTGTACTATCAACTCCTAAAGTCAAGACTCTAACACTTTTTCCAATAGCAAATGTTTCAAGATCCTGAACACATTGTTTTCCAATGCCATGGCCATGCAAATCTTTTCTTACTTCAAGATCATGTATATGAGCAACGTCTACACCATTTGCAAGATCAGGATCATTATCAGCATTTTTATAAATTATCTGAATCATCGCAACGGCTTGTCCATTCATTATCTTTATAAAAATATCTCTATTGGCGCCAATTTCTTTTATTTCATTTGATAATCTTTTCCTTATATTCTCACGTTCACTATCGTTATTTAGGTTTGTAAGGCCTATATCTAATAAAAGCGATAATTCTTTGTTTGTAGAAATTATTATCATCGTCCCTCAATCAACCTCAAGATTGTTTCTAAGCTCTTCCCTTTTTTTTCTAACATGTTCTTCAAATGTTTTTTCCATCAATTTTTTTTCTCAAATCCTTATGAATATTTTTTGGATTTTAAAATATTAAACAAATACAAAGATGTGCAATATATTAAAATATTTCCACCTATACAAAATCCAGCCCTCTGGCCTCTTCTAAATCTTTCCAATTTCGATAACTGGCATTTGCTGAACAACTCAATAGTTTGGATGCCTGATATGCATTTTGTGCTAACCCTAAAGTAAAGACCGTAATAAAATCTGCTCGAAGGTTACTTCCAAAAACAAGTCTGTTTCTAAGCCAGGCATTATTCTTAATCACCTGATCACGTTTTAAAAGTTTCTTCGATTCATCCGCATGCATGGGTGCTACCTTAACTCCAAAACAAAGAAAATCCGCATCCACTCCTTTTAGTTTAAGATACAACTCATCATCACCTTCAAATTTGGGAGAATTTTTTCCAAACCTTTTTTCTATTTCTTTAATAATTGTTTTAAAGCGCAGATCACCTTTACTTAAACATTTTTTAGCAATACCGCCAAGAAGCGCTAATTGAAAGGGACTTAAATCTTTCATCAAGTATTTAAGTCGTTCCACATGAACCAGATCCATATAATTCTCTAACCATAAAAGCATGAGTCCAAACATCTTTCGATCACCCGGAAATTCACCTGATTTAATGGTCTCTATAATGGTTTGTTCAGGATTAGCATGGTCAGTTGCTTTCGTATTAAAAGCAATACCTAGTGATGCCCAACTATCTCGCAAACTATCATCACTTTTATTCATAACCCAAATCCTTTTTTAATATCTGTCCTTGCATTTCGACCCACTCGGGCCAACTTGGATTTCCATCTTTGGTCTTGGTATATTCAATCGCTATGTTCAATTCATCCAACGAGGGCCTAAGCTCAATTAAATCTTGTCTATCTTTTTTTCGGTCACATAAGGCCCAAAATTTTGAAAAAATTAAATCCTCTCTAGAAATTGAATAAACTATTAAATTGCTTTCCTTAAAAATTATTTGAACGCGCTTATCCCAACCAACTTTTAAATCTTTTACAATCGAAGCTGGACCACAGTTAAGCCAATGAGAATCTAACCCTAAATCTTCAGCAACACTTTCTGCAGCTTCTCTTAGAGCATCATCAATCGGTGGCGCTACAATATCAATATCTTTAGTAGTGCGTGCAATAATCCCTTGTAAAATGAGAGATGCTCCTCCACAAATAACAAATGAACGTTTAATCTTCTTCTTTTTTAAGTAGATATTTAATAAAACAAGGCTTTCTTTAATTTCCATTAATCCATCCTCTTATTGATTATTATAATCTATTACACTATTATAATCAATACGTACAAATTACAAGATAAATACCTAAAATCACAGTAATAACCTATACCGACCCTAAGGCCGATATAGGTTTAATTTAAAATTCTAAAACTTTATTAGATCCAGCAACCTTCTCCACTTTAAGACTTATTTGGTCTTGATTCCAATCTTCTTTCGATCGGGGTCATGGATAGGGATTTTTGCTTCAACAACCTCAAGCCTTTCAAAGACTATTCTAAAAAGCTTATCTGTTCCTTTCTCCAAGTCATCTACCTTTTGTGCCAGTGACTCCCCTGAGGCTAACAATTTTCTCAGTTTGGTAAATGTTCTCATGATTGAGATATTTACTTGAATTGCTCTTTCACTATTTAAAACACTTGAAAGCATGGCCACCCCATTTTCACTAAAAACATAAGGCAGAACTCTTCGTTTGTAATTCCAATGGGTTGCAGGATTTGCGGTAACAAATTGTGACCGCAAACTCTCTAAATCACTGTTATTACATTGATACGAAAAGTCGCTTGGAAATCTTGAAAAATTTCTTTTTACTGCCTGATTAAGTGCCTTCGTTTCTACCCCATAAAGCTCAGCAAGATCACTATCCAACATCACTTTTTGGCCTCTTAGAATATAAATCATTTTTTCAATTTTTGAGATAATTACTTCCTGATTCATATTTTATCTCCCTTAGAAAAAAGACTTACAACATTATCACCAAAACAAATTGCTTCAGGAACAAACTGCAAACAATCAGTGGCCCCTTTCGTATCAACTTCTGCAAGTCTAAGATAGATGTCCATTGTTGAAGATTTTTTCCATCCTCCAATTTTCATTACTTGGGGCCGGAACTCCACTCCCCAACATTTGAGTTGCAAAGCAAGCACGCAAGGCATGATACTTTATTGGCTTAATACCAATTGATTTTAAAAAGTTTTTAAGTGCTTGATCTCCGTTGTCCCAATCTTTACTTCTTGGAAGAACATATTCGTTCCCCGCTTTCTTCGGGCCGTTCTTTAAATCAATAATCAACTTATAGAAGCTACTATTGATCGGAACTGTTCTCCAATATCTCCCTTTCGTTGGGCCACTTTTTTTCGCATTTGAATCATAGGATCTATCAACCATAATGATATTTTTTTCTAGATCAATCTGCTCCCAAGATAAAGCGTGAAGTTCACCACTTCTCATTCCTGTTAAAATGGCGAAGGCCCATATCGAGTACCAATGATGATTTACTGCTTTTGCTACTGATAAAAACTTTTTAATTTCTTCCAGCCCAAGTATGTCCGGAGCCTTCTTCTCACTCATATCACCTGACGCTGACGGATAAATTAATCAAATCGTCTTCACCATCTCATAAAATCTTTCCAAGTGACTCGGTAGTGCTTCACAAATAAAATCATGACATCGATCTCTTAATCTATCTGGATCAGAATCTTTTCCGGTAGCGTGATCCCAGTCAAACTAATTCAAATTCAGGGCTTTTAAAAATTTGGAAATATATTCTTCCGAAATATTTCCTCGGCCGCTTTCCATTTGCTGGACTCTTGGAAATGACATTTCCATCTTATCGGCCAATTCTCTTACCGAAAGATCTGATTTATAAGATTAGTTTGAAACTGCGATCTCTTTAATGGCCAATTCACTTCGTGGCTGATATTTTTGCTAATATGAATTCCTATTCACTCCGACCAGCTACGAAAACCGACTTTGCCTTTCTTCAGAAACTTCACAAGCTGACTCTAAAGCCGTATGTAGAGCAAATTTGGGGTTGGAATGATTTGCAACAAGAAAAACTGCTTTGCGATAGATTTGATCCAGCCAAGTTACAAGTGATTCAAATTGAGAGTGAGGACGTAGGTGTTCTTCAAGTGGAAGAAAAAATTGAACAGATATTTCTCGCCAATATCTTGTTATTACCAGAATGGCAGGGCAAGGGACTAGGAAGCAAGATCGTTCTAGATATTATTGTAAGGGCTGGCAATTTGCCCGTGACACTAACGGTACTTAAACCAAATCCGGCGAAGAGTCTGTATGAGCGGCTTGGCTTCGTAACAACAAACGAGGATGAAGTTCGCTACTTTATGAAGAGGATTGCATTCTGATTGATATGCCCCCATTTGGGCAAAGACAATATCAGTCCTTTTTTTTACTGGTCGATTTTGGAGCACTTACACAACAACAAAAGACCCTATCTACCTCAAAAACTTTATTAAAAAAACGGAAGCCAAGGCAGAAGCCAGAACAGAAGCCAGAACAGAAGCCAGAACAGAAGCCAGAACAGAAGCCAAGAGAAGCCTACGAGAGTAATTTCATGTAATGCTATGTAACGTTCAATGCATTAACCTTGATCTAACTAATTGAAACCTTCTGTTAATAATATTAATACTATAATAAAAATCTTTGCTAAATTCGAAAAAGCAGCTTTTCTTTTTGGAGGTGACGGCCGGATTTGAACCGGCGATTGTACGGTTTTGCAAACCGCTCCTTTTGACCGCTCAGGCACGTCACCTTAGAATTGATGACACCTATAGTGGGAGAGAAAGCGTATTTTGTCAACCGCTGGGGTACAAAATTCGCTTAGGCTTCTCTGATAATGTACTTGTCTTTGCCAGCATCGATTTGTTCTTTTAAATCTTTTCCGACTTTAAAGAATGGAACCTTCTTCGGTGGAACTTTGACAATCTTTCCAGTCTTTGGATTTCTTCCTTCATAAGACTTGTAATTACGATTGGCAAATGATCCAAAGCCTCTGATTTCAATTCGATCATCGTCGTAGAGAGACTTAATCATGCTGTCAAAACAAATGTTAATAACTGCTTCCGCTTGTTTATGAGTAATATTAGCACCCTTTTCAATGGCAGCTATCAAATCTGCTTTAGTCATAGAATCGCTCCTTATGTAAGACTCTAATTTTTTTGTCTTCTTTGTGTAACCTATCGGATATTCGTTAAAGCACTTAAGTATATATTATAACAAGAATGGAAATATTTATTGTTTATGCAAATTTTGCCTAACTACCTAAATTTTTGGCATCAAACATTGTCCAATTGGCCATGCACACATTCGACAACCGATTGATTTAATTGATTTATTCCGGTTTAAATCCTAATTTAGGCCAATCTCCTAGTAGACTAATTATATCGGAGAACTCCTATTAAATTGAAAATGAACGCCCTATTTATTCTGTTCATTTTAAACCTGGTCCTACTCGGATGTAATGAACAGGGACGATCTGGATATAAAAAAATTCAAGACTACGCCAGAACTCCATCCCAAAACCCCAGTGAATCTTGCACCCGCTACACTCAATTAGAAGTGGAAGTTTGCTATGACGAGTGTCCCATTAACACCAAGATTGCCACCTACAGCGAGGTCATGCAACTTATTAATGAGTACGCCAAAACATCTCCCAAAAGCGAGGAGACCAGGATTGAATTATTAAAAATTTATGAAAACGCGCAAGGCATTTGTGTTGATGATATTAAAAGACCAACCAATGAAATGGTGATTAAAAACGATTATTGCGCTTGCGATGGAAATAAGGAATTTATTATTAATAACTGTAGTAATTTTTGCAGCACCAGGAATGATCAAACCCCGACCCTGTTTGGCTCGGTCACCATTTCAGACAAAATAAAAAATGATCCCTTGCTGGGTAACTTATATAATTGGTGCACGGTCGAAATCCAAGATGGCCATTATGCCCCCAGCTGCCTGGCCGAAGTCAGTAATGAAGTTGAAAAAATATATTTGGAGGTTTCACTTTTTCCAAACACCAATAGTTTTAGAATCGATTTAAGTTTTATGGAAAGTGATAAAACCTATACCTTAAAAATAATTGAAACCACTTCCAAGGCCCAAACCTCCTCCATTCAACTGCGCATGAAAAACCCCACCACCCCTGTGGCAACCCCATTACAAAGAAATACGATTTCCCAATATACCTGCATTACTGCTTCGGGGTACACATACAATAATCAAAGCTACTATGAATATTCCGCCAAACTTCACTATTATTTTGCTTCCAACGAACCACCCTTGCCTTTGCCTCCCGGCAACGACTTCCTATACTGCCATGACAAAACGCTGGGCAGGTGGGATCAATCAACCTATCCCAGACTGGAACTTATAAATAATAGTTTTATGCTTTGGAATAAAAAAGATGTGCGTTTCTACGATCAGAATCATGACGGAAGACTCGACATCAATCAGGAGATTGAAAATCGCCTGACCTATCCTTCCTCTATCAATTTATTCAACCCTTTTAGCTTTACCGTGGCCCCAGGTACCAGCGAAAAACTGCTGGGTTTTTATCTGCAAAGCTTCATTGATCCTGTCAATCAAATCCCTTATTGCCCCACCACCACCCATTTTAACAGTAATAGCGAAATTTTTCAGATTCTAAAAGATTACATTGGGGATACCGAGGCCATCTACCGTGCTCTTGGGGAAACTTCCCTTTTAAAAAATAATAACGGGGAATTGGTGAAGGCGCCGGATGATTATATTTTCATCAGAGAAAGTGAACTGAAAAAAATCTGGTTTTATACTCTCAATTCTTCCCTTATCAAACACACTGAGACGACTTCCAGAAATCTTCCCATCATGTTTTATTATCCAATCGATATCGCCTATCCCTTGGTTAAAAAACCTCACCAAAAAATTTATACCGTCATTGGCCTGGAAGAACTAAATTCCGATGCCCCCAGAACCAACATTCAACCAGCCGACAAACGGCTGGGCTGTGTCCCCCAAATAAATTAGCCCAGGTCAACCCTCAATAGCAAGTTAAGACTTTGAATTTATTACAAAATTAAATTTTCCGACCATTTTACTTAAGTATAATATCAGGAACCTCCGAATAGCTTTCAAGCAATATTTAACGGCCGACAAGGCCCAAAGGAGGATTCCATGAAAGCATGTCATATTTTTTGTGTTGTTATGCTTGTCGTACTGAGTATCACGATCACAGCTTGCTCAACCACGGATAGATACATTGCCAGCTCTTCCGATATTAAAAAATTTGAGAAAAAAGAAAATTGGCAACAGAATAAACATCTCAATACTACAAAGTAGTTTTGACTTAAAACACTTTTCTTTTTTTTACCCTTGCAAAGTTACACCACTTTGCAGGGGTAATTTAGGTTTTTCCATCTTTTTCTAACAAATTCTTTCATCCTGCCTTGTTTGATCATTTTGATCAAAAATATTTCTTGATAAAGCCAAACATACTCGTTAAAAATTTTATATAAAATGGTTTGAATGATTCTAACCAATATACATACTAACTTTAATTTATGGAGCAAACATGTCTAAATTAAAACCCATTGCAGTGATTCTACTACTTTCCAGTTTGATGTTTGGTTCTCTTTTTGCCGCTGATAAAAAGGAAGATCCAAAACCGCAAGACTTCCAAATTACCGGTGAAGCGCCGGAAGGAGGCGGATACAAACTTTTTTTTAATAAGGAAAAATCCACCTACTTCAAGTTTTCCGGGTATTCAAGACTACTATGGGATTTTAACACTGCCCAAAGTAAGATAAGAATGCCTTACTTTAGATTTTTTATTGATGCCAAAAAAAATGATCAATTTGAATTTCATAGCAGATTGGATTATTCCGATTCATTTCACATGTCCAGACGAAATACTTCTGCAGATATAGCAAAAGGCAAAGGAAAGGGTTATGGTGCTCCTTCAATTTATTTTGCCAGGGCCTATGTCACCTACCTGCTCAATGAAAATTTAAAGATTGATGCCGGTAGAATCATTCAATTTCATTATAGATATGATATCCTTGGGGTTGACACAAGTAAAACTCCTGTAGGCTTGGGTATTTCTCCCCACTATACTTTTGGTGATTTTACGGCTGACTTCTCGGTCCTGCATATTACCGACAACCAAGAAATGGAAGCTAGCGAAGAAGAAGCGGTTTATACCGGCGGACGAATTGCCTACTCCAACATTCTGGCTAAAGATGTGAAATTAAGTTATGGACTTGCTTATCATAGCAACCATAAGCAAGTCAGTTCAAAGTATCACCAAATCATGCCCGATATCACCCTTAACCTGCCGTACGATTTCTATATCCTAACCCAATCCATGTTAAAGATTAACGAGGGAGAGGGTAAGAACAATAATATTCAAAGTTATAACGAAATTGGAACAAATATCACCGAAAAGTTAGCAATCGATACATTCCTAGACGCCTATAAAAATAATACTGAAGCAACCTATTATGATGTCGGAGTAGATACGGTTTATAAATTTACTCCATCAATTTCTGGCATTTTTACAGTGACTTTTGGAGATGTGTTTGAAAATATCGCAGACAATGCAGCTGCACGAAAACCTTCTAGCAAAATCTGGCTGGATGTACTGTTCTAAATTTGATTTAAGTTAATATATCTTTAAGGGGCCAATTTGAATTGGCCCTTTTTTTTATTCCAGTATCAAAGTGAATCCAGGGTGCTTGAAATTACATGGTCTTTTTTTGGCATGAATCTGGCAATCTATAAATAGAGAGAGGAAACCAGTCGAGACAAGGAGGTTTTGATGGTCAGAGATATCCTCACCGTTATTTTTTTCATTTTAATCTTAACCGTGCTTCAGTCGTGTGCCAGTCAGCAAAAAGCTACCTATGTGGAAAAAAAGCACCCGACCATTGAACTTAAAAATCCGGGGTATTGCTTAAAGTAGAAGCGGTAAAATTTTCCCTTTTCAGGCTTTTATGATTTCTTGCAAAGCACTCTTTGTGACGTGTCCGATAAAATCCAGGGAAGGAGTTTACTAAGGACATCGTCATGAAAGAGGCAACAAAAGTTTCACCCAGGACCTCTGATGATCTCATCGGACTGGTGCTGAATGAAAATCAAATTGAAAAAAATAAGATACCTTTAGAGGAATTGTTCTATCTGAAATTCACCGGTCAAATCTTGGGACCGGTGTGGATTCAAAACCTCAAAGAATATTTGAAACTGCATAATAATCAAATCGAAAGCAATGTTCAAATAAGGACCTTTAGTGGGTCCCAATGGGTCAATCTTTTTGAACACCCCCTCTTTACCAGAAGAAAACCCCAGGTCATTACGGAAAATAACCTAAGGGGCAATGAACAATTCCATGTACTCGAACACGGCATGCTGGTCGGCCCATACCATCTGGAAACCATTAAAAATAAACTTCAGCAAAATGAACTGGTGTTAACAGACATGCTCTCCACAGATGGTGGCAAAACCTGGCAAAAAATTTATAAGTTTGATATTTTTGACCGCCGAAATCAAGCGGCGGCCACCTTGCCTGCTTCCCCTGACCATCTCAACTCTTTAAGCGGGCCTACCAATCATGCTCCCGCCCCGGAGCCCAGTAACTTTTCGGAAATTGCAGATCTCTATAGTATAAGACCAAACACTAACAAAAAAATCTTCACCCAAAATGTTTTAACCAACTCAAAAAAGATATTACACAACCGGCCGGTGGCCATAGTGTTTTTTTTAATCATTGGTCTGGTGTGCCTCATTGTATTAACTGATTTTATAACCTCCACGCATATCGTAGAGGAGGAATCCACGGTCACACCTTCAGAGACCTCTTCCCCACCACCCACGGAAGTCAAGTCTTTTAAAGCAAAATCCCCTTTTGAAAATAAAAGAAATGAAGCGGATAACCCCACGGGCATTGATAAAAATAAACCTTCCCGCACCAGTGCCTACACCCGCTCCAAAAATATCTTCAGAAGAGAAAGGGGAAATACTTGGGTTAAAGAAGTGAGTAACTCAGAAAATGAACCGGTGAGAGATACGAGTGCTAACATCACCGAAGATAGAAACGATTATGGCGAAATTGACAGTGAAGATGCTGTGCATAATTCCCGAGAAGGTTTTTTGGAAAAATTAGATCAGGCTTCCAGCGAGGCGGAAGTTTCCCCGGAAACCCCGGAAACACCGGAAACTTCCGAGTAGTTTCAGTCCAAAATCAATCGTCATTTAGTTTGATTTATGCTAATTTCTCTCTATGCCAACGCCAACTATTTCTTATGAATTATTATCCCGCTTTACTCCTTTGACCAATGCCAAATCGCTTTTTTTAAGTTTTGAAGGTATTGAGGGTGCTGGTAAATCCACCCAGATTAATACCGCCTTTAAATTTTTAAAATCTTTAGGATATGATGTTTTACTTTTACGAGAACCGGGAGGGACAGAGTTTGGCGAACAACTTCGCAGTGCCATTTTAACCAGCCAAAAAGACCTGCACCCGCTTAGTGAAGCCTGTTTGTTTGCCTCCTCCAGGGCCCAATTATTATATGAAGTTATTTTACCCAAATTAAAAATGGATGGTACCGCCGTTATCTGTGATCGTTATATTGATAGCTCCATCGCCTACCAGGGATATGCCAGGAAGCTGGGAACCCAGACCGTTTTGGAAATTCATGGCCATTATCCCCTGACCATTGTCCCTCATCAGACTTTTTATATAAAAATATCTCCGCAAACATCTATCGAAAGACAAAAAATTCGAAATCAAAAAAAAGATTATTTTGAATCCAAGGGCCTGGCCTTTTATGAATCCCTGGTTAAAGGATACGAAGAAGCCGCCAGACTGTTTCCCAACCGGATTATTAGTATTAATGGGGAACAGGATCAAACCAAGGTCAGTGACGAGCTTGAACTCAAATTAAAAGCAATAACTAAAAGTGAATAATCATATTTTACCCATACTCTTAAACAAATGGCAGTCTCAAACCCTGGGAAACTTTTATATTCTTACAGCGAGTGCCCAGGCCTTACATCAAACCGATGATTTGCAGGCCTTCATCAACACCTTTCTCAAGTCAGTCCTAATCCAGGAAAACCGGTTACCCAAACTGGCATTTGACCATGTCAAGGAACTCAACCACCCGGATATTTTATATCTGGAGCCTGCTGGCAACCAATATGTGATTGATGATTTCAAGCCGTTTTTTAAAACCCTTTGCTTTAACAACTATCAACTCTCCTGGCGCTTTATCATTGTAGATCAAGCTCATCTCATACCCGACCTTATTCTCAATAAACTTTTAAAATGCCTGGAAGAAACCAGCAAAAATACCACTATTTTCTTTTTAAACCCCACTGGAAAAGCACTGCTTAAAACGGTGGAAAGCCGGGCCTTGAATCTGAAAATTTCCAGTGCTTCCCACACTCCTTCAAATGTGCAGCTTCCCAAACATGAAAATTTATTCAATTACCTTATGGATAAATACGCCAACCAGGTTGAGATGAAGCCATTAATAAATCTTTTTACCAAATACTTAAGCGGGCAAATGGGTGAGGTGCAGTTTATTGAAAGTTGTAAGGCCAAATCCATTGATGCCTTGAATTTTGGTAGCATGGCCATTGAGATCTTATCCTCACTCAATACCGACTATAAACTAAAAGAAAATGCGCTCAATGAGATCAAATGGTTTATAACCTCCGTTGATTATAATCTCAGCAAAGAAGATCGACTCCTTGGAATGCTTTGCGCCGTATCTGCTAGCTACAATAATGCTAAACTGAGCATTGACACACCTTAAAAAAAACACGATTATTCTTCTTTGTTAACTTTAAAACCGGTTAATCATATGCATCCAAGTGATAACGATATTCAAAATATTGAACCAGATGATGAAGTGAACCCCCAGGATTCTTTTGAGGCTTACGATTCTTCTGAAAACGCCTCTGAGGAGGCTTCCCCGTCACCCAAAGATAATGGTGAAACAACCCAGGCATCCGAGTCCAAATTTAAAGAAGGACAAAAGCTGACCATGATCAATGTACGCTTTCCCGGCAATGCAAAAAGCCATCCTTTTTTACTCGGTAAAAAGAAATTAAATTATAATCAGAAAGTTTTAGCGATGAGTGATCGCGGCATGACCATTGGCTATGTCAATTCCTTTCCCTACGAGGTGGATTATCATCCCTCCATGCAGCCGATTAAAAGTGTCTCCCAGATTCCCAGCGAGGCCGATATCAAGGCCAAAAATGATCTGGAACACAAGGAAAAACAAACCGAAGACATCTGCAAAAATCTTATTGAAAAACATAAGTTGGACATGATTATCACCCATGTGGAAATTATCCAATTCGGAAAAAAGGCAGTCTTTTATTTTAACTCCCCCTCCCGGGTTGATTTTCGAGGTTTGGTCAAGGATTTGGTGAGTGAACTTAAAATGCGCATAGAGCTTAGGCAGATATCCATCAGAGATCGGGCCGCAGGGCTCGGGGCCATTAGTTCTTGTGGCCAAAAGACCTGTTGTTCCTACTTTTTAAAAGATTACGGGAATGTCAGTATCAAGATGGCAAAAAATCAAAATATCACCCTACTTCCCGGCAAGATCAACGGGGTGTGTGGACAGATCAAATGCTGTATGCGTTTTGAAAATGAACACTATACCGAAAAAAGGGAAGCACTTCCCAAGGAAAATACCATCATTCGCACCAAATCCAAAGACATCGGCAAGGTCATACGCTTAAATCTACTGGAAAGCACCTTTGATCTTATTACCAACAACGGAGTCAAGCGGCGTTATTATAAAACCGAATTTTCGAGCGAGGATTCCTATCTGGAAAATCCCGATTTTCCCACTAGGTTCGAGCATATTATCGATGAAACATCCCAGGTAATCGGTCTTGTTAAAAAAGCCTGTGCACCAGATTGTGAATGTGAAGAGGCTTGCTACCATAATCACCCTACTACTTATCCTGAACAATTTCCGGAAAATTACGAAATCGCACCACCATCACCAGATGAAGATAATCCGGCACCGAATCCAACTCCAGAGCAAAGGCCAAATCAGTCCAGGCCTCATCATTACAAAAACAGATCCAATCATCAATCGGGTGGTCAGCATTTTAAAAATAAACATAATAAGGGAAACTAGTTATATTTCATGAGTCTAAAAATTATTCATACCTCTGACTGGCATTTAGGTAAGAAGCTATTTAAAATCGATCGTCTGTCTGAACAGAAACTTTTTTTGGAATGGTTAGGCGATTTTATTATCTCAGATAGTATTGATATCCTGCTGGTTTCGGGAGACGTTTTTGATTCCCCAACTCCGTCGAATGAAAGTGTTAAGCTCTATTTTGATTTTTTAAAAAAGCTCAGTATCAAATCCAAATGTATGACATATATTATTGCTGGCAATCATGATTCCGGAAAATTTCTAGAAGCCCCTAAAGAAATTCTTAAGGATTTAAAGGTAACTATTTGCGGGAAACTGGCCTTAACTGATCCTACCAATCTATCCACCGAGCATAAAACCACTCTTAGGTACGACGATTTTGAAATCAACCTGGTACTCATCCCCTATTTTAGAAGTCACGAGATCTTGAGTTTAAACTCCCTTCCCGTCCATGATCAGGATGGGCCTGATCCCGACAATCATTGTATCCATAATCGTTTTGATCAATTATTTAAAAACCTGCTTCCTGGTAAATCCCCCAACCAATATAACATCTTGCTACTGCACCACCTCTTGGAGGGATATGAACTTTCTGGCAGCGAACAAATTATCCATTTGTCCGGCATTGATGGTTTTAAAAAGAAACTTTTTGCGCCTTATTTTGATTATGTGGCCTTGGGACATATCCATAAAACGATGAATTTTTCCAGTGGCCCATGCCAAATTTGCTACTGTGGTGCCCCCCTCAAGTATCGCTTTGATGAAACCAATCAAAAGCACATAACCCTCTTAACCCTGGATTTCAAAGACCAAACCTTTCAACCCAAAAAAGAACATCTCCTTATTCCTAGCTTCCGGGATATTTTATCACTTAAGATCAGTCCTTGTGATTACGAGGACGTTATAGGCCAGGTCATCAAAAACCAGGCTCCATCCAAATTACCACCTTTGATCGAAGCCAAGCTGATGCTGGATTTACCAAACGCCCAGTTAACCCAGACCATCAAAGATCTCCTCTTAAAAAATAATATTGAAGATTTTATTTTGTACACTGACTTTAATCAAAGCATGAACGCTCCGGCTACCCCCACTCTATCTGAATTCAATGATTATGAATTAACCGATCTCTTCCATCTTTTTTATAAAGAAAAATTTTCCCAGACGCCCCTGGTGGATGTCAATATTTTAGAGTCCTTTAAAGAATTACTCAGTCAAACCCACCATCACCAAAATAATAATGATAACGATGCTCAGGATTTTTCATGAAACTCATTCAACTATCCATGAAAAATATCACATCGTTCAAAGGTATTCATGAAATTGATTTTTCCTTTTTAAATGAGGAAAACTTATTTGCTATCACCGGTCACACCGGCACGGGTAAATCCTCAATTCTAACGGCCATCTCTTTGGCCTTATACGGAAAAAATTATAAAAAGGCACTGAGTTCCAACGATTTTGTCAGCCTGGGTGCCAGCGATGCCTTTGCCAAACTTATTTTCAAGCACAATCATGAAATATATACAGCGGTGTGGGAAATCAAATTAAAAAAAAAGGATCAGACCTTGCTGAAGGGAGCCTCTCCCAAAAGATACCTAGCGAAAAACGATGTGTTACTGGATTGCTCCGCCGAGCAACTACTGAATTTAAGTTTCGAGCAATTCACTAAAACGGTCATTTTAAACCAAGGTGAATTTTCAAAATTTTTAACCAGTACCTTCAGCGAAAGACGCAGTATTCTGGAAAAACTTCATGGGTGTGAGCAGCTTGCTATCATGGGTAAATTTCTTTCCTCCCAATTAAAAGATTGGGAGACGCAACTGGCTACCACCAAAACGTTTATCGATAACACCCAGATCTACTCCAAAGAAGAAATCGATCAATTCAACCAGGTCATGGTTTCCACTCAAAAACAGGTACTGGAATATGAAACTTATTTCAATTTTCTTTCCAAGCAACAATCATTTGCCAAGGATCTTTGGCTTACCTTGACCAAATCATTGGAGGCCACCCAACAACTAATAAAAAAAGAAAGTGAATATGAGGAAGCTTTAGCAATATTTCAAAAGGAAAATACCGACCTGAATCACTTGAATACCACTATCAGTACCCACAAGAAGGATTACCAAACCCAAGCCCCCCAATTACAACAGGCCATCAAATATCAACAAATCATCAAAAGCACCTCCTTGCAAATTGACGTACTCAATCAGCAACTGCAGGTGGTAAAGAATCATTTAGCTGAAAAACAAGCAAGAAAAACCTATCTATTGAATAAAATAAAAAGCAACGATGAATTATTATTGATACAAAACCAACAAGACCCCCGGCTTTTTGATTGTGATTTTGATCTAAACCTGGCACAGGATCTTTTAAATCAACTTCAAAAGCATACCAACGAGTTCCAACTACTAGCACAAAGCGACCAACTCAACCAGGCCCAAATACTCAAAACTGAAACCAAAATAAGCGAGGCCCAACATTCTCTGTGGTTGGAAGATAATATACATAAGGATCAAATCATTGCCCTCAATGCCCTAACGCCAGACCTTTATTATCAACAACACCAAACCTTGCTGGGCAAATATCATACGGCCGTGGAAACTAATAAATACCTCGAAACACTGATTTTAAAAAAGCAAACCATCACCACTGACCTCAATCATCAATCAACTGAGCTAGTTTCCCTAACCAAGAAGGCCAGTCTTATAAAAGAAAATCTGCAAATGCAGTTGGCACAATTAAAAGAAAATGCCTTATTAGATGCCATTTTATTGTGTCGTCACGAAAGTAATCAGCTAGGCAGATGCCTGGTCTGTGAAAAACAATTGGACACTCGTTTGGACATCACGCCCGGCAAACACACGCTGAATCAGGCCCTGGTGGAAAAACAAAAGGATGAATTAAACACCCTGACTGAAAACATTATCCGCTTTGAAGAACTGGGTAAAAGACTAGGCCAGGATTTAGCTCTCACCAATCAAGAATATGCCAAACTCAGCAAGGATCACCTTCACCCTGATATGGTACAAAGCAAGCTTGGTAATCTAGAAAAAATTATTCAAAACATTGAAAATATAAAAAAGAACCTCCTCCAGTCCCAGAGCAAAATTGAGTCCCTTTCTGATTTCCTGAAAAAGGAACAGATAGAACTTAATAACCTTATACAAATTAAACATAACAATGCGGAATTGATCAAATCCAAAACCGCTAGTATCAATTTTATTAAAAATAAAATTGCCCAAGATTTTCCTCGTTACCATATTTTGTTAAATGATGCCTTCGACCTGATCAAAGCTGACCAGTCTCTTGTCAACCAACACTCCCTCTTAACCAAAGAAAATATCGTTTTACAAGATGAGCTGAACGCTCTGGAAGCGGACCTTCAGTCCGGCCTTCAACAAAAAAATAACTGTTCTTTGAAAATCCATGATCTCCAAGTGGAAAACCTGGAAAATATCAAACATCTAAATACTTTAACCAATGAAAGTGACCCTGAACAGAAACTGCTAAAACTCCAGCGCGAACTTGCCACTTTGGAGCAATCATTGACACTAAAAGTTCAAGATACGCGGGAAAAAGAACGCCACAAAGACCAACTCCTGGATAAAATCAAAAACCTCCAGCATGATCAGAAGGATCTTAACCTTTTACAACTTGAATTGATCACGCATTTAAAAACCTCGGCCCTTAATATCACCAGGCCAACTATTACTGAGGACATTTACCCGCTTTTTGAATCTTATCAGAAGGCCTACCAAAAAATAATCCAAATAGACGTGGATCAGATAACTTTACAGTTACCTACCATCGTAGAAATTTTTATCAAAGAATCCTTGATCCCTCTGCAAGAAACCATCAAAAGTTCCATCCAAAATTGTAATGTTCTCTTAATAGAATCCAAGTTAAAAATTCAAAACCAAATGGAAAAAGAAAAACTGCTGGCCCAATATCAAAATAAATACCAGCAAATTCAAAAAAAGTTTCTTACCAATCTGGACCTTTTTAAAGTCATTGGAGTCAGTGACTTTAGAAATTTTGTCAATTCGTTTATTGAAAAAAAATTATTGATCTATACGAATCACGAATTAAAAAAGCTCTATCTCGGCAGATATGAAATAACCGCCACCAGTGGGCCAAATGGCAATGAATTTTTTATTCTTGATCACTACCATAACGGTCAACTTAGAAAAATACACACCCTTTCGGGGGGAGAAATTTTTCTAGTAAGCCTTGCCATGGCCTTAAGTTTATCGGAAATGTCCAAAGGACAAACCGACATTGAATCCTTTTTTATTGATGAGGGCTTTGGCAACCTTGATCAAGATTCAATTGATGATGCCTTGAATGTACTCTATAAAATCAAAGGCCAGGGCAAACAAATCGGCATCATCTCCCACATTCATGAACTGACTAGTAAAATCTCGATCAATATTGATCTGCTTAAATCGCCGCAAGGGGAAAGCAGCATCAATATTGTCTATAACTAAATTGCCATTTACCAATACAATAAGCAGGCATAACCTTTAAAATCATCTGGAAGTTTTATCCAGATCCGCATCTTTGTCTTCCAAGAGTCGATCCACTCCGGTTTTCAAGTATCGACTGGAGATCACCAGCCAAATGGACCGGCTTGGATCAGAAATGATATCTGAGTTGCTTGGAGCATAAGGTATAGCCTCGGTTTCCGGCAAACTTTCTGGATCGATGGGGGTTATAATTCCGCCTTCACTGGTCGAACCGAATTTATTACCAGCTGGTGAGTTAACATTTTTGGTGGTGGTAAAAACTGAATCATCCATTCTTTGTGGCTTGGCCTTATCTTCAGTTAAAAAGGTTCCGGTACTCGCACTTGCCAAGCTGGTTCCTGATAAACCACTGGTGGTGGTCTCTTTCAAATCATCCAAAACCTTATTTTGCAATCCCTCAAAATCGATCGCAGACTGCCCCATACTGGCCAGTTGTTCGTTGATTTTTCTTTTGAGCCTATCATTGATATCATCAATGGCCTTTTTTTCCTTACCCAGACTGCCGATCTTATCAAGGGTTGCCCCCTTGATTTTATTTTTCCCCTGGAGATCATTACCGATATCTGTGGCCGCTTGCACGGCCTTGCCATACTTGCTGGCATCCCCAGCGGACAGACCACTTAGCATTTTATCGTTCAAAGACTGGTTTAACTCCTGATCCACCGGTAAGCAATTGGGAGTTACACAAGGTAGATTTTCGGGAAGAGTTTTATCTGCCTTGGGGATGGTAATTTTATCGGCAGCAGTTGCCGATTGAGCACTTTGGGCCAAATCCTTAGGTGAATAAGGTGCAGTGGCACTGGGGTTTTCGCTCCCACCTGCTTCCATAGCAGCTCCGGAACCTCCCCCAACAGCGGAATTATCCATATCACTTTTGATATCTTGCAAACTGGCCAGATTTTTTTTGACTTCATCCAGTTGTTTTTTAGTTAAGTAGGCCATAGATCCCAGCATGATCGCCGCTGCCCCAAACACAATGGCCCGTTTGTTATAAGTGGCCATAAAACGATCCATCTGAGTCATATGAGTGGCGCCAATGGATTGCCAAACCCCCCATAGTTGGGGACCAATATTGAGTGCCAGCATTAATAAACTACTTGATTCAAGGGCGTTTGCCTTCGGAAAAAAAAGATTAAAACCATTTTCCATGGCCACTTTTAAAACACTACTCACTCCAATTACCGAGTCCTTACCGATTACCCTGAATGAATCGACCAACTGATGGTACTGACTAAGCGTAATTGATTGTTTAATGCCGTTTAAAAAAAGCATTTTTTCAAAATATCTGGAATATCCCGCCGGCCCATACTCGGTTTCATCGTTATAACTGAGAAAAAACTGATTGAATTTTTTATTCAACTCCTTGTGTTTTTCCACTTCCATATTAAAGGGCGAATCATATTCAAAATAAGTATCCAGGGTATTTTGGATTTTTTGAAGCTGTTTTGGATTTTTAAAATTCAAGTGCGAAAACAAATCCATAAGCGTGGGAGCCTTTCTTTCCTTGGCCTCTCCCGGACTTAAAACTTCACTACATCTATTTAAACTTTTGGAAAGCATATTGCCAAAATGACCACAAATATTACGGGCCTTGTCTGCACAATTCAAGGAATATCGCTGGGCATTTACAATATCTGCTTTGGAAAATTGGTTTTTGGGGGATTCTCTGATATCTATCCCTTGATTTTTTAAATCATCATGCACGGCCAAAAGCTGGTCGCCAGTTAAACCCAACTGGCGTAAGTCCATTTTACTATTTTCTGCCGAAGAGATATGCTTCTTAAAATAATCAAGTGCTTCCAGATTGCCAGTCTTTTGCACCGCTTGTTGAATCTTGGCGATTTCCTCGGGGGTATAGATCGTACTTTGAACATCATTGATATTTTTCATGGCCTTAGGCCCGGCAGCTGTGCTGATCAGACTACTCCCGGTATCGTGCACGAAACCCTGCACGCTGCTAAAAATCCCTGCCATACCGGTCAGACCAGCACCATTATTAGCGCCGGTCCGGGTAGTACCAATTTTCTCCAGTTCAATATTTCCACAATCCTTGGCGAGTCCAAAATCCGATTGCAAAAGAAAATTTTCAATGGCCATGGAATTTTTAGTTGAATAAGCCGATTGGTACTCCTTCTCTCTCACTTGATCCAGTCCATCGTTCATCACGTCCTCTAGCTTCATATGACATTTTCCCAACTGATAAGAAGTGTCCAAACAGGTATTGATACAAGCCAGAGGGCCTTTATCACTGATCATTTCTTTCGTGATACCTTTATTATCTTTTGCCGGATTAGAAAAAACATCCGCAATAATCTTTTCCTTGCTTTCTTTTCCTTTTACAATGAATTTACTTTCACATCCCTCTTTTTCTTTTCCACAAGCAGTCTTTTCGGTCTCACAGAGGGATTTTTTCGCTGTACATGTTGCGGCAGTTGCCGGTGTAGCTGTTTTACATACCAGATCGGCTTCATCACATGCCTTCTTGGCAACTGCGCATTTTTCCGAAGCCTTTTTACAAATATCCTGATCGCCCCGACAAGTCCCAATACTGGTCTGGGCAGAAGCCTTGCACTGGGCCCGGCCTTGATTGATGGAGTACATACCAATCATGGAGGTACCCGAAGCCAGTCCGTACATACTGGCAGCTCCCAACTGTAACTTGTATTTTAATTCCAGATTATCTATCAGTTTTTGAGTAGCACTAATTTGTTTGGCAGCTGCCTTACTGGCATCATCACTGGGATCCACAGTCATCTCACTAACGCTGGACTGGGCAATCGTCGTATAAATTTCCCCTCCCAAGTGAGTCACCGCCCCCGTGGCGGCCAAAACTGAATCAGGAGTCACTCCCCGGCATTTTATAATGGAGGTGTTAATCCAACTCATCCCGGTTCCGGTCAACATGGTCATCAGGTAAGTACCCACTCCGGCGCCGGCACTACTTCCAGGTAAAGTGGTTTGCGCATAAAGCATTTGGGTAAAGATTATATTGAAGACAAGAATTGAGGTAACCAGTAATCTTTTTATTTTCATATGATAATCCAAGGAAATAATTGATAGATTTATTTTATTCTACAATCAAGGTTTTTTCACTAGGTTTAAAACCGATCATTTTGATCCAGTAGTTATCTGCAGTTATCACCAATGGTATTGAATACTTAATTATTTGGCGGCAAAAATAATGGGCAACTGAGACAATCGCCCATTATTTATTATTCATCATCAGGTTTCAAAGCCAATCGTTTAAGTCCGCTTTTTACATACCTAGTGGTGATTATTTTCCAAATTGGTACGCTGGTATCTGCCACGATGTCGATAGCACCATCCTCATACTGATTCAGACCTCCACCGGGTTCCTCCAAATTAGCGGCAACCGCACCCTTATCTTCATCCTTAAAAGGATCATCTGTGCTGGCTTTCAGGGGAGCAAAGCGATTACTCTGTCCTGCCTCATCAGACTCCTTGTAACTCAAAGAAAAATCTTGCATTTTTTCTGCACTAGCACGACTTGCTAGCAGTGATTGGGCCAAGGCTTCCATATCTATCCCGCCAGCCGCAATGGCCTTTCTGGTATCATTTGACATTTTTGCCAGCATTTTATTTTGCATGCCTTCAAAGTCGATAGGGGCCTTGCCCAAAGCTTTGAGTTCATCATTTAATTGTCGTTGTAAATTGTTCACCTGTTGTTGCATGGCCCCTTTTTGATTGGCCAATTCATCCACTTTCCCAAGGGTACTGGCACTAATTTTATTTTTTCCCTGGAGTCCATCCACCACTTCAGTGGCCAATTTTAATCCGTTGGTAAGCGCTGCCTGAGTGGACGCTGGAATACCAGTACCTATAATGCTATTTTTCATAGCATCCCGTGCCTGATCTTTAAGGGATTTGCAATTAGGTGTAATACAGGGCAACTCCTTGGCCAGATCAATATCCTTCTTTCCCAGTGAAATCTTATCATAACTGGTATTGGCAAAAGACGAATCACCGATATCTTTGACCGATGCCGGGTCGCTTAATGGATTTTTAGGAACCTCCATTGGTGCCTGGGCACTGTCTTCCCCACCGCTACCACTATCAGCTACCTCGGCTCCCCCTCCTGCTCCACTAGCAGCCTTTTCCACTTCCTCTTTCATTTTTTTTAATTTAGCTATATCTTTTTCAATATCACTAATGGATTTTCCGGTAGCTGCCGCCGCCGCTCCCAGCAAGGCAGACGATGATCCAAATACAATGGCCCTCTTACCATAAGTCACCATGAATTTGTCAATAAAAGTCCCTTGGGTGCCAGTAAGTGAATTTAAGAGTCCTGTCGATCCACCCAGATTAAATCCTGCCCCGACAATATTACCCCACATACCTGCCTGAGCCGAGGGAATGAGTAAATCGATTCCCCTTTGGGCAGCCACAGATAATAAAAGCTGTGCCTCCTGTTTGGCACCCTTTAAAAATATTTTTAAATCATGATAGGTCATGGTAGAAATGGATTCTCGCTGGCCATTTCGACTGCCCCACTGTTCGTGATAACTTAAATATTGATCCAGACTTTTAACCTTTGCATCAGGAATGGACACTGCAAATTTTCCAAAACCATAATCAAGAATGATTTTCTCCTGTTGATTTAAGATATTTTCTTGAAGGTAACGATCATCTCCGGTAAAAGCACTCCAGACTATATTTTTAATTTCCTGATATCTTTCCCAGTGACCGCTCTTTCTAACTTCCTCTTCCTGCGCCAATAAATATTTTTCCGATGGACTCAGAACCTGGGCATTTTTAATGGCCCCACTACATTTGGCCAAGGAGCGTTTTAATTGTTCTGCAAAGACAGTACAGGACACCGTACCCGGCCGGGAACAATTCGAGGTAGGTTCAGTGTGCCCCACATTTTCCACCACCGTATTTTCGGCCATGGAAAAAGAAGTACTGGGAGCTTCCGGAGCCTGTTCACGCACTCCCATAAAACCACCAATCCACGACATAAAGTTTTGATAAGCACCAGTCGCAGATTTGGCGGTGGTTAACACTTCCGCAGTGGTCTTGGCCGCCGAAGTTGATAAGGCTGCTTCCTGGGCACTGGCCTGGGCATCACTGCCTGCTTCAATAACAGCAGTAACCGAGGCCCTTCCGCAGCGCTGATGATAATCCATTTTCATTGCGTTTAATTCTTGTTCCGCATTGGTGGCCTGAACGCTGGAGGGAACATCTAACGATAAAGTCTGATCAACCACCTGAATCCCATTTTCAACAGTGCCCAGTTTAAGACTACATGCTTTCAGCTTGGCCGTCGCATCTGCCGCTGATTTGGAATCAAACACAAAAGACTTGCACTTGGTTTCATATTTAGTTTGCAACTCCTTACGTTTGGCCGTATTTGACTGAGGACAACTCATATAAGCCTGTTTATCCGCCTCGCATTTTTTTACATTCGCCTGACAATCTGCTTGAGACTGCTTGGCCATCGCCCTACAGTGACGCTCCAACACCACCACGGCTACCTTTCCCGCCAAGGCTATACCCGAAGCCACCAGATAAGCGGTCATCGTCCCCAGTTCAAATTTCTGTCTGGTTTGCAAGGCGTCCTTGGTATCTTCTAAACTTTTTGTTTGTGAATCTATGGCTGCCTTGGTTTCAACGCTATTTCCGCTATATTTGATCTGACTGGACTTGGCTTCAGCGTTGTTGGCGGTTGCGGCCATACCACCAATCAAATTCACTCCCGAAGCGGTCATGGCCGCCAGGATATCCATGGTTCCACCTTTACAGTTTTTAAGGGATAAATTAACCACTGATACCGCCAATCCGGTCAGGGAAGCCTGAATACCACCAGAGGACTGGCCGCCGGTACTAGACGACAAGGCCGTGGTTGCTACTGACATAAGCGCACCTGTATTGGATGGAGCCGCCGTCGTTTCCGCCGCTTGCAGGCCACTCAGCGAAACAATCTGCAAATTCACCAAACAAAAAATAATCATTGAAGTAATCAGTAGTCTTACGTTCTTCATACGCCCCAACCTTGAATTTGTGGTTAATTAATCAATCCACTCTATTTTATGGCAAGCAGTGGGCAAATACATCATTTTTATAGCAGACTATTTTACTTACATTATTCTAGGCAGTTAGTCCTTTAACCCCATCCCATAAAAATAAATTTATGTCACAAAAAGTTGGCAGAGCAGACCTAAATAACTTATTTAGATCAGTCTATTTTTTCCCCTTTTTAGCAGGAATATCCGGATTGAATTCATCCTTGGGAATCAGCAATTTTTCAGTGGCGGTTTTTAAATACCGGTTGGTAATCAGTGTCCATAGACTCGGCCCATCGGCACTTGCTAATTCGGCTTCACTATTACTATATTTCGCCAAGGCCACTTCCGAAGCCAAATCCGCATCATCCAAATCCAAAGAAACCTCCTCCACTACATTTTCCTGCTCCTCTTTGGTATCTCTCTTATTGGTATTGACTGGCGGCATATAGAACACGTCATTGGACATGTTCACACTCACATCTTTTTTACCCCCTTTACTGGCATCAGGGTTTACATTAGCAAGCACTGGAGATTCGGAAGCAACTATCGTGCCCCCCTTCCCGGTATAGCGGTTGCTGCCCAGTTCCCTGGCAAGCATCGGATCTCCACTCAACTTAATTGGAGCCGCAGCACTTCCTTTGTCCTCATTGAGTTTTCTTTCAAGCCCGGTTAAAGCTTTGGAAAGTGCGTTTTTTTGATTTCCCACCTCGTTTAATTTGGACAGAGAACCCTTGGATAATTGATTTTTTGATTTCATATCATCGGCCAGGGCAGCCGTGTTTTTAATAGACTGAATGATTGGTTTACTTTCAGGAATGTTCGCCAGTTTTTGTAAATCCGGATCATTTTCCAGTTGGGCATCAATCGTTTCACTGATTGGTTTACAATCAGGCGTGGCGCAAGGAAGTTCCACTTTAGATGGGGGAATCGTAATAGGCGTGTTATAAGGGTTATAGGTGGAATCGTAATAACTGCTCCCACCTGAACCATACGATCCAGCGGATCCACTTCCTCCCCCTATGGAGTTTAAAATACTGTCAATCTTTCTGATATTAGAATCGATTTTAGCAATTTGGCCGGCAGTTTCACTGGACGCTGAAAAGGCCAGCAAACTCATGGCCCCAAAAACGTAGGCACGATTTTTATAAGTTGATAAATATTTATCAATAAACATGGTTTTTTCGGCCTTTAATCCGGTAAATACTCCCACCCCCACCCCGGCAAGCCCCAAGAGCTGCGTAAAACCAGCATAGGAACTCGGGATAATTAAATCTGTAAAAAAACTAATATAAGCATCCAGTTTTAAAACTCCCACAGATTCTCTTTTCACCAGATGATCAAGGACTTCATCATAAAATCCAGGCATCCCTTTTAATCTAAAATATTCTCTCACCATATTTTCAGTAACAGCTGGTTCCTGTGCAGGAGAACTGTCCATTTTGATATCGTTATTCTGGCTTTCTTTCTTCATGGCATCTGTACATCGATTGAGTCCTTTTTTATAATCCACTACAAAATCACTGCAACTGGTCTCCGCCAGGGTTTTACATTTTAAAGTATTATTTTTTATATTGGCCAAAAATTCATCAACACTCTTTTGTAATTTATCAGAATGATCAGTGGAAAATTCAATTTGCTCCTCAATCTTTGCTATTCTTGGCAAAGATGCGGCAGCGTCTTGCATCTTGGCATACTCGGCTACCTTGGTCGCGCCGCTGGGGTCCGGAAGCGCACCGGTAGTGACTGATCCGGCCACAGAGGGCACTAACTCTTTTTCACATGCTGACAAGGCCTGGCCTAAATCACTTTCACATTGTTCTCGTTTTTTACTCAAAGTATGATGCTTGTACCCGGCCCACACTCCTGAACCGGCAAAGCCCAGACCGGCATATTTTTGCATATTTTTCTTAGTGGTTAAATTGGCCCTGGCATCCACATAATTTTTTCTCATGGCAGTCAAGGCCACTTTGTCCGAATCGATAAGCGTACCATTTTCGTTATAATTATAGGTGTAGCTTTGCGCTTCCATCCCTTTGGAACTTTGCAAAGTGGAGATTTCGCCCCATAAATAAACGCCACCGGCTGCAGAGGCTGCCAAGGCATCACTGCTGGTGGTTTTACAAGCACTCATTCCTCTGGCGGCAGCTCCAACGGCCACCATGGTCAGCATATTCATCCAAGCAATATCATCGGCACCTTCACCTTTAAAAACATTACTCCCTGAAACGCTGGCGCTAAGGCCTTCAATGTTTAATAATAAAACTAATAAGATTATCCTCATCATCATTTTCAATTTATTCCTCACTCATTTCATCCGAAAAGACCGGATAGGCGCTTCTAAAATATCTAAAGCTAATAATATCCCAAATCGTTTTGTCCGCATCACTGACTTCATTGGTGGAATTTTGAAATTTTTCCAATTGCAAAGCAGAATTCACCACTTCTTCCTGGCCTTTTTTCTTTTTTTCAGGGACGGGAAGATAATTGGTGTAAGAATCAAATGACTCATTTTTAGCGGCATCGAGCTTGGTGGCCACCACACTAAAATCTTTAGGATTTAAATCCTTCATAGCAAGCACTTCTTTAAATACCTCTTTGGCCCTCTCGGGAGAAAATCCAGTGCCCCTGAAGGATTTATTTAAAGACTCTCCCAGTGCCGCTGCAGCCTTCTTTTCCAAATTAAGGGCATTGGGCAATTCCCCTTTTTTAGTTTTGGCGCCAAGCTTATTATGAAGACTTCGTAGTTTGTTGCCAATCGCCATATGACCGCTTGCCAGGGTCTTGGCGTTATTTAAAGTCGCCCCCGATAAATTAGTTTTACCTGAAATGCCATCACTGATCTCGGTGATCAACTGAGCACCACTTTTATTCACCCCGGCTCCTAAATTGGTGAGGGTGTCCAGATTTTTTGGATCCTGTTCTTTTTGTTCAGTCAACACCTGGGTGGTGGGAATCGTTACGCTATCCACTGGTTGATCTACATTAATATTAATAATATCGGAATGAAGGCTCATCGGTACTTCACCGGGTACATAGATGGCCGCTGTTCCCGGTTTTTTCATGGGCGCCAGGACTTTTTCAATTCGATTGATATTTTGCTCCAAAGTTTTAATCACCTCATCATTGGATTTGGCCGCTAAATAACTAAGACCTGCAAAAGCGCTAAAGACCACCCCTCGATTAAAAGGTTTGGAAATCATTCTATCCAGATAGCCGGCCTGTTTATCCACCATTCCCAGATAGACCCCCACGCCCACTGATCCCATGCCCAGCACGGAGGTCAGCTTGCTTTCGGCCATCGCAGTAGCCAGCAACCAATCCCAAAAACCAATACCCACCGGCTTAATACTGTCTTGTTGAAAAATAGGATCTTTTAAATCAGCTTCACTGCATTCCCCCAGGGTTCTTCTTAATTCTTTTTTATATTTATCGCAGACCATAACGGCATCTTGAGCGCATAGAGCATCCACACAAGTAGATTTCAAAGTACTGGCCGCCTCGTCACTTTTTTGCTCAATTTCAGTCTTAGCTTCCGTGGAAGGCTTACTTTCTGCAGTTTGCACACTTAAATCCAATTCATTCTCCTTTTTAATGACTGTCGGCAGACTCGACAAACAGGCACTGTCAATCGCAGACGTTGCCGGGTTAATCGTAGCCCCGGTAGCACATTTCGTGGCGGCAGTCTGTAACGCCACCTTACAAGCTTCCTTGAGATCGCTGACTTCGTGAGCATCCCAGTAGGCCAAAACCGCCGAGGTGGTAAATCCAGCGGCAGCAGCATATTGAAGATATTTTTTCGTAGTAGCAACATCTTTGATATTTTCATAATTGCTTTTAAGAGCTTCCAGGGCCTTTTTATCCGAGTCGATCAGCTTGCCATCAATATCTCTTCCATACTCCAGATATTTGGCTTCCACGCCCTTGTAAGCAAAAAAGGAGTACACCTCGCCTCCCAGATAACTGATGCCCGATGCTGCCGCCACCGTGGTATCCGTGGTCTTAACTTTACAAGTAAGTAGTGATTTGCTGACCGCTCCCACCCCCAGCATGGTCACCAAATTTAAAACATCCCCATTAGAATAAACTTCTTCTCCACGAAAATCATAAGAGTAGGCCCGGGTGGCATCCGTCGTAGTCGATGCCGGCACATTGCTCATCATTAAAAGAAATAAAATAAAAATAAAAAAAATTCGGTACACACGCTCTCCCATGGAAATTTCCTCTTTACTGATTATTTTAAACCAATAAGCATCTAAATCATAACCGAGATAAGCTTGCCTCTTTTAAATTTAATACCTTACTTAAATATCTTTTCATTGATCAAAAATTAAAAATGCCCACAAAGTCGGGCATACTCAGGGTAATCGCTTAAATATAGATAGTTTTTTTCACCTTTGATGATATAATTTTACTATGTCAAAAAAGTTATTGGGGTTACTTTTTTTTATTTTTTCCCAGGTAATCTGGGCCGATGAATTGGTCATCGTGACCACCATCTCCAGTTCCAAAAAAAGATTTGTCATCAATCAAGGCACCAATTCCAATATTGTTCCCAATCAAACCAGAGCATTTTCCACGGATAACATCAGTCTGATGTGCTATGCGGTGGAAACCAGTCCGGATCATTCCCTGTGGCAAGTACAAGACCAAAATGCTTTTATACCTTTTTTAAAAAATCAATTTGTCTTGATGCACACCAACCTAATGGATGAAAGGACCCAAAAACACCTGTATGTGGAAAGAGAAAAAATCCAAAAATTAAAAGAGACCGGTGAACTCCTTTTTGAAGATTTTGACTACGAAACCAATCAAATGGGACTTTACCACTTGGCCAAACGGCCGAACTGGATCCTGCGAGGAGGGCTTGGACACACGTTCTATGATTCCCTTAGTTCGGCAGATGCCAGTCAACAAACCACCAAATCCCAAGTCAATCTGGAGGGATTATATTCCCAAAGAGTCTTTTCTTATCGTTTTGATTTTGGATTTGGATTTAGATGGGACCAAGAAGCTGAAGAAGTCAAGGACGAGGATCTGGTTATCCCCATTAGAAGATTCATGTTGATCAGCGAGATCTCCTACCATGCCAACAAGATGAAAGGCACACTTAATAACTTCTATTTTGGGGCCGGCACCGGAATTGGCAAAACCTCCATGGAAGTGGATGAGTACAACTTTAAGGGCATAAGTTACTTGTTCCCTTATCTGAAAATCGGTCTGCTTAGTCACCTCCAAAAAAAATTCTACCTGATAAGCGAAATCAGCGTAGAAAATTTAATCTCCAACACTAAAGTGGTGGAAACCGGGGAAAAACAAACCTCCAGTAATGTTAACGGAAAATTTTCCGTGGGATTACGATTTTAGTGGTTCTCGAACAAGGCACTTCCAATTCGTAAAAAGTCAGTACCATATTTAACAGCTATGTGATAATCCTGGCTCATGCCCATGGATAATTTTAAAGAAGAGATGGGAAAGGTCCTTTCAATTTCCTTCTTATAATTAGTCAGTTTTAAAAAGCATTCATCGGCATCTTTGGCAAAGTCACAGGATCGCAAACGACTGATGGTCATCAGGCCGATAAACTCCAATTGGGCCTTTTTTTGACTTAATATATAATTAATCATTTCAAATAAAGAGTCTCGATCAATAACCCCCCCTTTTTCTTTTTCCAAGGAGGTATTAATTTGCAAAAAAAACTTCACTTTATTTTGATTTAATAATGCTTGTTTCTGATAGAGTTCCTTTAATAGCTTTAACGAGTCCACCGAGTGAATATATTTTAAATTGGATACCGTAAACAATTGTTTTATTTTATTGGATTGCAACCTCCCTATAAAATGCCAACACAGATCCTCATTGTTCCCGATACTATTTATTTCCTTCGATTTTTCAATCAAATGTTGAACCTTACTTTCGCCAAAATGTTTAACTCCTGCATAATACGCTGAAAAAATATCGTTGACCGAGGCAAATTTGGAAACTGCCACAATTTGAACATGCGGGGCGACTTCTTTTATTTTTTCCAGATTCTCTATATTAAACATAAATTTATTTCGACTTTTTAGTCTTATCTAATTGCTTGGGCTGCTTTTTTTTAAAGGAAATTTTGGCATGCAAATCTATATCGTAAGTATCCACCAGGTGATCCATTAATTTTTTAGGATCAATATTAACCAGGTATTTTTCTACTTCCTCTTTGGTTTTTTGCGCGTTACTCATCAACGCCTTCATGATTTCTCCACCAAACGACAATCCGTTTTTGCCATGTTTTTTTTTCCTAATCATCCTTTACCTTTTTCAAGTGCTTTGGCCCTTTGATAATAGGCCTTCATCATCGCAGGCAAGTTATTGGCAACTAATTTGTTAACCACCACCTGGGGGGCAAATCCTTTAAATTCCACTTCCAGATGATAAGTCACTTTGGTGCCCTTCTCTTTCATATCCTTAAGCATCCATCCGCCGGTATTTTTTTTAAAAATATCACCTTTGATCAGTGTCCAGCTGATTTGGGATCCTTCCTTTTGCTTAATATCCAGCGAATAAGAAAACTTTTTAATTAAGTTAATAATAAACTCAACTTCGGCTTTAGTTTTGGTTTTTTTCACCACCACAATCTCACTTACTCCATCCACAAATGAGGGATAAGATTCATAGTCGGTGATGACTTCATAAAAAGAATTGATATCCACATCAAAAATTTCGGTTCTTTCGACTTTTGGCATTCACTCTCCTTATAAAAATAGCAATCATGTTACATCTTTTAATTTAGCAAAATTAAAAGTCTTTGCAAAACTAAAGTCCCAGTTTTAACAAGAGAAATTCCTGGACGTGCGAGGGAAGCAAATCCTCTGTCATCTGCCTAACTAGCTGCAGCGAAAAATCAATTTTTTCGGGATCAAGGGTTTGATCAATTTCAAACACAAACTCATCTTCTTGCGATAATGGGGTATCGATATCTCGGTTAACAATAATCTTTCCACTTTGAATGCCTTTGGCATCCTCCCATTCCACAAACCGGCGCAGAAAAATAATCACAAATTTCATAAACTCGTGGTCGTTGTGCTGCCAAACAAAAACCTCCACCTGGCCATCCCCTCTGATCCAATACCTTAAATTGGCGGGGATCTCTATGTCCATCTGCGCTTTATGGACAGATTTCATACTAGAGATGATATTTTCCACGGAAAAAAATTTTTGAATGGATTCTTTAAAATCGATATCTTTGGAAAACCCCACCCCCAGCGTATTTTCGTTCACCCATTTGACCTGGCCTTTTAAGCGCAACGAAGTGCCCTTCCAATGCAGTTCACCTTCAAGTAATTCATGTACTTCATATCCGTGCTTGCCATCTTTTTTAATAAGCTGCATGCCCGTATAAGAGATATCCTTGACTTCAAAAACATGATTCGAGCAATCAGGGTTGCTGTCTTTAAAGGTTAGATAGGTAAAGGGAAATCGGGGCAAGATCCGCTTTTGAGTTTCCTTATAATCACTTTTGATCAAATTTAAAACACGATCCATTTGGTGTCCTTTCTTAAAATACTTGATGCCTGTATATAGATTAACGCTAGTTGGATTTTTTTTTTAGATGGAAAAAAAAGACCGTCTAAACTTTGCATAAATCAATGTAATTTTTCTTGTTACATGCACCCATTCTCTGATAATTTTAGTTCTGGAAACGGAGTAGATATGAAAAATGAATGGGAAATAAACAACCTACCCAATCGATTAACAATATTTAGAATTACGCTTATCCCGATTATTGTTTTGGGACTTTCGGTCAGTATTCCCGAAAGCGATTTTTTCTCACTGGGAGCTCGCAAAATTTGGAGCCTGGTGGCAGCCATCACCTTTACCGTGGCTTCCATTACCGATTTTTTTGACGGTTATTTTGCCAGAAAAAGAGACATTATCACAGTATTTGGATCTTTTTTAGACCCCATTGCGGATAAATTTTTGGTGGTCTCCTCCTTGATCATGCTGCTTGCCTTGGAACGCATCAACTTTTTAATCGTTATTCTTTTAATTTTGCGAGAAATGTATATTACTTCACTCAGGCTTTTGGCCTCGCAAAAAGGCATCAATGTTCCGGTTGATCGGTGGGGTAAATATAAAACCGCCACTCAAATGATCGGCATTCCCCTGTTAATGATCAACGACGTCGAAATTTTTATTTCGCTTGGACTTTTGGGGACTATCTTCATTTATGTCTCATGCTTTTTATCGGTTTTCTCGGCCCTGCGCTATTCCACCAAATTATATTTGAAATTTAAGTTGATCAGATACAATCAAAAACACGAAAGTGGTCTTTAATTGAAGGTTATATGAAAGAGCAATTTGAAACCAAAAATCTTTTGTTAAAGCTTAATAAAAAGGCCCAAGCACTGCCTGAAATCTTGTTTGAGTATGATCATTTTGAAACCCTGGAAATTATTTCTGAAAATCTGGAATCCATTGATGCTCGCATAAAACGCTTAAAAAATCTCAAAACCATCAGCATTAATGCCAAAGCCCTCACCTTCGTGGCCAAGGAACTATTTTTAATCGAAACCCTGAAAACCATTAAAATCAAAAATACCAAATTGCAGGAATTATCGGACGATCTAGAGGTTAAATGTCTGGAACTGGAAAACCTTCAATTAAATAATAATCAGCTGTCCAAACTACCTACCTGGCTTGGAAAGCTTGAGAAACTAACGCTCTTGGATGCTGCCAAAAACCATTTATCCTCCCTACCCGAAAGTTTTGCCAAACTAAAAAAACTTAAAAGACTAAATCTTGATAGCAATCACTTTGAAACCGCCCCCTCCTCATTGCTGGTACTACATAACCTCCAGCATATCTCCATCGATCAAAATCCCCTCACGGAAAAATCCAAAAATGAACTTTTTAAAATTTTTAAAATTTGGTTCTAGGTTCTAGAGGATGCTGACTGCTTGATCAGGTAATCACCCTCCTCAGGAGGGTGATTTGACATACCCAGTTAACTTATATCTTGATTCTGGCGTTTGCTCTTCGCAAACGGTCGAGTAAGGTATTGACCAAAGCGCGGTACCAAGTAGGCAGTGAGGCAAGCGTATGTTCAAATTTTTCGCTGGGAATAACCACCAGTCGGCATTCACTCAAGGCCTTGACTGATGCGCATCTGGGGCTTTTGTCTAAAAAACTCATCTCCCCCACTAATTCCCCAGAATAAATATGACCAATTTCTTTTTCTTGATCACCTTTAACTTTATAAACAGCCATGGTTCCGTCTTTCAAATAATACATCTGGGTGCTCATTTCACCCTCACGAATCAAATATTCATCTTTGCCAATTACAATTTCATCCGACATATTTTTCCACCTTTCAGATAACGATTCTTGTTTTAATCTCATTATAAATGGATTTAAAGAAGATAAAACCCAGAAAATATTTCATTCATGCAAACCGAATTGGTCAACTACCATAAAAAACACCCCCTATTCAGGAGGTGCTTTTTATATGCAATCAATAGCTTAATTTATCTAGTGGAAATTCAAAACCACACCCTTATTCATATTCTTTGACATCAACTAATCGATCAATGCCAAAATCAAAGTCAATTTCTCGATAGCGATTTTTGTTTTCAGTATCGAGCAACTTATCATATACCACTTGAAGACGATCTTCGGGGAACCTAACGCCAGCGTGGAATAAAAGTACTGGTTTAAACAAATTACTAGTCTCAGTGCTCATCGCTTCAATGGCCACTTCATCGGGAGAAATAGTCTGTCTGTTTAAAGTTTCTGTAGTTTTCCATGGAAAATAAGTTTTATCATCGTAAGTAACATACGCTAGCTCTGAACAAACAATCTTTTCTGCCGTTTCAACATTAAAATTAAAATCATACTCTTTGCCAATTTGATCGAAGGCATTCAAGAGCATCTTTTTCTTTAATTCGGCGGCTTCTACTTTACCAACTAGGTAATCCAGATCATCTTTCAATCTAAGCACAGCGAAATCATCAATATTCATAAAGTGATGAACGGAATTGATCTGTACACCTGGCCGTAACGCCTCAATAATCATATGACCTGTTTCAATGGCCAATTTATAAGGCATACCTTTGTAATTTCTAGTATCCACGGCACTCTTATAACTTCTATCTATCGCATCCATTTCCCCTGACTGAGCGTTAAAGTTATAACCGTCTTGATCCTTACTCCATAAACCCATTTCAATTAACTGTGCTTTATTGCCTGACCATATCGCCACATGTCCCCAATGCCCCGGAATAAATCGATCAGTAGTTCTAAAAGGAGTTTTTTCCAAAAGAATATCAAGTGGCTCCATCTCTTTGTACAAATCTTTGGTCCATTGGTTAATTTCCTGATGATCCTCGCCACCAACATAGCGAAGCATAACCCCCTTTCTTTTTTCGATCATGCCTATGGAATTTCCAAACACCTTACTAACACCATTCATTATGGTATCTTTGGAATTTATCAAATAATCCCTGACATCTCTTCTTCTCATCGTTATCCGCTCAGCAAGAAAATCTTTTATTTTTTGCCCGTGAGGAATAGCATTAGGCCCATATCTTAAGTCATAAATTCTGCTATTTAATATCAATTTGTTTAAAAATTGATTATCTAAATCATTTTCAACAATTTTCTTCCCTTTATCCGATTGCTCCCAGGCAATTACCTTTTGAAATAATTTATGACCTTCATCGAGACTTAATCTATTTCCAAGGCTGTAATAATTTTCCACCACCTCTTCCATATAATCAGAAAGTTTTTCATTATCACTATCAATTAATCTTCGTAATTGTCCCGAATTATAAAAACTGGCAATAACAATCGCAAAATTATCCATCAAAATAAGACCTGAGGCATAGGCCATTTTGGCAATCTTTACCAATTTTTGTCCTTCTTTATCAGCGAAATTAACGTGATAAGCATCATTTTTAGAATCATAGTAGGTAGGGCCTGAATATTTCAAGTCTATCCCAACATTATTAGAAGTAATTCTAATTGCTCTTTTTATGTATTCAAGGAATTGCTCTCTGATTTTTTTATATTCTATAACGCCTTTATCATGCATATCACTTAATTGCTTAGCATCGATATTTTTACCTTCCTTTTTATCTTGTTCAACTTTTTTATAAAATTCGATGCTCTTAGCATTCCATACCCAATTTTCTTCAACTAACATATTGAAGCGTTCCATTTCTTGATCGATATCTATCGAATTTGGATCAAACCTTTCGTTTTCACATGCAAAGAGAAAAATCATTAAAAAAATGTAACCCATAACTGTTAATTTATTCCTCATTTTTAGCTCCTTGAATTTTTAAAAAAAAATCTTTAATTGATAGATAATACCAAAAATTGCAGCCTCTTTCGACACATCGTGTCATTTTTACACTACATAGACTTAATATACTGTTTTTATTAGAAATAAACACTCAACAAGGAGCTAATTGACAAATTTTTTATGCTTCATGAAACCCTGTAATTTGGTAACAAAAGATTCTTTGGTGAACGGTTTTAAAATAAATTTGTTCACTCCTAAACGCCTAACCGCCTCGAATTTTCTCTCATTAACGGTACCTGACATAATGACCACATCCAAAACAGAATTAAAATCTTTTTTTTCATGAATACAATTCAAAATATCCTCTCCGGTCCTTTTAGGTAAATTAAGATCCAGCAAAATAAGACAAAATCTTTGCAGACCAATTTTTAAATTGGCCATGACTCCATCGTTTGCCACAATAAGATTTCTAAAACAATCCATGGATTTCAAATAACTTTGCACCACTTCACAGATGTCTTTGTCGTCATCCACTATAAGGACATCACCGTAAACCTTTTTGCCCACAACTTTTAAAGCTTTGGGATCCTCTTTATCATGGGCCATCATCTACTCCATCATTAAACCCTGTTTTGCTTTTCGACATGCCATCATATTTTATCTAAATTTTCATGATTATCAATCATAATAAAACAGAAATTATTCATTTAAAAGTTGTGCCATATCCTTGGCAAAATAAGTTAAAATCATGGAGGCTCCCGCTCTTTTAAAGGCAGTCAGTATCTCATGAACAATTTTCTTTTCATCAATCCATCCCTTTTGAGCAGCGGCTTTGATCATGGCGTATTCCCCACTGACATTATAGGCGGCAATGGGCAAACTGGTATGTTCACTGTACATCTTGATGATATCCAGATAGGCCAGTCCCGGTTTGACCATGACTATATCAGCTCCTTCCAACTCATCATGCTTAAGCTCTCTTAAGGCCTCGATGGAATTACCATAATCCATTTGATAAGTTTTTTTATCACCTTGCTTGGGGGCTGAATGCAAAGCATCCCGAAAGGGCCCGTAAAAATTGGAAGCATATTTGGCGGTATAGGACATGATAAGCGTATCCGTATATCCGTCCGCCTCCAAGGCCTTCCTGATGGCACCAATGCGATTATCCATCATATCCGAAGGCCCAATGATATCGCTTCCTGCAGAAGCCTGCAAAACTGCCATTTGGCAAAGAATCTCTATCGTTTCATCATTTAAAATTTTACCCGTTTTTTTATCCACCAGACCATCATGCCCATCACTCGAATAAGGGTCAAGCGCAACATCCGTCATCACCACCATTTCAGGATAGGAATGCTTGATTTCCCGGATTGCCAATTGGTAGATTCCTTCTGGATTGATTGACTCAAAGGCCCTGGGGTCCTTTTTATTTTCATCAATGACCGGAAATAACGAAACACATTTTATACCCAATTTAGATAAATCTCGGACTTCATGTATAAGTGATTTCAAATCATGGCGAAAAATACCCGGCATAGATGCAATTTCCTCTTTGCCAATAAAGCCCTCCATTAAAAATAACGGCGCAATCAAATCACTTGTACTTATCGAGGTTTCTCTTACCATCTGTCTGATGGCCTCAGATTTTCTTAGTCTTCGATTTCTACTTAGTATTTCCATATCCTGCCCCCCATCACCCTTTGCTCATTTTCGCCTTATAAGCGAAGGCATAAAACCGCATCTGTTTTAACATGGCAGTCAATCCACTCGCCCGATTCATGGACAGCGCCTCTTTAATGCCCAGATCATCTAAAAAATCCGGTTTGGTATTGATAATATCATCCGGAGTCTCATTAGAATAAACATTTACCAATATGGACACCAGCCCTTTGGTGATACTGGCATCACTGTCTCCCTTAAAAATAACTTTTCCTTCCAAGAAACTGGCCACCAGCCAAACTTTTGACATACAACCTTTCACCAGATTGTCATCCACCCTTTCTTCTGCCAGCAAAGGAATCTGACCGCTGCCCATTTCAATAATTAATCTATAGCGGCTTTCCCAGTCGTCCAACAACGCAAACTCATTTTTTAATTTATTTATTTTATCCAGGATACTCAATTTCACTCCATTTATTAACCGATCCTTTTGGTTTTATATGCGATTAATATTTAGGATTTTAATACCAATTTTTAACATACACAATTTGTAAATAATTTAAATATTTGCTTTTACTCTTTCATTGAAATAGGTAGAATGATCACCATATATCAATATTATTTTTTGCATGAGGGTTTGAAATGGAAGATAAACTCAAGTCTCTAACTGAAAAACTTTACAAGGATGGACTGAAAAAAGGTCAAAATGCGGCTGATGAATTAATTGAAAAGGCCCAAAAAAAAGCTGATAAAATCATTGAGGAGGCTAACGCCCGGGCCAAACTCATCCTGGCCACTGCTGAAAAAGAGGCCAATGACAAGAAAATGAAAGTGGAAAGTGAACTTTCCATGAGTTCCAAACAAGTCATCAGTAAAATCAAAAATGATATCGCCACTCTTATCAACTTAAAAAACGTGGAACAGGCTTCCAGTAAAGCCTTTGAAGATAAAAAATTCTTCCAGGATCTGATCTTGAACGTGGTCAACTCCTGGAGCAGGGATGGCGGCATGAATGCCTCGCAAATACACTTGGAGACCTCCAAAGAACTTAAGAAATTCGTAGAGAAACATTGTCACGAACTTCTGCAAGCAGGCCTGGAAGTCACCGTCTCTGACGGCATGGAAGGATTTAAAATAGGGCCCAAAGATAACTCTTATAAAATTGAATTCACGGATAAAAGTTTTATCAGTTTTTTTAATGAATATCTGCGTCCGCTAACGAAAGAAATTATTTTTTCCAACCAGGCCGCTAACCAGTAGTTTTCCATGAAGCAATATTACTATTTTGTAACCTCTTTACCCAAGATCACTTTTTTTGATTCCCGGCTACCTATGTCTCCCGCCGATTTCATTGCCGACGTACAAGATGCCATCGATCCCAAAGACCTGGTGTCCCTCACAGCACTGCGCAGTTACTTTGATAATCTCAACATCATCAACCTCTTGGAAAACAATCAGGAGTTCTATCCCTTTGGAAACTTTAGTAGGGATGAACTGGTACAAGAAATCAAAGATCCTCAAAATCTTTTACCCTACCAGAAAAATTTTTTAGAAAAAAGAAATTATAACGAAAGAACTTATCCCTATTATAGTCTGGAAAACGAACTCACCATTTATTATTACAATTATCTTTTATCGCTGCCCTACCCCTTTTTGCGAAAATTTATCCAATTTGATTATGATCTGAAAAATTTTTCCACCGCTTTGTCCGTGCGTAAATTCAATATTGACCGGGCCAAAAACATTTTACCCCTCCATCCTTTATCTGATAATCTGTTAACCAATAACTCTCCTGATTTTGGACTGAGCTATAACTACGACTGGCTTCACACCTATCTGGACATGTTTGAAAAAAACAATCTGCATGATCGGGAACTAAAACTCATTGAGATGCGTTTTAAATTTATTGATGAAGAATTAACTTATGATTATTTTAGTATCAATCAAATTATCGCCTTTTATCTCAAATTATTTCTGCTCTATAGAAAAGTGGCATTTGATGAATTAAAAGGTCAGGAGATTTTTGAAAAAATAACCGATGAATTATCCAACGAGCAAAACATTTTCAAGGATTTAAATAACTAAGGAAGGCCCAAGTAATGACAACTGAAACCAGAAAAGGAAGCGTCTTTGCAATTGTTCAAAACCTCATTAGCGTTAAGATAAACGCCCCCGTTATGAATAAGGAAATCTGTTATGTAACCTGTTCAAAGACCGGGGAACGATTAATGGCAGAGGCGATCAAAGTCCAAAGCGGACTGGTGAATATTCAAGTTTTTGAAAGCACCAGAGGGGTTAAAGTCGGTGATCCAGTGGAATTCACCGGCAATATGCTACAAGTAATTTTAGGACCAGGACTTTTGTCTAAGAACTTGGACGGACTCCAAAATGACTTGGACAAGATCGAAGGCACCTTTTTAAAACGGGGAAGCTATAATGTTGCGATTGAATTGGAGAAAGAATACGAATTTATCCCTTCCTTGGAACCAAATGCCACGGTAACCGCCGGGGATTGGCTGGGACACGTTAAAGAAAACTGGTTTGACCATCAAATCATGGTGCCTTTTCATCTTAAGGGAAAATATAAAATAGCCTCCATTAAATCCAAAGGACATTACCGGGTCAAAGATACCATCTGCACCTTGAAAAAGATTGATGGCGATGAGCAGGTAGAAGTCAGCATGTATCAAAGGTGGCCTGTCTATCTCCCTATTAGCGCTTACAAGGAAAAAAAGCGGGTTTTTAAAATGCTGGAAACCGGCATTCGTATCATGGACACTCTCAATCCCATGATGGAAGGCGGAACCGGTTTCATTCCAGGACCATTTGGTTGCGGTAAAACTGTTTTACAACATAATATTTCCCAGTATGCCTCCGCGGATTTGATTATTGTGGCTGCCTGCGGGGAACGGGCCAACGAGGTGGTGGAAATTTTCAAAGAATTTCCCGAACTGGAAGATCCACGCACCGGCAGAAAATTAATCGAAAGAACCATTATCATTTGCAATACCTCCAACATGCCAGTTGCCGCCAGAGAGGCTTCGGTTTACACCGCCATGACCATTGGAGAATATTACCGTCAAATGGGACTTCGAGTTTTACTCCTGGCTGACTCGACTTCCAGATGGGCCCAGGCGCTTAGAGAAATTTCCAACAGAATGGAAGAACTCCCGGGACCTGATGCTTTCCCCATGGACCTCACCGCTATTATTTCCAGTTTTTATGCCCGCAGCGGATATGCGGTTTTAAACAACGGCAAAACTGGCTCCATTACTTTCATAGGTACCGTCTCCCCGGCTGGTGGAAACTTAAAAGAGCCGGTAACTGAAGCCACCAAAAAAGCCGCCCGATGTTTCTATGCACTTGCGCAATCACGGGCAGACTCTAAAAGATATCCTGCCGTTGATCCCGTGGATAGTTATTCCAAATATCTTGAATACGAGGGTGTCCAAGAATATATGAAAGAACATATTGCTAAAAATTGGATCGACAACGTTTTAAAGGCCAAAAATTATATTCTCCGAGGTAAGGAAGCTTACGAGCAAATCAACATCCTCGGTGATGACTCGGTCCCTATTCAATACCATGACCGGTATTGGAAATCAGAAGTGATTGACTTTGCCTTTTTGCAACAGGATGCCTTTGATAAGATTGACTGCTATTCCCCCATCGAGCGACAAAAATACATGATGGAATTTATTCTCGACATTTGTAATGCAAAATTTGATTTCAAAGGTTTTGAAGAAGTTCAACACTTCTTTAAAAACATCATCAATCTTTTAAAGCAAATGAACTATTCCAAATTTGAATCAGAAGAATTTAATGAATATAAAACCAAACTCGATGAGTTTATGGCCGAAAAAAGAATCGCTGGAGAAAATGAATGAACACACAAGCATTTCAAAAGGTCTTTACTTCTTTAGTCACCATCACCAAGGCAACTTGTACGGTAAGAGCAGAAGGAATCTCCAATGAAGAGATGGCATTGGTGGATGGAAAACCCGCACAGGTGGTAAAAATTGTTGGTGACGAAGTGACTTTGCAAGTTTTTCAGGGAACCAGCGGTATCTACACCAATAGCGAAGTAATTTTTCTAGGGCACCCACCGATTTTGAAAGTGAGTGACGAACTATGCGGGAGATTCTTTAATGCTTACGGTGAACCCATTGATGGCGGACCGGCCATTGATGGCAAAATCGTTGAAATAGCCGGACCTACCGTAAATCCAGTGAAAAGAGAACAGCCCAGCGAACTCATCGCCACAGGTATTGCCGGTATTGACCTGAATAATACGCTGGTGTCAGGACAGAAAATTCCTTTTTTTGCCGATCCCAACCAACCTTTTAACCAAGTTATGGCCGACGTTGCTCTCCGGGCCGATGTTGATAAAATTATTTTAGGCGGCATGGGCATGCTCTTTGATGATTACCTTTACTATAAAAATGTTTTTGATAATGCCGGAGCGCTGGATAAAATTGTTTGTTTTATGAACACCACCGATGATTCACCGGTTGAACGTATTTTGATTCCTGATATGGCCTTGTGTGCTGCTGAATATTTTGCGGTGGAAAAAAATGAAAAAGTTTTGGTACTGCTTACCGATATGACCCTTTATTGTGATGCCCTGTCTATCGTGAGTAACCGAATGGATCAAATTCCCACCAAGGATTTTATGCCCGGATCGCTTTATTCTGATTTGGCCAAAATCTATGAAAAAGCCGCTCAATTTCAATCCGGGGGATCAATCACTATTTTAGCAGTCACCACCCTGTCTGGTGGGGATATCACCCACGCCATTCCAGATAATACTGGCTATATTACTGAAGGCCAGTTGTTCCTGAGAATGGATACCGACGTCTCCAAGGTTATCGTTGATCCATTTAGATCATTGTCACGACTCAAACAATTGGTCATAGGCAAAAAAACCAGGGAAGATCACCCCCAGGTCATGAATGCCTGTGTCCGCCTCTATTCGGATGCGGCCAATGCCAAAACCAAATTGGAAAATGGTTTTGATTTAAGTGACTATGACAAGCGGGCATTAAACTTTGCCAAAGACTACTCTGAAAACATTCTGGCCATTGATATCAATATCACCGTGGATGCCATGTTAGAGCATTGCTGGGGCCTATTTGCCAAATATTTTGGTAAACATGAAATTGGCATCAAGCAAGTGCTCATTGATAAATACTGGAAGGAAACTTAATTTTTAAAGGATTATTCTTATGGCCTTAAAGTTTCAATATAATAAAACTGAACTGCAAAAGATTGAAAAACAATTAAAGCAGCGCTATAAGGCCTTACCTACGCTTAAAAATAAAGAATCGGCCCTTCGGGCAGAAGTTAAAAAATACAAAGATGGACTTAAAAAACTGAAGGAAGATCTGCGCCTGGAACTGGAAAAAATCAATCCCATGCTGCCTCTTTTTACCGAGTATAAGGATTTGATCTCAGTCAAAGGACTTAAAGTCCATGCCCAAAAAATTGCCGGGGTGAAAATCCCCACGCTGGATGAGGTAGAGTTTGACCTAAAAGATTTCAGCATTTTTAATAATCCTTCCTGGTTTTTGGACGGAGCTGAACTGGTTAAACATATTTCCAAATTAAAAATTATTTTAAAAATTGAACAGAAAAAAATTGAAATCCTGGAATACGCCAGGAAAAAAACCACTCAAAAAGTGAATTTATACGAAAAGGTGCAAATTCCTGCCTTTGAAGAGGCCATTATCAAAATAAAACGATTTTTAGCGGATGAAGAAAATCTGGATCGGGCCAGTCAGAAAATCGTCAAGAAAAGAAAGGCGGCAGTCTTATGATTGAAACCATGAACAAGCTCTACCTGGTTATTAGAAATCATAACGTAAGTGAAGTGCTTGGTCATTTACAAAACCTGGGAGTGATTCATATCGAACACGGAGAGATCGACCAATCCCTCATTCATGACGATATACACTTCATCCAGGAGGTTCAGGCTTTTAACCGTCACTTTAAAGAACCACCCCCCGATCAATTAATCTACCAAGGCGATATCAAGGAAGTCTTAGCCAAACACTTTGCCTACCGGGATCAAATTGAAGAACGCAATCAAGAAGAGGCCAAACTGCTGCGGTTTGAATCCTTGCTCATGCCATGGGGTAATACTAACGCCGATGATTTGCGTAAACTGGAAGAATCAGGGATCACTTTAAATTACTATATCACCACCTTGAATAAACTGGACTCCCTCAAGCTGGACAAAATCCCCCATGAAATCATCAATCAAATTGGTGATAAAATTTATCTGGTCACTGTAAACCGTAGTTATGACCCCGACCGTATCGGCGAACTCCCTATGGAAAAAACCCTTCTTCCCAACCTTTCCCTCTCGGAAGTCAGGAATAAAATAGCGAAACTGCGCAACGAAAAAAAAGATCTAGTTGAAAAAAACAATCTGCTTGGTAAATACTATAACCATGTCCAAGCATCCTTAAACCAATATCTGGATAAAATCGATTTTTTTAAAGCGAAAAGCGGATTGACTGATTACCACGAAAGTTTCTCAACCTTAATCGGCTGGATCCCCGAAAACCGATCCATGGTTCTTGAAAATGAATTAACCCGGGATGAAAACCTGGTTTATATCATTGAAAAAAATATTCCAAAAGACGAATACAATAAAGTCCCTATTTTACTTAAAAACAATAAATTCAACCAACTCTTTGAACCGATTACCAAATTGTTTATGCTTCCGGCTTACGCCGAACTGGATTTAACTCCCTTCTTTGCCCCCTTCTTTGTGATGTTTTTTGGCATGTGCCTGGGCGATTCTGGCTACGGTCTTTTCATGTCACTGCTTTTTTTAGTCGGTTTTTTTAAATTTAAAAAACTTCGTCCCATTTTTGCGCTGGGAATTTTTCTGGGGCTCTCCACCACTTTTTGGGGAATTCTCACTGGAACCTTTGTGGGGATCAACCTCTTTGAAACCAAACTCCCTATCATGAGTGACATGGCCATGTTCACCTCGGAACATATGTTTTATCTGGCCTTAATGATCGGTCTTTTCCAAATTTTATTTGGAACCATTGTACAAGCTATTAACAAATGGATTCAAGAAGGTGTCTGGGCATCACTCTCTCCTCTGGGCTTTTTTATTTTCTTTATCTTTTTGGTACTGTGGTATCTTAAAACCCAGACCCCAGAAAATGCCGGAGATCCAACTTTTAAAATTGGCTACGCTTTGATCAAACAGGCGAAAAATTCTTCCAGCGGAACTATCGGCATCGGCATGAGTTTGGGGCTCTTCCTGGTATTCTTTTTTAATGATGTTCATGCCAAGGTTTATATCAGACCACTTAAAGGTTTATGGGCCTTATATAATGCACTTACCGGCTTTTTAGGGGATCTGCTTTCCTACATCCGCCTATTTGCACTGGGAATTTCTTCCGGAATTTTAGGGTTTGTTATCAACTCTATCGGCTCAGAGTTTTTAAAAATCCCCATTCCAGTTTTAAATTATGTCATTTTCATCGTGTTTGTCACGGTTGGGCATACTGCCAATCTCGGACTGGCCTCACTTGGTTCTTTCGTACACCCACTGAGACTTACTTTTGTAGAATTTTATAAAAATGCAGGCTTTGCAGGTGGAGGCCGAACATATTCTCCATTTAAAAAGACCAAATAATAAAACGCATAAATTATTAAATAAAAAGGAGCTTATTTTATGACAACTGCTTTAATTTTAGGATGGATTGGAACTGGCATGATGGTGTTTCTTTCTGGTTGCGGTAGTGCCATTGGTACATCCATTGGTGGAAGCGCCACCCTCGGTGCACTCAAAAGAAAAGAGGACGGTTTTGGAAACTTCATGATTTTATCAGCACTCCCCGGTACCCAGGGACTTTACGGATTTGCCGCTTTTTTTATTTTACAAAAATATTTAACGCCCGAAATGACTTTATTTCAAGGAACCGGATTACTAGGACTAGGGCTAACCGTTGGTATCGCCTGTCTGGTGTCTGCTATTTATCAAGGCAAAGTTTGCGCCAACGCCATCAATGCCATTGCCAACGGACAGGATGCATTTGGTAAAGGCCTGATCCTGGCGGTTTTTCCCGAACTCTATGCCATTATCTCCTTTGCCACCGCCTTCCTGGCCGGCAATTTACTGGGTAAATAAAAGTCCCGATTTAAATGATCATAAAAAAAGGGGAATCATGAGATTCCCTTTTTTATTTTTTCAAAATGGTCGGACTTGCCACCAACTGATCGGTGCACTTAAAAAGTTTCTTTTCAAATTCAGGCAGATTATCTTTATAAAAAGCCCGTAAACACACTTTCCACTTGGAATTATTGGTCACGGTAAATTCCTTCATCAGCTTGTCAAATTGCATGTAACATTCCATATAATTAAACTTGGTCAAATCAGTCTTAGGCATTTTATAAGGAAATAAAATTCTAAGATAGTTCCAAAGCATATTCTTTTTACTTTCAGTTTCTTCCATTTTTAATGCATTTAACTTGGCATTGGACAATTGGGAAAACACCTGGTCAAACCCTTCCTTGGCCTCATTTAAATTTTTTAAAAAATCTGTTTGGTGGCAATTACTGGTTAATTTTTCAAAAGACTTATCCAACTCACTGGAATAAATATTCCAGCTACCTAACCCAAAAATTAAAAAAAACATCATTATTTGGTTGTACATTCGTAATTCCTTATCTTGATATCAATACACCTTGGTGTTGGTGTTGGTAGCTTGGTCTTTTCACATACTGATCGATTAGGCGGCATCTCAGGCATTTTGGTCCAGTTACACTTTGGTTCCTTATTACTGGTGTAGCCGCCCTCGCTTGCGCATGGCTGGTAATTCTTTCCAGACTCGGCACATCTTTTATTGCTAACGAGATGATTGACATTTTCACTTTTCCGATCATTTGGAAGGTCACTTTGTTTAATATTTTTTATCCAATCTTCAAATCTGGTACTGTTTTTACTAGTCATAGCACGGTTCTTAAACCCCTGCGGGCCCATATTATACATCCCCGTGGCACCAATTAATGTTTCTAGAAAGGACGGTTGATCTGCAATCTGAGCATTTTTACCAGCATTATGCGTTTTGATAATTTCATCCAAATCCAAATAATCATCCATAATAGTCATCGAAGAATATAAAAAAGCTATTGCATAATTCTTGTTCTTGCCTAAAAAGTCTTTAGTGGTCATTAAATCAGCGTTTGGTGAGTCCCAATCGACGACTTTACTCAAATCAGGCTTTTTAAATTTCTTTGCTTGATGGCCTTCCCAAAAGCCATCCCACATCGCTTTAAGCTTTTTTACTTTAGAATGACTTATTTGATCTGTTTCTAACAGCGCCACTTTCTTATTATAGTCCTCTGACATGATAGCTTCCAATTTGGTAATTTTTTGAACCAGGGTGATAATTTGGGTTTTAAAATTGGCAATTTTTTTGCTATTTTCCTTGTTGACTGGCAAAGTTTTTAATTCTATTTCGATCTTATCAATTTGGCTTTCTATCGCCTTTCTTTCATCATTAAACTTAACATGGTCGTTATAAAATTCTTCGTCCAATTTTTGGCGCATCTCTTCAAAATCCATCTCCTTATAATCCGCAATCCTACTTAAAATTTTATTGACTTTGGAAAGCCCATCTCCTGTAAATTGTCCCAATCCCTGTGCCCCGGTTGGACTTGCAATTCCTCGCCAATGAAAAGACTCCTTATACAAATTACACTTTAGTACTGCATCAATATCCTGTTCATTAACCCCTGGATCATTGGTTTCATTGGCAAGAATGTTATACATCATCGAAGACATTTTATTAAGGGCCGGACGATATGTTTTCAGATAATCATTATGATGTTGCCCATTATGCCTGTAGCAAGCAAAATATTGATCCAATTCATCTTTGGATTTTGAACTGCTAAAAATTGGTTGTGAGCTGATAATCCCGTCATCCTGCCCATCACAACAGGGCAGATTTGAAGAAGGATCATCCTTTGAATTAATCTCGCCTAATACCTGCAGCCGCTCCTCCGGCGTTTGCGCCACTGGTAACATATCGCTGGGAAAGTCATATGGGATAGGTGCAAACATTTTTTTTCGGTATTCAAAAGCATTTTCTTTTTCATGATCAGCTTTAGATAGATAAAAATGATTGCAATCCACCAGATAACTCTCCGCTATTGGCGAGTGCTTATCATCATATATTTTCATTATCAGATAAGAATCATTGGTTGGTGCATCCTCGACATATACAATTTTGGGATTATCAGCATTGGCCGAAATTTTAGTGTCCAATGGAGCTTTACTATCTGAAATCAATTTCACCTTCAGTCCCCGACGGATCTTATAATATCCCTTCGGGTAAGGGTTGCCACCTTGATCCTGTTCGTTTTTAACCCTGCAAGAACGATTTTTGGTATTAACAGGATCTGCTGCCTGAACCCTAAAAGAAAAAGACAACAAAACGCCTATCAATAATATCAACCCCAATTTAACCTTAATCAAAACCCACTCTCCCTGAATCTTTCAGTGATAATCATAACAAACTTTGCCGTCCCCTTATAGCATGCAGTTCTTACCCACCAAATTAAAAGGCCCTGCATGAGGGCCTATGAAATTAATTACTATTTATTTATTTTTCTTTTTCTTTTTCTTTTTTGAGTAGAGATAATAACCAACTCCACCTAAAATAAGCAGCATAATCAGGTATGATCCCGCTTCAGCTGCAGCGGAAGTACTGCGTCTTCCTTGTTTTTGTTTTTGAATATCCAGGTTGTTGGCATCTGGATCATAAATACCCGACTCTCCCAGTAAACTGCCCCTGGCACCTTTGGCCGTATATTGATCAGAAGTTTTGGATTTATCTCTAAAAACCCGCAGTGTTTCTATGATCCGGTCAAAGACCCCTTGATATTCATTGTAATGGCTTTTAGCCACGGAAAAGGTCACCGCAATTCCCAGATCTTCTTTGATCGTGGCCATGTAGCGAGTGTAGAAGCCGGGCACTTCGGAAGCCAGGTGAAGCGAATCTATCCACGGATGACTATGAATGGTTTTTTGAGTGGTATACTTGGGTTCACTATACTGGGTTTTACCACCGGGGAGGGTAAAGGATTTGACTTTTTTCAAATAGCTCATATAATCGGTAATATTATCCTGACTGCCTCTGATCTTCGCCGCTAAAATAATAATCGCTTCTTTTTTTCTATCCTTGTTGGTATGTTGGCAAACCCACTCAGACCCTTCCAATCCGCACTCCCAGCCTTCTGGCAGACTAAAGGAGGTATATTGGTTGGCAAAGTCTTTGGCATAAACATTACAAACGATCTGGCCTAGCAACAAAAAACCTAAAATCCTGATAAACATATATTCTCCTGAATTTTTGTACTTATCTTCTCTTCTTTCATCTTAACTGTTTTTTTAAAACCTTCAAGTGTCAAATAGAGAGCAATTCATTATTTAAATCTCACCACATGACCCGTTTTAATACTTATATTTTTGTATTTTTTGGTAAGTTTGATAATGGCCGAATCAACTCCAGTATCGTAAACAATTCCGGTGGCAAGCAAAACATTTCCACCAAGTTCATTGGTCATGTATATATCTGCGCTTTCACCTTTTTCCACGTTACTAGACACCCCTTTGTCGATTTTTACAAACAATCCCCTGGGAGACACTTGGGTCACCATTGCCTCAATACTATATTCTTTCACTGACTGGATTTTAATCCGATCTTTTTTTGATTCATTGGATGAATTCCAGGTCAGCGAAGCAGCAATCGTATAACCTTGGTCTGTATTGGAACCCATCACTCTTTGGGAAAGTTCCAACCCAAAACGAGTCTGTCCGGTGAGAAAATTGACCCCCAGAAATGGTTCTGTGTAAGACGGATTGACCGCATTATACAAGGTGGTGGCCCCTTGATTAAACGCCGTACGGGGAAGACCCTCATCTTCTTCCATTGACATAATACCACGCAAACCCAGGATGAGCGCAAACCGTGGCTGAATCCAAGAGGTCTCTATCAACCATGGAAGATTGGCGCTAAGATTCTCCGCCATATAGGATCTATACCCCATTTCTCCGGTAAAATAATTTTTTGAAGTTCTTTGATAAGTTAATATACCCTTCATCATCATTTCACGGCCATCATCACCTAAAATCATTTTTTCTCTGCCCAAGCCGGATGTTTCCGGATCATTTTCGTACATTTTTTCCTTGAAACTAAGACTAATTGCCATGGTCAACTTTTCATAAAGATCAACCTTATATTTGCCTTCGACCGAGATAGATTCAATCCCTGAAGCAGAAATATCGTTCTCGGCTTTAACCGATTTATTCGTCCGGTATAAAAATCCTAGCGACATATCAAAATTTTCACCAAAACCATAACCACCAAACAAAAGTAGATCCAACTTGTTGAAGCTATCATTATCGTTGAGATTGATCTTTTCCCCCTCCTCATTAAAATAACCGGTCGTGGAAAAATAATTCCCTTCAAGGCCTAACTCAAAACTACGATGACGGATGGTCTCCGACTTTAAACGATAGGATGGAAGGGGTCCCCAAAAGCCATCTTTAGGAGCATCTGGTTCATCAAAGGCCATGCTTTGAAGGCCATAAAGGAATAAAAAGAAAGCGCCCGTATAAAAAAATAATCTAAATGTTTTCATTCCCTCTAGGGTAACTCGAACTTTTAATTTTGTAAAAAGGGAAAAATGTATTTATGCCGCTTTCTTTTTAGATTTACCGATCAAAACATTTTCACCTTTTATAAAGGGCAGAGATATTTGATTGACCCAATATTCACCTTGTAATTCAAAATGAAATGTTCCTTCATATTTTTTTACCAGATGGGCAATGGATTCCATTCCCAGGCCACTTTCCCGGTTAACATTGATTCCATGGTTCACCCCAAGAATAATGTCTTTTAAATTTTTTACCATGTTCTCTTCATCATCTTTCAGGTAACACACCTTGTTTTTTACATGGATCATTAATTCTTCCTCGGTATGGCCAAAAAAGAATTCCACATGATTGGTGTTCACCTCATTTAGATTTTTAACTAAATTAGTAAAGATTCTACAAAAAGTTGGGTAATGGACCAAGCACATTTCTTCTGGACCTTCATCTTGAAAAAATCCCTGGAACGTAAAAGATTTAAAAACCAGCTGGTCAGGCAGATATATATTAGCTATGCGAAAGATCATTTTTTTCATCTGCCCGATACTGACATAATCACTTCTACCAAAGAGGTTTTTATGAAAATAACCGTAATGATTTTGCAAAAGAGACTGCACCAGCCGGATCTCATCCCGTAAGATTTCCATTTCTTCGTATGCCAGGTGGGTTTTTTGGGACATTTTTTGATTTAAAAAAAGATCAATCCCATGAGTCTGGTTAATTAAATCATGAAAAAATAAACGATCATGAGGCCAGTCGCTCAATTCCTGTTCAGAATTAGGCTTGATGCCTGTGAGAAAAATATCAAAAAGGGATTTTTTTTCTTCATGGAGATGATATTGGCCCCAGATAATGATACTTGCCCCCCACATTAAAAAAAGACAAAAATAAAAAAAATCACCTACCGTAAAAAGCGTCTTCTGGGTCAAGCTATTTATAATCAAATAAGTAAACGCCACGATTAAAAGTAAAACCACCCCTTTTTTATAACCCGAAATCGGCCACTCATTTTTAGAAGAAAAGAAAAAAAGACCAAAAGAGGCCGGGATCACACTCAGATAAATAATGGTCAGATTGCCAGTCACATGGGCCTGGCCAAAGAGACAAAATATTTGCAGGAGTAAAAGGCCTGGCCACTGAATCTTATCTAAAGTCAATTTTGACCAACCTATTCCATTTATAAAATAATAATAATTAGTAACCAGAAAAAAGGTGACAAAAAAACCATCATAAAAAAAATGATCCTTTAACCAATAGCTCCCCACCCACATAAAAACAGAAATAATAAAAGTGGACATCAGATACATGTCCAGCAGGTAATAGGATGTTATATTGTGATTTTTGGAAAAACTGACCACTAAATAACCCCTTTCTCACGTTTAATTCTTTTCGTATTTTTGGGAAATTTTGTTACATCAATTCGATCTTTTGATGCTTTTTTTTGCCCCAGGTGCCAAAAAGGGTATTAAAATACCAAAAATCAGGTAAACAAGTATCGGTTGGCTGATAATGCAATTGATGGATTAAAAGGTCCTGTATGCGAAGTGCTACATGTCTTCCGGGCGCAATACACTTGACTGATAAATAATTTTCAATAAAAGAACTTATCAAAGGGTAGTGGGTACACCCTAAAATAACGTGAGTAAAACCCTGGTCTTTCAGCGGAGCAAGTTCCTGCTCCACCAATTTTTTTTTATCATGATCAAACCCAGTATTGAAAATATCTTCAATCAGCATGGCCAATTTATCGCTGGTGGCATGGACAATCCTGTTCTGTGGGTCCAGACGATTTTTTAAACTCCAAAACTTCTCAGAAGATGCGGTGTATTTGGTGGTAAGCACCGCCAGCTTGGAAAGTTCCTTGATTTCTTCTTCCTTATTATAGGCATTCAAATAAGGTTCCACTCCCACAAAAGGAATGCTGAATTTTTCTCGTAATTTTTTTATCGCCGCTGCTGTTATCGTGTTACAGGCCAAGGTAATCAGTTGGACATCTTTTTGTAAAAGCAAATGGGTGATCTCGGTGGCCCTCTCCACCAACTGGATCTCACTTTTTTCACCGTAAGGACAAAAAGCATTATCCGCAATGTAATAAACCTCAAGGTCAGTCATTAATTCATGGACGTCACTTAATATACTAAGCCCACCGACCCCTGAATCAAACATGCCAATTTTAATTTTTTTATTTTCCATAAAAAATAAACAAGCAGACCGGATCATCCAGTCTGCTTTAAAACCTGCTATTAAAATATAATATATTTTAAAGTTATCTTGAAGCTAAATCTCTAAGTGGTAAGTAATATAAAGTAAACCCGGCAAAAATCAGTGATGGTGATTTGATCATAGGTTTATTATTTTCCCAGATATCCTGCCAATGCTTTGGAGTATTATACAATTTGGTAGAAATCTTACCCAAGGTGTCTCCTCTGGCAATCAAATAAGGATCACCTGCAGGATTCCAATTAAATCTGCTGGCCGGTGATTCATATTTAAGTTGCATACCTTTTTCCAAATTATAGTTGCCTGCTAATTTATCATTATTTAACTCGGCCAGACTTCTCCATTTAAGGTAATCACCATAAATTTTAAAAGCAATCAGCATCAAAGTATCCCCGGCCTGGACTTCATAATTTTCAATACCGGAGGTTTTTATAGAGGATGCCTCGGCAGCTGCCGGCATGGCCTCGGCCATATTTTCTTGTGGCTCTTGTAAGGCTTGGGCATCTTCTTTTATACTCTCTTCGGTTGCACCTTCATCCTTGATACTGTCTTCAGCAATCTCCAAGGTTTCCGAATCATCCTGGGCCATTTCAATCACGCTGGCATCCTCGGTAAGATTATCATCCTGGGATGATTTGGATGAACATGATAAAAGTCCCACCATCAGTAAAATACATAATAAAAAACTTAGCTTATTCATAACACTCTCCGTATAAATTAATCACTCCTGACATGTGTTTTTAATCGGATGATTATGAATTTAAATTAAAGTTTTTGTATTTTTTTTCAAAAAAAGAGCATTATCTGCCTAAAACGGTAGTTGAGTGGGGCAAAACTGTAACCAAATTATCCGACAGTTTTACTGTGCTATCATGTAATGCCACTACTCCTGCCTTCTGATCATCGACTAAAATATCAAAGTTTCCGGTTCCTTCAATTTGATTTAAATTAAAAGTATATTTTTCACTGGAAACATTATGGATGACCAGGATTTTTTTATAATCAAGCGGTTCAATCGAAGATGCATAGTTGTTTTCCAATGTATTATCCAGCAAATAAACAATTTGAGCGGCCGGGATATTAGATGAATGATCCGATCCATAATCCACCACGGATAAATCAATCACCGCATTCCCCTCACTAGTTATACCTGATAACGCCACCAGATTGTGCCCAAATTCTGTATAGGATTCACTGGGGAAATCCCATTGCCCGGGAGTTTGGATAATTTTAAATTGTAATTTTTGATCATCTCCCCAGGATGCCAAATCAAATTGCTCAATATCCGGTCTAGTAAAAACAATCTCCCCCACTCCATCATCATTCACCCAGAAATGAAACCGGTTCTCCAGCGGATTTTTGGATGGTGAGGGGCAGTCATTAATAGAATGAATTTCTCCAGCTAAATAAACCTGTTTATTACGGATAGACCTGGGAGCGTTAATAAATTGGAGTTTCAGGGTCTCTAATTTTTTATCTTGAAAAAACGCAAGTTCAACTTTTTTATCCCTGGCAACCATTTTATTCCCGTAAATGAAGGAAAGTCCTTGGGTGATGGATTGGGCACTCTCATAACGAAGTGCCGATAAACTTCGGCGTAATTTTATAAGTCCGATTAAATAATCGCTAACATCCACAAAATCGTAGGCCCTGGTCCAGTTGATCATATTGGTGAAGTCAGGTGACATATAAGTATTTTCATGAAAATAAACAATATGGTTTTCCGGACTGACCAGATCACTGGTATGTGCCCGCTGAGGATGAGGATCATTGGCCGCCAACGGTTTGCTCCTTCCCATTTCAGTTCCGCCTTCCAAAATAATTTTCCCCTGCGAAGTAAAAAGCAAACCCAGGGCATTTTTAACCAGTCGTTTCCGATAAGAGGCATCTCCTCCTGCCGAAAGATTGAGCTTGTCCCAAAGGGTGAACCCATCATGAATAGTTAAATAGTTAATGGTTTCAGAAGGTGAACTGGCAAAGCGCATGTAGGAGTCGCGGGCAACCTGATCGTCATCAAAATAATTATTTTGAATTGCCCCGATAATTCCCGCACGCACTTGAAAGGCGTTCCCGAAAACCCCTTGCACATACCCCTGCGCATGCATTCTGCCGGTGTAAGCATCCCGGCTGGAATCATTAAAAACGGAAAGATCAGATTGGGCCGGTAGATTATTTTTGGTTGTGGCAATCTCCGGCGGCAAATCGGTGAAGTTCCATGCCTCCCCATATAGGATCGTATCCTGCCCCAGATGTTTTCTAATTTCCTGCATGGTCTGGTGATCAAGAAAATTCATTAAATCAAATCGAAAACCATCCACCCCCAAAAAATTTTTAAAATACATAAGCGACTCAATAATCAGTTTTCTCACCATGATATTCCGGCTTTCCACACTAGGCCCAGCACCAGTGTGAAAGGAAACGTTACCCAACTGGTCTCGTCTTAAATAACACCCTGGGGCCCCCTCTTCCAATCTGGCAAATTCAAAAATATGGTTATAGACCACATCAATAATCACTCCCATTTTGTTTTTATGAATGGTATCAACCAAGGATAAAAATTCACTAATCCGTTTATAGGCATCACTTGGATTAGTGGAGTACCACCCCTCCAAGGCAAAATAATGTTGGGGATCATATCCCCAGTTATAATTAATTTCTCCGGTGGGAATATCTGCGTTTTGATAATCTTTTAGATGTTCTTTCACGGTGTAGAAGTTTTGCACTGGCATCAGTTGAATATGGGTTACCCCCAGTTTCGCAATACTAGGTACCACTTTTTCAAAGCCAGGAAAAGTACCCTTAAGTTGGATGGGAATCTCCAATTCCCGATCAATAGTAAAGTCTCTAACGTGCGCCTCATAACCTATAAAATCGCAAGCTCCTCCCATCGCTATTTTTTTGGGCCGGTTTTTTTTCAACTTGTCCAAATCAATAAAGGCGGCTTTGGGCACTGATTCATTCCCATCTGGCGAAAATGCCGAGAGGGATAAGGCATAAGGGTCAAGCACCGTATGAGTCACCTGGTAACTGGTCACCTCCAGGGTATAATAAAGCCCATCCAAACTATTCACCCCCACCATTTGGGGAGTTAGTTTACCATACCATATACCTTTTTCCCTGCGACTTAATAGCTTTTCAAAAATTTTGGTATGGGCGTCCTGTTTAAAAATATTTATTTTTACCAAAGTGGCAGGTGGTGACCAAAACTTTAAAGTCACCTCATGGCCTTTAAAGCGGGCCCCCAGATCTTTAATATTATAAGCAAAATGATTTTCAATGACCTCCATGCTCAAATAGGCCCAAATTTTTTCATCTGCTATTTTCAAATAATAATTTTTAGTAAAATCAACCTTGTCTTGTAAATTAATCGTTAGCCGATCATGTCCACTTTCCACTGACTTAATTTTATAATTCCGGTCCTCATGGTCATAAATTCCCATCTGTTCCACCGAAACAGGTCGCTTGGAATAAAGAAAAAATTGATTAGGTGAACCGACCCACAAGAAAATATCATGTTGTTGACGCAAAAACGTGTTGGCCATAATCCATTCTCCCCAGCTCAGTAAAATCAGTGCTACAATAATCTTTCCCATACTTCTTAAGTTATCATAGAAGATCACCATAATTTCGTCTATTTTGATTTAATTGAAAAACACTCTAAAAAAAGTAGAGAATCTGATAAGCAGCAGCATCAATATAAAACCCAGACCAATCAGAGGTAATTGATTTGATGGATCATTTTGATTATGATCGTTGTCAATCGTCCCACATCCAACCACTGGAGTATTTTTAGTACTTTTCTTTTGCTCCCCTTGGGGGTCTTGGCCTATCACTCCAGCACTTATATCCCCGGCCGTCAAAGTAATGGCGATTTCAGGTTTTTGCGGATCATTGGTAAAAAACCTGATGATACCACTCCTGTATCCTGATCCCATGGATTCATCCATCTTGATCCGAACCACTGACGAATTCCCCGGCGCCAGGGTCGTCGCACCTATTTCAGACTGGACAAATCCAGCAGGTACCGCAATATTGATGATCTCCAAATCTTCCTCGTACCCTGTATTTAATAAATAGAAATTATATTTTTCCCGGTACACCCCTTCGGATTGGTAATTTAGTAAAAGCGCCGGTCCGGTTAATTTGGTAGATATCAAAAGGGCAAATTCAGGCGTGGCACTTAGATTCGTATTAAACCTGATATGTCCACTATATTGCCTTTGTGAATAATTTCCATATTTGATCTTTAAAGTGGTATTTTCACCAGGTAGTAAGGAGGAAGCTGGATAACTTTTTACATTAAATGGAGGTGGCACGCTGAGGTTGGTCAATTCCAGTTTAGAGCCCCCCGTATTACTGATTAAAAAACTCCTTTCATTCGTGGAAAGCGACAGATCCTTAGTGGACATCGTCCCCAATTCAAGAGGAATAAAATTATTATGGGCAACACTGGTACCATTATAGCTCACCTTGATTTCGGCAATCCCCCTCACCTTCATCTCCACCGGAAAACTAAAAGTGTTTTCGGTCAAGGCCCCACTTTCTTTCCACTTAAAACTTAGGGTGGCAAGATAATCTCCCACATTGTCGGCGACAAATTTTATTTTTAAAGGCAGACTGTCTCCCACGGCCAGACTGGAAGGGGGTTGTTGCCACTGATAATTGACGGCAAAACTACCGCTTACGCTAAATGAGGATAAGATCAAATCAACATTCCCGGCGTTTTTGATCGTCAATTCATGCAACGAACTTTCAAAGGCCGGAGTGGTACCAAGCAGCACAGGAGCCGCTTGATTATGAGTTATGCTATTTTGCCCCAGATCGTATAGCATCACCGTTGGCAATGAAGCATCAGCTAAAATCGCTTTTAAACCAAAAGAAAAATTAGCAGCACCGGCCACGTTAGTTTGAAAACTAACGATCTGGTCGTACTCTCCGGCAGTATGTAAAGACAAAGTAAAACTCAGCTCGATAGCAGCATCCGGACTTAACTGCCGGTTGGCCGGTCGATTCCAGGAAAAGGGCGTATTCATCGAAGAAAAAGCTGACAGCAATAAATCCCCTGTACCGACACTTTTAATTCTTATTTTATGAGTCTCTGACACTTGGGATTGTGCCCGTTTGTTAGCAATCGTCATGATACCACCATTTAAGATGGAAATCCCCCCTCCGGTGCTATCTATATATTCTATTTGCATCAAGGGAACCGGCGAAGCACTGCTTTGAACACTATACCGGATGGTTAAACTTGGATTAATTGAATCGTTAGTAGTCATCGTTAGAGCGGCCAGATAGCTCCCTACACTTCCGCGGGGATTAAATAAAACGCTCAGGGTGGCAAAATCGTTCGGAGGAATCAGATTTTTATCTATGGTGTAGGAAAACAGGGCCTGGTTAATGCTCAGGTTGCTCAATACCAAATCAGTCGCCCCGGTATTATAGATTTTTAAGATTTGGGTTTTAGTGGATGATGACAAGACATTTCCCATATCTACGTTGGCAACCGAACCATCAATAGAGAGGGTGGCACTCGTCGTGGGATTATAAAGTGCAATTTTTTCTTCATCGGTGGCAGGGTCTAAATTGGAATAAACCAGCGAATAGGCCTGAACATTTGACAAGGAACCTGCATGCGAAACTCGAATTTTCCATATTTCATTGTTACCCGGGGTCTGGGTCACTTCTATTTTTTCAACATTATCAATATCATTATTACCCCTGGTGGCGGCCAGGGTAGGCGAATTCTTATTTAATTTCCATGGATAATAGGTAGTGGAGTGGTTATCAATGATCCGCACATTTAAATCATTGACGAGAATTTTGATGGGTGAATCCAAAATATTTCCAGGGGAAACCCGGGGTGGATCTGTCCACACCAAGGTTACTTTGGGTTGTTGCCCATTGGTTTTTACAATATATTCCTCCACTTCCCCTTGATTAAGCGTTCCTTCCACAATATAGGTTTTTCCGGTTAACGAATCGTTATAAATAATTTTAGCGGCTTCATCGATATCCGGCAGTCCCCACCCAAATTGATAATCAGGCCCGTTAAAAGGTCCGGCTTCCCTCGCCGTATGGATAATAAGGGCCTTGATCGTAGATGCCAGTGGATATCTCTGATTATATCTTTGAAAGAGTCCTTGCAAAAGCGCTACTGATCCAGAAATCATAGGGGTCGCCATGGAAGTTCCAGATGACAAGATGGCATAGTCGGTGGAATCCTCGTAATAAGTTGATCTGATATCCACTCCCGGAGCAATGATGTCAGGTTTGATTCTCCCGTCATCGGTAGGCCCAAAACTGGAAAAATCACTCATCACTACACTAACCGCTCCAGCGTAATTAGCAACCTTCAAAACTGCTCCTACCGATATAATATTTTTGGCACAAGATTCCGGCGTTAATGTGTCATACCCGCCTTCTGCGTTGTTGGCATCGGGAGGATTGCTCGACTTAAGGACCCAGGCTTCGCTTGAATTATATTCATACCACGATGCCTTCGGACAAATCGTCCCCATCGGGCCTTCATCGTTTCTCGAATTTCCACTGGCCCAGGTTTGCACCAGATAAGGGGCATTATAAAGCGCATTATCAATGGACTGGACGTCGGAGAGATAGGCTCCGAATTTATAATCTTCATCCGGATCAATACTGGGTTTCCCGTACCAATACCAATCTCCCGTACAGTGCTCATCCCCATCAAACACCCAGCCAGCCGCTGTGCCGTAAGAGTGATTTGAGACATACATCTGGGTGGTGACCCCAAAACCATAATTAAGACCACCTGGAAGGGCAGCGTGGGCAAATTCAGAAATATCATTTTCCCAGTCAAAAGATGCCAGATAACCTCCGTAGGCCATCCCGGGTATCCGGTATTCAGAGGCACCATAAACATACTGGCCACTGGCGATCATCGTACCGGCCACATGCGTGGCATGCTCATCCACCACCGTAGAGCCATCCATCACTGTTACTTTATGGGCAAACTCCGCATGATTGACCTCCACGGCTCCTCCATCCCAAATACCCAAAAAGCGCAATGAGTTTCCACCATCAATGGCATAAGTGGGAGGCACCACCGGATTGAGCGTGGTGCTCATCCAGATGTTGGCCACTTTAATACTTTTGGCCCCATCCCAATTAAATTTTCTAAAATATTTAGGGATTCTGGTTACCTCGTCCACTCCCATCAACGATACATTTTTAGAAGTTGGAAGATTGCCAGCTTCCAGGTGTTCCTGATAAGACAAACCTCTAGACTTATGAAATTTTTCATTTTCTCTGTCTCGGATGTGTCGCAATTGTTGATGTTTATAATTAATTTCATCTTTTGAAAAAACATCTCTTTTGAAACCTAATCTAGGCTGCTTTAATTGCCTAGGGCCCTTTGACTCATCAACCGTTTGCTCAACCACAGGCCTTGCAGGTGTGGTGGTCGGATGATTGACTTTCGGATTGGAAGAAATTAAATTTTTAGAGGCCAGGGTTCTGCCCGGATTATGCTCATCCTTGACAGCTATGGCCTTGACTGCCACCGCCTCTTTATTTTTTTTCCATCCGTTTAAAATAATAGTCTTCGAATTATAGAATAAAACTCCCACGATACTTGCCATGCACAAGATCGTCACCAATCCTATCAATTTTCTTTTATCCCCCATCTCTAATCTATATAGCCTACCAACAGCTCTCCTTGACTTATTATCGTCATAATAAGCCTTCTCCTTAGCCCATAGCTCTCAAGCCTCACCCCTAAATGCCAAAGCATTTCGGTCGGCCATACCTAACTTATTGATTCAAACCATCACGAGACAGATTTAATAATTTTCATGGCCCATTCGGGAGTTAAAAAATTGTTTTTGGGAAAAGGCAACTTGTTTACTACGATATCATCAAAAAAGCTGGGAATATAATTACACGGCACCATTTCGCCCTTGTAGATTCCTGTTTCAGGATCTTTACCGGTTTGCAGCCATCTAAAAATATCCCGGCTACGATAATTTCCTTTGTCATCCACCCCTAAAATTTCTGAAATATGAGAAGTTCTTCTTCCACCATCATGATACCTTGAACACTGCACGATGATTTGCATAGCACTGCCCACCATTTTTCTGATGGCATCGGGTGGAATTTTTACATCCCCCATCAGGCACAAGGTTTCAATCCGGGTGCAACACTCCAGTGGATTATTAGCATGCACAGTTCCCATACTGCCATCATGGCCGGTATTCATAACTTGGATCAAATCAAGCGCTTCCATACCCCGAACCTCACCCACAATAATACGATCTGGACGAAGTCTCATGGCCGAAATCACCAAATCACGAATGGTCACCTCGGTGATTCCTCTTTGAGGGTCCTCTTTTCTGGTTTCAAAATAAAGCACATGATTACCATGAATTTGCAACTCGGCGGCATCTTCAATCACCAATAACCTTTGCTCTTTGGGAACTCTTGAGCCCAGCACATTGAGCAAGGTGGTTTTACCGGAACCGGTTCCCCCGGAAACTATAATATTTTTACCAAGGTAAATACATATATCTAAAAATCTTGCCGCCACTGGAGAAAGCGAACCAAAATTAATCAAATCCTTAAGCGTTAACTTCTCCCTGGAAAATTTTCTAATGGCAACACTCAGCCCCCCTTTGGACATGGGAGGTAATACCGCATGGATTCTTGATCCATCAGGCAGTCGAGCATCCAGGGTGGGATTGTCATCATCAATTAACCTCCCCACTGATTGAGCAATCGCCCGAATGGCGGTAAACAGCGCCTCACCATCCCTGAATTTATTGGGAACCTTGTATAACAATCCTCTTCTTTCGACAAAAATTTCAAAAGGCCCGTTCATCATGATTTCAGTGACCGTATCATCATCAAGTAAATCTTTGACGGGTAATAAAAAATTGTTAATGGCATCATTAAAAACTGACATTTATTCCTCTACTCAAGTAAACCCGGATCATCTTTGGGATACCAATACTGTTTCACTTTATTTTTACTTGCAACTTCTCTTTTGATCTTATCGGCTTGCAACTTTTTTTCTATCACCACAATTTTGCCCTTGATATTCCTTTTGGACGGACAAAAAAACTCATATACTCCCGGTTGATCAAAGCTGACCTCCCCCTCCGTGATGATACCTTTTTCTGCGGCCAAAAAAATCTCCTTGCTGGGGATCATCAAACAACTTGGTTGCAAGGTCGTCCCAGTCACAAAAAGCTTAAGATGTTCTCCCCTAAACAACATGATACTATCAGGATAAAAGCCCGTTTCGGAAACAATCACCGCATGCATCCTTTGAGGTGAAGAAAAAGTTTTTACCTCCCCGAACTTCACTGCCACTTCATCCTTTGGCATCTCTAGCGCAAGCACACCACCTGCGATGAAATAGGTAATACCAAAAAACACCATCGTAAATAATTTTAGTAAGTTAATAAGTTAACTCCTGTAAAAAAATCCATCTTTCTCTTTATCGGAAACCTCTTGATTATTCTTTAGTTGTTTTGTCAAGTATTCTCATATTCTCTCCCCCCTAAGAAAATAGATTTACCTGATTGATTTTGTTACAATCCTATTAAAAAAGGATGGAGATACATGTATAAAATAATTGTCTTTGTACCAAGCACCCACACTCAAATTGTTAAAGATGCACTATTTGAGGCAGGGGCCGGCAAACTGGGAAACTATGACTGCTGTTGCTTTGAATCGGTCGGGATTGGACAGTTCCGTCCCCTGGCGGGAAGCAGTCCCTATCTTGGAAAAGAAAATCTGATTGAAACCGTGAAAGAAGTCAAAATTGAATTAGTGTGTGAGGAAAAATATTTACAAAGATCAATCACTGCTTTAAAAAAACATCATCCTTATGAAACCCCAGCCTACGATATAATCAAGCTTGATAACCAATCATTTGAATAAATAATATAATATTTCCTTACCGCCAATGGACACATCTCAAAACTCATTTCATGCTTGAGTAGTTGATTAATTTTTAAAAAAACAAATCTCACTTTTTCAAGGAGGAACAAATGAGATATATTACATTCCTGGCACTGGCCGCAACCGTTTTTCTTTCCACCTCAAGCACCTTTCAACAAAACCAAATTTTTGGAAATGGAATTATTCCTGAAAATGATATGTGGATCGGGGTCAATTCAAAAATGGCTTCCAAAGAAATGACCAAAGAAATTTTTGACCATGTCATTGATCGGATCGAAGCAGTTTATACCCCCATTATTGAGGATATGGGCTTTAAATTTGAAGTGGTCAGAAAATGGGATGACGGGACAGTTAATGCCTACGCCAGAAGAGTTGGTCGCACCATGGAGGTCAACATGTTTGGTGGACTGGCCAGACACCCCAGCATCACACCTGATGGCTTTGCACTGGTCGTTTGTCATGAAACCGGCCATCACCTGGGCGGAGCACCCAAGAAGGCATCTTTTTTTGGATCATGGGCATCCAATGAAGGCCAATCTGATTATTGGGGAGTCACCAAATGCATGAAAAAAGTTTTTGAAAATGATGATAACATTCAAATTATTGCCAGCATGACGATTCCATCTACCATTACATCAAACTGTAATGAGTTGTTTGACCATGTTAATGAATCTGCACTCTGCCAACGGGTCGCCATGGCCGGCAACAGTCTGGGAAATTTCTTTAATGTGGCCAGCCAGGGATCTACCGTGGTTCATGTTGATACCCCAGACACCCGCATTGTAAACCGCACCGATGACAATCATCCCAAGGCCCAGTGTCGTCTGGACACCTATTTCCAAGCCTCTCTATGCGATATTTCTCACGAAACAAACGTCAGTGACGCTGATGCTACGGTGGGAGTATGCACACGCAAAGCAGGTTATACCAAAGGCGTTAGGCCACTATGTTGGTATAAACCATAATTTTTTAACTCGTTAGTAGAAAACCAAAAAGGTCTGGCTTTAAGTCGGACCTTTTTTTATTCCCCCTTGCAACAATCCTAAAAAAAAAGCAAAATTAAACATAACCGCTATTGTCTTTTACCAAGGAAGGATCGGCCATGAATTTTATCAAACCAATAATACTTTCATCACTTATTATGCTAACGAACATAACCTCCACCTTTGCCAGTCCGGCAAGCGGTGTACTAAAATTGGGAGATCTTCTTTTCAATGAAAAACTCCTTACCAATACCCTTAAAGGTTTTAACATCCCTGACGCAGAAGCCATCCGACTTAGCCGGTATGCACGTATATCCGTAGATTCCCTATCCCAAGCTCACCAGAAATCAGTAAAAAATAATAAGGAACTTATTAGCTATATAAAAGATTTAAATCATAAATCATCCCTTGATCCAACCACTAAAATAAAAACGACTGATGTTTTAAATACTTCCCTCAATAAAAACGTTGATAAAATGTCTAAGGATGATCTCATCCGTACTTTAAGTAACCTTTACTATGTGGCCAGCATAAGCGGCAAAAACCTGATGGGGGTATGTGCTACATGTAACAAGGATACCCCCTTAATACCCGGGCTTGATTTTTTAATCACTGAAACTCGTTCAACTACCAGTAAAAATCTTTTTACCCACATGATCAATTTAAAAACCCCTGGAGCCTTATCGAAGCATGTATCCGGATTACTGAGAAAGCTTGGAATAAAAAATAGTAATCTTGCTCCAATAGAGGAACGCCCCATGGCCTTGTTTTTAGCCCTTAAAGAAAGTGGATCACCGGCCCAAATCGCCTACGTTGAGGCAGTTTTCGAGCTAAGCCTCACCAGCGTCAGAAAAAATGGAGACCAAGAAGTGGGCAATTTACTTGAACACCGGTTATGGAATAACCAGGATCTTTTTGACAATAACGAATTCTTACCCGAGTGGACCAAGCTGATCAAAGAGGTTTCGACGTACCAAAAAAAATCCAAACACAGTATTGAAAAAAGTTGGGAGGATGTCTTGACCATTCGGGCCGGTGAGGATACCGACAAATATGCCAAGCTCCAAGCCTTATTGAAAAAGGGCTGTTTTATGAAACCCAAGTAAACTTTCATACTAATGCTGTTGTTATCTACATGTAGTCCATTAACAAATCATTCTTGTTGAAAAGCTGGATTTTTAATGCATTTAAAAGTTTGGTGAAATCATCCACACTTTCATAATTGGAAAATCCGGCGACCACTTCATGGGCCAGCTTTTCAAACTGGTTAAGTTTGAAAACTTTCTTGACCGGTATGATCTCCCATAAAGATTCCGAAAGGTTTTGTTCTTCCACACTTAAATTTTCAAAATCAAACAGAAGTCTCTTCAGATTACTTTTATCAAATCCAAAAGTATCAAACCTCCTCTGGGTTGATTTTGCATAATTCTTGATGATTTTTATTATTTTCGTTTTATATTGGGGATCTAAAAGCACTGTCTGTGCCATTTTGGCAACATCCGTTTTCAAGCTCTCAAATAAAAAGTTCACTTTTCTGGATGAAATATTTTTCAATTTCCTCATTTTTAAATCAGCGATGGCATGACTGAAATCCCGTACCGACTCTCTGGCAATCTTGGAAGCAACGTGGCCTTCTTGATCTAAAATTTTTCCAGATTGCCGACTCAAATCCTCCATATATAACCGGTTTCTGGCATTGACGAACTTTCTCATCATCAACCCATCCGCCATTTCATATAAAAAAGGAATTCTTCTTCCTAAAATATTACCCTTTAAATTAGGTCCTCCTTGCAAAAGTGCCATATGGACAAATTCTCTTTTTCTAACCGGCAATTTGGCAAAAACTTTAGCAACTAAATCCATATTTTGTTCTAAAAACAATTGAAAATCATCGTTACGGGAAATCATCTGCACCATCATTTTTTCCAGTTTTAAAATTTCCTCCTGATTACCAAGCAAGGTATCCATTTTCCATTTTAAATATCCTGTCCCCAGTTTCCTGGCCTTGATATATTCCGCACTCTCCATCATCCCTTTACGCAAAATGCTACCTTTTATGTATGATCTCAGATGTAAAAGCAAGGCCTGCGGATTATAATTCCAGTATCTGGCAATCACCAAACTGGCCTGCTCATCAAGTTCTTTTTTGGTTAAGCTCACCATGATATCACTAAAGAACTCTTTTTTTATCCCCTTTACCACCTGGGATGGCAGCTTACTGATACTTTTAAGGAGATCGCCTGAATTTTCAAACAACTGATTATGCGTCATTTTACCTTCCACGAAACTATTGAAATTCTCCTTGAGTATGCCAAATTTTTTGGCAACATCCGTCTGATATTCATCCAACTGCATTTTCTGACCGATGGTTTTAAATTCCAAAACATCCAGGGCAAACCGGGTATCGGCTTCCCTCATCGCTTGCTTGGTCAGGGCATTAAAGCGGGCCTGGCTTAAATTTTTAGAATTTTTTATTATTTGCGTAAACCGGCCGCCTAGATACATACTCCTGGACAAAGGCCCTAAAAAAGCGAGCAGACCGCTCTGTTCCAGCATCGTCCAAAAATAAGATCTTTCAACTTTTTTATGAGAATCATTATCAGTCATACCCAGCTCTTCCATGCTTTCCACCACGTTGACATAATCCTTACTCTTTACATATCGACTTTTCTCCCTCCTATAAAGTCCATACTGAATTCCATATCCTACCAACGCAGATGCCACCATGGGATACGCAAGGAGCGTACAAGCTCCCATGGATACACTCGTACATAATGAACCAAACATTACTGATCCCATGATGAATCCCATCATTCCCAAGGAAAGTTTCACATCTGTCCACTCCTCGGGACTCATACTTTGCATTTCATCCATTACCTTGGCATGAAATCCTGGCAGGCCAATCATTTGATTAAGTTTATTTTGCGACTTCATCGTGGCATAAAAAATAGTTTGTAATTTTTGATGCTCATCCAGTTTAGTCTCACAAAAATCCACCAAGGTGTCTTCTATCTGCTTTCTTCTCACCTGGGCCGAGCGAACCAAAAGTTCCTTGTAAATAGGCAGTTTGATGGCACCGTCCATAAGAAAAAAAGCTTCTTTGGGATTGAGTAATTCCTTGTCCTTATTATTTTGCAAAAAATCGAAGTACAACCGTTCCTGCTCCATCGGCTTTCCCTTATTACGATAAAGCGAATAAAGCATCCCGCTATAACGTCCAAGATCGCTATCCCAAATATCTTGTAGCTCAGCGTCTCTTTTATCCTCGAGCGAGGACTTCAAGGTTTGACTGATCAAATCATCCGCTTGGTCCTGGGTGAAAAGGTTATTATAACTTATCTGTTCTACCAAATTATAATAAGTTTCCTCTTTGGCATCCTTTTTTGTTGACAGTATATCTGCCGCAAAATCTTTGCCCCACTTGAATAGTTTCACCACCAATAATTCGGGATTGGTCTTTTGATTTTGAGACAGGTCAGAATCTTGTGGTTGATTAACCGCCGTTTGGTGCGTTTTAACCCCGAATAATTGATAATTGCTATCATCGGTATTTTGAATAACATCATTCCAATAATATTTTTTTTCATGACTGTTTAAAATCTTATTGGCAAAATGCGGGGCCTGAATTTGATCCAAGGCCAGTATTTTTCCCGCTCTCTTTAAAAGCTTAAGCTTCATTTGTTGATTGATCAGATAACATTCATAGGAGTCGTGACAGTTTCTATCCGCCAAATTTGAATATTGCTTACTCCCTTTTAATTCACTGGATAGCTCATTTATCAACAAGACATAAGAAAGTCTGCTTCTAACCCACGGATTATCCACCAACATCTGCTCCATGATATAATCATATTCGTTCGTGTTGGCAAAACTTAACAGGTCGCTATGGTCTCTTAAGTTATCCCACAAATTCGATAGGGCAATCCATACATGTTCAAATTGTTCTTCATCAATTCTGGTGCCCGGGACAAACAAATCGGTCCTCATCAAACTTGTCATATGCTCTAAGAAGTGATCATAGGCTTTATCCGCTGGGGATGAAAAATCCACCCCAAACCCATGCTTAGAATTTATCTGATCACGCTCCATTTTAAAACCCAGACACATTTCCCGATTGATTAAATCCACTTTTTCTGGATTTTGATAAGCACTCTCACTACACGCCGATGCCATGAACGGAAGGATTTTAGCTTTTGCCTTTTTATCATTTTGATTTTCCAGTAAGACCTCGTACAGTTTGGTCACCGCAAAATCCCGCCACACCGATGAACTATAAAGAGATGGGAATTTAAGCTTTACCTGGTTGCCAGCAAGCATCTGCTTGACGTTTCCCGGGATAATATCTTCCACGTTAGATGTTTTGAACCGTTGCATTCTTTCGGCCAGATAAGTCGATAAATTATTTTTAATCGCATCAATCTCCACCACTTTTTTATCAGAGTCTAAAAAACCATAAAATTCTTCCGCCGCTGGCAGAAAAAGTATTTTATTAAGATATTCTTTTCCGCGATACTCAAACTTTTTGCTCTGATTAGTTTGCGGATCTTTAAAATTCTGATCAAACAAGGCCAAGGCCTTATATAACCTAAGCGTAATGACATCCTCATAACCGGATATATCATCTATTCCGGGTTGTAACGGCTCCGGTAGATTAGGCCGATTGATCCCAATTTGCGCAAATTTATAGGTCTCAAAAGGAATCAATCCAGAATAACCTTGCACCATCGGATTCTTATCAAGATTTTCAAAAAAATAATTAAAGTAGATGTCCGACAAAACCAATCCATGATTTTGTAAAATATCTTCCATCAGCTCATCGCCACTTCGAGGATTGCCCTCGCTGTCTGCAACCTGGTAGTGGTTAAAATGTGAAAATCCTCCATTTTCCCTGCTAAAACAAGCACGATTAACACTCGCATCAATCTCCTTTTTATCATCAATCATAGAGGTATAAATAGCATATTGAGATAATAACAGTTGAGTGGTCAACCACTTGGAAGCAACGATAAAATTTTTAACATTGGGTGATCTCATCAAAACCAGGATATCCCGCTCCACGGCCTTACTGGAGTCAAATTCCACGGTGGATTGATTATTGTCCAGGTCAATTATTTTAAAATGGTTGGGTTCCATCGAAGACTTAGGGCCTTGTTCAAGCATCTGTCTTAAAGTAGCATCCTCCACCGGAAAAAGCTCCGTGGGGAAAGTCGGTAAAAGAGATTCATAAACATTTAGAATGGTTTTTTTATTTTGGATAACGTTTGTAAGCACCACCACCAGCTCTCTCATCGGCCAAAGCACCGAACTAACATACTTAAGCAGCACCTTTCTTCTTTGTTCCAGATCAATCGCCTCATTAAAAACAATCTGTTTTACAATCTGATAAGACTGGAGAGCATCTTTTTTAAGCGTCAGATATCTTTTTACCAACCCATCCCGAGGCCATAGCTTAACATTCATTTGATCTTCTAATTTATTAAGGCCACTGACTTTTACGCTTATCTCATAGATCAGCCCGTCCTTTATTTCGCATTTTTCATTTGGGGGATCGATCACTTTTCTATTTTTTAAAGTACAGGCATTTTCTTTTTCTTCCTTCAAGTGTTGTCGCCCAACCCGTTCTTTTTCATTGATCATAAAGATTTTGGCTTCTTGCAGTCGGTTAACTAACTCCGCATAGTCTAAATTTTCCTCTTCGTTTTGATCAGCTTGGTCTTGGTCAGGTTCCTGTTCCACTACTTTAGGTTTATTTTCCTCACTACAAGTATCTTTCCCCACAATGTCTTCCTTGAAGCTTTGCATAGCAGCTATAAAGGCATCTATCTGGGAATAATCTTGACGGTTGGCAGGTCGTCTATGATGGGTTAACTGCATAAGAGTGGAGGCAAAACACATTTCAAACGAAATAAGCAATATCGCTATCAATTGGATCAATTTTCTAATCAATATTTTTTTCATAAGCTATAGCTATCCTTAGCTATACTTATGCAATCTCAAGGCCTTAAGCAGAGATCCTGATCATCACCCAACCATTCGATTTTACAAAATTGATAAAAAATTATCTGACTAAAAAATGATCACATGCTCATAATCCATGCGGTTAATACAATTCCTGTCTTAAGTATTCATGAACCTCTTTTAAATTATTAAAACAATGCTCTGTCCCTGATATATCGTAGTTTCCTTTAACAATCAGGGACCGTAGTCCTGGCATATTCAGCTGATCGCTAGTCTTATCACCGACCATAAAGCTGCGATGAATATTAATGGGAAAATCCACCGCAGCTTTTAAAAGCAACCCGGGTAATGGCTTTCTAAGCAGGCTTTTTTTCTTATAAAATTCAATCTTGCCCGATTCAAAAAACAAAGAATTATAAAAAGCATCCACTCGTACCCCCCTATGTTTCAACTGATCGTTAAGGGTACGATTAATCAAATTGACATCCTCTTCTTTGAACATGCCCCTGGCAACCCCTGATTGGTTGGTAAGGACAATGACCAGCACCTGCTTTTCATTGGCCCTTTTTATGATAGGCATAATATCAGGAAATATTTTTAGATCTTCCGGTTTGTGCAAATAACCCACGTCTTCATTGATAATTCCATCTCTATCCAAAAATAATACTGGATACTTTTTGCTGGTTTGAAAACTGTTTTTAAAAACAGGAATGGGGATCAAACGATTCACGCTAGCGGGAAATGGTTTTTTGCGAGAAGAAAAATAATAAATATTTCTCAAGGCAAACCCATCATGATAATCACTGCCTAGGATATTTTCACCAATTTGAGGAAAGAAAAGTTTTTGGCCCACATTGATTTCATAACTCATGGCCCGTGAGGTATGGCCTTTGCATTCATCAAAAAAATATTTAAGATCATAACCATCAATCTTTTCTTCTAAAGCCAGCATGACATCCCGATTGGATTGGTTGGCCAAAGTCAAAGCATCACCAATATCACCAGCGTAAGATATCTTACCCTCCACCTCCAGCCATTTTTGCAAAAAACTGACGGTCTCATTTTGCATATAAGAGGTGGGTAATATGAAATCAACTTTTCGCATGTTTGACCCCGTAATGAACTGAACAATTTATTTTGTAGGAGGGAGTGGTAAATTTATTCATGGGTTTTATTCTAATTTGTAACTGGAAACCTGGAAATCTGATTTCTAACGAACTGATTTGGGGATTAAAAGGCATCATTTCAAAATGCCCGACTTCTTGCATTTTTTCGGCACAGTCCCCAATATAAATGGATTCCAATTCATAGCTTTCACCATTATTTATTTTTTTATTAAAACAGATGACTTGCAACATATCAGGGTGCCCCAAGCCTATCAAGTTAAGCAGTGACCTAGCAAAAGGCTCCCTTTCATGACTCATTTTTTCCAGTATGGCATAAATATGTGAGATCGTTTGTTGATAATTCTTTTGTACAATTTTTTTCATCTCCAAAGGAAGCTGGCCGGGAAGCTCTGAGTATCCCTCCTCCAACCATGACTCATCAAACTCACCTTTAAAATCAAGTCCGATCATTTGATATAACGTTTGTCCCATATGATAATAATTTCTTTCAATCAATTGATTTAATTCTTTTTGGTAAAAACCGGCATCCTGGAAATAAGAAAAATATTTCTCAATAAAACTTTTTGCACCGGCACTTTTGGTGTTCACAAAAGCACCACTTTTGGACAGTTTTAAACTTATGGGAATAATTCCACTATGCGTTGCAACTAGCAAATCAGCTTCTTTAAACTCTTCCTTGATCCTTAGATTCTCCATTTTCCCAACGATGCTAACACCTACGATATTTTCCTTGATCCGGGGGAAAATTTGCTGGGTTGTTTGCTTAGAAAACTCCATGAGCTTGCCCAATATATCTGGGCCTATTTTTCTAAGCATTGACTCATATTCCTTTAATTGTTTTTTCAACCGGCTATCGAGATTTTGATGAAAATCCTGCTCTATATGGGCCAGTTGACTAAGACGAAGGCCTACCAGATATTCAAAAAGATTACCCTTGCATTCGTTAATCAGGGCATCCTGTCGCAAAACATCCTGATCAATATTATTTTTTGGTTTTGAGTGCATACTTTTTTTATTAGTTATTTTCAAAGTCCAAACTCTATTTTAAACTACGAAGAGTTAAATGACGAATTATTGAAGGAATATTATCATGAATTTCCCATCTATTTTAGAATCCATTTCTGATTTAAATTTAGGCCAGGTTGAATATCTTTTAAATAGTGCCAAAGGTTTTAAATATAATCCCCGGAAGCACCCTTATTACGAAGTTAATCCCCCCGTAGTTGCCACCTGTTTTTTAGAACATTCTACCCGGACCAGAAATTCATTTGTACTGGCGGCAGAAAAGCTTGGCGCCATTTATCTCAACTTTGATCCGGCCACCAGCAGCCTCAAAAAAGGGGAAAATCTGGAAGAAACTTTTTTAACCCTGCGAAGCCAGGGGGTTGATTTATGTGTCGTCAGGACAGCGGTGCCTGGAGAGTTACATCCTTTTAAAAACCACCCTCCCTTTAAAATCATCAATGGTGGCGATGGTATGCACCAGCATCCCACCCAAGCGCTCCTGGATTTATTTACCATGATAGAAACCGGTTTCAGGCCAAAAGGAAATACCATGGCCATTATTGGAGACTGTGAACATTCCCGCGTCTGCCACTCTTTAATTGATCTCATGACCATGGTTGGTTGTAAAATTATTCTGTGTGGGCCAAGCGGATGTCTTCCCAGACAAACCCCTCACAAGAATGTTGAGCTGACATCCGACGTAACCTACGCCATCAATAATAGTGACTTGCTTTATCTTTTGCGAATTCAAAAAGAGCGACATAAAAAATTTGGGGAATCCAATTATTTTAGTGATTATCCCTGGTCTCACGGAATCACCATGGAACGGCTAAGAAAGCTCGACAAAAACGTCCCCGTCTATCATCCAGGGCCTGCCAATATTGGCATTGAAATTGGGGCCTGCGTTTTCAAAAATCCCACCACCAAACATGAACTGGGGTATCTCGGCTACGAACAAGTCAGGCATTCACTTTGGATGAGAATGGCCATCATCATGGCAATGCTGGAAAGGAGAATTTAAATGACTAAAAATGAAACCATAAAAATCGAAGCCCCTACCTTTATTGATATGGGATTTATTTTAAATTGTCTGGGTGATCTGGAACAGGCCATAACCAAGCTCCAAAACGGTGGTTTTGAATATTACACTTTACTCGCCGGCAAAGAATCCGACGGCACCTTGTTTAAACATCCGGGACATTTATGTGAAAAACATCCCGGATTGATTTGTTCGTTTAGTCCCATGATCAATAATAAATTTGAAAATTTGGACCTGCTTTACTCGCAAGAACTCGGCGATAACTTGATTTTTTACCAACACTCCCCTACCGAATCACTCTACATCCATAGCGCCTATCAGATTATGCTTAAAGCGTTTGATTACAATGCGCTTTTTATCAGCTTTCCTCATAATCTCAAATTGGCCGCCGAAGGCATCCTGCACCAAGGACATATTAGTTTTAAAAGTGGATTACCTGCTTTAAGCTATATCTCCGAAGAGGCCGTGGTGGCCAGGGATCTGGAGCTGTGCCGGTCCATTGGCAACAAACTGCACTTTCACCAGATCTCTTCTAAAAGATCGGTGGAACTTATTAAACGGGCCAAACAGGAAGGTATCCAAGTAACCTGCGGAGTCAGTGCTGGACATCTACTCTACACCGATAAATGGGTCGATGGCTTTAATAACGAATATCGCTACCTCCCACCCCTGCGAGAGGAAGCTGACCGTCTGGCCTTAATTGATGGAGTTAAGGATCAAACCATCGATGTGATCTCCTCTGGTTTTTTTACTTCCAAATTAAGTACCGGTCCCTATATCCAGGCCGAATTTACATCGTTATCACCAGATAAGATTTTTCCATTCCTCTATAATAATCTGATTGCTAAAAATATCTTAACCCTTGACCAGGTTTATGCCCTACTTTCCATCAATCCTAGAAAGATTTTAAACCTGCCGGCTGCTCATAAAAAATTTATACATGAATTAGGCGAGGTATAATGAAATTAACCGATCGAATTATTGTGGCCTTGGATAATATGAATGAAGAGGAAGTTTGGGCCTTTTTAAATAAATCCCAACACACCTACCAGACCGTTAAAATTGGTCTTGAATTATTTTATTTATTAGGACCTGACTTTGTAAAAAAAATCCACCATGAATACAATGTTGATATCTTTTTGGATTTAAAACTCCATGATATTCCCAACACGGTAAAAAAGGCCATCCGCTCCCTAAAAGGGCTACCCCTAAAATTTCTAACGGTGCATTTAACTGGCGGAAGAAACATGTTAACCGAGGCCCTGGCGGAAGCATCCACCTGTTTGCCTGCCACCAATCTTTTGGGGGTAAGTTTCCTGACCAGTCTCGGAAAACCGGATTTTAAAGAAATTTATAATTTTAACGAAACTCAAACCAAGCTGACTTTTTCCAATTTGTTTAGACTGGCACTGCAAACCAATATTCATGGCGTCGTGCTGTCCCCCCTTGAACTAGGTATTGTAAAAAATGAAGAACAACAAAGCGGAAAAAAACTCATCAAGGTAACCCCTGGTATTCGCTTTGCCCATGAAATTAATTCAAATAATATTCAGGATCAACAAAGAATCGCAACCCCCGAAGATGCGGTAAAAAATGGAGCCGACTACTTAGTTATGGGTAGGTCAATTACGTCAGGTACACCCAACTTTCTAAAGTAATATTAAGAACTTGTCCCCAAAGTTAGCTAGCCCTACTTGCTTGTTTACGAAATTATTACACGATGGGTTGTATCGATTCTTGATTAGCGGTAAATACACCCCACTGCTTTTATTAATCCGCGTCAAAAAAAAATTTAGAACTTAGACGCAAAGAGGAGGCTACATGAAATTGATTACAAGTATTACACTATTAGCATTATTGGCAACGATGGTTGGCTGTAATAAGGATGATGCTCCAGTTGCACAAAAATCACCCAAGACTGATAAAGACACAACTACCACCGTGGTGCCTAACGTTTTCTTTGAAGAAACTTATGTATGCTACACCGGCGAAGGTAATAATTTCATCACCGTGATTCCCACCGTCGTTGAAGGCGATACTGTAACTTTTGAAGTCGCAGGGCTAGCCGCTGAAGAAATGACCTTTATTGCCAATTATAAGGCCCTGGAAGATGAATTCGTTATGGCCAGCACTGAAGAAAGTGCCAAACTTGGTGCCAAAGCATCTTATATCATCGTTGAAACCGTTGAAGGTACGGAAGAAAAAAGAACTGGAGAAGTTTTTACGCTTGAAACCAAAATTCCTGGCGTAGCCGATATCAGTACAACTTGTGAGCTCGAAGCTAATTTATAAATTTGTTTGAATAGAATTATAAAAAAATGCCACCCTCCGAAAGAGGGTGGTTTCTTTGCCTGTCGTTTTGTAAAGCCTGGCCATGAATCCTAACTTATGTTAGCTTACTAACTTTAAGTTTTATCCATGGGAGGCCAATATGAAATGGGATTTAAGTGCTTTTTATCAGGCCATTAACGATCCACAAATTGAAAAAGATCTAACCTTCCTGGCCCAAATCATTGAAGAATATACCTCGCTAATTTACCGCCTAGAAAATAATATTAAACAACCTGCCCCTATTGAAACCGTCTTGGAAAAACAGATAGAAATAGATTTAACCATTGACAAAATAAGCACCTTTGCCCACCTTGCCGTAAGTACAGATGCCAAAAACCAGGCGGCGCGATCCTTGGAAGATAAAGTGGAAAAGCTGATTACCAATTTGACCAAACCCAGCGTTACCTTTCAGAAATGGCTGGCCAGCCTGGTGAATTTAAAGGAACTTATTCATCGTAGCGATTTTTTAAAAGCTCATGCATTTCATCTTTTTGAGCGAGCTGAAAATACCAGCTATCTTCTGGATGAAGAAGTTGAACAAACCATCTCCATCCTGTCACAAACAGGGTCGAATGCCTGGACTAAGCTCTACGGCACCTTATCCTCTACCCAACTGGTAGAAATAACCACTGATAATAAAACCCAAAAATTACCTCTTCCCATTGTACGAAACATGGCCTACGAAAACGACCCCCAGATTAGAAAAATTGCATATGAAGCCGAGCTTAAATCCTATCAGCCAGTCGAAGAGTCCCTGGCGGCAGCGATCAACTCCATTAAAGGCGAAGTCATCGAAATATGCAAAATGCGCAAATTTACTTCTCCGCTTTATGAATCTTTGTATCATTCACGCCTGGAAAAATCCGCCCTCGATGCCATGCTGGAAGCCATTAACGAATCCCTTCCAGTGCTTAGAAAATATTTACTCAAAAAGGCCAAAAACCTCGGTCATGCCGGCGCACTTCCTTTTTACGATCTGTTTGCCCCCCAAGGCGAACTCTCCTTTAAATTCACCTATGAAGATGCCCAAAAATTTATCATTGAAAATTTCCAAAACTTCAGTAACGAGCTTTCCGGTTTTGCCAAACATGCTTTTCAACATAAGTGGATTGATGCCCTCCCTCGTGATGGAAAAAGAGGTGGTGGCTTCTGTGCGAGTTCCAAGGCCATTAAAGAAAGCAGAATTTTAACCAATTTCACTGGTGTTTTTTCTGATATTGGAACCTTGGCCCACGAACTGGGTCATGCCTATCACTCCTATTGTTTAAAAGAAGAAACCACCCTGAATTCAAGTTATCCCATGCCTATTGCCGAAACGGCTTCCATCTTTTGTGAATCGATCATCAAGGACGCCTTTTTTCAAAAGGCCACTACCGAAGAAAAAATCCCTTTACTCGCCAGTACTCTGGACGATGCTATCCAATGCATTGTTGATATTTATTCAAGGTTTTTGTTTGAATCCAATCTGTTTGAAAAAAGAAAAACTTCGACCTTGTCAGTTAATGAACTAAATGAACTCATGCTTGATGCCCAAAAGAAAGCTTACGGCGAGGGACTGGATCCCCATACCCTTCATCCCTACATGTGGGCCTGCAAACCCCACTACTATTACCCCTCCAGCAATTTTTACAATTATCCCTACGCCTTTGGACTTTTATTTGCAAAAGGTCTCTATAGTCAATTTTTAAATGAAGGCAAACCTTTTGTGTCAAAATACCAAGAACTGTTAAAAATCACCGGTAAAAATAAAATTGTGGATATTACCAAATCAGTTGGTATCGATATAACCAAAAAGACCTTTTGGCAAAATTCATTGAAACTGATTGAAGCAGATGTTAACAATTTTTGTGCTTTATAAAAGCCGGTCCAAGCACCGAGTAAAACTGCACTGAAAGAATGATAGCCGCCCCAATTAGTTGCATCAATGTGATGGTCTCATGGATAAAGAGCATGGCAATAATGGCGGCAAAGATCGGTTCTAACAGGTAAATAATCGCCGCTTTGGTCGGTGTGACTTCTTTTTGACCAAGTCCCATACAAAGATAAGGCACCACCGTTGCCACCACCGACAGGAAAAGAAAAATCAAAATAGTATTATAATCAAGAGGCCTTAGTATCCATGGATCATGAACGTAAAACAAGGCCACCATCACCGTCAAGACGGAAGTTATTAAAAAATTCCAAAACATCATCACCTGGGCACTGATGCCTTGTTTGGCAATCACCGTAACTAAAACAATATAATAGGAGTAAATCAGGGCACTCAATAAAGTATAAAGATCACCTTTTAAAATTTGCTGAGGTAGTGCCCACCCGAAACTCATCAAATAGACCCCCCCTAACGCAATTATAATTACCCCTATGATTTTTCCACTGATGGGTCTTTTGGTATAAATGACTTCAAAGAAGGGCACAAAAATAATCGCCAAAGATGTTATAAATCCCGAATTGGTGGCAGGTATTTCCCGGACACCTTCGGTTTGCATTAAAATGGCAACCACATTAAGCACTCCAAGCATAAATACATTCTGATGCTGTTTTATTCCTTCCATGGTCTTTAATTTAATTAAAGACGCTTTCAGTGGTCTCTGATAAACCAACCAGGTCACGACTGTAGCAATAAAAAAACGAATGGCAATCATGGATAAGGTGGAAAAATAATCAGTCAGATATTTGGTCAAAGAAAAAGTGGTACCCCAAAAAAAAGTCGCCATCACCAGCAAGAGATATGCTTTTTTACTATTCATGGGAAGTATTATCCATCGCTTTCTGGATAAATCAAAGACAATCTTTTCTGGAGTTTGCTTTTTAATTTTTCCGGGAGTCTATCAATTGTTTCAAATTGATATTGACTGGTCATAAAAAAAGGATGCAATTTATAGGCAAACTTTTTTTCCGCATTTTTGGTGGCATCAATCGAGACGGTCCATACACCCGTGAGGTGAGTAACGTCATGAAGTGTCTTGCTAAAAAAGTTTCCCAGCGAGTAGTGGCATAAACCATGATTAATTTTCTCAATCGGACCAAGAACATGGGGATGGTGGCCGGCGATCAGATCAACCCCTTTTGCCATGAAATCCTTGGCAGTTTGAACAAGGCCTGCGCTAGGAAAGTGACGAAATTCCAGGCCCCAATGGGGGAGCAGGATCAGAGCATCCAACTCATATTCAATTTTTATTTTTTGAAAATCTATATTTTCAACATGATGATATCTGCAAATGCCAAGTGTTTCATCAAACACCTTATGATTTAACCACTGACTATAGGCCATAAAACCAACATGGGTATTTTTTTTATAGATTGTAAGGACAGCTTTAATCGTGGAAAGTCCCCCCACCCATTTAATCTTTAATTCCTCCAGTCTTTTAATCGTCTCCACATATCCCTTTTTACCATCATCTCCCATGTGATTATTAGCAATTGAAAAAATCACTTTCTCGGCCGGGAGTTTAAAAACCTCCAAGAAATTTTTAATAAATTCGCTGGAAAAACTGAACACAACCAAATTATTTCCTTTTTCCACATAATCCCGCACAATCGGTGCTTCCAGATTAATCACCACCAGATCGGACTGCTCAAAAATTTTCAGCATCTGGGCATTAGGCATGACCATTTTTTCATTTTTCAAGCACATTAAATCGCCGACAAAGGAAATATTAAGTTTATCCGGGCCAGTGTCTCCTGATTTCATCGGAGACAAATGAATCCCCGAGTGATTGTGGATGGATGGAAAAAAATAATAATAGACCCACTTCAGGCTGTCACAAAATGAATAAGGCGAGCTTAATTTAAGCAACTTCATTTTTTTCTATTATCCTTTAAAAGTAAAATGGCCGGTGTCAAAACCAGATCCAAAATAAGTGCAAAACCGAGGATGATCGCCGTCATAACCCCAAAATGAACGTTGGGAATAAAGGACCCAAACAAAAAACAGCCAAAACCCACCACCAAGGTTACCGTGGTCCATATCAGCGCACTGCCGGTGTTTTGAAATATATCAAATACCGCATCATAACTGGATATCCCGGATCTGGTTAAACGATTATAATTTGCCAAAAAATAAATGGTATCATCCACCGCAATCCCGAGGCATACACTGGTAATTAAAATGGTTCCCACATCAATATGAATTCCCGCCAGGGTCATAAAACCCGCCCCGATCAAAGGAGGCATCACGTTTGGGATCATGGATAAAATACCCAGTTTTATGGATTTAAAAAAGATGGCCATGAGTATGGACACCAGTAAAATCGCCATCAGCATAGAGGACACAAAAGTGGAAACAATATACCCATCCATACCGGCAACCAAGGCCGTCGTGCCGGCCACATGTCCGGTTAGACCAAATCTCTCAAAATTGGCCTGTATCCGGTTTATTTCTTGAATCGATGCCTTACTTCCAATCAGCGTCCATACCACCATCACTCGCATATAACGGTTGTCCAAGCTACTCCAGTGATTAAGCCCCACTCCCGATGGCAGTCCCATGGAATAAAGCATGATTTGTTCCGCCACAGCATTCGCCTTATCCGGAATTTTATAAAACTGGTCATCGTTTGCATTCAAGGCCTTATTGACATCTTTGATGACATCCACAATCGATGATGCCTTGGTAATATATTTGGATTCTTTTAACCATTTTTGAAAGGCGTCCACTTTATTTAAAAACACCGGATCTTTGATCCCATCATCCTTTCCACTATCAAAAACAATTTCTACCCCGTAACTCCCACCAATATGCTCTCTCATGAAGGTATAGGCTTTTTTGATGGGCACGCTATCCCTGAAGGAGTCAATCGTAGAAGAATTGACCTCATTATTAAAACCCAGATAAGTGCTTACGATGGTAAGCCCAAAACAAAAAACAATAATGCCCACCTTATTTTTATTGATTAACCTGGTGGCCCTTTTGGGATTAAATATTTCACCTAGAAATTTCAGTTTAAATTGCTGGCGCTTTTGGGGAATTTTAAATGGAAGATATAAAAGCAAAGGACAGATAAATAATAAGGTGTAAAACCACGCCAGCAAGGTGCCAGAACCCGCCAGCAACCCCATATCCCGGATCGGTAACAGTTCCGTGTACATCAAACTATAAAACCCCACTGCGGTGGTAACCGAGGTCAGGATGGTTGCCTTGATATTTTTAAGGAGAGCATTTAAAAGTGCCTGGCGGGGAGCACATCCATCCTGCCTGTAATGAATAAAAGTTAAAATCATATGAATACTATCTGCCAGACAAACGGCCATTAAAATATTAGGAATCATGGCGGTGGTGACATTGAGTTTGATACCCGCCCATCCGGCAAACCCCAGGGTGCTGCCAATGGTGGTAAAGATCAGTCCAATGGGCATAATTACACCCAAAAATGACCGGAAAATAATAACCAACATAATAGCAATGGTAATCAATAAAAGTGGCACGATCAGTTTCAAATCACTCATAGTGATCGTATTAAGTCCATCCCCCATGGCCACTGTCCCGGCAATATGAAATTCATAATCGGGATGGTCCTTATACTGCTTAATCATATCTTCCATCGCAGTCACCGTCGGGCCATATTCTGGTTTTTGATCAAAATGGGGTTCCGGCCAGGCGTAGATGACAAAAGTTTTTAGATCGTTACTGATGATATATTGCTTGATAGGCTCCATAGCGCTAGCAACTTTTTGTCTCTTTTCAATTTCATCTGGAGTTAAATCAGCTGGTAAAAAATCACTGATAATAATTTCATCTCCGATGGCCCTGACCCATTTAAAATTGGCCAGCGATTCCACTCGCATAATTTTGGGAACCTGCCACATTTTATCAGTTAGCTCATTTACTAGTTTTACGGTTTCCGGATTGAATACGCCTTTTTTGGCATAAACCGCCATGATGGCCATGTCATCAGAACCGAAGGTTTTTTTAAATTCTTTGAATTTAATCAAAAACGGATCACTTTTACGAAACCACATTTCATGGGAAAAATCTTTTTCCAAAAAAGTTAGCCCAATCATTAACCCGATCATAAGTGTGGCAAAAAAAACAATACATGCCTTGGAGTTATTGACAATAAAATTTGATAAAAACATTTCCGTCTGGCCCATTTTAAACATTTTAAATATTTTCATATACATCCTTTAAAAAACTAAACGGACTCTGACAAATACCCGACGTTTAGTCAAACAATAGACTTATATTCCGATCTTTTTTATAGTGCCACAATGACACCGGTACCTTGAACTAATCAAGTATCCCGACTTGGTAGATCGGAACACTTTAATCAGCAAATCACTTGATTTTCATGTAGTTTTTTCTAAAATAGCATGGTGATTAAAGAAATCGTTAATGACAAATCCAATAATTATTTTGCCAATTGATGACTTTTTTGTAAAGATCGCTTTTATTGAATGACTCTTGGAGGAGGAATTTATAATGAAATTTAAAACTTTAAAAACCATCGACGAATTGACCTTATATTCCGATTTGACCTACCAATATATTGATGTCCGGCTTCCCCTTGAATACTTGCAAAGAAGCAAGGTCATCGCCTGCTTTAATAGCGAAGGTTTTCTATGTGGTGGATTTGTGATTGTTCTGGAAGGACCATTTCGCGTCATCACTTCCATTCCCAATTTTAACGAACAAAAATGGCATCATCAGTTGCAAGATTGTGCCGAGGTCACCGGTCTGTGGTTTGACAATAGCCATATTCATAAACGTGCCTCTATTAAATTCTGGCTGACTGTTTATTTTGAATTACTAAAAACTAAAAAGGAATATTTTACTTATGCCTGGAGTTTAAAAAAACCCAAGCTGGGTGAAATCTATGCTCACGGTAACCCCGTGGTGCTGTTTAGAGGTGAAACCAACCTCCTGCCTGGCATGGATCAACCTGATTGCGAATCTGTTGAGATCGTTAAAAGAAAAGATCTACTGCTCACCCCTTTTTTAAAACCGGCTTTTTTACTGAGAAGAGTAAGAGGAACCCGAAGCTTGAAGGGCCACAATCAACACCAAAGACAAATACTGTCTCAATCTATTATCCATGAAGTTAACTGAACTTCTAAGTAACTACCATCATCTGCGTCTGGCCGGGGCTTCCGACCATGAGGCCATTGCTGATTTTTTAAAAGCAACCCCTATGAGCTTTGGTGACATCAGTGTGCACTACGAATTTAAGCAAAGTATCTGGAAGTTTCTTAAATACCAAGGTGGCAGTTGTTATGTTTTTTTACTGATCGACCAGCACCGAATTTGTGGATATGGGGTGTTTTCCACTAGGGATTACTACATTCTGGGAACCAAATACCAGGCCGGCTATTTGAGCGATCTGCGCATTGCCCGCCATGCGGTTCAAAGTGCCAAATCTCAATGGAAAGAATTCATGAATCAAATGTTTTCAAACATAAATCAAATTGAAGAATTCCAAGAGCTCACCTATTTTTATGCTGCCGTTTTCGAAAAAAATGTCCGGGCCTTGAAGTTATTTCAAAATGAAAAGTTCCCCGTCATTTTTCACCCGCTGATTAACTACCAGGCCATCAGTATACTCGGAAGAAAGCCGATCCTTTTTTTAAAACCTAATAAATCCTCCAGTCATTTCACCCTGTCCAAGGCCCAAAACTCTGATCAAGTGGCCCTCCAACACTTTCTTCACCTGCAAAATAAAAAGAAATTTTGGGGGGAATATTTTAATGAGGCAGATAGCGATGAATGGAAAAGACGAACCCATAGCTGGGATGAGTATAATATTAATGATTTTTTTATCGCTAAGGATAACCTGGGTAAAATTGTCTTTTGCACACTCCCATGGTCTGCCCATAATAGCCGGAAACTGGTCGTGGATCAAATTAGCCTGCTCTACCGGATCCTGGGAAAAATTTTTAAAATAATTGGCAAGAAGGAATTAAAATTACACTCCCCCCTGAATAATTACTATCTGACCCATTTTGAGATGTCACATGATCTCTCTTTAGATCAAAAAAGAGAAATTTTTACAATTTTTCTAAATGAACTTTATAAAACCAAATTTCAACGCCATTATCACAGTATTATTTTCTGTGATTACTACGATCAGGCCATTGATGAAGTATTAAAAGATTATATGTGTATAAAAACCGCCGCCATCATTTATCAAATTCTTCCCAAAAATGATCAAAGTAGAAAAATAGAAAATATTCACAACCTGAAAAAACAAATGACCTTTGAAGCGGCCATTGTATAACTTAAGAGAGGAAATTTTATGAAACTGATGTTTTTATTATTAGCCGGTTGGTGCGCCATCAATGCTTCCTTTACCCTGGCATTGACTCCAGAGGAAAAAGGCCTGGATATTGCCAGAAAAATGGAAAAGGCCAATGCCGGATTTATGGGCGAAGTTGCAGAAATGACCATGACCTTAATTGATGCCTACGGAACAGAAATCGTCAGGAAAATGGAAGGAAAAATAAAAGAAATAAGTGATGATGGTGACAAATCCATCATTACTTTTTTACAACCAAGCGATGTAAAGGGCACCAAGATGCTGACCTGGGGTCATAAGACCGAAAACGACGATCAATGGCTTTATCTTCCATCCATGAAAAGAGTTAAAAGAATAAGCTCGAATTCCAAGACCTCTTCCTTTATGGGAAGTGAATTCTCCTACGAAGACTTGGGAGGACAATCTGTCGAAAAATTCACCTACAAACACCTCCGCGATGAAAAATCCGAGCTTGGCAACGTATGGGTCATCGAACGTTACCCGGTCAACGTTAAGGAAAGCGGCTACCTGAAACAAGTAATGTGGATACCTGAAAAATACCACGCCTCCTCCAAGGTTGAATACTATGACCGTAAGGGCACCCTGGTCAAAACCGCCGATTTTTTGGATTATCAATCATTTCCAGTGGCAGGAAAAAATATTTTTCGTCCTGCTAAAATTCATATGAAAAATGTGCAAACCAAAAAACAATCAATTTTTTCGTGGGACAAGCGTAAAATCGGAGAAAATTTACTAAACAATCATTTTTCCCAAGATAGCTTGAAGTAACCCCCCCTTTCCATATGAAGCAGCGGTTTGAGCGATTCATTTTTATCTACCTACTTGCCCATCTATGGTGCTTTAAAACTTTTGGTGAGTTTCAAGATTCAGGTGAACTGCGCTTTGAAACCAGAAAATTCAAAGACGACGAAGTGGATCGCACCATCGATAATGCCACCGCCATTTATACCCGTGCCGAAATGAAGTACTCTAAGGAATCCTATAATGCCACCTTTAGAGGTTATGCGCTGGTGGATGGCAAAGATGAAACCAGGGACAATCTCACCATCGAGGATATGTTTTTTTCCTATTATTTAAAAGAAGATGAAAGCGCCTCCTTGTCGGCAGGATATAAAATCTTTAATTGGTCAGCGACCGAGGCATTTCATCCCGCCGATATTTTAAATAGTCAAAACTATGATAGCAACATCGAATCCTTGGATAAAATTGGTGAATTAAACCTGGACACCTCCTTTAAGACCCCTTATGGGAATTTTTCGCTCCTGTACCTTCCTTACGCCCAGGCCCCAAGATACCCCAAACAACGCTCCCGCTTAGGGGCTTCGGTCAATTTATCAAGACCAGTATGGGTCACTAAAAAAGATGAAACCAATCTCCAAAACTGGCATCATCAAGGTGCCGTAAAATATTCCAATTCTATCGGTGCAGGTGATTTATCTTTACATGCCGTTTATCACCTCAACACCGTTAACCCCATCATCGGAAAACGCATTGTTTATGAAAATATTTTATTTTTCTCTCTCCCGGTGGGCATTGAATTTACGCCCTATTACTTCCGGGCATTGCAACTGGGAGGAACTTATCAATATGCACTAGACGGGGGATGGCTCATTAAAACCGAAGCTGCTTATCGGGATTTTTTGGATGATGAAGTGATCATCCAAACGATAAAAGGCAATCGTAGTCCGCAAGATCACGGCATAGTGGCGGTGGGCACCGAGTACGGATTTAGTATGAAAAATGGAGGTGAATCCAATATCGTCCTTGAATTTCAAACCCTGATGGGGCCTAATAAATTGGCCCGCAGTGAACTTTCCGTTTTTCAAAACGATGTAATGCTTGGTTACCGTCTGGCCTTAAACGATACCTTCGGAAAAGAATTTTTTGTCAGTTTAATCCGGGATATCGAACGTCAAAATGAGACCCTTTACAATTTTAACTATACTCAAAGACTCAACGATAATTGGAAAATCAAAACTGGTTTTAGAGTCTATGATGCTCCCAAAAAAGGAACCTATGCCACAGGTCTTGAGGCCTATCATAATGCCCATTATGTTTTCTTTAATCTTAGCCGATTCTTTTAGTCTGGTTATTTTTTATAACCATCATTCTGGTTTTAGGTTTAATATAATTCAAATTCTGCTACAATGGATTAATCGGTAGTAGTTTTTTAACACCAAGTTAAATTACTGGTGTTAGGCGACCATGTGGCCTGCAGTTTCTACGCAGGTTACACTACCGATCAAATTTAGCTTGGAATTTAATCCCTTAATGAATTACTTATTTTACGTCTTATTTTTTTTCTCTTCGTTTGGCATCAGTGCCTCCACTTTTGATGATTGGAAGCTGGCGCTTAAAAAGACCTTGCTGGCCTCACAAATCAATCCAGCCACCATCGATATTTTTATAAAACATGCCAAATATGATCAAGTGGTCTACGATATTTATAATCTTCAACGCAAACCGCTTCCCTTACCGCTTCAAAAATTCTTAAATCAATGGTTTCAAGCGGAAGATGTCAGCAAATCATGGATTGCCACCGAGGGGACTAGGTTATTAAAGGAACATAAAGAGCTCCTAAATAGAATCGAAAAAAAATACCAAGTGGATAAAACGGTGATTATCGCCCTTTGGGGCATTGAAAGTAAATATGGAAAAATGACCGGGAAATACCCGGTCCTTAATTCACTTTCCACCCTGGCCTATAATAGCCAACGCAAGGATTTCTACACTAATGAACTTATTCATGCCCTGAAGATCTTGCAAAATAATAAAATAAATCCTGAACAATTCCTGGGCTCATGGGCCGGTGCCATCGGACAATGCCAATTTATGCCTTCCAATTATTTTGTGTTTGGGGTGGATTTTGATAACAATAATAAGGTTGATTTATTTTATTCACTGGCCGATATCTTTGCCTCCATTGCCAATTATTTAAGAAAAAGTCAGTGGAAATACAAACGTCCGGTCGGACACCTGGTAACCTTACCGGCCCAATTTAACCCGCACTACCTAAGTTATAAATCCAAGAATAATTTCTTTTGGAATAAGCAAAAGATCCGGGATCATTTCCAAAAAAAATTACCTGCACTGCGGGAAAAATCGCACATCATCACCTTGATCATGGAAGATCGTAATTACCTGGTGGTGTACAAAAATTTCGACGTTATTTTAAAATGGAATCGCTCCTATCTTTTTGGCCTAAAAATCATCCTCCTAAAAACGGCGCTGGAAGGATAAACGATGAAACATCAATTTTTATTATTCCTGGTAACACTGGATAATTGGTTTGATCATCTGATCGATTATTTTTTTGATAGAAAATTTCATCTGGATACTTTGACCAAGGTCAATTTCTCCCAACGTTTAATAGAAGTCCCAAATAGAATCAATGCCAAACAATACCAAGGCACCAGGTGGCGGGTCTTTAATCGCATCATGAAAAATCTGCCCATCCAATACCGTGATTATAATTTTATTGATACCGGATCTGGCAAAGGGAAGGCCTTGATTTTGGCGTCTGGATTCAATTTTAAAGCAATTAAAGGTATTGAATTATTCAAACCCCTATATGATATCTCCTGCCAAAACTTAAGAAAAATGAACCTAAATCATCGCATCCAAATTGAACATGGTGATGTTTTAAATTTCACCCCCCCCAAAGGCCCCAATCTTTATTACCTTTATAACCCTTTCAATGAAAATGTTTTAAAGGATTTTTTTACCAACCTTAAAAAGAACCAAACCTTGGGCAGCCGTGACGTGATTATCTACCTTAATCCAAGATACCATTCAACACTTACCAAACTTGGATTCCAGTATCAGGTTTTGCTCAATAACCTCAATTACAACAAAGTGGTTTTAATTTATACCATGTGACTTTTTTCTGCCAAAATAAACTTACAAGACATTGAGATTTTCGATAACCTAGTAAACTCGTTATAATAGGGACCAGCAGTGTCAAATAACACTTCCAAAAAATCTAAAAATATTTGATAATAATAGATATGTGTCCTTTTTTTAAAATATTATGCTGTTTTCTCATCTCATTTCTATCTATGTTGTCCAACACGGTCTGGGCCACTCGTCTTGCCCATGTTAAAACTGATCAGGCTGTGGTTTATGCTGATCAAAACTTAAGCACCCCCCTAGGCCGCATCAGCAGAGGGAAAAAAGTGGTGGTGGGTGAGGTTCCCCGCAAATACGGAACCCTGCTACCAGTTTTGATTGCCGGACGGGTGGGCTGGATACAAATCAAGGATATTCAATTTGTGGAAATTGCGGACACTGACAGTGAAAATATGCTAGAGCATGATATTATTGCGCTGGAAAAGTCGGATAATCTGGGAATCAACAACCACATTGGACTCGTGCATAACGTCTTGGTCTTTGGCAATGAATGGGAGGAACTCTCTTATGCCATTGGTGATGAAGTAGGACTTAGGCCTTTTTATATGACGCTCTACTTTGATCATCGTCCCCCAAGTTTAAGGTATAGCTTTGGCGTGGGACTCAGTTATCTCTACCTTGAGCAGGAACATTTGGTGCTTTCCGCACCTATGTTGGAACTCAAAGGCCTATGGTCGGCCATTAAATATAAATATTTCAACTTCAATTTAAGCTTGGGTGCTTTTTTTTCCGGAGCATTTAAAGTTGATAGCACCTACAACCCGCTGGATGAAGATTATGACAATACCGGGGAAATGTATGGCATTAACTACGGGGTCGAATTTAAATATTTTCCCTACAGCACCTTCAGTTTGATTAACGGACTTTCTTTTCAAAGAGGAATTATTTCAGGACTAGCACCTATCAAGATTTCCTACGAGGAAAATGATACCGTCGCTCTTACCCGGTTTAAGGCCACCAATTATTATTTTGGGGTCAGTTATCAGTTCTAGCTTTATCTCCCCAATAACTTTTATCAGTCCACTTCAATCGTGTCAGCTTTGACCGGCACAGACTTCTCTTTAAGTTTTTCCAAAATATAATCAACCTTGGTCTTATCACCGATCAATTTATTATCATCGGTTTGGTTATTTCTATTTTTCTCTTCCTGACGGTTGATCTCTTCAATTTCCTTTTGTTTTTCTTCCTCGATTTTACGTTTTAACAGTTCCTCCGAGGTTTCTTTTCTAAATTTATCCATCTTGGAAAAATTAGTTCCGTATTTAAAAAAAGCGTATTCATAAAGGGGCACCAGATAAATCAAATTATTTTTACCTTTCTCCAAGAACTGGATCATCTCACGTAAAAAATTTTTATTCTCCCTGACATGACTAAAGGCCATAAATAAATAAACCATCCCCTTTTGATCAATTTTTTGTTCAAAAGACAGGGTTTTATAATCCTCATAGATCGTCTGAGAAAGCTGCGCACTGGATTTTTTCAAGCGCATGGTATTGAAAAGCATATTGCGATATGTTCTGGCAAAATGGTCATTTTTCTTGGTTTTTAAAATGACACTATAAACGATATCCCCCTCCTTGAACATCAGCTTCTCCACCTTGAAAAGATCATTATCCGAGGATAAATTCATAACTCCCAGACCACCTTTGGCGTACCATTGATAACGTGGTTTTTTATTTTCAAAGATTTTCTGTCTTAAAAACAGGATATATAAATTATAAACCAGCTCCTCTACCATATGATCCTTGGCCATTTTACTTAGCTCTCTAGCTAGATGATATGAATTGTTAAATGAACGCAAATCCCGATTATATAAAAGATCCAGGCGATAAACATCCCTCCATATTTCGAAAGAGCTTCTTTTTAATATATTTTTTTTAAAAGTTGAAAGTGTAAATAATTTTTCAGTGTAAAAATTAAGTGATACTCGACTGGTCTTTTGAATTTCAAAACTGATATTATTATAACTATATTGGGGCGTGATCAGTTTAAATCCCAAAAGAGATAAATTCTTTTCATCCAGTTCCCGGCTTATGACTGGCAACAATTTAATCACCGGATGATGCACAGGCACCACCACCTCATATCCCCCAAAAGCAAAATTTTTAAAAAGATCGCTTGGTTTATTCTCCATATCATCAATATCTAGGGGGTATGAGGGAGTCACCTGTTCGTAAGTGGCCTGGTCTAACCTGATATATTCACTATCAATGCCATTTAAAATGATTCTCGAATAAATAAAATAAGGGAACAATTTCACGCCATGATATCCAACCATGACCAACGCTCCCATTAGTACTATAAGGACCAGCAAGTATTTTTTTCTCACTTGAACTTTTCGACACCTCTATCTTAAATATTTAATTTAATATGAATTAAATCGCTAAACTAATCTAACCAATGATCCGATAACTGAAGGTGAGGTACTAATTAGTAAAGAGGATCAGTCATGAATTATAATAAATTATTTGTAGTTGTTCTTTTTGTTTGCACCTTGCCAGGATGCCTGGACTCCAGAAACCAAAGAGTTAAAGACAACCCATTGGATCTGTCCCTGTTTAAATCTGATTCACCCTATAAGCCTAATCCTCTACCAGGTGACGATCAATCAACCTCTACGGCCACCACCCAGACCACCACTTCCACGACTCCTCCGGCCCATATCGCCCACTGTACCTGGTCATCAAGCGGAACCAGTGGTTTTGAATTTAGTTCAAATCACATTGGCAGCTATACTCTATGCCAAAGCACCAACGCCGAAACCGACCTCTATTTCCAGCTCAAAACCAATTCGGGATACAATATTTGTTTTATCCCCGTTAATGACAGCGACGGAAATGTTATCTACATTGGTGAACCCCGCTGTTTACTGGCAAGCGATCCCCTGACGGTTTATAAGATCGTTATGCTTAAAAACCGGCCAGCAGTGGGTTATAACACCTTTAGCGACCTGACCATGACCGGAGTCATGGTCATGCAGGATCGGGCCTATGAATTTCCCTACCCCTACTATCCCTATTACAATCTCGCCAATAATCCGCTCAGGGCCCCCGATGCTTACTTGCTTTGCGCTAACTGGTATCAGGCGGGTGATACACGTTATTGCCAGAGTTTTAATTCAGCCGGACGCTACGTTTATCACAAATTTTAATAACTTTATTTTCAGTTAAGATTTTTTAAATTTCCTGAAATTCGTTCGCCTTTTTTGAAATTATTATAAATCGCACTGTTTCTAGTGGGAAAGGTCAAAATAGGTAATGCCATGTTATGTCCACTGTCGCTTTGCTGATGGGAGCAGATTACCAAGTAATAAAAACAAACTCCTTCTTGTTCACCACCTTTGATATAAGTCAGCATGATATCACCTTCATCATCGGTCCACCGGTATATTTCATCGGGATCTTCCAGCGTGGTACGGATAAAATGCATATAATTGACGTAAGATTCAATTTCGATATCATCCATGGAATGATTTTTTAATATCCATGACAAAAACGTGGATTTTTTGCCTTCTAAAAATTCTCTCACCGCCGGTTCCAATTGATCCAGATCTGCCGCTCCCATGAAAAGATCTTTATTTTTTTTATCCCCGCCCACTGGTTGCTGATAATGTGAAATATTTTCAACCGGCTGTCCCTGCCTAAACCGCTCCACCACCTGAGGCGACGAAGTGGCGGTCATCAAAAAAACAAAAGATGGTCTTTTTTGATAAGTCAGGGTAATCGTGATCAGGTAATACATTTGGCCACTTATCTCAACATTTTTAATAAATGTAAAAAACTGGTCTCCCAATTGTGAGGAAACCACCCAGACTTCAGAGGGGTTTAATAAATATTGATCTAATTCGCCCACCTGGTTTAAGGCCAAAATGGCCTGTTCATCTTGAACTTTAAGTTCGGCACGAATTTTTTTTTCAAAGTTATTAAAATAATCGATCAATGGAAAATAAAACTTCTCAATACAAGCTTCCTGGCAAAATCCACGGACTTCCTTTTCTTCGACAAACAAAAGATTTTCCACACTGTTAAATACTTTTTTACAATTTTCACAAAAATAGATCTCTAGCTTTTTTTTCAAAACTGCTCCTACAAAAGAATGTTCAATCCCGCGAAGATTGAATTACCGTAAAGTCCTTGCATCTCCCATAACCTGGCTTTCAACACGCTCTCATCAATCAACACTTTCTTGGTTTTGAAATTACCACCCAGATCAATCCCCACCATGTGGGACAACGCCAACGATATTTTAGGAGTAACGTAGCCGTAATTGAATCCTTTACTTAAGATAGTCTGACCCAAAGATGCGTTATTCCCCTGTACCTTTATATAATTGGCTTCAAGGGATAAATTAATATCACTGGATACTTTCCACCCCAGTGCCGCTTGAAACCTGCTTATATTACCAACCACCGATTCCCCCGGATTAGAAGGATCTCCAGTTATCCGATACTCATATCCCAGTCCAAATGCCATTTGATGGAACCGTTTCGTAGTCTCGATTCCCAGCAACTGATCATTGCGTGAACTGGCAAAATCAGAATTTCCTTTAAGCATCATCCCCCCAAATAAATCCACGGTGGCAAGTTCGGTCTGATTACCAAAACGCAACCAATTAAATCCCAGTTTAAAGGTGGGATTCCCATTTTGCGTTTTTTGATTGCTGGAGATCATCTCACTATCTGTTTTTGCCATCCAAAAACTGGCATTGAGAAAAACATTATACCCGCTTTGAATGAAAAGATTAGAATGATATTTATCCACCTTTTTGGTTTGCTCATTAATATTCACCTTTTGTGATTCAATTGAATTTCCCAGGGAAAATGCACTGATCAGACCTCCAGAACTTTGTCTTGTTGACAAAGAAGCGCTACTTACGCTCACCGGTTTGTTATTCCCAGCGGTCGTTTGCAGTTGAGGCGCTTTCTCATACTCCTGTTCCGTATAATCCACCAATGCCCAGAGATTTAAAGAAAATAAAAAACCCATGGTCAGAATAAATGTAAATATCCGATACATTTTGTCATCCTTTGTCAGGCTCAAATTTATCTTTGGCCCCAAACAAGTTGATTTAATTCTATAATAGTATAGTTAGCAAAACCATAGGTTAATAATTCCTTTTTTAGCAAATCGCCTCCTGGACTATTTTTCAGTGAAAATTGATAACATCCTGAATAGTCGTTCTAGGAAAAATATCCCTCCTCCAGTTTTTTATCCTAAATGTAATAGAATAAAGCTAAGTACACGTCTCAAGGAGTCTAAGTGGATTATCAACCTCAAAACAACAATCAAGGAATACAATCTTTAGTCGAACTGGGAGCAAATGGGCACTACCCGCTCTTTCCCCCTGAATGGTTTGCCAGCTTGAGTTTAACCAGCAATTTTGCTATCAGCAAATCGGACAAGGAAAAAACCCATAAAATTATTAACCGGATGTGCCAGCATCGAAGCTTGGATAGAAAACGGACCATCCTCTATTCACTCACGGAAAAAGAAAGAGAAATTTTTTTAAAAGTTTTTTTTAGTATGGTGGAAGACAAATTAATGAGTAAAAAACCGGAGCTTCATTAGTACCTTTATGAAATGGAAAATATTGGTCAATTTACTTTCTGTTTTGAGTGGTTATTTTTTTACCGGAAATTTATGGGCCGAATATCGCGCTTACCAATATTATGTAACTTCCAAATATAGCTTTCCCCAAAAAACCCAATCTTATTTAGTGACATCCACGCTGACCCCGGATGCTTATATCAGTTATCATGGAGGAAATGATGTTATTGCGCTTGATCTGGTCCAAACCTGGATGTGCCTTGGGCATACTGGACAAAAGCTTATTTGTCCAAGTCCTACCCAGCTAGATTCGCTGTAATAAAAAACAAAGGAACCTGGTTTGAAAGTAAATGAAAAAGCATATCAAGATGAAAAAATAGCTTACGATAAAGAGCTTAAAGCCCTCCAGAAACGCAACCATCATCTCGTCACCAATCATCAAAAAAATTTAAATCAAGTCATCTCCCACAATCAGGCAGAGCTTGACAGTCAAAGAGGATTACAAGAAAAAAGAAAACTTGATTTACATGATCAAAAAAAAGCGGAACTGGCGGAATTTCTAGGTCAGCATCAACAAACCATCGACAAATATCGCCATAATTTAACTCAAACCAAACAAATTCTAGATGAGGCTGAAAAAAATTATACCCAAACCAGCAACGATAAAATGCTTCAAAAACAAATTGAAAATGACACCCTGATAACCAGTACTGCCAACCAAGCGCAAGAGCGCGCTCAGGAGATTGCCAGTGCTGGCAATCTGCAAATAAACAAAATCCAAAACGACATTGCCAATCAAAAAAACCAGATGCTGACCAAACAAAATTTACAAACGCTGGAAAATGGCGGAAGGAATAAGACTGATCTGAATCAAACCTCCCGGGACTTTGTGGAAAAAAGGAATTTTGTCAGCAAAGAATATGAAAACCATTTAAAGTTTATTGAAAAATCCCAAAAAGATCACTTGATGGATGTTGATCGCAAGCATCTGGTCGTCAAACAACAACAATTAAACACCAATCAGCAGGAATTGCAAAATATTGAGAAAAAATATCAACAAGTTCTAAAAGATACTCACAACCGTTATGCCAACAAAATCTCTCAAATGAACAAGGATAATCAAGTTGTATTAAATAATGTCCAAGATGTGTTTACCAAGCAGATCAACCAAATGAAAGAACAACAAATTGATGCCAAGGCCGTGATCAATGATCGCAGCCTTGATCCTTTTTACCAGATGCTTGATATTGGCCCGCAAATTGAAGATCTTGGCAAAGAATACCTTATATCGGTTAAAGTACCGGAACACGAAAAAGAAGGCGTCCTTTTAACCCCCAGTGAGAGAAAAATCCGTATTTCATTTACCAGAAGATTTGAAGATCGCCTTCCCACCCCGCAAGGATTTAATAAATCCGCCAGGAGCGAAAATAGCCTGCAGGAATTTACCGTCCAAGATATTCTCGACACCACCAAGGTCACCCAAACCTACCATGATGGTGTTTTGATGTTCAAAGTGGCAAAAAAATAATTATGGGCAGGTCAGGTAAGAACACATGCTTCGCCCCAGTTTAAATAATATTTTGGCCATCAAAACCCATGATTTGCTTTCCATCCGCATCGTTGTTAATTTATCAAAAAATATTGAAGAAGGGATCCCTTTACGTCGTAACTTTCCCCTAAGAAATTTAAATCTTTTGTCCTCCAAGCAATTCACCGTAAAAATCAAGCTCTATAGTGACGGTGGACAACTGGTGTATGAAAATATCTATTCCACCAATGATTTTGGTGAACTGAATATCAAAATTCCCACGGAACAATTACCATTTAATAATTCAATTTCCCGGATTCAAGTTTATGAAATCAGTTATATGAAAGATCTCGAAATTCTTTTAGGCAGTTTTTTGCTTGATCATCCCCACTTGCTTCGTAACATTCTGATCACCGATTTTGACAAAACCCTGGCCGAAACCAGTTCCCAAAATCCAAAGGCAATTTGGGGTTCGCTCACTTCCCCTATCACGGATTACCCGACCATCCTTCCCACCTTGAATTTAATCAAGGGGTATCTCAAGGATGCTTATACTCCCTTTATTGTGTCATCCTCCCCTCATTTTTATGAAAGTTCCATTAGAGACTGGCTGTATCAGCATGAAATATTCAATGCCCATATCTTATTAAAAGATTATCGGCAAATGATCAGTTTCAAGGGGGATTATCTTAAATTTAAGGACGTTTTGGCCCACGGATTTTACAAACTGGATCACTTATTAAATATCATTTTTATGACCAACATTCCCGATCACCTGGTGCTTTTTGGGGACAATTACGACGTCGATCATATTATCTATCTGGTCTTTGCCCAAATCATGATGAATAATGCCGACCCCTGGTCTATCTGGAAAAATGTCAAAGACAATCCCTATTTTAAACTGACTTCCAAACAAGATAGTATTTTTTTAGAAAACCTTTACCAGGTTTCAAATTTACTGAAAAAACATAACAAGTTACCGGATATTAAAATTTATATAAGAAAAACTAAAAAACAAACTGATTGGTCAGCGCTACCAACCTCTGTCAACCTTTCCGATTTTGAAATTAATTATATCAACTAATTAACAGGCCTGGGGCAAATAATAAAATATAACCAATGCTAAAAAACAGCCCCCATTGATGAATCTGGTGAGCAAATTGAGTTCCCACGCTGCCCGCTATTTTACGAGTGACCGGCAATTTTAAAAAATCAAATCGCACCATTTCAAGCCAGATTCTAAAAGCTGCCAACCCCAGTAAACAAAGGGTCATGGTCTGATCATGCGGTTCACTTATAAAAATCCATAACGCTTCCATTATCACCACCCAAACAAGGTTACCAACCTGCTCGGTTGATTTCAAAAAAGAGTTACAGAAATGAATATGGTATGCTTTAAGCAAATTCCCAACCAATATGGTCAGCTATGACCACCTGACGGATTAGGGATTTCGATGATGATGTCACCTTTTATATATAATTGGCAGGACAAGCGCTCTTTAGTGATATGAAAAACATTCCCCAGCAATCCTTTTTCCAAGAATTTTATTTCAGAGATAAATTCTTTTCCCTCAATGATCTTCACTTTGCACATCCCACATTGAGCGTATCCTCCACAGATAGACCTAAGTTTTATCCCCTCTTGTAAAAGGGCATCCCGGACATCGGTGATTTCATCAATCCAGATTTCTTTATTAAGGGGAAGAATGGTTATCTTATGTTTTTTATCTGGCATATAAATCAAATTACCTGCGCAAGCTGCTTGATCAGTGCCGCCACTATTTTATTTTTAAAAGGCCTATAGATAAGAGATAAATCCAAGGCATAGCTTACATAGCTTTCTTCAAATTTGATTTCAAGTTTGAATCCTTTTCCACCAGCATTTATTTCCAAGTTTTGAAAATCATACTCCAATTCAACCTCAATTTTAAATTGAGATAAATACTTCGGCGTTAAGTTCTTTTTAACAATTAAAAAAGCCTCTTTTTTATTTTTAGCGATTTTAAAATTAATCAGTTTATCCATAGTTTTATTTGAGCTAGATTCCGGTTGAACCAAAACCGCCGGCTCCCCGCTTGGTCTGTTGTATCTCGGTCACTTCCACAAACTCAAAAAGATCCACGGCGGATAAAACCAATTGGGCCACCCGGTCGCCATGGCCAATGACTTGATCTTCAGTACCCAGGTTCCCCATGATAATTTTAACTTCGCCCCGGTAATCACTATCAATGGTCCCAGGTGAATTTAAAATCATCAGTGATGTTTTCAAGCTAAGCCCTGAACGGGGTCTGACTTGCATTTCATAACCAAGCGGTATTTCAAAAACCAACCCGGTCGGAATCAAGGTCCTCGTACCGGGTTTAATGATTATCTTTTCGTTTGGCCCAAGCATGGCCCGCACATCCGCACCAGCAGCTCCAAGCGATGCATAGGTAGGTAATGAATACCCTTCATCAAAATGACTCAGTTTCATTACCTTAACTGCTATTTTACTCATGATCTGCTTTAGGTGCTTTCTTTTCGTTTTTATATTTATCAGGATTTTTATTTTTCAAGGGCTTTACCGTTTTCGCTGATAATTTTATCCTGCCCATGCGATCAATTTCTAAAACTTCCACGTCAATAATGTCGCCTTCTTTGACAAAATCATAGACATCTTGAACTCGCTCATCACTCAGTTCAGATATATGCACAAGTCCTGATACACCTGAGGCAATATCTACGAATGCTCCATACTCTTTGATGGTTACTACGGTTGCCTTATACTTGCTACCAAGTTCTGGACCGTTGATTTGCAGTGAAACTTCGGCAATCAGATTTTGAATTTTTTCACTATCACTTCCCATAACTCGGATAGTTCCATCTTCGCCACATTCTAATTTACAATTATACTTTTCCTGGACGGCTTTAATATTTTTTCCACCGGGACCAATCAAGGCTCCAATTTTATCCTTATCGATTTTAAAACTCTCCATCTTTGGAACATTATCTCGCATCACTTCGTTGTGTGACGAGATAGTCTTGCTCATCTCATTTAGAATATGAAGTCTTCCCTCTTTGGCCTGGGATAGGGCCTTTTTGATAATTTCTTCAGTAATACCGGTGATTTTAATATCCATTTGAATGGAATTAATACCATCTTTAGTTCCTGCCACTTTAAAATCCATATCCCCCAAATGATCTTCATCACCTAAAATATCCGTAAGAATTTTAAAATCTTTTTTATCAGTCACAAGTCCCATGGCCACACCAGCAACTGGTCCACTAAGGGGAACTCCCGCATCCATAAGTGCCATAGAAGCCGCACACACCGATCCCATAGATGATGATCCGTTTGATTCTAAAACTTCGCAACAGACTCTGATGGTATAAGGAAAAGCTTCACCTTTTGGCATGGCATTTTTAATGGCCCTTTCAGCTAAATTCCCATGTCCCAGCTCTCTTCTGCCAGCTCCACCTTTGGAACCTCTGGCCTCTCCTACGGAAAAGGGAGGAAAATTGTAATGAAGATAAAATTTATCATAAAAGATACCGGCTATATTATCACTCATCTGCTCGCCTTCAGAGCCACCAATCGTAACCGTACCCATGACTTGGGTTTCTCCCCTGGTAAACAAAGCAGATCCGTGAGTATTTTTTAAAATATTAACTTCGGTTTCAATTGGTCTGACCTGGGTCAGTTTTCTTCCACCGATTCTTTTTTCTTCCTTCAGAATATCTGTTCTCATCATATGGTAAAGTAATTCATCAACCACCTTAGCCGCTTCTTTGGAAGCATCATTACTCTCAGTAAGGCCATAATCCTTGGGATTATTTTTTATTTTTTCCACCACTTTTTTAGTCATGGCACCCACTGCTTTCTGTCTTGGCAGTTTGGGAATAATACCAAGCGCCGCTCTAGCTTCCGCCGTAAATTCCTCTTTAACTTTTTTAATCAAGGTTTCATTAGCTGCCGCAGAAACAAATTCCCTTTTAGGTTTTCCAACTTCCTTACCCATTTTTTCGATCAGTTCCACCATCGATTTAATATTGGTATGAGCAAAATGAAGTGCCTCAAGCATGACTTCTTCGCTCACTTCATGGGCCTCACCTTCCACCATCAAGATGGCATCTTTGGAAGCAGACACCACCAACTCCAAATCAGATTTTGCCCAATCTTCCCTTCCTGGATTCAAAATAAATTGCCCGTCAATTCGTCCAACTTTACAACTGGCAATCGGAGCGACGAAGGGAATATCAGAAATGGTAAGCGCCGCTGAAGAACCAATGCCTGCCAACACTTCGGGGTCACAAGCAGATTCATAGGACAATACGGTAGCCTGGATAAATGTCTCAAATAAATAGCCTTCTGGAAACATAGGCCTAAGTGGCCGGTCTAATAGCCTGGCACACAGAGTTTCTTGAGTGGATGGGCGATTTTCCCTTTTCATAAATCCACCCAAAAATTTTCCCGCCGCAAAAAATTTCTCTCTATAATCAACCGTGAGGGGGAAAAAGTCCTGCCCATCTTTAACGACGGTATCCGAACAGGCCGTAACCAATACCTGGGTTTTACCGCAGGTTACTAACACCGCACCATCAGCTTGCTTGGCCAAACGACCAGTTTCAATAATTACTTCTTTTCCACCGTAATTAACCTTAAATTCTCTTTTGTTTTCATTCATTACTTTACTCCCAAAACATAATTGAAGTTTTAAAAAAAACTTCGCTAAAAAAAATATTTTATTTGTAAATGAGGATCATGGGGTATTTAAAAGATATCTAAAAACCTGATTAAAAAAAATCCCATTTTTATATATCTCCCAAATTCCCTCGCCATCCTCCATTACAAACGACTTATAACCTTTGAAAAAGGGAGCATTAAAATGCTCCCTTTTATTTAACCATAGTTTACTTTCGAAGTCCCAGTTCTTTAATTAATGAAGCATAATTTTCTTCATTTTTAGCTGCTAAAAAGCGCAATAATCTTCTTCTTTGTCCAATCATTTTCATTAAACCCCGATTGGAACTAAAATCTTTTTTGTGAGCCTGAAAATGATCCTTCAAACCATTTATTCGCTCAGTTAATAAAGCGATTTGCACTTCGGTGGCCCCTGAATCATTGGGGGATTTTCCAAATTTCAAAATCAGCTCAGCAGTTCTTTCTTTCGTAATCATTTGCTACTCCTTTTTAATCCAAGTAAGAATTACTCAATTCCAACCTAGAAAAAAATAAAAAATTGATACACAGTATTATCTAATAAATTCAGACATGTAAACTTTTAATTTATTTAACAATCTTTCTTCGATCTGTCTAATCCGCTCTCTGGAAACACCATACTCATCGGCAATCGCTTGCAACGAGGCAGGAACTTCGGCAAGTAGCCGTTTTTCAAAGACTTTTCTATCCCTATCATTCAGATCTTCTAAAAATTTATGTAAATGCTTTTTTAAAATCTGAATACCTTGCTGATTTTCAACATCATCTTCAAAGGAATAGGAATCATCCGAGATCAGCTCCCCGAGAGTGGTGGTGCTTTCGTCATGAACCTGGGCATCCATGCTGACTTCGCTGCCACCTTTGCCCAGTCGCTCCTCCATCAGGGTCACCGCCTTTTCACTAACCCCTAAATTTTCAGAGATAATCCTTTTATCAGGCACAATTCCAAGGCCCGTCAAACGCTCTTTTTCCTTCAAAAGATTGTAAAATAACTTTTTTTGATCATTGGTGGTTCCAATTTTCACTAAACGGAAATTGTCCAAAATAAATTTTAAAATATACGATTTAATCCACCAACTGGCATAATAAGAAAGCTTGGTACCCTGGTCTGGATTGTATTTACTCACGGCCTTCATCAATCCAATATTGCCTTCTTGAATCAGATCCATGACATTTTGATAAACACTCTTATAATCCATCGCAATTTTCACCACCAATCTGAGATTATGTAAGACCAATTTTTTGGCCACCTCAATATCCCCGGTTTCAAACAGGACTTTGGTCAGTGCTTGCTCTTGCTCCCGGCTTAATAACTTATATTTATTAATCTCCTTGATATAAGTAACCAAGGGATCGGCGTATTTATCCGGGGCATAAATCGTTACATCGTAATGATCACTGGAAATAACCGCAGGAAGATTCTTAACATGATCCTCTGTTTCAAGAAGTAAAACATTTTTATCAGGCACTGTTGATTTTTCCTCGTTATTTTTTTTCACGTCTTATAAGATAGTATTATTTTTTACTTTGTGAAGCCCTCATATCATTTTTTCTCGCCTGAGTCAGGAATTTATGTCTGATATATTTTAATGCAAAGGGAGCATAATTTAACTGTACCGGAATTTTAACCAGTTCATTACCCGATTGCTCAAAATATTTTCCCTCATACTTGGCAATCTGCTCCAAAATTTCATTGGACACTAACCGTTCCAAACCAGTATCCCACGGCGGAATTGTAAATTTATCCCGGACATTTTGAATATCTTTAACAATATACTTTTCAAATCGATTCACCAGTCCGGTAAGATTAAAATTTTGCTTTTTAGACGGATCATATTCCTTTCTTTTTTTTCTAAACCAATTAAGAAGGCTTTTGGGGACGGTCACATTAAATTCTACGGGAATCTTCCCCAGAATCTGGCTGCTTCTATCAATCTCTCCCAGATTAACATCTATCATAACTCTGAAATCGGCCACGGTTACATCAAAAAAAAGATTGCGAGAAACCACTTCAAGCCGAAGTGGTTCCTCATAGTAAACATTGTCCACAGAATTTTTCAGTTGATTTTGACTCCAGTTATACCATGATTGATCAAGACTTTTTAAAAAAAAGTCTTCGGGGGAATAAAGCGGTAAATGGCGTAAAATAACGTCGGGAACTTTATTAATCAAGACACTCAATTGGGACAATTGAAAATAATAATCATCCGGGCCTAACTCTTTTGCCCAGGTTTTGAATATTTCATCATCATTTTCCAAATTAAGATTGGCATCCTTGAAATCACTACAATATAACCGTTTCAAATCATCATAAACATCCGCCCCTCCCAGACTTCGGGGTACCTTCCTGTGAAATTCATCCACGTAAACCTTTCGGCACATCAAATCCTCACAAAGAATAATTTTCTCTTTGACCAATTTGGTCTTGAAAATAACATTATTCACCAATTCAAGATTTAATTTTTCACCAAACATTTCCCTCAAGAAGTAGGCAAAAAACATGGGATTTTTAATAATGGGAGATAAAAATCTTAACTGTTTGGCCGATCCTCCCCAGGAACAAAATGATCTAAACAGTAAAATATTGTAATTCATCTCCAGTTCCAGACATTCCTTGCAATTGTCATCTTGAGAAATTCCAAACAAGCGGGTTGAGGCCTTAAGCGACGAATCTGAAATTTTTTCCTGAAAAAATGATGCAAACCAAACATGCAAATTTTTTCTACTGACAAAAGAGATATTTTTTGAACAATGATTTTCAATTAAATTATTTTTTAAGGATAAAAAATCTTCTCTGGACAATCCCAGTTTGGCCGCATAATCACCAATCGCCTGCATGACAATTTTAAGCCCGTGATACTGGATATTGGCAAGCAGGGTGCGCTTTACGGTGTTTTCATCCCACAGACTCGTATAATCAATTGAATTATTTTTCTGGCAAAATTCCACCAGATTATTACCCTCCTGGAAAAAACCCCGCATAAGCCCCAGGGTTTCTTTGTCCTCTTGGGATAAAACCTCGCCACTTGCCTGCTTCAAACTTTTGGTATCGAACAGGTAATTAAAGGGATCCACACGGGAAGGTTTTAAAACCTGAGAAGTTTCGTCAAATAATAATGCATTGATCGATTCCACGCCGTAAGTGCTTATAATAAACAAAAAAAAGATGCCTCCCAAAAATAAGACCTTAAAAACAAATCTTTTTACCAAACGGCCTCCCTAAGAAGAAATGATCAAAGATTTAATAAATTCATATTGCTCATGTTATCGGATGGTTATCCGATAATATGAGTATGAACTTCAGACCATTAATTCTCCTTCTGACCGTGGTATTCTTTGCCTGGCAATCTATGGGTTATGGTGAGGATAATTCGAATTTATTACAGATGTTTGTACGCAATAAGTTTGAAGATAATTTAAATAAACAGGAAAAAATTAAACTCTCCAAATTTTTACTCGTCAACGGGGATCTAAATCGTGCCAAATATCATTTAAACACACTTTTTGATCTCGGCCATCATGGGGAACTGATCAAACTAAGATATCTCTCCTATATCGCCTTTGTGGAAGACAATTTTGATGGTGTTATCAATCAATCGACTTCTGATTTTCAATTTTATCCGCAAATTTGTACCCTCAATGTGCTGGCCTACCTGATGAAAGGTGACATAAGTCAAACTAAAAAGGAGTTTATTAATTGTAAAATCCGCACCGGAATTTATAACCAGGACGATTACTTCTGGTTAACCAACCTAATCAAACTCAAGGAAAATATATTAAAATCAAGTGGCAGTAATGAAGAAAACCATCCGTCAGAAAAAATTCAACACATCCTGGCTCCTAAAACCTATAAGGATCTTTTAACCTTCGTTGATTCGGTAAACTCCGCGCTGTTGTGGCTCAAGCTTGGCCTTTATGCCGGACTCCACGACGACATCATCACTTTGTTACCAAACCTCCCTGAGGAAGTTTTTGAATCCCACAGGTTTAGAGAAATTATGGCCCTCATTTATTTTAGAAACAAAGATCACCCCAATGCCAAAAAATTTTTAGAAGACGTTGATACCGCCAACGCCCACAACATCCTGGCCGGTATTTATTTGAAACAAAATAAAACCGAACTGGCTTTTGCCGAATACAAACTGGCCCTTTTAAAAAAACACAATTCCCGAAATGCCCTAGAGAAAATCATTCCTCTTTCCTACATACTTTCTGATTATAATCTCGGGCTGGATTCTATCAATCAACTGGAATTTACCGGTGTCAATCAAACCACTTTATCCATTTTTAGATCAATCTTTTTGCTGAGAAATAAAAATTACTTTGAAGCGTGGAAAGCTCTTTCTGGTTTTGATCTGACCACCACGACCCATATCCCCGACAGGGTTTTTCAAATGAAAAACTTCCTTTCCATCTTGCTCAATTATTCCGACGAAATTGACAGGTATTCAAACTATGCATGCAACCAATTTGATGGACTCTCCTGCTGGGTCCAAACCCAATTATTGATCTGGCCTGATTTTTCCAAGCATTTCAAACGCACAAGCGATCAGTCGCCCACGCCATTATTTACAAGCACCAATTTAATCGAAACCTGGGAAGTAAAAAACATCAAGGAAGACCTGATTGTGGATCAGGAAAACCTCCAACAATTGGATGAAACCCAAGATATCAATAATGAAATCGCCAAAAATATTTTTTGAGGTTCTAATCCTTGGAATAAGACTCTAAAAAATCCAAATCCTGCTCAATTTTGAGTATGCTTTCCTTTAATTTGACTTTCAGCAAATCCAATATGTCATACTCATCGGCCCTTTTTAACTCTTGTAATTCAACCATGGAAAGATGTTCAATTTTAAAGATCACCTCCATCATTTTTCTTCGATGATAGCTTAAATTTTTATAAAAATTTGAATAATACTCCTTAAAATCTGAATATTCGGTATCCGTAAATTTTTGGAATTCACCTCTTCTTAGGGAAAACAATTTAATTCCAGACTTCCCTTTCAAAAAAGCCTCATTATTCCTCCGTTGGGCAAGCACCGTCACCAATGCACCAGACCCGGTTGGCAGCCACGAATAATCTGGATCAAGAAGCGTTTCAATTAAATTTTGATTTTTCACGACACTCTTTAGATCACGCAGGTCCAAATCAATCGAGCGGTTCACGATCCTATATAAATTGTGAGTTGGTACAGACATATAACCAAATTCTCCTCCCACCCAATTTCTGACCCCCTCTAGTGGAATATCCGCAAACGGCTCGGACACTACGCCTCGAAACTGATTAAAGCGAGTCGACTTGAGCTGTTTTTTCATATCAAAAAAACCGGTTTGCGCAATGGCATTATGAATAATATGGCTACAATTATCCAAAATCACATCATACTTATAGCCATTTTTTTGCGCATCCTCATTTCTTTGATTTAAATATTTAACCATTCTCTCGATACCCGCTTTGGGAATGGGAAATCTTGTGCAATATGAAGTCCGGGCCAGCGAAGAGGCAAAATCAATGCCTATATTTTTATCAATATAACATTTGATGATTTCATCCTCTAAGCACTGGCTTTCTTTACATCGACAAGTGGCCATTTGTTTTTCCACCATTTTGATCCCTTTAAACCACGCTTTATCATAATAATATTTTTTAACCTCCTCCACCGTGAAAGGAGTGATGGTTTCTCCCCACCCAAGCGGGCCTTTATAAAAATTATCCCTACCAGGAATGGCGATAAAACGAATATTTGAAAACATTAAATTTAAGCTGATGCCAACACCTCTAGGTTGATCATCCGAAACATCATCTTGACGGTCACACATTTTAAGGGCGGGATAATTTTTTTCTCCATCTACGCAGGCGCTACTTATAAATAATGTGGCATGCCCTCCGGTTCCGCCCTTGACGGCCCAGGTAATTTCATCTTCAGGTATATATTGGCTGGCGGTGCACATTTCAATAAAGTGTGGATGCATTTTATCATAGACCTCATTGCGCTTATCAATCTGCTCGCCGAGCTCCTGTTCACTTATATTAGGATTGTTTTTGAGAATAACCAGATCGTTAAATTCAAAGGCATAAGAATTTCGAGCAATGATAAGGAATGATACCCAAACCAGATACAAACCCAATAATAGGTGTTTCATTTTTTTCTCCGTATAAACTAATTAAAACAAGACTATAGTTCACATAGACGCTATGCGCTATTATGATCGTATCTGCATGTAATTTTTTCTATGCGAAAAGGTAAAATTGGCTGACTTTGAGGGGATTTAAAAAAGCTTACTAATTAAAATTTGTTTGGCCTGCTGTTCAAAATACATTAACCTACAATATATAAAGATCAAAAAATTTACCAAATCGTTTATTGAGATTTTCTACACTACATCTAAGCAATGAGTGTAGAAAACCACCATCGTGAACCAGTTAAAAAATTATTAGTGCTACTTCGTATAAGTACACTCCATGTCAATGCTTTTATCACCGTCAAGGCTTCTGTCGCTTGATTTCATAGCAATAACGAGTGTGCCATCTTGAAGAGTAAATGACTTTACTCTGGAGTATGAGTTAAAAAAAGATCTGGCTTCATAAGTTTCGACAATCCTATTTTTTGAAAACGTAGTTTCGTAAACGCCTTTATCTCCATGTTTTCTAATTGCCCCTTGTCCAATATCTTTAAATCTAATACCTGTAATAAAATGATTGCTTTGCATGAATGTTCCCAGTAAAAAATTTTCAGATGAGTTGTACGTCACTTGCAACTCTGGTGTGCACTCTGGGGTGAATTGACCTTCATCTCCGTACTTGTTAACAAGATAATATGTGCCATTAAAATCCGACAAACTTTGTGCGATTGACAAAGTTGAGTACGTTAAGAGAACAAGTAACAGAAGGCGTTTCATAAAGACTCCTTGGTGGATGTGTTATGTATTTTGCGATGGAAAATACTTTTTTCCACCAATACCATGGGTGAGCAAAATAAGGAAAAAATTAGCTTTCTTTTACCCATAATTACATGGTCTCATTGTTTTGCAGACAAAAACGGTATATATTTCTTATATAGTTCCAATTGAAAAATATTTTTTTCTTGATTTGTTTTTTTAGGTGTGAAGTTGGTTAATAAAAAAAAGAGCGTCTAAAAAAGACGCTCAAGGCATTCAACATTTTTAAAAAAAATCCGATAAATTAGTTGTTATTATCTAATTCAATAATGACCTTAACTGAACCTTTACCACGACGATGCTCGATACTTCCAGATATACCACCCTCGCTGGTAAGGGTATTTCCATCACCGGATAATATCATTCCATTGGTCGAAAATTCATCACTGAGTTGATTCATATCCAAATCGATAGTCGCAGGGAATATGGTCATAGGACCCAAATCAAACACTTCAGTTGGTTTCTTACCCTCATAAAGAAAGAGCACTTGAAATCGGGGCAGATTATCCCACGCGTCAAGTCCACAATTTCTTCCGGCTATAATATAACTCAGTCCCTCTTTTTGATATTCGCTAATTTTACTATCTGACAGATGTTTCTGCTTGAAATTATCCGATAAATCCATATTTACATACGCACTGTTTGTATCCCCACATTGAATACTCACGTTTGCCAAAAGATTTAAAGACGTTAAGGAAATCGCCGAAATAATAAGTGTATTAATCACCTTGTTTTTCATTAGTATACCTCCAAGTAGAATCACGATTGATTATTAAAATTTTCTTGTTGGCTTTTTATCACCAATAAACACTGGCAAATAAAATAAATTTAAATTTTGTAAAATTTTCTTGTTTTTTTGGGTAAGGTTAGCTTTACAGACAACCACTTGGTATCATTCCGCTAGATTACTCAGATGAAGATAGAAATCCTGCTTCTCTTTTATATTATTAATGTGACTGATAATTGCCTGTTTTTCTTCTTCAGAATCCGATTCCTCATAGCGTTTTTTTTGCGCAGTAATTTCATCTTCAGCCAGTTGTAAAACCAAATCACCTGTCGCTTGACCACCTTCTCTAATTCCATTCATAATATAATTTACCCGATCAATTTCTGCAGGCGATAATTCACCATTTTGAATTTCATTTCTGGCCTGAATAACGGCATAAACCACCGCACTTAAGGCCGTACCCCAGGTCAAGGTTTTGGTCGCCACCGGATAAGTCACTGCCACTTTTTTCAATATTGTTTGAGATACCTTGGCAAGGTATAAAATAGCAATGATTCCCGGAATTTTTCCAATCGTATCGGCGGTCATCATAGAAATAACAAAGGTGTGGTGTAAATCAGGTCTATCGGAATAACATGTTTGCATGGCCTGCAAGAAATACTTTATTTTGTTACAGGCCCTTAGTCGAATAAATATTCTATAATTGGATTTAAATTCCCAGAAGATTTCTCAGGGATGTTGCTTTCATCTTTTTGAATATTGATTTGAAAGTTATTTTTTAACATAGAATTTATTTTTTCAGCACTGCAACGACGTAAATCTTGGTGATGACACTGTCCCTTAATTGTAACAACTTTACATGCCCCTTTAGTTTCATCAAGTTTATTCCACAATTCATCCTCTGCTAAAATTGCCAGTATCCCGTTTTGATTGGGGAACCCAGAGGACATTTTATTAGCAATATTTTCAATCTCATTTAAATCTTTCTCTAAAGGTTTTCCCTCTTGGCAGGTATTGATACACGGATTAATCGCATTATCTGCCTCTGATAATTTTTGAATATTATGCAATCGATCTACAGGTGAACATACTGAAGAAATTGTTTCAGATAAGGCCATTCTTTGAGTTTGCGTGGCATATTCATCAAGGGCCAATTCCTGCAACTTGTTACTACTATCACCTTCAATTTTAGGAGTATTATTATCACGTTCTATGGTTATTCCCAACCTAGAGAGAATTTTCTCATATGTCTTTTGCTCAATTCTATTTAGGTCTGTGCTGGTTATATTTCCTATATCGCTAAATTGATTATCATCTGATGATCTTAATTGTGTTTTTTCCAGATTTTGATATGTCTTTTGATAAATAACTTTCTTATGTTCAAGATCTTCTAATCCTTTAGCAAGTCTTTTTAAATCGTGCAAATATTGACATACAGGTATTGCGCTCAAACATTCGTCTGTCTGGGCCAAACTAACCTTAGAAACAGACCTATAACATTTCTTTAAATCATTTAGATCCGTTAACGGTGTTTTTCCTGCCCAAATTAAATTTTGTTTTGCATTAGTAACCTCCGTCAAAGCCTTTTCAAATTCCCCGTAACTTTTTTTAACGTTTTTGTCATTTTCATGAACCCATGCCTTTCTTATCTCTCTTAGTTCTGCAAACTCCAAAGCAATGGTTTCAAAACTTTCCTTTATATTATTATCGTCAACGTTGTTAACTAATTTTGCAATATCATGTTCCAATGTCCTAAGATGTTTTTGGGTTGTCCTTTCTAGATAATGCTTCAGGATTTCATCAACAATTATAAACGTTACCGCTTCCTCCATTATCTTTCCTAACGTACCTCCTCCTCCCGCTGTAGCAAAAATAGATGCAGCATTTTCAACTTTCCTAGCTGATTGAATTAATTTATAAATCTTAAGTATGGAACTTTTTCCAGTATTGACGGCTTGCTTTGCTCCAATAAAACTTAGGGTTGTCATACCAACTCTTTCAGGATCAAATTGTTCGAAGTAATTGTTTGTTGCCTTATTAATCGCATCTTTAAAGTTCATCCCTTTCCCCAGATTAGCAACAATTAATCTTGTAAGTTGATCGACTTCCATTCCTGCAGTCATTCCTAAAGCATAGACACCGCCGTTATGCAATCGTCCAGTAATCTTATTTGTTTTAATTTGTCCGCCTGTATTTATTGCTGCTGAGGTTACCGCAAAAGCATTGTATCCAGCTATACTTTCTGGACAAAGCATACTTTTTAATGAGCCAGAAAATTCATTCAAAGACTTCTCTCCTCTTACAAGAAAAAACAAATCCTTGACTCCCTGAGCAGCTAAGAAAGTCCCATAATTCTTTACGTAGTTGTTGGCAACTTTTCCCAAAGCCTGATCTTTGACTACTGATTTAGAAATTTTTGTATCTGTAACAGGATCTGGCGCAGCAGATGGAGGTGTCTTACTAGATGTATTTGAACTCTTAAGTTTTAAATCATCCAGCATTGTAACAGGTAATTTACTTTTTAAAACTTCCGTAATATGACGTTCAATCGACTTGTCAAATTCTTCACCTGAAACAAATCCTGCCGATCTTTGAATCAACAGACCTTTCATAATTCCAACTGGAATTTTCTTATCAAATGCAATGCCTTTACTATGTAAAAAACTTATAACTTGAGTAAATTTTTCGGTTAAAATTATATCATGTTTCTCTATTATTTTTTGAACTTCTGATATTAATTGTTCGCGCCCCGATTTATCCAAATCTAGTTTTTGTGCAAGTTCCGTAGAAAATTTTACAATAGCTGGGGCATTACCCTTTCTTTTACCCACATCTAAAAATTGCCTAAAAAATAATTCAAATATCGCCTGAATTTCGATAGTTAATCCCATTGGTTTTGAACGA
>MEQB01000027.1 GCA_001770015.1 Bdellovibrionales bacterium RIFOXYC1_FULL_37_79
TTTATCTTTAATAAGTTTATATCCTACTGGCACGACACCGCCATTATAAAGGCCACGGGCAGAGCGAGCAGCAACATTGGCCTCCACTCTCTCGGCGGTTTGCCTTCTTTCAAATTGGGCCAGATTCATCAGTTGAAATAAAACTAGTTCACCCGCAGCAGTGGTGGTATCAAAATCTTCCCGGAGTGATTGAAAGCGACAACCAAGTTCCCTCATCATGTCCCACATTTGGATAAAATCGCGCGTGTTACGGGAGAGTCTGGAGAGTTCGGTGACCATAACTAGGTTAATCTCTTTTCCTCGAATATCTCGAAGCATTGCCTGAAGCTGTGGGCGCTTCATGTTCTTTGCAGAGATTCCAGCATCCACATAGATGCCCTTGATCTCGCCAAAATTTCCCTGACGATTTTTATACTCCACCGCATCTCTTAAGCGCATTTCCTGATTACGAATGGAACCTTCGGGATTTTCTGCTTGTTCTTCTGTACTGACTCGAATGTACAAACCAATTTTAAAAATTTGATTTTTAGCTATCATAGGTACCTGTCCTTTTTAAAAAAGTTTCAGGAACCTCCATTTGACTTTCACTAAGCTGGCAAAAATAACGATACACAACTTCCCCCCATTCTTCAAGCCGCTGTTTAAATTCTTCATCCGACACAATCACTTGGTCTATTTCCACTTTAACGATGTCCCACTTCTTCTGCATGATTCCCCTGTTTCCTTTCCTCCTTCGCACCCGCCAAAACTTCTTCTTGCTTCACCTTCTGACCCCTTCCACTCAACTCGTTGGGGGGGAGGGGTCAGAAGGTGAGGCGATCTTATTTTTTAACTAGCGGGAGCGAATTTCCTTTTTTATTCTCAGGAGTTACTCGCAAATATACCTCATAAAATATTTTGTATTCATTTCTCCACTTTGGAGAAATGCTGGAGAAACAAAAAAACATTTTTTTGCATCCCTTTGTACAATTTTTCTAAGAAAAATAACCTCTCATATATGGTGTTTTGGGCAGGGGGGAATCATTTTTGGTTTTTAGGATGAAGAGTACTTGAACAAAATATACTGATACCTGAACCAGATATTGGGCCTAGTTAAAGAACATCCAGATACCATATCGATATAAGTATTAGCAATTATAGGAATTGAACATTCTCAAATTTAATGTTTTACTTGAGTAAAAAACTTTATATGTAAAAAGAAACGTAACAATCTCATCTTTTTATATAAAATTCCTGGAAGTATGGAGAATGGCCCTTTTTACCTTGTTGTGACGGGACTTGACCCAAATAGTTTTCAAAAAAACTATAAATCGTAGCGAGAAATTAATCTCCTACAAACAAGGGAAAGGGCCAATGATAGTGTACACCGGAATTGATTTTCACAAAAGAACTTCTACAATTTGTTTTTTAAAAGAGGATGGAACGCATCAAATTGAAAAAATTCTTTCGAGTAATTTAGTCAATTATTTAAGTAGTAAGCAAGGCCTGTCAGTCGCAATAGAAGCAAGTTGCGGAGTAAATCATATTGTTGATTTATTAAAGGCAAACAGTATTGAAGCTAAAATTATTAATTCAAACAAATTTCGAGGAATTGGTATTGGTGGAAAAAAAACAGATGAAAGAGATGCGATTGCATTAGCAACAGGTTTAAAAACAGGATTTATTCCAACGGTCTATCATAAGAGCCTTGGGGCAAGACGATTGAAATCGCTTCTAAGAGTTCGTGAACAATATGTTCAAACAAGAGTGAGCGCAACAAACCACATTCGTGGAATTTTGAGAGAGTATGGAATAACAATTAATATTGGGGCCGAAGAATTTGAAACAGGAATAGGTGAAGCATTAGAAAAATTAGATTATTCACTTCTTCAAGAAAAATTGCGTGATTTAGTGTATGAGGAACGTCGTTTAAAGTTGAAAGAAAAAGAAATTGATAATGACATCGAAACACTTCTTGCAAGTGATGTTCATTTTAAAAATTTAAAAACAATACCAGGGATAGGCACTATGACAGCGGCAGCAATGCTGGCAATCGGAGATGAGTTTAGTCGTTTTCCTAATGCAAAAGCATTTGCAAGTTATTTGGGACTTGTTCCGAGTGAATCTTCAAGTGGAGATAAGATAAGAAGAGGAGCAATTACTAAAGCTGGACAAGAAATGCTTCGAAGATATTTGATTCACGGAGCACGTTCAGTTTTAAGATACACAAACGAAAATAGCAAAGAATCCATTCGAGTTTGGGCCTTTAAAATAAAAGAGACAAGAGGAATGAACAAGGCAACTGTTGCACTTGCTCATCGTCTTGCAAAAATATGTTTTTGCGTAATTAAAAATGAGAGGCAATATTTGAAAGAAATAAAAAACTAAAGCTGAAAAACTTCCTGTTTTTGATCATGTGACAATGAGGGCTCCTACCCTCACCCTTCGGGCAAGTTGTCACAGATTCAACAGGAAAATATTCATTGTCTTTTTATTAATTCTGCTTGTTTTTGAAAAAAGGAGTGTCGAACTCACTACTGATTGCCATGAAAAACCATAGGATGTTGAAGTTTGTACAAGCGATAAAGTGGCCCATATCCTGATAGACCTGCGTTGTGGGATTGGTAGGCAAAAGAATCAAAATGTAGACGGATTATTCTGTGCTACGGATAACTGAATGGAATTTTTTTTAGCAGGATAAATTTTAAAAAAAATAAAAATGATTCGAAAAAAAAATGAAAACTTTGTCAGGTGAAAAAGTGGTTGCGTGTGTGGGGTCTGAAATTTTTCGGTAAGAGACTAAAAAATTAGCTGCTCTTGGATTCCGGGATAGAAACACACGATTGGATACTACCAAGTAAATAAGTCAGGTAAAAACTTGATTTGTGTTACGGATAATCGGGTAAGGTAACTACTTTAGATGACAAGGGAGGCCCCGTAGTGCCAACAAGCCGGGCCATCCTCCATAACTGGATACCATATCGATATAAGTATTAGCAATTATAGGAATTGAACATTCTCAAATTTAATGTTTTACTTGAGTAAAAAACTTTATATGTAAAAAGAAACGTAACAATCTCATCTTTTTATATAAAATTCCGATCAATCCAATAGAGTGTGTAGATATATCAAAATATTGAAATTTATTATTTTTATTCTAATTCTAATTATTTCTAATTTAGGTGTTGTATATTCGCAAACAGATAAAGGGATTAAGGATTATCTTTACAATACGCTACCAATAAAATTGAAAAAAATTGTCCCTGGTACATCAACTGATAAAGATCTATATAGAATAGTCGGGGTACCTCTGAAAAAAACTGATGGAATATTTTTTTATAAGACAGGCCATAAAAAATACGACACGACTATTGGTGTTCGAAGCGGGATAGTTGAATATTTAATCTATCAATATAGGCCAGGCGCTCTTTTTCTTGAAGATCTGAAAAAATGGATACCAAAAAAGCAAATAGATGAAGCGATTTTTAGAAGTAATAAATTATCTCACGAATCTGGTCGAGATTTTGAAGTTGATTTAGCCGAACACAATATAAAAATTGTTGTTTCTAGAAATTCTCAAGAATGGGTTAAATCAGTAACTTTCTTTGAGGCTAATAAGTGAAGATTCTTATTTTAGTATTTTTCATAAATATTTGCACTCTTGCTTTATCCGAAGATAGTATTAATTGTTTGCCTTTGCCCGGAATAAATAATTTAGGTCTGAAAATATTTTCAAACTTCGTCATTCAAAATGAACACATTAAAGACTATCCCAATGTAGACGTATATGAAGCATCTTGTAAAATCAATCTATCGTCTACGGAAATAGAAAAGAGGATTGAGGTTAGAGCTCAAAAAGATAGTTGGAGAAAAAAAGATAAAGAATTACATGGTATAAAATTTGAAAATGAATATTCTTCATTATTAGCGCTATTTGATAAGTTAACAACAAAGGAAGGAGACATCACAAGAAAATACATATTTGAATCCCAGTGTAAAAAAGTTTTATGCGCAGTAAAAGAAATATTTGGAGAAAATTTAGGTCCTAAAATTTTATATATTTTACAAGAGTATGGTTTAAATGGATCATTTTATTCATTTAACAATGCGGATAACTGGGAGCATAATGAGCTAGATATTCTACTTCAAGGATTGGAAGATCTTCCAAGAGGATTGCTACCACTTAATGATAATAAATCATTTGTAAGACATAAAAGGGGAAGTATGTGTAAAAAAGGTGTTACAGCAAATTCAGAGTTGAGATTTTTTGATTGCTGGCAATATAGCTACCGTGGAATCGAAAAAATGTTTACACTAACTCACGAAATTGGTCATTACATCAGGTCAGAGCTTGGTTTAGAGGATAGCCCAGAATGGCTTAAATTAAGTGGATGGGAGACAGAACTATATTACAACCAAAACAGAGAACTAAGGTCAAGGTGGAGCAATAATAAAGATGCATGTTTTTTATCAACATATGGTCAAAAAAATCCTAATGAAGATTTTGCGGAGATGTTCGTTGCATATAGGTATACTCCAGAACTTCTAAAAAAAACATGTCCCGAAAAATACCGTTTCATGAAGGATTTAATTTTTAATAAAATTGAATTCACAAAAGATAAAAAATTTTGCGAGAAACAACCTAAACTTAAATATGAAAACGGCTTATGGAGATTTTTTCGTAGAAAAACTACTTTTTGATGATGTATGTTTAAATTCTTTCAATGATTTTTAGCAAACATTATAAACAGGGATACTTAATAGCAAATTAATCACCCCCTAAAATCATCTCACGTTCAACATACGTAAGCCCCACTAAATTAAAATTTTTCTTCTTTATCATCTTAAGATGATAATCAATTGATGACTTGGATTTTCCAAATCGTTGGGCTAATTCTTTTATAGAAAGCCCCTTGATCCATCTGAGTCTTGCCAGCTCTGCTAAATCAAATGGAGGTTTCCGCCACTCAATTGGGTACTCATTGACCCAATTCATTTGTTCTTTGACTGTGCTTCGGTGGGCACCAATAGTCAAAGTATACAAATCAAAATTAGAATATTTTTTTATTACTTAATATTCTGAGTTATATGTTCAGCCTAATTTATCTATCAAGCTCCAGTAGGATTGACTCTAGTACTCTGATTTTTAAGTTTATCGAGATGAGACAATTTCATAGCTGAATTTTTCACGGGCCTTCTTTCGATTAAATTCCCACTGAATGATTG
>MEQB01000028.1 GCA_001770015.1 Bdellovibrionales bacterium RIFOXYC1_FULL_37_79
TCCACTTTTGTATATAATGATTAATTTTTAAATTTAAGGAGGCCTCATGAGAAATGGTGGTTGTAGATTTGGAACACACAGAGTTATTAATCCGGCGAATGCTCTTCCGCAAAATGCTAAAAAAGTTGATAACAGTCTGCCTATTTTTGATAACGAAATTCTAATTGATGTGGATACCTTAAATGTGGATTCTGCCTCTTTTCGACAAATGAAAGAGGCTTGTGGTGGTGATATTAGTAAAGTGGGCGAAATGATCAAAGGTATTGTGGCCGAGCGAGGCAAACAACAAAATCCCGTGACCGGCTCAGGTGGAATGCTCCTTGGCACCGTTAAAGAAATAGGTCCTAAATACTCCAATAAAAAAAATCTCAAGGTGGGTGACAAAATTGCCAGTTTGGTGTCCCTCTCCCTCACCCCGCTAAAAATCGAAAAAATTATTGAAATTTTTCCGGAAAGAGACCAGGTCAAAATCAAAGGTCACGCCATCTTGTTTGATTCAGGTATTCTGGCCAAAATTCCAAGCGATATGCCAGAAACATTGGCACTGGCAGTACTCGACGTGGCCGGAGCTCCAGCTCAGGCAAAAAATCTGGTCAAGCCTGGCATGAATGTAGTTATTATTGGTGCGGGTGGAAAATCCGGTTCCATCTGTTGTGCCGTTGCCAGGGATATCCTGGGTAATTCAGGTAAACTAATCGCTATTCAACCCAGTGAAAAAGGTATTCAAAAAATAAAAACTCTTGGCTATTGCGACGAAATTTTACAAGTTAACGCCCAAAGTCCGGTGGCCTGTTTTGAAGCCGTAAAAAAAGTGACCGACAATGAGATGGCCGATTTAGTGATTAACTGCGCTCCGGTCAGTGATACGGAGATGTCTTCCATTATCTGCGCGAAAGACTCGGGCACCGTCTATTTCTTCACCATGGCCACCAGCTTTACCAAAGCAGCACTTGGGGCAGAAGGAATTGGTTCCGATGCACTCCTCATTATTGGAAACGGATATGCACCCAACCACGATGAAATTGCCCTGGACGTGATCAGAAAACATCCAGAACTTAGAAAACTGTTTGAAGAACAATACGTTTAAATAAAACTTCGGGTCTGTAGTTTTGCTACTGCAGACCTAAATCATAAACATGAAAAAACTGCACACTATCTGCTTTATTGGATCTGACAAAAATGCAGGAAAAACCACTGCCTTTAATTTTATTTATGCCAAACTTGGCAAGAAAAAGATCAATACTATTTTACTTTCTATTGGAGTAAACGGTGAGGATTTTGATTCCCTGGAAAATCATATCAAGCCCAAAATTGTGATCAAAAAGGATGATTATTTTATAACCGAACAAAATCGCGTTAAGGGACTTGATGGGCTCTATGACGTTGTTAAAATTTTTTCACCTCCAAATTTTAAAAAAATATATATTCTCTCCCGGGCCCATGGCAATCTTCCCATCGTACTGGAAGGACCAAATGAAAAACATGAAATTTTAAAAATTAAGGAGTTTCTCGGAAGTTATTTTGACCAGGCCAATATCTTGCTGGATGGATCTATTGATCGCCAGTTTATAGCCTCGGAGGAAATCAGTGATGAATTTTACTTTTCATTACTGATCACCGAAAGACTTGAGCAAATAAAAAAAATAAAAAATTTAATCCGACCGCTGGCCTATGAAGTGGTGGTTCCCCCCATAAAATCATTTATTAAAAAACATTCAGGCGACCAGGAAAAAACCATTATTTTTGATGAATCCTTGAATATTATCTATAAAGGTTTGGAAATTTCTTTTTTAGATAAAAATCTTTTGACCCAGCTGAAAAAAAACGCTACGAAAAAGATTTACATCTATTTAAACGGGGCCTTAACCAATCATTTGTGGGAAATGCTTTCCCCATTTAAAAACTTGACCCTGATCCTTAATTCTTTTACCCAGGAACTCATCTCTCATCTTCCACAATTCAAGGAAAACTCTATTAAAAAACTACTTTTAAACCAGGTAAAATTAAGTGGTATTTTTTTAAGAGAAGAAACTTCCAAAAAATCCGATATTTTTCTTCCTGAAAATGTTCCGGTTTATAATCTATTCCGCGAAGAGGCCTTTGATGAAGTTAGAATATAAAAACTACCAACAAGACCCAGACCTTGGAACGGAAATAGGTATTTTTCAATACCTTGAACTTTTTAATATTGACGTACCGATACTTCCTTACAAGGTTTTAAATCACCTCGGTAAATCGCATGCTCAAAAATTTTATCAGGAACTTACCCTTTTAAATAAATCAACTCAAAATCTTGAAAAAATAATGAACCTCTCCAAGGAGCTACCCAATCTAGATTGGGTCCTTCCTATGATTGAACACAAAACCATCAATCAAGCGGGGCTTTTAGCTCTTTATCATTTTTTGAAAAAAAACCTTCAACTGCTTGAGAACGAATCTTTTTCCAAAAAGGACATCCCCTCCCTGCAAAAATTGATTGATTACATCGATATTTATCTTGATGCCCGAAAGGGATGCCTAAACTCCGATGCCAAGATCAATCAATTAAAAAAACAGATAGATGAACTGGAAAGCTCCATCGATGCACTTTCCAAGCGATATGAGGAGGATATTTTAAAAGATACTTCCTTAAAAATGATTTACCCCTGGCCTAAAGAAATATCACCAGATCATAGCGCACTTGAAAAAATCAAAAAATCACCCCTTTTAAAAACCGTCAAAAATAATGATTACCAACTCATTGAATATATTCCTCCTAAATATTTAACTGCGGAAATAGCCAAAAAAGAAAAACTTGAAAAAATAATTTCAGCATACTACCAACAAATCATCTCCAAGCTAAACATGGCGATTTCCAAAAAACAAAAAATAATTACTCTAAAATATGAGGAGCGAGTTAAACTTACCTACCAATACATCCTTTTATTTTGCATGAAAAAGCATAAACTTGTACTACCCACAATCTCCCAGACTCTTTGCTTTGAAGTTACCGACGGGATTTTGCCCGCCATTCAAAATAAAAGACAAAAACAATACGTTCCTCTAAATATCCATCTAAACAAAGGCTCCAACGTATTATTTGGCGCCAACATGGCCGGAAAAACTTCGGTGTTAAAGACCATCTACTTTCTTTCTTTTCTGGTAAGTCTGGGCCTTCCGGTGCCTGCCAAAAAGCTTGTCACCTCCATCCCCAGTGAGGTAAAAATCCATTTAAAATCATCCGGCACCATTGCCAGTAACTTATCCAGTTTCGGGGAGGAACTGGATTTTTTCTCCAAAGATTTTCCTTCTGGCGGTGTGGTCTTGGTGGATGAATTATTTCAAACCACCAACCCTTTGGCGGGGAAAGATCTCTCCACCATTTTCCTTAAATATTATAACCATAAGAACATATTATTTTTTTGTACCACCCAATACCCGGAAATTATAAAAATAAAAAATCTCAATCTTTATAAGATGAAAGACGTTAAGCAAAACATTTTTAATTCTATTAAAACGCTCAATGATTTACTTAACAACATGCCCTTTCAAGTAGAAAAAGTTAGTAGCGATAAAACTTATCTTACCAAGGAAGGTACCATGGCATTACTGATCGCCAGACATTTTATCAAAAACGAAAATATTAAACAAAGTATCAGCAAAAAAATAAAAGGATAAATTATGGCCAAGATCAATCTGGATAAATCACAAGTCGAAACGGTAAAGACCATTGCCAAATCAATCGCCGATGACATTCAAAAGTTTGTAGATGAACACTCTACCGAATCGGTGGAACGGACCGTGCTTCGACTTTACGGGGTTGATGGTGTGGATGAGGATAAAACCCCACTGCCCAATAAGATCATTGAAAAACTGCTTGCAGAAGTTGGTTTAAATGAAGGAGTTTCTAAATATTTTGCCAAGGCTATGGTTTTATCCAAAAGAGATGGACAAACGACGGCGGAACTTCTAGATCAAAATCATATCTCCTTTAAGGATACTTTAAGTGTCCTTGACGTAGATTCTTTAAAAATTGAAAAAGATTTATCCAAAAAGGCCATACACGCCCTGGATAATACCTATAATAAAAAACTGAAAAAACAAATTGAATGCCCGGTTCCCCCCACCCCTTGGAAATATTTAATCGTGGCCACCGGGAATATTTACGAAGATAGGGTACAGGCTGAAAGTGCGGTCGATTCCGGTGCGGATATTATTGCCGTCATCCGTTCCACTGCCCAATCCCTTCTGGATTATATTCCTTACGGCGCCACCACCGAAGGATTTGGTGGAACCTATGCCACCCAGGAAAATTTTAAAATCATGAGAAAGGCCCTCGACAAATCGATGAAAAAACGAGGTCGCTACGTCCGACTGGTCAATTATTCCTCAGGGCTATGTATGTCCGAAATTGCGGCCTGTGCGGCCATGGAAGATCTGGACATGCTTTTGAATGATTCGATGTATGGAATTTTATTTCGCGACATCAACATGAAGCGAACTTTTGTGGATCAGTATATGAGCCGGCTCATTTGCTCAAGAGCCAATATCATCATCAACACGGGAGAAGATAATTATCTGACCACGTCCGATGCCATTGAAAGTGCCCATACGGTCACCGCCAGCCAACTCATCAACGAGGCCATGGGAATCAATGCCCGTTTAAAACCTGAACTACTGGGACTCGGACACGCTTATGAAATCAATCCCACCGTGGAAAATGCCTTCCTTTATGAACTGGCCCATGCCCAGCTTGCCAGAGAACTTTTTCCTAGATCCCCACTTAAATACATGCCACCCACCAAGTACAAAAAAACCGATATTTTCTTTTCTCATGCCATGGACACCATGTTTAACCTGGCATCCATTACCACCAATCAAGGAATTCACCTGGCCGGAATATTAACCGAGGCCATTCACACACCACTTATGCAAGATCGCTATCAGGCCCTGGATTCCATCAATTATGTTTTTAACATTGCCAAAAATCTGGGTGATGAAATTGAATTTAAAGCAGGTGGTTTCATTGAAAATCGTGCTAAAACTGTTTTAAATGAGACTGAACAATTTTTAATTAAAGTAGAAAAAATGGGATTAATGACCTCCATTTCCAACGGCCTGTTTGCTGGAATTAAAAGGCCCATCGACGGTGGCAAAGGAGGACCAGGAGTTATTAAAAAAGCTCCCACCTACTCAAATCCTATAATGGATGAACTTAAAAAAGGAGGCAAACATGACCAGTAAAAATTTAATCAAGCCCTACGGCGACACCATGAATGATGGAGTCATGCAACTGGCCTTCACCCTTCCAGTGGAAAACTCGGCACGGGCCAAGAAAGCTGCCGAAGTCTATCTCACCAAACTGAACCTGGTGGATGTTGCCATCTCTTCTGCCAAAAAACTAACTGACGGGTTTACCTACTTTGTCGCCTTTGCCCGGGCCATCCCCACGCTCAATTACGATGAGATCGAAGCCACTGAAGTACAAATCAAAGAAATGAATTTCTATCAAATCAATGCCCTCATAAAAGAAAAAATTAATCGCAAACTGGTTATTATCGGAGCAACGATTGGAACAGATGCTCACACCGTGGGAATTGATGCCATCATGAACATGAAAGGCTATAACATGGATTACGGACTTGAGCGATACCCTGAAATTGAAGCCTACAACTTAGGCAGCCAGGTTCCCCCGGAAACCCTGATTAAAGCAGCCCTGGACTATAAAGCCGATGCAATTTTAATCAGTCAGACAGTCACCCAAAAAGATGCCCACATTAGAAATTTTACCGAATTTATTGAAATGCTTGAAGCCGAAAAACTCAGGAACCGTTTTATTATTATTGCCGGAGGGCCTAGAATTAATAACGATCTCGCCATTGAACTTGGATTTGACGCCGGCTTTGGCCCGGGCACTCTCCCCAGCCATGTAGCAAGTTATGTCGCCAATAAAATGGTTGAACGAAAAGGAGCACAATCATGACCACCAAATTAAATCTCAGCAAATCCAATAAACTATTTGAAGAGGCACAAAATCTCATTCCTGGAGGAGTACTGGGTATCAGACGTCCTTATAATTTTGTAGTTGGTGAATACCCGATCTTCTTTGATAAAGGCGAAGGCGGAAATGTTTACGACGTTGATGGGAACAAGTATATTGACATGCTTTGTGCCTATGGTCCGATCATTTTAGGACATAGGGAAAAAGAGGTCGATGATGCGGTCATAAGACAGATTCAAGAAAAAGGCTTTTGCATGTCCCTGACCCAGGAAGTGCAAAACCGTCTGGCCAAAAAACTGAGAGAACTTATTCCTTCCTGCGAACAATCCGTATTTGTAAAAACCGGCTCCGATGGCACCACTGCCGCCATTAGAATTGCCAGGGCCTATACCCAAAAGAAAAAAATTTTCCGTTGCGGATATCATGGCTGGCATGACTGGTGTGTTGAGGTCAAAGGCGGAGTACCAGAAAAACTCTACGAGGATATTCATGAATTTCACTATAACAATTTAGATGAAGTAACCAAGCTGGTGGAAACCCATAAAAACGATCTGGCAGGCATTATCATAACCCCGATCGGTCACCCTCTGGCCCATGAAGTTCAAATGCCCAAACCGGGATTTTTAGAAGAAATCAGAAAAATTGCCACTCACCATAAATGTGTCTTAATCTTTGATGAAATCAGAAGTGGTTTTAGATTTAACCTAGGCGGAGCTCAAAAAGAGTTAGGGGTCACCCCAGACGTATCGGTTTTTGGCAAGGCACTTGGTAACGGTTACTCCATTGGCGCCGTCGTGGGAAAAAAGGAATTTATGGACATGTATAGAGAAAAAGCCTTTATCAGCTCGACCTTTTTCCCCAATAGTCTCTCGCAAGTAGCGGCCCTTAAAGTCATTGAAATAATGGAACGGGAAAAAGTCATTGATAAAATAAAAGAGAAAGGGACTCGCTTTGGAAAAAAAGTTCAAAAAATTATAAGTGATTCACCCGTGGACTGCACACTCTCTGGTGCCCCCCTTATGCCCTTTATCACCTTCAATAAGGACAGTCAGAATCTCTATAAAAAAATAAGGGTTGATTTTTATACCGAGCTCATCAGAAGAGGAATTTTTCTGCAACCCTATCATCATGGCTACATCGCCTTTAGGCACTCCGATAAGGATCTTGACTACGTAGCCGACTCGATTGGTGAAACCTTGGATGAACTCAAACAAAAATACTTATAAGGATTTAATATGGAAAAATTAATTATCCAAGCGGCCATGATCGGAGCTGAAATCGACAAAAAGGATTTTGACAAGCTCCCCACCACTCCGGATGAAATCGCCAAGGCCGCTAAAGAAGCTGTAGATGCCGGGGCCAGTATTGTCCATCTTCACGTCCGGGACAAGTTGGGAAAACCAAGTCAAGATCCCGAAATTTTCAAAGAAGTTACTGCCAAAATTAAAAAACTTTGTAATCCAATCATCCAATTTTCAACAGGAGGAGCGGTCGGCACTCCAGCTAAACTTCGTTGTGCTCCTCTCAATCTAAAACCTGAAATGGCAACTTTATCGATGGGTACGATGAATTTTGGTGATGAGGTTTTTGAAAACACCACCGAAATTATTACGGCGATTGCAAATGGTATCAAGGAAAATAATATTTTAGCCGAACTGGAAATTTTTGATCTTGGTATGCTCGAAGCAATTCCTCGTTTTTTAAAAAAAGGACTGATCCCTTCCAAATACCACCTGGATTTTGTTCTGGGAGTTCCCGGCGGTGCCAGCGGTGAAATCAAAAACCTGGTGGAGTTCGTAGATAGAATTGATAAAAACCAAACATGGACAGTTGCCGGTATTGGGAGATATCAACTTCCACTTTCCACCATGGCCATCCTTATGGGTGGACATGTGCGTGTTGGTTTTGAAGATAATATCTATTATAAAAAGGGTGAACTCGCCAAAAGTAACGCCCAGTTTGTAGAGCGGGTTACAAGACTTTCAAGAGAGCTCGGAAGAGAAGTAGCAAGTCCAGATGAGGCGAGAAAAATTTTAGGATTGTAAAACATGGAAATAAAATCATTAATCTCACATATTGAATTTAATGTTTGCGATTACAAACAATCCATACAATTTTATGATAAAATTTTCCCCTTTATGGGCATCAATCGAATTAACTGTACCAAAGAATATACCGCCTATACCGATGGTGCTACTAAAATTATTTTAATACCTACCGAAGATAAATTTCTATCATTTGGATTTCATCGTAAACGTACCGGCCTAAACCATTTGGCCTTTTATGCCGAATCAAAAGAAAAAGTAAAACAATTTTATCTGGAAATCATGCTTAAAAATAAGATTAAACCTCTTTATCAAGAAGGACCTTTTGGAGATGATGATTATTTTGCTGTTTTCTTTGAAGATCCAAACCGTATCAAACTTGAACTTGTTTGCGCCCCCAACTACTGCAAATATGATCATTGGCCAAACAATCTACCAAACGACTTTGATCCATACTCAAACTAAATAATAATTTCTAAAAAATCAGTTAGAATTATATGACAAAAAGTTATCCACACTCCCGGGGAGTGTGGATAAGTAAAATATAATTTTTTACTAAATCAATTCCCCACTCCAAAGCAATTTCAAAAAGTCCTCCCATGGGAATTTTTCTTTTTATATATATAGAAATGATGAAAAAGCAAAATCCGTGGTAGCGCCACGGATTTTACTTTTTCGGAACAACTTATTGATTTTAAAGACTATTTTTACATAAAAATACATATAAAAAGGGATCTACCCTTCCAGGACGTGTTGATTAAAAAAGGATCTATCATTTCCCATAGACCATCCTATAGGTTTAGGTTTTTTTCGAGCAAAACATCAATATAACTCGACTGGCCCTTACTTACATAAATCTCGATGATTTTTGATTTGTATCCATTTAGCTTGATGGTTACTACAACAATTTGCTGGTCATCAATTTGATTAGAAGTGATATCACCGGTTTTATAAAATCGATAATGGTGGGGATTTTCCTGCGACTGAAATTCTCCCTTTGAATAGAGCTCCGTTTTGGAATCAATGGAAACCAGCTCCTTCACCTTTGGACTATATTCAATTTGAAAATCACTAAGTTTTATATTTTTATGAACGGCTTCCAACCTGATGTTTAATTCCAGAAAAAAAGAGGTCAATTTTTTATGAATTTCATTATTATTAATTTGAAAAGGTACATTTGCCAAATGTTTTAATATATACGAAAAAGTTGGGTGATCACACAAGGCATCCTCCACACAGTTTGATGGGATTTGCACGACACTTGGTAATTTATTTATCAGCGATTTCGGTGTCAGATGAACAGCATCAACAATTAAAAATGGTGCTAACTCAATTTTTTTCGTTGTATAAGCAGGGATTATTTCTTCGTTTGGATAATGATCCGCAAGCACCTCCTGATAGAAAAAATCAAACCGGGCGCTTGGAAGAATAACCGCCGAGTCATCCTCATAAACGTTTTTGCCGGTAGAAAAAATATTCAAAAAATTCATCGCTTGAGCAACAGCTGCAATGTTGAGCATGCGAACATTTGATTTTAAATAATTAGAAAAATTATTATTATGAATGATACCCTGTCTAAAGTTATAGATTGTATCACTTAAAAATGACATCTCATTAATCTCTTTTTCCCCATAAGGTAACACCGAAGGATTTTCCAGTACCCTATTAATAAGCGACCCCATCACGGCGGTCTTGGCCCCCCAAAAGGGTGTCCCTAAAGTTATAAATGCATCAAGATGATTTACTTTATCGCTGGAAAATTGTGCATCTTTTACAAAGGAGCGATATAACCAAATCGCTCCTACCAGGCCTCCTTGAGAATGCATGACCAGTGAAATCTTATAATCTGTTTCGTCTTTAGGTATCGTCTGATCCAAATATTTAAAAAACTGTCTGGCAAAGTCATAGGTGGATAACTCATCGTTTCCGGTATCATAATTAAAATAAAAAATTTTATGTTCAAAGGCGCTGTCAAACTCAGGCAGATGTTGCTCCAAGGCCTCTTTCATCTTTTCAAAATGTCCCTGCGAACCCATGATCCCATGAATTAAATAAATATAGTGTTTGGGCATAACCGCTTTGGCCGGCATGCGCATCGATGAACTTTGATGACTGGAAAAAAAGGTGAGGCTTATTATGAAACATAATCCACATAAAAGTATCGCGATTTGTTTAGTCTTCATATGCACCTCACATCCTATCATTGACGAGGCAATATCCTATCGTCGTCTCTTTGATTAAACCAAGCTATATAAAAAATATTATCAAACAATGGAAATTAATACCAAAGAAAAAACTTGATGATTTGGCGCTATTTGTTGGGGATCAGTACTTACTAGAAGTCACCTTCAAAAACACCTTAAGCAATAATCTGGAATATGAACACATCATCCCCTTTGCCATGGGTGGAACGAATGATGTGTCGAACATCAAAATTTACTGTGCCAATTGTAATAAGCGTAAGGCCATCAAGGACTTTGGACTTGAAAAAATGGATCAGTATTTAAATCCCAGTACCCTTCCCGGACAGAAAATGCCCAAACACTTTAAATCATCAAAAGGAAGGCCAAGCCAAATACCAATGTCTTAAAGCGACACTCGTTTGGGAAGCACCACAGATCTGATTTATTCGAAAAATGATCCATGCTTATTGCAATTAACTTATTTTTTAATCGGAAACGGATCTCGCGGGCATGGTTTTTCAGCGCCAGAGAAGGCGTCAAAGCAAAGTCCATGCTCGTTGGCGATGACCATGAATTGCAAAACCCGGTTGTTATAAAAAAACGTACCTTTACCTGGAAAAACATATTGCCGTTCTTGTTGAATCCTAGGCTCTGTTAAATCCCCCATGCCACCAATATAAATTTGTTTCCCGGTCTTTAAAATTTCACCAATTTTACTTATTCGTTTATAGCAACTTTCTTTATCAAGAAAATTAAACTGCGATATAGAAAGGACAGTATTTTCATCGTCAAGAATATGCATCATAAAACCATAGAGATTTTTCATATCATTGTCGTATTGGTACTCGCATTCAAGCAAAACACGGTCAGGGCTGACTTGTAATTCAACCGCAAGTCTTCCTTGATGAAGAACTTTATATGATGGACCGGCACAACCACAAACCAAAAAAGATAATATGTATAACAAAAAATGACTATTTTTTAAGCAGCCCATAATGTTTCCTATAATTTTTAAGCGCTTTGTTTTTTAGATCAGTTTTACTTTTCAGTATTCCTTTGTACTCGAGTATCAATTCCTCATGATTTGGATCACGTCCAAGTTTACTCTTGGCAGTTGCATTTTTTCTATGCAACCACCGAATACACATTGGAATCGCAATGTTTGGATTTTTTAAATCTTTCTGACAAATTTTACTGAAGATAAAATCTTTTGCTTCACCTTTAGAATCTTGAAGTATTTTAAACGTTTCTCGAGTAATTTGTGCAATCCCAAGAGCAATTTTGTTTTCCGGTGGATCAGATCGAAAGCCTGACTCACTGGCAATAAGAGCTTTAATAACATCCGGATCAATTGGCGAGTTGGTATTAAATTTCCTATTAAAATAATCTGTCCAAACAGCAAGGACATCATCATAGATATCAGCATTTTTATATTCTTCCAATTTATCTGAAGTAGGGTAAAGCAACCCTTTACGATCATAGTTCGAGAAAACATTCTCAATTTCTGTGGGGTCTAAATATGTACCACTAAGATGTCGCAAATGACGATCCCTCATTGTTATACCGTTTGGATTTTTTTTACTTATCGAAACATGGAATGGATGTTCATGAACGATGGTAACTTTATGATTTATTTTTTTTAAACGGGCCATAATATTCTCAATAAATTTAAAAGAGCGATTATGATTAGTATGTTTGAAGCAAAACAACGAGTCAAGTTCAATGATTTTTGCAATTATTTATAATAATATAATGTCCATTCGCTAGAACCATTACCATAAAATATTTTATGGCCACTTTTGGGATACACGCCTAGACACGAACAACTATTTTACTGCGCTAACAACACAACTGTAATTTTCAAAGTGCGCATCACGCTGACAATCGATTCTTAGTCTAAATACACTGAAATTTTTGCCCGTAGTTGGATGCTTAAAGGTCAACATTTCCCGGGTTTGAAAAAATGCTTTTTCCATATTAATTCCATTACTAATTGCTCCATAAAGAATTTTTGCCATACTTTTGTCTTTAATTTCTGCGATAGCAAACAAAGGCATAAATCCATCATGGACTTCCAAAATACCTTCTTCGTTTTGTTCATAGTTAAAAACAACTTCACATACTCCATTTGTTGGTACCACAGCATTCCTCACAAAATCCTGGGAACATTTTATATAAAGGCCAAACTTTTCATCAAGGAAACGAGCTTGTATTTTTCTGGTCCAATCATATGGTGATTCCTGAAACAATTCTTCGGTTCGATAGTTTAAATCAATTTTTGAAAAACGATTGGCCAGCGCAGATTGATCATCTTGAGTAAGTTTGATTGAAATAGTTTCTGCCTGAACACATACCGTAAAAATTAATAATATTGATAAAACATATTTATTGGTTTTAGTGATCATTGTTTGCCCCCTTCAATATCTGCGCAGACAGAATGTACATACACACGAAGCTTGAGTGATTCGTCGAAATCCATCCCTTCTCGAACAAAATTGCCTAATAAAAATCTTCCGGAAAACTTATAATCTTCTGTTTCCACACCCGCTACTCTTAAATATTCATGTGACGCCAGCATCATTTTTGATCGGCAATTAAGTTCCTTCCATTCCCTGTTATTAAATTTAATCTCATTTTCTGATGCATTATAATAGGCAGTAAAACAACTTTGTGAACCTGTATTTAAATCAAGAAAACAAATATTCCTCACAGGAGTAATCTTGGTTGACTTAATTGCTTCCAAAATTGATATTACATCTAGGGAATCATCACCCCTCCCTAAAATTTCCAAGGCAATCCTACCTACTGAAGCAAACTCAGCGGCCAGCACATTACCGCCGCCACCTTCTCTTTGTCCTGGGACAAATGCGAATGTAGTAAAACCCGTGGTTAATAGTAAAACAATTAGTAATCCCTTCATAAATTCTCCTCATCATTAATATTACTCAGCGGACATAGCGCTATACTTAAATTATAGACTTGATCTTTATGATTAACGTCACCTAAAAACTTCCCCATTTTTCGTCGAAATTTTTTTATCTCCTCGAACGCTTCAGGCAATTTTCTGGTATCAATTCCCATGGTCATTGAGGTGTTATTTCTTTTTTCGTAAGGTATTTTTTCCAAGCATTCAATCGATTTTTCCAACAACTGTTTTTGCATTTTCCTGAGCGCTCCATGGGTCATATCATTGGAAATGTTGGTGGATTTTCCACCCGAAGCATCGATATATTCACCTTTGGAATTGACTTCCAAAAGACCTACTCTTTTCAGTCTTTCAATGGCAATCTTCGCTTCCATCATTTTAATACCCAGGGCATTTGCGATCCAATTGATATCTGATTCAAAACTCTCCACATGGATCAACTCCAAAATTGCATAGTGATGCCAATCTGATATGATGGCAAAGGAGTCGATTGCCAGCTGTTTATAGTCGGTCTGCAAATCATCAATATCGCCAGCATCAATCAATCTCTTTACTTCCTCGTGTCCCATGGTTAAATGTTGGAGAAAATTTTTTATGGTTCTTTGACCAATTGGCCTTTTGCCACTTAATATTTTGGAAAAAGCGGAATGATCCGTTTTCAGATCTCGCGCAAAGGCCCGCAACGAGTACGCCGGGTTTAATTTGCAACGTCTGATCAATTCATCTTGTAAAAACAATCTGAATTTTTCAGGAGAAATATTGTCTGTGATATTTTCCTTCATGGGGCATTAAGTACCAATGAACCTAATCCGAGTCAATCGCAATGCCCACAAAGTGGGGACACATTTTTGTCCCCACTCCTGTGAACATCCTCAAATAAGATTTAACTGTGTGATTTTATTTTTCACTGCTAACGATTTTCAACTAAAAAAATGATCCATCCAACCGTGAATTTTTTTCGCACTACTTAGCAGCGGTCTTAAGGTTTGGCAAATCTTCCCATAAACAAGATGTTTTTGGTATGCCCATGCACAATCATAAAAATAAAAGGATGATCGGCCCTAAAAACTGGCACTGGTGGCTGATTGACGGCCATTGATTTCAGTTGCATCACCACTGCCGTGGCCGCTGCCGCTTCACTTCCCTTTTCATTGACATCGATAAAAGCCTTATGAACCACTTCGGCAATAAACAAATCTTTCGTGCCATCTATCCCGGAAAAATCCGCATTCATGGTAAAAGCATCTGACATTCCCATATTCGCCAGGGTGTTTTTCAATCTAAACTGTTCCGTCGCAGAAAATTTTGGAAGAAATAATCTGACTTTTTGATTTTTCATCTGAGCGAAGTTTTTCAACCAACTTTCTCGATTGATCTTTTTTTCCAATTCCTTAATCCCATTTTTCACCTGGGGAAGCACCACGATCATGGACAAGTCATTCCCCTTGTAGGGCAGTTCCACCATCTGCATATCATTATCTTCAAAATAATTAAATGATCCGGTGGAATTCATCATCGATACTTCCTTGCTCATATCCCGGGAAACAAAAAACGCCTCTTCCATCGTGGATTCTTTGACAAACTGGGTCTGCCATACACCTTTGAAATAAATGGCATTGGTTAATACCAAACGGGTCAGTTCATTTAAAACACCCGAAGGTATGAGTTCCTTTATTCTATCCTTGGTTTGAATTTCCACCCACTCATTGATTTTGAGTCTTTCCTTGTTAAAATTTTCCTTGAAGTCAGCCGGGAAAATCATCGAATCATAATTTTTTTTCATGCTGGCAAGAAAGCTCTCCGATAATGGATAGGTGGCCTCGACCCAAAGGGCGTTGGCTATCAACAACTCAATATCATTATTTCCTGCCACCGCTTTCAATTGCTCCTGCAATGAGGAAAATAATGGCGCAAACTCATCCGAAAGAGGAAGCTCCAGCACCTTGCTCATTTGCTCTCTGGTGGCGTTTCTTGCCCCGACATAGGCCATGCTCAAGGCCACCGAAATACTGTAAGGGGAAAGAAAAATATTTCCCTCCTTGGATTCCAGATTGTGATAGAGCTTAAAAGCAAATTCATTATTAACATCGACCAGGTCCTTTACTGACGTTAGTGGTGTGTTAACTTTTGCCTCCACCGGGTTGCTCACTGAGTTTACCAAACTCACCGAATGACTGGGACTAGAAGGACTGGCATTACCTTCTGCCAGGCCGGCTTCGATACCAGCTTTGGGTTGCTGATTACAGCCAAAACTTAAACTAGAAAGAATCATCAAAAAATACAATTTTTTAAAAGCCTTCATCCGTACCCCCTTATTGTCACTATATAAATGTATTATAGATTAAATATTATATAATTCATGCTTGGCAACAAAATAAGGGAACCATTTTTGGTTCCCTACCTATAGTGTATTATTTGAAAAATAATTACTAATTAATAACTTAATCTTGCATAATAGTCTCAAATATTTTTTTTATTAGTTCTACCTAAAATGCTTCAATCCAGCATCAAATAGTTATAGGAAATTCCTAATGCACAACAAAAAGCCAACTACTTTAAGCTTAGTTTAGCGGATATCGATTTTAAGCACCGGCCCGCTTGCCCGTTGCTTTATAACCCGCAGAAATTTTCGATTATCAATGATCGCACTTTTTTCCAGAATATGAAGTTGAATAAGATTCTGATCGTCATAAACCATTACCGGATGGACCACCAGATTGTAACAAGTTCTAGACACTTCTTTAGCGGTTTGAGTTAGCTTATACTGGTAAGGCTTAAATCGCTCAGGGATAATGGCGTTCCTGATGGCCCAAGGGGTATGAAACTTTAACTCGTAATAATTGGTCACACCGTCAGCATCCGGGTCCAATAATCGTCCGGATACCTTGGGGTCCGCTAAAATTGAAATGGCCCCCTTACTTCGCAAGGCCAAATAATCCGTTATCCAATCGTCATTGGTGTCAAATTTAAAAATATCACTCCCGATCAACGCCTTTTCTTCGCAGTTATTAAGCAGGTCACCATCCGCATCAGTATATTTATCGGGGTCACCAAAAGTCCAGTCATCCTTGATATAAGCAATGCAACTGTGAAAGGGGTTGGCACCGGATGAATCGCATTGAGGATGTGCACAGGGCATACCCGTAACAATATATTCCACCCCGTCAGACACTCCATTTAAATCGCTGTCAGCATGATCGGGATTAGAGCCCAGGGAAAATTCCAGCGCATCGGAGATACCATCACCATCATAATCAAATCTCAGTAATTCATCTTCCCATACGGTGCTGCTATTGATAACAAACACCTCCTTCAAGGCGTGTTTAACATACCTTTCAGGTAGGGTAAATTTGGTGTAATCTACGGCCTGTCCATCGGCAAAAGTATGGGCCTCCCCGTTTCCTCGAGCGGCCATATCCTCCAAGATACGCACGGCAGTCGCATCGACCGTGGTATTGTAATAATATCCAGTTGAAAATTTAATCGACTCAATCCATTTATCAAAATCATTATCCGTGGTGGTTTTCAAGTTAGAGATGGAATCAATCTTGGGTAGCAAATTATTTTGGATCTGTTCCTCGGTAAGCGCATTACCAAATTCGTCGGTGGGCATTCCGTCACTTAGAAAAAAGATAACGTAATGAGAAGACACCACCTGGCCTAACGCCTCTTTGGATCTATTGACATCATTTACGATTAGTGACCTGATCCGGTCCAGGGTATGGCCATAATTGGTCCAGCCGTCATCGTTGGAAATGGCCGGTGCGGGAGGGTTGGTCAGGTTCCTTTGATTACGGGCCGTACTGTCAAACGTATTACGAGTGACAAAATCAGAAACCAGTGACGACTCGGTGGAAAAATTAATAAGTGAATAAAAAACCGCATCATCGCTGGAACCGGTATTTACAAACTGGATCAAATTATCATATCGCCTGCTACCGGTGGGATCAGTGCCCGGATTACTGCGATTGCTTCCTGATTTATCGATGACATAAATGAATTTTAAAAAGGACTTCGACAGTTCCGGATTAATGGTACAAAAATCCGCTTCCACCGTGATCTCCTTCAAATTGATTTCCGATCCCCGGGAAAGCGGCTTGAGTTTATCCCGGCAACTGTACATCAAGATAAAAAGAAGAATGGTTAAGATGTTAAACAATTTCTTCATGTCGCTTACGTCCTTATTTAATAATCATCAAAATTATATTCCAAAGTTGCATGGCTTAAGACCGAAGGATCAATCTGAAGATTGATAATCTTCAACGTGGTATTATTCAAATTGGTTTTTTGTTTTTCTATAAAATAAAGTCTGATCAAATTAAAATTACTCGACGCCACGATAGAAACATTACTAAGCTGGTATGAATAACAAACCTGGGGTAGCGTGCTAGTTTGGAAAGTATCATATTTCACTTCCAGCGCTTTAATGATTCCATTACTGTTTGATTCATCCACCGGAGTATTGGCCTTGACTTCATTAAAGTTGTTAACCCCGTCACCATCTGTATCCAGCGAAGCATCGATAGCATCCAGAGGGTCCAGACCAAACCTGACTTCCAGATAATCCGGTATCCCATCACCATCGGTATCAAAATTAACCAGGCTGGTTTTCAAAAGGGTTTCCTCACAATCGGTCAGCCCATCATGATCAGAATCTGCCGTATGATCATCGCACTTGCTTTGCAAATGGACTTGCTCCTGGGCAGAAATTCCTGCCAGAAAAATCATCAGGTCAGAGTAACCATCATCGTTGGAATCCCCGTCATCCAGGGCAATATTCAAGGCCATGCTTTCATCACGATAATTGGGAATACCGTCCCGGTCAAAGTCAATGTAAGCACCGCCATCTTCCACCTTCATGGACATATTGATGGCAAAAAAACCACTGGCTTCCATGCTAGCATTCAAACAGTAATTGTTCATTTTTATAGTTACGGTTTTTTGATTCGCCTTCAACCCCTCTTGCACCAGCGGAAGCAAGGGCGATTTTTGCTCCTGACATGACATGATCATCATCAAATTGATTATTAAAACCATCCCAAAATAACGTGTGCTATACATCTTATTTCAACCTTTCACCTTTAAAAACAGTTTATTCCAATTGTGGGGGAAGTCCACCACCGCCTCCACCGCCAACCGGGCATGGAGGAACACTATTGATCAAGCAATGAAATTCACCTTTCTTAAGTTTGGCAAAATACTTGGCATCGGAGGTTTTTAAAGCATTACAGCTATAAGAACCATAAACCACCACGCCCCAACTTCCACCAGCAACACCACACACTCCAAAACCATTCATCGGCTGGAAGGCCAGTTGGTATTGGCACTCATCATCGACAATTTGTCCATTACCATTACTGTCGTACATGGAATAGATTCTTTGTTTTTTACCGACAGCATCCGGTTCCTCGTCAGTAAAATATTGCACTTTCTCAAACACGGCATTTTGAGCAGTGGCGGAATTAAAGGCTACCACCATACCTATATTGTCAGCTAAAACATTGGCATCAATATTACTAAAGCGAACTTCCAGTCCATGGGCCTTTTTGCCGGCAATCCCGTGGTTATATTTATTCACCCCTTTTACTGACAGGGTTGCTTTCTGGGTTGAATTCAAACCAGCGGTAGGATTACTAAAATGCATGGTGCACGTCATATACTGGGGAGACCCGGGAGTTGGAGCCACCTGCTGTGACACCATCACCTGCTTGGTAGGTTCAACCAATGCCGCATCCTCGATCTCACCTTGGATAAACAGATAACTGCCAATTAAATTGGTACCGCAGTTGCTGGCCGCAGGAGCAGGAACGTTAATAATTCCATCTTCCCACGGTATATTGTTTGGTTGGCAATTGGTCTGGCCAAAATCCACATTTTTAATCACTACCCGTTTCTCAATCTGACAAGCCTTGTCCTTGATCTTGATGCTGACATCTTGTAGTCCCCGATAAACTACATACTCCTTGATGATATTACCTGGAACGGTGATCCAATTGGTGTCAAACATTCCATCACCATTAAAGTCAAATATGTATGAGTATCCTCCTGATGCCAGGCTGGGGGAATCAATCGCCAGACCGGTAACATTAAAATTGAAGAAATTAAAAATACTATCAGGAATTATCTGACTGCCGTGGTTGATGATCGATTGACCAAAACTTTCATCCCCTATAAGCGAATATTTCTGGGCATCAGAACAACTGACATAAAAGACAAAATTCTTGCTCGTAACCTTAGAGTTACTATCACTTACTTTGACCAGCACCTCTAATCTGCCCGCAGCTTGCATGGCTATGTTAAAAAAACCGCTGGTACGTTTTTCAATCACTCCACTAGGATGGGTAATGGTCACATCGTATTGAAGCGAGGATGGAAGATCTTTGTCATCGGCGGTTTGAGACATGTTAAAATTAATAACATCCCCGACCAACAAGCCGACCGTCTCTTCCCTGCTAAATACATTATTTTCAAACGAAGCTAATTCCTGCCCACCTTTTAAAACCTGCATATCCAACCTGGGAGGTTGGTTGTCATCGGCGGCAATCCAGGTCGTTTTCGTCATATTATCAACGAAGCCCTGATTTTTGACGGCCGTATTACCTCTTTTGGCCTGATCATTACAAGCCGATACCAAAAACATGGAAAGCACAGTTAGAAGCAGTGATAAATTTTTCATAAGGACCCACCTTGCTTATTCTAATTTCCAATCAATTCATCATCATTAAAAATTGCATCGACTCCGTTGGCTACAGCTTTCTCCGACGTCCTTAAGTACAACCGCTCGCTAAGTAGAGTTTTTTCTTTGATATAAACTTTTATAATGGTCTGTTTATTAATCGTATTGACTTCTTTAAAATCCCGCACCTGCAATCGGTAACAACTTCGCCCATTATGTTTTCCAAGCGAAGTTAATTCATAGGTCTGGGAAACCAGGTTAAACAACTTGTCGTTATTAAAGCTGATCGGCAAATCATGTTTGATTTCATAATAATTGTCACGGGAATCGGCATCCCGGTTATCGTGAGCATCTTGCGGATCAGTTGGTTCCAGTCCCAGATTAAATCGAAGGGCCAGATCATCCGGCAAATCATCATGATTCGAATCAAACAACTCTTTACGGGAACCCAGCAACTTTTCCTCACAATCAGAAAGTCCATCCCGATCCAAATCAGCATTTTTCTCTGCGTTGGTGCAGGCATAATTCATGGCAAGGGACGGATTACATGCTGGATGCAGACAAGGAGAACCGTTTAATTTATATTCCACCAGATCCCCGACTTTGTTACCATCACTATCCGGGTTGAATAAATTAGATCCGGAAGTTGCCTCCAGGATATCGCTCATGCCATCACCGTCGGTATCCGGAATTAAATATTCACCGTTCCAAAGACTACTTTTATTAATTACAATTATTTCATCCAGTAAGCGTTCAACGTTTCTTTGGGGTATTCTAAACGAACTGAAATCGATAGGCTGACTGCCGGCAAATTCATGGGCCTGGCCGCCTCCGCTATCTTCGGCAATACTTCTTAAATAATTTTTAGCGGTGGCATCGGCATCTGTGTCAGAATAATAATACCCTGTATGAACTTGGATACTTTCCACCCAGGCGCTGTTGTTGGCGGTACCATCGGTGGAGGACTGGGATAACTCGATAATATCATCCACCACGTTCCTGATGCTTGTGAGGGTCTGCATTTGAGGCAAGCCGTTGGCATCAAAACCCACCACCGGAGCTCCATCAGATATAAAGAAAACCACATAATGGGAACTTATAATTTGATTGGGGTTGGCGTTTTTTTCCGCCTCACTATCCAAATTGATCATATTTTTCACGGTGGTAAATGCATTGGCATAATTTGTGCCACCAGAATCACTTGGACAACCGGCCGGATGTTCGCTGACAGGAGGATAGGCATTGGTGTCAGCGGATCTTACCGGGGCCTGGCAACCATTACGATATTTTTGATTGATAATCAAATCAATAAAGCTTTCCTCATCACTGCTAAAATTGCGGACGATACTAGCAGAGCTGGCAAAATTCACCAAGGCGTAAGAGATACTATCATCATCGGAACTTCCCGGGGTATAGGTCTTTTGAATACTACCGATAAAACTGATGAGAGGGTCATACCTTCGACTTCCACTGATATCACTGCCAGGAAGTGTTGGTGGAATATTGCCGAGATTACTGCGCTCTTGATTACTTCCTGACTTATCCAAAACGAAAAGAAACTTAAGCTTGGTCTTTAAGACTTGAGCATCCATCGTACAGAAATTAACTTGAATATTTTGCACCCGATTGGCCTCCTTAACCGAAAGACGATCAAGCTTCTTAAGTGAATCCTCACATGATAAACAAAAAAACATAATAATCAGGACACTTAATAATTGGCGCATGGTTCTCCTTAATATGAGTTTTTGAGCCGTATTGATTGATTTTACCTCCCATTGCGATGCAGCGTGTATAAATCACTCGAATATTGCTTTTGTTTAATAATTTCAACAAGTTACTATCGTTCAATAAAAAAATCAGAAACGGGTCACAGGCTTAAGAATTTGGCAGAGAATTGTGGCAAACCGGGTATAATTTAATAATATCAATAAACTAATCAATTAGCCGTTTTTAATTGAGTTTCACCTAGCAAGACTCGTCAAAACTGACTAAGATTATTAGTGTTTGTTAACGTATTGAAAGGAATTGAAAGGAGATTTGATGTACCAGATAAAACGCAAAATCTTTCGCTACAAACTGCTGATCTATCCACGTTTTCAAGTAACTATCCTGTTGTTTAATTTTTTTATTGTCATGGGAATCTTGTTTTTAACCAACTGGCGGATCAATGCTTATTTCAATCACATGAAAAAACTGGGTGAGGATGCCTCCTTTCCAAGTGACCATATCTATTTTCAATTTGTTTCCTTGCAAGAAGCCGGTTTGGAAAGCTCCTTGATGCAAATTGCGCTGGTGGCACTGGTTTTATCCACTTTGGGTTTTTTAATCCTATCCCATAAAATTTCAGGCCCCATGATCCGTCTTAAACGCTACTTCGCCAACATCACCCAGACCCAAAAAGTGGCCCCCATCTCCTTTAGAAATGGCGATTTCTTTTCCGACCTGCCGGCCTTGATCAACGGCGCCCTGGACTCCATTACCAATCATAACGAGGATGACAAATGATAAAAATAATTGCAGGTTTTATCTTGATCATCATAATATCTGGCGCCAATGCTCAACCTTTGGTAATCCGTCCCCGCAAAGAATCCACGGTCCTTAGCAACCGGGAGAAAATCCAGACCATCAAGGAGTTTGGAGACTGGCTGGAATCATGTAACCGCTTTGTCATAGACCAGGATGACGACCGGCAAATCAAACAGTGTAAATCCATCCAGGATTTTATGAAATTTGGGTGGAGTTATCAATTTTAAGGTTGATCAAAAAAACTATTTAACCGACTAAAATATTCAATTTTAGAAGTGGCACCTTTTTCTAATTTTTATTTTTAATAAGCCGAATAAGACAAGTAGCAAGTCAAGATTGATTTGAGGTTGACTTCATTATCAAGGAGAACACAACATGATGCAGTTTATTCATTCTGGTGGCCCGTTTATGTATATCATTTTGGGCGTTTCGTTCTTCGCTGCAGCCTTGATTTGCGAGAGATTTTTTGTCCTGACTTTTTGCTATACCTTCAAATCTCATTTTTTTGAAAAAGTCATCCGCTCCTTAAAACACGAAAATGTTCGCAATACGGTCAAGCTTTGCCGCTCAACCTCCCATCCTCTGGCCGTCACCATTACGGAAGTGATCAAAAACATCGGGCAAAGTAAAGAGGTGATTGAATCAGCGGCCTATGTTAGCATTCAAAAAACCATACCGAAGATCCAAAAAAGAACCAATTATATTCAGATGATCGGTAACGTGGCCACACTGCTTGGATTGCTTGGAACTATTCAAGGACTCATCCAATCATTTTCAAGTCTGGCGGCCCTGGATGCAGCTGCCAAAGCTACTGCGCTGGCAAGCGGTATTTCCACCGCCATGAACACCACGGCGCTAGGTTTGATTGTGGCCATCCCTTGTATCGTTTCATTCACCATTCTTTCCAACAAGGAAAGGGCCATTTTACAAAAATATGACGAAGTGTTGTCCGAGGTCATTCATATTGTAACCAGTGATCCAAGAATTAATGCAGGTAATGACGAAACCATTAAGAAGGCATCGTAACATATGAGCTTTTTTAAAAAAACTTTTCTCGATAATTCTGAGGATGAATTAGATCCGATGCTACCCTTTATGAGCTTGTTGCTGATTATTATTCCCGTATTAATTGGCAATATTGCGTTCTATCACTTTAAATCCATCGAAGTTAATATCCCGGGTATCAATCAGGATAAAAATAAACCAGAGCAGTTGAAAGAAGCCAGCAAGATGGATGAGAAAGTGATTTTGCAATTAAGGGTGGATAGCGACAAACTCATTTTCACCCTGCTAAATGAAACCGATGGCCAGACCGTCAGTGAGGAAAATATTGCAAACAAAGAAGAGGAATTCAATAAAATTCAAACCATGATTTTAAAGCTGCAGGAGAAATATCATAAACTCGATACCACCCTGGTTTCAATTGATAAAAAAATCCGATACGAGGATGTTGTTAAAATACTTAATCATTTTACAGAAATTGCCAACCATCAGAAAAAAATGACTTTGGTGATCATGCCCCAAGGGGAGGATGTATGAAATCCAAAGTAAGTTTTCTTAGTGCCTCCGAAAGGCCTAATCAGAAGTTAAATATCACTTCCCTTATGGATGTACTGACCATCATCCTTATTTTTCTGCTGGTTAATTATTCAAGCGTCGAGCAGGATATGCAGGTCCCTGATTATATCAAACTTCCCAAAGTACAGGCCAAAACGCTCGAAAGCTTGAAACAGACCTTGAAGTTGGTCGTGGGCAAGGATCGCATCAAGATTAATGACGGGAAGGAAATTCAATTTAACAACTTTGTCTCGCAACAGGCGCAAATTATGGAACGTCTGGCGGAATCCATGGCGAAAATCAAAGAGGAGAATGATGTCAATAAAACACCATCCGTCCTAGCACTCCAGGCAGACAAGGATATCCCCTACGAAATTATCGACGGAGTGATTTTGAGTGCCGCCAGTGTCGGCATTACCCAGATAGAATTAATGTCACTAAAGCAACCGGATTAAAGCAATGAAAAAAAGGTTGATGTTGTTATTTATTTTTTGGGTTTTACTTTTTGGACCATTATCCTCCTATGCCAAAAAAAATCCGAAACGCTATGGGGATAAACCCCAGGGGCGGTCAATCAGCAGCATCGATGGACAAAAAAAAGCTATTGAGATCAGAGGACAAACCAGGACCCTGTCCATGGGTTTGGTGTTGAAAAATAAAAAAGAACAAATTGATTTTATTCAACCTCGCACGAATTATGATGAGGAAATAAAAGAAACGACCTATTAGGGGATTTGGATAGTTTATGCAAAATCCGATATTACAAGTTAGCTATTCATACAAAAACCAGACCAGTTATCCCCCATCCATACCCTTGTCTGATATTGATGATGAATTGACGGTTCCGGTGCGCACCACCTCGTTTAGAATCACCAAGACCAAGGAACAAAAGCAGATCTTATTTTTCATTGATGATTTTGGCAAAAATTCCCAAATATTATCCCTGCATCAACCGGTAATCTTTCAACCCGATGAGGATCATAAATACCGTTTTCAACTGACCAACGATTTTATAACTTCCGACACTAAAAAATTTTCAACCTTTATCAAAGTATCATTGATCCTTCATTTAACCGTGGCAGTTATTTTTTATCTAGTCGAATTTTTCACCCCTGCCCCTTTGGTTAAAACCGCTGTCACCGTTGACTTTGAAAGAATCAAACAACTGATGGAAAAAGTTAAGCAAAATAAAAAAATAGAACCTTTGCCAGTGAAAGAAGTCGTCCAAGTCGCGCCACCACCACCGGTTAAAACACCTGTACCAGAGAAAAAAATCGTCCAAGCTAAACCCAAAAAACCGGCTCCTAAAACCAATGTTTCCACCGAAAAAAAGATTGCCACCCCATCCCCCAAGCCCCCCACCGGACCCGCTAAAAAATTAGTAGCGGTCAAGGGCCCCCCCAAAACCGGCGGTGAACGCATCACCAAGGAATATACCCCTGGCGGTGGTGGTGGACGCAAAGTGAAAAGTTCTCAGGCCAGAACTGACGGAGCAGGTGCCGCCAAGGCCACTTATGATGCCAAAGTAAAAAGTGCCTTGTCCAGTTCGCTGGGCTTTTTATCCGACGGTCCCTCAAAATTTTCGGTCGATGCCCCCAGCATCGGCTCGCCCTCCACCAGATACGCTGCAGGCGGAAGTGGTGGCAAGGCAGGTGCGGGCAACAATTCAAAGCAGAAGAATTACCTCAATAAATTAGTCGCAAACTCCGGATCAGGTGGCACGGGTCCCATTGAAACCACCGGAGCCAGAAGCATCGCCAGCGGCAAAGTGATCTCAGACGGTGACATCAGAGGAAGCGAAGATGGCAAATCCTTAAATAGCGTTCAGGGTAAAGTCGTTTTATCCCGGCTCTATGACTATCAAGCCGATGGCCAGGTGGGGGGTGCTCTGGGTAATGATCACTCCATGAAAGTATCTGGCAAAGGAACCATGGCTGACTCCGACATTCACAAAACCTTGGCAGATAAACTCCATAAACTTCAACATTGTTACGAAAAAGCACTTTTATTCAATGCCAGCTTGATTGGAAATTTATGGGCCAAATGGGTGATCGACGAAAATGGACGGGTCAGTACCGCCAGAATCACCAAATCAGAACTGAATGAACAAAAACTGCATAATTGTTTTATCAGTGAATTAAAAATGATTTCTTTTCCAAAACCGAGAGGTGGAGTGGTGGAAATCGAATATCCATTTAATTTCAAAAGTTCCTCCTTGTAATAGCAAATGCTTGACATGCCCCCCGGCGCCCACTAACCTATTAACAATAACAACCCTATTTTTTAATCATTCACCAATGGCATTTAAAATTATTATTATTTTATCTCTAATAACTTTTCATTCATGGAATGTTATCAATGTCTGTCATGGGGAAAGTAATGTGGACGAGCGGGGCACTTTGGACGGGGTGTATGTCAAGGCCATTGAAACCTATCCCAACCCCAAAACCCAAGAATTCAATTTTGGAGTTGGACTTTATCCCTATAACGCTTATTACAGCGGTTTCGGACTGGGGGGATCTTTTACCTACTATTTTAACAAAACGTGGGCATGGGATATTGTCAACGGCATGAGTTTTTTTTCTTTTGACAAGGATTTGATCTCCGTCTTGGCGGAAGACTTCGGCGTAGAACCAGAACAGATTGAACGCATTAAATTTCTGGTGGGCTCCAATCTCAAATATGTGCACTCATACGGCAAACTGATCTTTCTAAAAAAATTCATCCGTTACTACCGGAGCAGTTTTATTTTTGGGGTGGGACTGGCTTCCACCAACGAACGCAGCTATTTTACCGGCAACTTTGGATTTGATATCAATTTTTTTGTCAACGATTCATTTTCTGTTAAATTCGAAGCTTGTGACAGCATGGCCTTGAATGGTTCCAGTATTGCGTCCCCCAATTATATTGTGGTTAAAATTGTTACAGGAATCAGTTATTAATTAAATTGTTAATATGAAAAAAAAAATTCTGGTACTCACATTAATCATTTATAGCACTTTCCCCTGGGCAGGTGTCAAATGGGAAGGCACGCTACCCAAAATTGCCCAGGATCACAAAACCTGGGAAATATTATTAAACGAACTCCTGGAAAAAGAAATGTATTATGGGGCACTGGTCACCGCCTACCGGGGATTACTCTACTACGACAACCTGGCCACCAAACAAAAAGCCTATCAAACCATCGTGGCCTTGATCGACCTGGGGTATCCAGAAAATGTGCTTAACATGTTTGTCACCGGCGATATTGAACCCACTGACAATACTGACTTTATCAGCAGCTATAATTTATACAAGGCCATCGCCAACGAAGCCAAAGGCATGAAAAAATGGGCCGATGACTTTTTTGCTAACATTGATAAGGATAATTTTTACAAATATCTTTTCTACCAAGCAGTGCAAGCTTATGCGCTCAACGATTATCCCAAGGCCATCACACTGCTGGAGAAAATACTTAAATTACCCCTAGAAGCAAAACATCTACCCTTTATTAAAAAAGCCGCCAGAACTTTGGCCAGAATTTATTTTAAACAGGAAAACTATCTCAAATCCCTGGATATTTATGAAACATTTCTAACCAGGCTCAATCCCGTCACCCCTTCGGACTGGCTGGAGATGGGATGGAATCTCTACTATTTAAAAAGGTATCAAGAAAGCCTTGGGATTTTATACAACTTGGAATCCCAGGTGGTCACCCCTCCTCATAATCTTGAAAATTATATTATCCGGGCGCTGGTTTATCTGGATTTATGTGCCACTGATAATGTGGAAAAGCTCATTACCAAATTTCAAAAAACCTATGATAGTGCCATTCAAGGAATCATCAATGGAAAGCCTCTGCGCAATTATAAGGATTTATTGCTGATTTATAGCAATCAAAATAAAAACTTCTATGATACTCAAAATACCATCAATAATCTGATAACCGAATTTAGCACTAAACTCAAAAAACTCTCCAGGGACAGCCAACCACTGGCCTCATTTATTTATAAGAGTGAATATATGATGCTTTCTAAAAAAATTAATTTTTATTTGGAAAATGTGTACAATGCTTCTGCCACCCAGTTAATCATGACTGCCGAATCACTTAAATTTTTAAAGTTTTCCGTCATGCGGGAAAAATTCAACCCGGATACAGTTTTTAACAACATTATTGCAAAGGATTTCAAAAATTCCTTTGAAGATATCGGAGATAAGGGATTCACCCTGATTTGGGAGCAAAAAGGCGATTATTGGCGTGATGAAAGGAACAAATATTTTGGAGATATTTCAAACCAATGTGTAAAATAAATATTTTCCTATTTTTATTACTTTATGCGGTTTGCTCCCTAGCATCCGACGATAGTTTGAACTCTGAGGAATTTAGAAAAAATCTTTCTGAAATGTATAATCGCGCCAACAAGACCATCAAACTGGTCAGGCAGCAAATAACCGAGAATCAGCATGCCCCCTTCCTGGCTGACCTTTACCTGCAACTGGGAGAATTACTGGCCCAGAAGGCCAATATTGTTTATTACATAAAAATGGAATCCAATGATCAAAGCAGTGAAACCATCACCACCTCCCTTAATAACTTTAAAGAAGTAGTGAGCAATCAAAAAGAAGCCATTGCCATTTTTAATAGACTACTAGATGAGTTTCCCCATTTTGATAAAAAAGGCAAGGTTTTATATTTGCTGGCCACCTCGTATAAATCCATCGATGAGATCCCCGCTTTTATTTCCACCACCAAAAAACTCCTGGATGAATATGCCAAGACCAAAGAGGCTGCCCGGGCCCAACTGCTACTTGGACAGTATTTTTTTGAAAAACAAATGTACCAAGAGGCGGAAAAAAACCTGGCTCCGGTTTTAAAATCTGAATTTGTACATGAAAAAAATCTGGCAAGATATCATACGGGACTCATTCACACCATCTTTGAAAGACATAAACAGGCGTTGGATATCTTTGAAAAAATTATCACCGACGAGGAATTGAAAGACAGTCAGGCTTCTTTTGAAATCTCCCTCAAGGCCAAATCGGTAAAATCCAATTTAAAAAGAGAAGCACTGATTGACTCCATTAAACCCTTTACCAGCTACTACCAAAAAGATGCCGATCCGGTGGGCTACTATTCCAAGATCGCCCCCACCGAAATTCTGTTCCAGGAGACGATTGAAAAACTGGCCTACCGATACATTTATTTAAAACAATTTCAATTTGCCATAAAATTGTTGCGTACGTTAAGCGAAAGAACGGTGAACGTGCAGCAGGTGATCAATATTTATCAAGAGGTGTTATTAATGATTCCGGTCAAAGATCGCATTGATCTTCCGGTTGAGGAAATTCAATTTTTACTGGAAAGATATAATTACTGGATCAATTATTACAAAGTACCACCGCAATTCACCAAACAGGCCTATGTTTTTTTTGAAAAACAAGTCCGTGATCTGGGAACCAGGTCACACGATTTTTCCAAGCAAATGTTTCACTCCCTAAAACCCACCAAAACGGGTGCCAACAAAAATCTCCAGGAAAGAATGCAATATTATGCGCAAAAATCAATTCATTATTATCATTTATACCTGGCGTATTTTAAAGGCTCGGGAAATGCCGTGAAAATCGCCATGAATTTAGCGGATGTTTATTTTCAACAGGGAGATTACGTCAGCAGTGGAGATTTTTATCTAAGAACTTATGCCGACGAATTTGGTAAAACCACCAAACAACAAAAAATTGAATTGATCAAGAATTCGCTTTTTTGCTTACAAAAGGAGAAAGATTATTCTTTCTACGAGCTGCTACGAGGAAAAGGGCTGTTGATAGAGGTCCTCACCATCTATATTAATTCCGACAATAAACGCAAATCCGATCCCAAGTTAAACTTCATCCTGGCCAAAAGCCGGTATGAACAGGGATTTTATGATCTGGCCATTGAAGAGCTTTATACCTTTATTAAAAAATTCAAAAGCAGCCCACATGCCATGGATGCTGCCAACTTGATCCTGGATTACTTTAACACCAAGAATGATTTTCCCCAGCTGGTACAGGCCTGCGAACGTTTACTCACTTTAAAATTAAATAACCGTCCCTTTAATCAAAAGGTGGCCGGCATAAAAAAACAGGCACAAATGAACCAATTACAATCCCAAGTGGAAGCTTTTGATGATTATGATTCATTTTCCCAAGGGAAAACCTATCTCAAGGCTGCCTTATCCAGTGGTGATGTTAAATTGATGAGCCTGGCATTACAAAATGCGCTGGCACAAAGTAAAAAGGAAAAAGATATCGAAACCTTTTTTAAAACCGCCACCGTGCTAGCGAAGAACGAAAAAACTCCCTCCAAACGTTTTAATATTTTAGGGTCCATGGCCCAAGAAAATGTCCGGATCACCAGATATTATGCTGCCATGGAGATCTATCAAACGCTTGCCTCCAACCAGCAAAATCAGGAAGCTAATCGAAGCAGTGCCTATACCGATTCCCTGAATATTGCAACCGCCTTGCGGGATTGGGAAAAAATACATGCCTTATCTGAAAGTCCATATTGGCAAAAAGTACCTGCCACCACCAAGGATCGGTTAAGAAATCAACTGATTGATATTTTAGAGTCCCCCATTTCGCTTTCCGATGATATGCAAAACATGCTCTCCCGCGTGGGCCTTACTGATGAAATACTACTGGCCATGTATAAGGCTTCCAATCGTTTAAATAAAAGTCATGTCTCCACAATGCAAGAAGAGGTCGGTCGTAAATGCAATCGGCAAAAAGGATTACCCGTTTGTCTTTGGAGAAAAGTGGAGCAACTGGATAAGGACATGGAGGTCTTCGAGGAAAAATTACAAAAATCCAAACTGGATTTAAAAGCTGTCGAGCTAAATGCCACCCACTTTCAAAAACTTCTAAAAGAATTCACCCAAGCAAGTAATAGCTCTGATCCTCATTTGGAAATCCTGATTTCTCTAAGGAGTGCCCATCTTTATAATTTACTAAGCAAATTCCTCACCCGGGTTGCTGTGGCCAACCCACCCCTTAAAGATGTATTGGCCAGCAAGTCTTTGGATAGCTCGAAAACCGCCACCCAGTATCTAAACAGATGTAAAAAAATCATTGCGGTCCAAAACATTTTAACTCCGGCCAATAAATATTGTTTAAAAGGGCAAAATCCTTCCCTGGAAAGTGCGCTGAACTACAATAATGTTAATGACTATCCCGAGTTTGAAAAAATTAATGAGGAAAATGATTATCTAAGCGAACAAAAAAACTTATTTGCTGCCAGCAAAGGTTCGGATGCCTTGTTAAATATCGCCACCAAATACTACTCCGATGGAAAAATCAATTACGCCCTGGCTGCCGCAGAATCGGGAGCCTCCATGGGAGGAAAATCCGTACCGCTTTTCAATGCCATCATCGGTTGCAGCGTAGCACACCTGGGACATCATAATGAGGCTAAATATTATTTAAAAAACGCCAGTGACTATAACGGTTTGAAAAATAAATGTTTGAGTAAACTCAAATCAATGGAAAAAGATATTTTATGAGACGCCGATTAATTGTGCTTTTATTTTGGTTTTATTCGGGTTTATGCCAAGCAGTTTTCCTGGAGGAGTTTCCCAATTTAAAAGATTTTGTTTTTAATGAACCGACCAGCAGTACTTACTTTGGCCTGGGACTTAGCCCCATATCCATCATGAACAGCAAATTATATGTCGCTGCCAATCTCTTTCAAATCCACTGGATCAATGATCGTTTTGATATTGAAATTTTTTCAGCCTCTATCGGATCCACCATTAACTCGGAGGATTATTCCTCATCCAAACACTTCACTTTCCGCACCATTCCCAAATATCGGATTTTTAGTTTTATAAGTATTGGTCCACTTCTCGGATTTGAATTTGTCAGATTTTCAAATATCACCGCCAGATTATACAAAGACAGATATGTCACCCCTTACGATGTGTTTTCCTCCAATGGCCTGATCTACGGACTGGGAATCAGTGAAACCATTGATCAGAAACATAATCGGAAAATTAAAATTTCTCAAAACATCTACAAACAAACCTATTCCACCACCAACACCAACAATGGCTGGACTTACTTATATCAAAATCCAGAACTGGCAGTAGAAGCCAATAAAGACAAGATTGCCGCAGGCATCGTCATCATGCTGGAAATTTCTTATTTATTGTAAGCTCACTTGATCCTAAACGAAGCCACACTTTCTTTATGGATGATAAATTTTAGGGGCTGATCCTGATAAAACGCATTGTATTCACCCACCGGCAGGGTGATCTTTTTAAAGGGCACCGGAACAAAATAATAGTTTTGATCTTTGGGCATTTCAATTTTTAAGAACGAATTGGGAGGAAAATTCTCTCCCACACACTGCAAATATCCTTTGGGTTGCTTTAAAAAATTTGGTACGGTAAGGTTCACCTTTTCATTATTATTATTGATTAATATTTTTTTGATATAGGGAGCAAACCCTTTTTTGATCACTTGCAGATAAAATTCCTGGTGAACCGGCACGGGGAGCCCCTGGACAGAATATTCCACTATTTTTTCATTGAGCTGAAGGGTGACCTCGGTGGCCTTAATATTGTTTAAAATAACATGGCCTTGATACCCCCTGATTTCACCATAAAGGATTTTCACGGATGGTATCTGCATCAACATGACCACCATACCTGCCACCATCACCATGACCACCATAATCTTGCTCATGGAAAAATGATTATGCCCTGGCACATGTTTGGAGGGATGCACTCTTAAATTCGTATTCTGTGGATGAGCATGATCATCAATGAAAATAATATTCGAGGCTTGATCCACAGATAATCTTTTAGGAAAGGCTTCGGCGGCTCTTTTGGGAGGTTTCATTTCTGACAGGTTATTAAATTTATCTCGAAAAGTGCGTTTGATCTTTTTGGCCACCTGGGTGGTGATGGTGGCCAAATCTAATTTCAATGATGGTTTAGCAGCATCTTTACCCACCGGCCGGCAAGTCACCATTGAATCAGAATTAAAGACTATATCGCTATGATGTATACTACTTGCAGAAGCTTTAACCTCTTCCTTTGGCGGTTTTGAATTTTTTCCTTTATCCGCAAAGCCCTTTTCTTTTTCTGGATATAATTTAGTACTGGTGGAGGTTTTTTCGTTTTGAATTTCCTCCAGATAAGGACTAAAATCCATCTTCCCCACTTGTAATAGTTTTTTTTCCTCCTGTTCTTTTTCCGCCGAGAAAAGCTTGATGGCATATTTCCGCAGATCAGTTGGATTAAAACCTGGAAATCTGCGATGTAAAAAATTAGTCAGTTCCCTGTTGACGGCATCCATATCCGTATAGCGGTCATTGGGATCAGTTTTTAGCATTTTTAAAACAATCTGATCCAGATCATCAGGAATATTGGGATTGATGGCCGAAGGTACCGGGATTTTTCCTTCCACAATTTTTTCTAAAATAGAAAATTTATTTTGATCTTCATCCATCTCAAACAATTTTCTATTGCAAATAAGCTCCCATAGGACAATCCCGGTGGAATACATGTCATAGCGATGATCCAGCGGAATATCCATGAGATATTCCGGGGCAATATAACTCAATTTTCCCTTGATGGCGGCGGGACTTGAACTTTCCGTATTAAATTTACTTTTGACAATGCCAAAATCAATCAGTTTGACCGTTCCCGAATAGGTGATCATGATATTTTCCGGTGAAACATCCCGATGAATAATTTTGGCCGGTTGACCTGTTAACTTATTGGTGAAATTATGCGCATAATAGAGAGCCTGACAGATCGTTGAAATGATATAAACCGATATTTCCAGGGGCAATACCAGATTTCTGTTTTGCAGTTTTTTTAGAAAATCGCTTAGGTTTTTACCCTCGACGTATTCAATGACCAGATACAATTGTCCCTCAGTCCTTCCATAATCCAATACCTGGGTTATCCCTGGATGATTAAAATCAATCGTAACCTTGATTTCATCCAGAAACATATTTTCATACATCTCGTTGCCAAAAAATTCCTGCTTGATCCGCTTGATGATGACCACCTTATTGGCATCATTACCAAGCATCAATGACAAATTGATTTTACCCATCCCACCTTGATTTAGGTTATCTAAAATCAGATAGCGTCCTATGCGGGATATTTTAGAATCATCAATTTCATTCATGCAAAATCAATCTTTTTTTACTTAGGTTCATGGTTTATAAAGATTATAACGGTTTCAGGAGTTTTTATCATCTAGGTAAAACCATTTGTTTGACAAAATCAATAAGTGAGAGATTCTGTCGGATAATCCAATATGGTACTTGCTACTCATTTCAAACCGGCCACGTCACCATATTGAGCAAATCGAGTGAGTATTTTTTCCCGAGTTGCTTAATAACTTCTGATACAACATAATTATAATAACAACGATGATCCCCTGGGGAGCACTTATGAAATTTCTCTTTATCTCCATTCAAGCTTACCTTCTTTTTATTAATACTATTTTTGCTGAAAGCGACCAGATTCATCAAAAGCAGATGAATGCTTTTTTTTACTCTTTAAATCGCACACATCTTACCAACCTCTCTACCGCATTCACCTCATTTCAAAAAAACCCAAGTACCTTCATGGCAAAATTCAAGGATAAGAAAATCAAAGATTATCAAAACATAGTTGAACTAACCAATCGACACGCAAAAGAAATTAAAGAAGTAAAGGCCATCATGAAAGATGACAATTTCCAGATCAGTTACCAGAATCAAGTTTTAACGATTTCGGAAATTGGTTTTAATGGTGCCATGATAATTAATGATAAAGAAATCAATTGGAACCCTGAAAAAGATTCCTTCAATGATTTACAAAACCAATTATCTTTGATTCTTAAGAAAAAAAATAGCTTAAGTCTTATGAATTGGTTGATACCAAATGCGCAAGCACATCCAGCTGTAGTGGCAGTCATGACTCTAGTTGTACTGGCTGTGTCAGCTAATCGTCGGATGTCTACGGATAAAGAGCTGGCAACCATGTTAGATGAGTTAAAAAAATCTGTAGAAACCTGCGAAACTGATCTCAAAACGCTACAAACCAAAGAGCAGACAGTCATAGTAGACAACGAGACCTTGAAATTTATTAATTTCGTAAATTTTTATAAGGAATATGAATTACTTTCGTGTGAAAATCTAAAAAGAAAGCGCTTAAAAAATTATGTCGGCATGTCTTATGATAAGTTTATTTTGGAAAAAATCGAAGATGCATGTAACGTTCTAAAAGATTTGGAAAACTGCCTAAATAAATACACTAAGGATCTTGATACAATGGGAATTACCGACCAACAACGAACCAAAGAACAAAAGATAAAAGAAGAATCAGAGTATTATGATATTTATACCAGACTTACAACTGATACAGTTGTTACTAAATAATAAAAAGGGAGCCCACACGGACTCCCCTTCTTTTATTACTAATTATTTAAAAAATTATTACCAAGAAATTCATTGCACCGTTTTGAATTATGGCTTAATTCTCAACTCGGTTGGAGCTATTGGGGATTTGGAAGCAGGAGGTGAAGATGTTGTGCCTAGATACATATCCCAATACGCATCAATCATAGCTGTAACCCATACACTTGGAGTGTATTCCCCGTATGCACCGACCGTCCCCTCTTTCATTAAATTTCTGAATCGTTTAGCGTAGTCAAAAGATATGGCCCTATTCCAGTGAGCTTCTTGTCCCATTATCAAAGCACTAAGCATCCCGGCTATATTGTTGCCATATGCATCCCGATAGTCTGCTTGTCGATTAGCGTTGGCACTATTTATAGTCCCGTCAAATGTCCACTCAGGTGTTCCAACGGGTTGGCTTTTGGAATTGTATTGGGCCTTAGGGTCAGAGCAGAATGTTCCATTATAACCACAAGCAGTCTTTGAGTAATATGTTGAGGTAACCGCATTTATCAAAGTATCTTCACCAAATACCCCGTATTTTGCATGGTCAAGTTGAGCAATCATTGTCGAGTTATTAAATACGGCTGCTCCCAGTGCCAGTATACTTTTTCTGCCGTGACCATGACCTCCGTTATCAGTAAAAGTTACCCCATTTACAATGCATCCAGATATGTCAATAGCGTACTGAAGCATGTATATGAGTAATTGTTTTTTCTGAGTATTCGTGTAATTACATTGCAGTAGGAGCAACGCCACATTACTCCACTTTCCCATGTCCGAACTGTATCCTATATTAACCATTCCCCGCATATGATTAGTTGCCCTTGGGAACTGGCCTATCCACCCAGGCATAGCCTCGTACCAAACTTTCTGCATCATTGTCTCGTAGATTGCAATATCTGGTGCACCAGTTAGAGGATTAAGGATCCCTAATGCAGAGTAATTAATGTCTGAGATATTGAAAGAAATTGTTTTATTAGAACCAACATACGGTGGGCGGAATGCCCCTGAGGCTGGAACAGAAGACAGGCATGTTAAAATTGCCATATCAGATATTTGTGGACGTGCTCCTGCCGTGGCTAAGCTGCGAGTGGATACTAAGGATTCACCTGCACGTAATAACAAAGGGCGGTTAGAATTGATATCTAGCGCTACATTGAGGCTATCGGCATAAGCTGCCCCATACATTCCTTCGTCATATCCCTGGTTGATATTTCCTCCGGGGTTTATCATGCTGCCATTCATTGACCGCGCACTAGAGACAGAAGCTGGATTGATTGAGTTTATTTTTACGCCACTTCCAGGGTCAATAACGAAGTAATCCCCGTTAGCAAATTGCCCGTAACTTACAGGAACAGAAAAAGTCCAAGTTATGCTGTTTTGTGATATTGAATTCGTAGTTTTAAGCATCTCCTGTGATGGTGTCTCTCCATTTGAGACCTTGAAATCTGTGGCAAGAGATGTCGAGGCGCTGGCCATACTTTTTAAATTATTGCAGGCAAAACTAACTAGCAGGCAGATTAATGTAAACTGCCATTTATTTGTACATTTCATCAATTAGTTCTCCATGTGAAAGATCGTAAAAAATATTCTCACATTGTATGTAAAAAAATTGGAAATCGTCAACCTAGCCCGTACTAGGGTTGTCTTCAATCTAGTTGAAATGTGAAATTGAGTGGTTTATTTTAATATGGAAATTCCTAATAAATGACGAAAACTTTTTTAATAATAAAAAAGGGAGCCCACACGGACTCCCCTTCTTTTATTACTAATTATTTAAAAAAATATTAGTTAATACCTTGATCTAACATAGCGTTTGCCACTCTTCTAAAACCGGCAACGTTAGCACCAAACACGTAATCATTTGGTCGGTTGAATTCTTTAGAAGCTTCATAACATTGGGTATGAATATTCTTCATAACATTTTTGAGTGCTTCATCAACCTGAGCTCCCGACCATTTAGTAAACAGGGCATCCTGTGACATTTCAAAACCTGAACAGGCTACACCACCCGCATTGGATGCTTTTCCTGGAGCATACATAATACCTGCTTCCGCAACTTTTTTCATGGCACCTAAGGTAAGTGGAAGGTTAGCACCTTCAACAATGTATTTAGTTCCATTTTTAATCAAGTTAGCGGCATCATGTTCGTCCATTTCATTTTGGATTGCACATGGCATAGCTACGTCACATTTTACTTCCCATGGTCTCTTTCCACGACGGAATTCAACTTTAAATTTATTGGCATAATCTGCAACTTGATCACGGCCGCTAATTCTCATATCCAGCAAGTAATCTACTTTCTCGCCTCGGATGCCTTCCGGATCATAAATATAGCCATCTGGTCCAGACAAAGTAACAACTCTACCACCCAGTTCGTTAACTTTCTTAACAACACCCCAGCATACGTTTCCAAAACCAGAAACAGCCACGGTTTTACCATCAATGCTATCTTTTCTGGTGTCCATCATTTCTTTTAGAAAATAAGTAGCACCGTAACCGGTAGCTTCTGGACGAAGAATACTTCCACCCCAACCAGCACCTTTACCGGTGAGTACGCCATCAAATGAGCCTTTCAGTCTTCGATAAGCACCAAACAAATATCCAATTTCTCTTCCACCAACACCAACGTCACCCGCTGGAACATCTTTGTTTGGTCCTAAATGTCTGAACATTTCCATCATAAAACTCTGGCAGAAATTCTCAATTTCTCCATCGGTTCTATTTCTTGGATTGAAATCTGATCCACCTTTTCCTCCACCAAGGAGCAGTCCGGTCAATGAATTTTTAAAGATCTGTTCAAAGCCTAAAAATTTCAAAGTGCTTAAAGTAACGGAGGCATGAAAACGAAGTCCGCCCTTGTATGGCCCCAGCACATTATTGAATTCTACCCGATAACCATTGTTAATTTGAACGTTTCCTTGATTGTCTCTCCAAGGAACTTTAAAAGAAATAGTTCGATCTGGTTCCACCAGTCTTTCTAAAATCGCATTTTTTTTATAGTTTGGATTTTGATCCAAAACTTCTGAAAGCGATCCTACTACTTCAGTTACTGATTGAATAAATTCTTCTTCCCAAGGGTATTTTCTCTTGAGGGATTCTAATACTTCGGTTGCATACCTGTTCATTTTGACTCCTTCCATTTAAACGTATGGTTTATAAAAAAATAACTGTTTATTAAATCACGGCTGATTTTGGAACCATAATCCTTGATTTAAGATCACTCGTCAACCCGAATCCCTAACAAAATGCTGTTCAATTTTTGACCAATACCAAACAAAAAAACATTTCCAAAAGCCGCAGCGCTTCCATGTCATTTTCAGTGCCATAAAAAATTATTTATGCCCCGGGTAGCTCTCATACTGGTAGGCATATAATCTAGCTCTTTTATGGATAAACTTATTTATTTGCTAACCAATCACCAAATCAACTAGGATTAATAAATTGGTATGAAGAACAAATTACAAAAGATCAGCTTATTAAGTTTGGCCCTGGGGTACTTCCTGAATATCGCCGTAATATGGCTTAACGAGATTTTTGACCTGCCCAGTCTGTTATTAAACTCTGAAGCAACTCCGATCAATTGGAATGAATGCCTGATCGAGACCGCTTGCATGCTGTTTCTCTTTTTCACCAATGCTTGGTTTATAAAATATCTTTTTTCCCAGATTAAATTACTGGAAGGTTTAATACCGGTGTGCTGCATTTGTAAAAAAGTCTGCACTCCCTCCAAGCAATGGGTTCCCTTCGAAACTTACATCCAAAACAACTCCGAAGCCAAATGCTCCCACCGCATCTGCCCCGAATGTCAAATCACTGGAGAGTAGATTCCATGCAACGCTTATTCAACATCATGCCACTTGGTGGTAACAACTTTGCTGGCCGCCAAAGGATCTTCTTTGTTATAGTTAGTCTTTAAGAATTTGCCTTGGGATCGATATCCATTTTTAACACCAAAATGGAAAGAAACTCGAAATTGTTTTTTGGCATTGATCTCTAAAAAAGCTAAGTTATACTGGGTAACGCCATCCTGAGGTACATCTTCTCCGACCACCATATAAATATTGCCATCAACGCTGCGATCACCTGCATAGGCATCATCAATATCACGTCTTTCGAAACGAAAAACCAATGAATGATCAGTTAAGGCCACCTGATTCTCCGTCACCATGGCGGAAAAATAGATTAGATTATAATCACTACCTGAAAAATCGATACTATAAGCGAAATTTCCGATCTTGATATTCTGCAGGTTAATTTCACCCCGGGTAAGTATTCCCACGGCAATCCGCTCTTCAGGTGTGGCCAGTAGATTGGCAGTAAATAGCATAGAAAACAAACCCACTATAAATAATTGTCCCCAATATTTCATATTTTTCCCCCGTTTGTGTTATGTCCCTTTTGGTGCAGGATCATCGTGTATGGTTCAAGGTTTTCAAAGAATATAACATTTTGCAAAAAATCCAAACAAATATAATCCATATTTGCAAGAATTACACACCCTATCCTCATCCTCTATTTTTTTTCCAGTGCTTTAATTAGCTGTAAAATCCTGTCGCAGAGATCAGAAGCCGCCAGTTTTGATTTAAGCAGGGATTTGCATTTTCTTATTAAAGTTGAGTCTATATTTTGTTTTTTGGAATAAGCAATGTATTCTAGGCAATCGATATAATCCGACTCTGTAAAACGTGCGAGTTTCAGTTTTAAAAATAGATATAAGTCAGGTGTGTAAATGGTCGCTTTTTTACCTTTATGTAACCTACACAAATGTTGGTCATAGCCTTCAATCTTGGTCAGGTAATAAGCTCCGGCCTGATTGATGGTTTCAACCGGGAGTCCCAATTCTGCGACAATATTCATAAGCTCAAGCATCTGGGTCTGTTGTTCTGGCGTTTTACCGATAAAATCAATATCCACGGTTACCCGCACATCAATACCAAGCACGGGCAAGACACATCCTCCAATCAATATCCAATCACCTGATAAACGATCCCCCGCCATTTTTAAAAATTTGTCCAGGATTTTTTTATTGATCATAAGTACTGTCCAATTTTTGCCAAGGCCAGACGCCGAAGCTTGATATGCGATCCGGTGATTTTTGTTGGGAGAAAATTTTCACAAACCAGAGGTATTTTTTCTAATCTTTTTTTAAAAAGGGTTGGATAGTGTTGTTTAATAGCAATGATAAGTGCCTCCATAGCAATTTGTAATCTACTATCTGGAAGGTTTAATAATTTCAAACATCCTATCTTAATATTATCTATCAGGATTTCTGGTGTAAATTCCACGCCTTTAATTTGTTCCTGCGCGTTTATTGGTAGCCCCAGTTGGCACAAAATATTCCAATCATAATGACTCTCCACCACTTGGGTCAAGAGATGCAAAGGTCCCAAGATCTTATCCAAAATAGACAGCGAGGGATTAGCAATCCCGGCTTCGATATTTTGTAAGGTAGCAAGCGAAATCCCGGATTTTTGCGCCAAGGCTTGCTGGGTTATCCCAAGAATCAAGCGCCGGCTTTGAATAATTTCTCCGATATTCATACCTATTATATTATACCTATTATAATAGGTAATCAATATATAGTTTATGCTGAACTAACTATATATATGATCTGCTGGTGTAAACTTCTTTTAAATTCCAAGGGTACCAAGGGTTGGTACTCCTTAAATTAACCATGGCTTTGCTGCGCCAGGCTACAGGGTGACTCAAAATTCATCAAGAAAAAAAATATTCAAGATAATTATTCTGGTTTACAATTTCACTCTAAGTATTCAAATTTTTTTTATCGGGAAAAAACATGAGAGACCGGTTGCTGAGAATTTATTCATATGGATTAATGTTGGGATGTGTGCTGGTCGTAATCATCATCTGGATTAATGAAATTTTGGACTTGCCCCACCTGCTATTAAACGCACCGGCTACCCCTATCAACTGGCAAGAATGTCTGATCGAGACCTTCTCTATTGCTATAATCTATGGACTCAATGCGATCTTTACCAACTACCTGTTTGAAAAAATAAAGTTACTAGATGGTCTTCTTCCCATATGTTCGGTGTGCAAAAAAATCCGGATTTCCTCCAGTAAATGGATGCCCATTGAAGATTATATCCACCAAAATTCGGAAGTCCATTTTTCGCAAAAACTATGCCCCGAATGCAAACCGTGGCTGAATAATAATATGATCAAGAGTGAAGGTGAGCTGCCCCATGAACGAAAATAAAATAAAAAATAAACTGCAAACCATCCATATGCTAAACTCAATTTTTGGCTATACTGCCATCTTGCTGGTGGTATGGTCCAACGAAATTTTTGATTTGCCCCGCCTGCTACTAAATGCGCCGGCCACTCCGGTTAACTTGAAAGAATGCCTGATTGAAACTTTTTTTATAACCACCCTTTTTATCGTTTACATATTGTTTGTCAACCGCCTGCTTTCAAAAATTAAAATTCTGGAAGGGTGTTTGTCCATGTGTCCACTTTGTCGCAAAATCCACACCCCACACAACGAATGGATTCCCATTGAACATTATATCCGGCATCACTCGGAGGCCAATTTCACCCACGGCGTCTGCCCGGATTGCAAAAACTCATCTAACTGGTTTTAAAATCAGTACCGTCCGGTTGGGAAGATATAACTTTATTTTGCCATCAATGACGTGATAAGTTTGCCCACTGGTCAGCCTGGAAAATCCACCAAATTCCTCGGTATCCGAATGCATGATAAGTTTATATTCCGATTGGTTTTCAACATTTATACTATAATCAGTGTAGGATTTATCACCATGAAAATTATAGATAAAAAGATAATCACCCCGTTTATATCCCAGGGTTTTATCATCACAATGACTCCACACCTTTTGCGGATCAGGAAGAGAAAGCAAATTGGTTTCTCTAACAAACTTGATCATGAATTTATCAAAATTCAGCAGGTATTCATAACACAATAAACCGTTGTCTTTAAGATCCCACTGCCTTCTGGCATAATGATAAGACCAGTTGTTACCGATCCTTGGAAAATCGATCCATTCGGGATGACCGAATTCGTTGCCCATAAAATTCAAGTAACCACCACGTCCCGTGGTCAAAGTAATCAAACGAATTAACTTATGCAGGGCAATCCCGCGATCGATAATATAATTTCTTCGATCCTTGCTAAAATTCCAATACATCTGGGCATCCACCAACCAAAAAATCACCGTTTTATCACCCACCAAGGCCTGATCATGGGATTCAACGTAAGTAATCGTTTTTTGATCATGTCGGCGATTGGTCAGTTCGCTAAAAAGATGATCCATATTCCAATCTTCATCTTTCATCGTTTTGAGAGTCCTGACCCAAAAATCGGGAATACCCATGGCAAGGACGTAATCAAATCCAACCCCACCATCATCCACGGGATAAGCCAGCCCGGGCAGTCCGCTGACATCTTCCGCTATACTGATGGCACAGGGATTGATCTCATGAATAAGTGAATTGGCAAGCATGAGATAAATAATCGCATCTTCATCCACATCCTCGTTAAAATAATCTCCGTAACCAGAAAAACCCTTGCCCAGCCCATGGTGCAGATACATCATGCTGGTCACCCCATCAAATCTAAAACCATCAAATTTAAATTCCTCCATCCAATATTTTACGTTGGATAAAAGAAAATGAACGACCTGATGTTTTCCGTAATTAAAACACTTGGTATCCCAGGCCGAGTGATTCCCTCTGCCACCATCATGAAAAAATTGATAGCTGGTTCCATCAAATAAACCCAGTCCTTCGTTTTCATTTTTAACGGCATGGGAATGCACGATATCCATGATCACCCGAAGCCCCAGTTCATGGGCCCTATCAATCAATTGCTTAAGTTCACAAGGAGTGCCAAAACGACTGGAAGGGGCAAAAAAATTAGAAACTTGATAACCAAAAGATCCATAATAGGGATGCTCTTGCACGGCCATAATTTGCACCGTATTGTAACCGCAGGACTTTATATAGGGTAATATCTTTTCCCTAAACTCCTGATAAGTGGCCACCTTGCCTTCCTGGGAAGCCATGCCAATGTGGGATTCATAAATGATCGGTTCATCTACCCGGTTAGGGAGTGTGTGTTTAAACTGATAAGGCTCTGGGGGATTCCAGACTTGCGCTGAAAAAACATGAGTCTTGGCATCCTGGGTGACATAATTGGCATAAGTTGGAATTCGTTCTCCACTTCCGCCCTGCCAATAAATTTTTAATTTGTAAAAATCCAAGTGTTTTAAAACGCCTGAATTCAGACGAATCTCCCAGGTGCCATTGGAATCCGTTCTTTTCAGTTCAAATTCACCCTGCTCTTGCCAATGGGAAAATCCACCCACGAAAAAGATGCGAGAGGCACTGGGGGCCCACTCTCTAAAAATCCACTCGTGCTTGGTCTTATGCAATCCATAGAATTTATGTCCATTGGAAAAATCGCTAAGAGTTGCACCCGCCGTTAGCATATTTTTAAGATTAACCATATGGTCATATCTTTTACCTATAGCCCCATCAAACGGAGCAAGATACGAGTCATTCTTGGTGATTTTAAACCGGAGTGGTGGTGACTTGACTTCCGGCTGTTTCTTTTTAAGAAAGTTTAATATTTTCATATGGCATTAACCTTGATGTATTGTCATTTGCTCAAATGGGATCGTCAAGTTTTCTTCGTTGGCAATTCTTACAAAATTACGTTGGATATCCCGTTTTATTTTATAATAATACTTGCATAGTTCACCGCCGCATTCCAGAAACACCACAAGATTCAAAGAACTGCCCCCTGCCGAATGAAATTCACAGTTAAAATTCAAAGCAAAGTCCCTGATATAGCTTTCCTGATATAAATACTCTTTCATTTTTTTAAAAAAGACCGGCACCACTTGGTTTAACACCTCCGCTTGAATACTATAGTCAAGACCCAGCACTTCAGATATGACAAACCCCTTGGTTATGTTTTCAAGGCCCATCCCAAAAAAATCCTTGGTATTATAGGTTTTGATTCCTCCCCCCATTTTTAAAACACTCACCACCTCTGGCGTTTGCTCTTTAACCTGCCCGATGGAACCATCATCAAATCTGATCCAATCGTCTTTTTGAGTGGGAAACAAGGCCTCGTTGCCAGAAATTTTACGCGATTGTTTACTGAAAAATTCTTGTACCGGAATCCTCAGCATCCCTCCACTTAATAAAGGATTGCAAAGGGTCGCCGAAAATCCCAATGACTTTACCAGATAGGGCACTCCCTCCCATATAATCAATTCACCTTCCTTGACCGGGCCTATATTTAATATAAGCCTCGCCTCCCCAATATAGCGCGGTAAATATTGCTTAAGCGACCATAATACCCCGATCAGTATCACCACAATCAAGGTCAGTAGCAGCCAATCATTGAGCACATATAAAACCAAAATGGCCCCCATAAAAGCAATGGTCAACGAAATAGAACTATAGAGAGTCATCAACGTTTTGCGGATAAATTCAAGCTTTCCGGTAAAAATTTGAAACTTGAAAACCTGGTTTCTAGAAACCAACAAAACCCAGTATAAAAGCACCAAAGTGGTCAGAGAGAAAAAGAGATTCTTTCCCTTGGTTTTTACAAAATCGGATATGAAAGCCCGCAGTCTGGTGATAAAGGAGGTCTTGCCCGCTTCCTCTTTTTTTATCAATCTGGTTTTGCCATCCAGCTCAATTTCCAATTTAATAATTTCGTTTTCCAGTTCATCAATACCCTGGTTAATCAGCGGCAAAGTGCTTATAAATTGTTCGTCATGTTGAATATTAAGAAGGGACTCTTTAGCCTTTTTACGATTGTTAATAAGTTCATGTAATTTACTAATGTCATTTTTAATCTTTTCCAGTTGCCTGGGTTTGGCACTTAGCCGTTTAATACTTTCTAAAAGCGGCAGTAAAATATCCTGCACTTCATCTAAGAGTTTTTCCTTCTTGTCTGGTTTCCCCTCCGATAGCGCTTCAATATCCACCCCGGAGGACTCCTCTAAAAACTGAAGAAATACTTTTTTTCTACGTCCCTTTAATTCATCCATTTGTTTTTCCAGTGCCCTTCTGGTGGAAAAACTATGTTTGCCTTGCAGATTAAGATTTATTTTTTCTATTTCCTTGTCAAGCCATTCAACATTTCGATTGGTTTTAAGCAAAGCATCCACATTGACAGATGCAAAACCTGGTACCGCAACCATCAATAAAAAAATGAAAAGTAACCACTTCATCCAGTCTCCCTTTTACTTAGAATATTAATTTTCTTCTTCTTGCTTTTTTCGATCAATTTGCCCAAGCACTTGCTGATTTAATTCCAAAAACTTGGTCTTTTCCTCTTCTCTTTGTTTTTTTAAATCCTTGAAAAACAATTCGTTTACATATTTTCTAAGATTGGAGGTTTCAATCTCCCCCAAACCACTGATCAAGGCATAATAATCAATCATGCCTTTGCTCTTGGTGGGTTTATTTTTCTTCTTCTTTTCGTCGTCCTCCTCCGGCACCACGGTCAACGTCATTTTAACCGGAGCTTTGATATACAAAGTGGCAAAGGGAGGGATTTTTTGCAAGGATTGAAAATGGATTTCCCCTTCCGAGATGTCCAATACGTTAATAGGAAAAGTATATTCACCAGCACTCATCTCACTAAACTTACTGACATAAAAATGCACTTCATCCTTGGCGGCATCATCCAAAGTCGCATGACTTAAATTTTTTGCCCGCATTTGTTCGTATTTTTTCACAATCTCCACGATCACATCCATCGTAATTTCACCCCGGGTTCCCATGATGCGTTCATAGCCGATAGTTTCCTTGATACAATCAGTTTTTTCATAACAATTAAAAAGAATAATAAACGGGCGATATCCTTCACAGGACTTGATCTTGGTCACCAGTTTGGAAAGCGCTTCAATGCTGTTATATTCCCGCTCCACCACCTTCTTGACTTCTTTTTTACTTAGCTCATCAATCTCTTCCTGGTTATCCTTGCGAGGGTCCTCCAAAACGTAGGCAATTATTCCCGGAAACATCTGTTCAATAACTTTAAAATCCTTATCAATGCTAGTGCGAATCCTTACCGAAAAAAAATATTCCTCCAACTTGCCGGGAATTTGATTCAAAAGGGTCAGCTCACGATCAACAATCAAGATCCTGGATCTTTTAGGCCTGGACTGCTCCAAATGCTTCGTAACCCATTCTCTCAGCTTTTTCTCCATCACTTGCTTATTATTTTCCTCTTCTTTTTGAATCTGGAGCTTTTCACTATTTGCCATGGAAAGTTCCAACCGGGCATCCGCATTCTTATCATCCTTTTTCAGGATGCCCTCATATTTTTCTATTTTTTGCATGGCGAGTTTTAGTTTCTTTTCATTTCGATGAATAAACTTCAAATCATAGGCCAGCCGGTATTGGGTATAAAGATTGGTTTTATAGACTTTCACCACCTGAAAATATCCACTAATCGAAATGGGGTTGAAGATATTTGTATTAAATGACAACTCCTCACCCTCGGAAAAAATAAAATTGGTTTCCACATGAATGTAATCTTTGGTGACATAACCTATATTAAACAAATTGAGCGCCACCGCTTCAAACTGCACTTTGGCAACCGCCAATTCCAATTTTTTCAGTTCACTGGGAAAGGCCAGCTTGAACGAATGGTGAATAATACCAAGCAAGTCGATGCCTTTGATAAAATTCATTTTGATCCCCAGGGCCAGGCTTTTCCTGATCACCGCCCTTGAATTTAAATTGGGTAAAAGTGAAATAAGGATCATGTGCTTGGTGGCGGGATCTTTCTGCAAATCAGTGGTCAGGCGCAGAATTTCATCTTGAAATAAGGAATTATCCAAAAAAAGCACTTGCGGCAGGGAAACCCCGATATTTTTTCTTAAACTCTTGATCTCGTTTTCCGCGGCAAAAGTCAGGCTCTCAAAAATAAAGGTCTTATCCGGATAAATTTCTTTAAAGGCTTTTTGCAAAGTTTTCCAAAAATTATCGTCCTTGCCCAGATAAACCAGTTTTTTTTCTTTGCCGGTTGCCTTTTTTTCTTCCTTTTGCTGCATATGCCTTAATACTACATTTTTTTTAAAACAAAGACAAAAAATTAAAAGATAGAAATATCACCGGCACCTGCTCTTAAAATAACCGGCTCTTCCAATTCATTGGAAAAATCAATGACCGTGCTGCCCGCCTGGGGCAGATGATATTCACCAGGATCAATAATCATAGAAACCTTATTACCCAAAAACTCCTCAATCTGATAGCTCAAAAGATCTTCGGCCAATGCATCTGCAGGCAAATCAGGTAACATCATATCCCTTGTGATCGACGTGGTGATGATGGGATGCTGGCATCCTTTGATAATCCGGTCACAGATGATGGAATCGGGAATGCGGATGCCTATCTCCCTTTGTTTTTTATAATCTTTAATTGATCTTGGAATATCCTTGGTGGGTTTGAAAATAAAGGTATAAGGGCCGGGCACGGCCTTGTTTATCCGCTTATAAACATGGTCCGAAATAATTGCATAGCGACTGGCCTGGGAAATATTTTCACAAATCAGACTCAAGTGCTTTTTACGATCAATGCCTTTGATGTCATAAAGGCATTCCACCGCTTTTTTGTTCAATAAATTAGCAGCACACACCCAATTGGTGTCCGTTGGCAGCACAATGATCTGCCCTTGCTCTAAAAAATAGATGGCCCGGTTTATAATTCTTTGATCAGGATTGGTGGCAACCACATAATCAATCGCCATGGTTCCTCGCTTATTAAAACGGTTCATTATACTTTTTTTCCAATTGAACAACTAGCTATTTATTGTTAAAAATTAAGGATGAAATACTGGGAAAAACTGCAAAACAGCTTAACTAAAAAAATCATTGCCTGTCCGGTTTGCCATAAAAAAATCAGAATCCCTATTAAAGTTGGCAAAACTTTGGAAATCAATTGCCCTTTTTGCAGATCTGTTTTTCAAATCAGTTTTCGCTCCTCCATGCATGAACTGCTTAAATGGGATAAAAATCTGACTTTCATATCGAATATCTTTGCCATGGGCAGAAGGTTTACCAAGATTCCAAGCTATATCCAAATTACGCTGTATCTGGGGTTGATCCTTCTTTTACTTTATTTTCTTAATTAATTTGGTATGAAATAGACTCACGATGGGATTAAGCCCAAACGAAACAAGCATGCCGATGGTGCCTGCTTCCGGTGAAGAAAGACCCATACCGTAAAGTAAAAGACAAACCAGAAGGCCCCCAAGGCCTGAAATGATGGCCCCATAAATATTGGCAAACTTACTAAACAGGCCCCACACAAACGGTCCCAGGAAAAATGATCCCACTCCCCCCCAGGAAACCCCCAATATGCTGACGATGGAATCAGGACGAAACCAGGCGAGGATGACCGATAAAAAAATAAAAAGAATGTTCATGAGTCTCATGAGCAGAGTAAGCCTCTTATCGCTGGCACCAGGGTTTATAAATCCGTTATAAAAGTCTTTCACCACCGATGAACTGGAAATAAGCACCAGCGCCGCCAGGGTGGACATGGAAGCCGATAAGATCACCAAGAGTAAAATAATGGAAATGGAGTCTGGTAAAATTCTAACAAAAAATTCAGGCATTAAAATGTCAAAAATGGGCCTGCCATCCGCTGTAAAAGCATTGGGGGCACCTTCTGGCGTTAACATAATCCGCGTGGTGGCACCAATGAAATAAACCACTCCTCCAATGATAAGGGCAAACATGGTGGACACCAGCATGCCAATATGAATAGATTTTTTGTCCTTGATGGCATAAAATTTCTGTACCAACTGAGGCATGGCAAAGGGAGCAACACTGGTTAAAAAAACCAGACAGAACAATTGCCAGGCACCGGGAGGACCCGCAATCGATAGCAGCTTGGGATCAATTCTATTGAGCGAAAACATTATCGCCTCCACATCCCCCACACTTTTAAAAGTAAACCACACCAGGACAAACACTCCAAAAAGCATGATAACCCCAAAAACAATATCAATCATCGTCATAGCCTTGTATCCACCAAGAGTCATATAAAAGGCCGTAAAAAGGCCCATAAAAACCAAGGCTACCAGATAGGAGGTTTCAAAATTAATCTCGAATAAATAACTAAGCCCCATAAAGACCGCAGCCGAGTAGGGAATAAAAAAAACAAAAATGACCAAGGAGGAAAATAATCTTAAAAACCGGCTGCCATATCTCACTTCCAAATATTCCGCCATGGTGGAGACTTTTAGATCAACAGACATTTTTTTTATTTTAGGCCCAAGCAAAAACCACACCAGAAAAACGCCGACTATCGCATTACCTATCCCCACCAACATTCCAGATAGTCCAAAACTCCAACCGATCTTCCCCGCAAAACCAATAAAAAGCACAGCCGAAAAATAAGCGGTCCCGTAGGTGAAAGCGGTGGCCCATGCTCCAATCTTGCCTCCACCTAAAAAATAATCCGAGAAACTCTTGGTTTTTCTCATGCTGAGCAACCCAAACACCACGATGGTTAAAGCATAGATGGTTAGCGCTAATATTTTGATAATCATAATTTAATCCTTTATAAGATCCGGAAACATTTTTCTTATACTTTCTTCACAGGCCTTGCACACTCCACGTTCCGTGATCAGCCCGGTAATGAGACGGCTGGGAGTGACATCAAAGCCGTAGTTACAAGCATTACTGGCAAGCGGGGTGATTAAAACTTTTTCCACTTTGTGGTTTAGTTTTCCATAGACGTATTTAACTTCCTCGGCATCACGTTCCTCGATAGGAATCTGGGCAACCCCATCGGTTAAACTCATATCAAAAGTGGAAGATGGAAGGGCCACATAAAATGGAACGTTATTGTCATAAGCAGCCAGCGCTTTCAGATAAGTTCCAATTTTATTGGCAACATCTCCAGAGCGGGTGGTTCGATCAGTACCGACGATGCACATATCCACCATCTGATGCTGCATAAGATGTCCACCAACGTTATCGGGAATAACCGTGTGGGGAACCCCTTCTTCATTTAACTCCCATGCGGTCAGATTGGCACCTTGGTTGCGCGGCCTGGTTTCATCCACCCAGACATGCACCTTGATTCCCTTGGCGTGGGCAAAATAAATCGGGGCCGTCGCCGTTCCCCAGTCAATAAAGGCCAGCCAGCCAGCATTACAATGAGTCAGGATATTAACCGTCTCCCCTTTTTTTCTTCTACTGATTTCTTCAATTATCAAAAGCCCATGTTCCCCAATTTTTTTGGAAAATTCAACATCACCTTCTGCCAGCCATTTTGCCCCTTCCAGCAATGCCTGAATTTTTTCATCAATAGTGGATTTTCCTTTTACAAACTCCAATTGTTTATCCACTGCCCATGCCAGATTGACCGCAGTAGGTCTTTGGGCCTTGATGTGCTGACTTACTTTTAACAGGTGAGCATCAAAATGAGTGGTCGCCGCCGCCTCTATCCCCCCCAGATACATTCCATATCCTGCGGCCACACCAATCAGCCCCGCCCCCCTGATCCACATATCTTTGATGGATTTAGCAACCTCGCTGGAGGTTTTTAACTCGGCCACTACAAATTCGTGGGGAAGATATCTTTGATCAATGACACAAACGGTTTGAGGATCGTTTTCCTTTAACCAGATGGTTCGATAATGGTGCCCATTTACCTTCATAATAAAATACCCTTGGTTTATTTTGCTACTCTTTAAAAATAAATCCTTGTACAATATTTTTTACAAAATGAGAAAGGATAATAGATTTCAAGTTATATATAAAAAGCTACTTGCCCTACACGGGCCCCAGGGATGGTGGCCGATTAGGGCCACTTATCACCCGAAAAACTATGCTTTTCCCCAAACCCCGGAAGAATTGTTTGAAATTTGCGTGGGTGCCATATTAACCCAAAACACCAATTTTAAAAGCGTCGAAATAGCCTTAAACAATTTACGAACCAAAGAGTTACTTGATCCCAAAAAATTGCTTACCACCTCTGATGACTTAATCAAAACATGTATCAAACCGTCCGGCTATTTTAATCAAAAAACCAAAAAACTTTTTATATTCACTGATTTTTTTTTAAAGCTAAAAAATAGATGCCCACTCCGCCATGAACTGCTTTCCCTTTGGGGAATCGGCCCGGAAACTGCCGACTCGATGCTGTTATATGGATGGCATCAACCTATTTTTGTCGTAGATGCCTATACTCGCAGAATTTTTTTACATTTAAAACTCATTGATGCCTCTTTTAAATACGAGGATATCAGAGAAATGTTCGAACAAAATCTTCCCCCCGATTACATCTTATTTAACGAATATCACGCCCTGATCGTGGAGCATGCCAAGCGCTTTTACGCTAAAAAACCCTACGGTTTTGATTGCCCAATTGGTAATTATTTATCTAAAAGATCCTGAGTTACACCCGTAAGGGCCAGATCACAGATTGAATACAATTCTTGCGGAATAACCGGCTTAACATGGACATAAACATGTTTTAAGGCCATTTGATATTGTTTGACCTTGTCGTAGTGACCGGTAATGATCAGAATGGGGGTTTGTTGATTCAGCCCTTCACGTCCTCTCAGATAAACCACAAATTTCCCACCATTCACGATAGGCATCCGATGATCAGTACAAATCAAATCATATTTTTTAGAATTGGTTTTCTGCAATGCTTCTTCACCATTGAGTGCTCGATCAAGGGAACATTCGTACTTTACTTCCAAAAGGTCGCAAATAACGTCAAGAATATCTGGATCATCGTCAATAACTAATATATTATACATGTATGTATTGTATTGAAATATTTGGAACAATTCAACTTAAGATTGTTTAAGAAATGGAAAAAAAAGAAGTTAAAACCGCATGCGAAGTCTGCAAGGCCTTAGGGGTTGATAGCTATCTTTTAAATGGAGCCGAACGTAATAAAATTATTGTCAATACACTTTATCGAGTTTTAAAAAACAAACCACTCAAAGTTAAGCTGTGCACCTTTCATGATATTGAACTGTTTCAACTGGGTGAAAGCAATTTTCTAAAACAAAATATAGAATATGCGCTTGAACTGCGGGCAAGATTTGGCAAGGAACTATAGGCTATGGTTCTTTCCCCATTAATCACCTCCCACGAATCATTTGAATGGATAAAAAAAAATAATACCTTGCTGGATTATTCCATTAATCTTATCGGGTTTCCCTTTGATGGCACTGCCTCCTATAAGAAAGGCACCCGGTTTGGCCCCGACTCCATAAGAAATGTGGCCTGTGCACTGGAAAGCTACTCGCCTTTTTTTGATCAAGATATTTTAAATGTGCGTTGTTTTGATCTGGGCAATTTGGCAGTTGGAACCAAACAGACCTCCAAGGACTATTTGGAGACTTCCAATACTTTGAAAACCATTTTGAACCACTCTCTTGCCATGAAAAATGTCAAATTTGTGATCATGGGAGGAGAACATTCCATTTCCTATACCCCCATTTCATGCATGCTTAAAAAATATCCCAACCTGGTTTTACTCCATCTGGATGCCCATGCGGATCTACGTCAGGACTACGAGGGAAATATTTATTCCCACGCCTCGGTCATCAGACGGGTATGGGAGGAATTTGGGCCTAAACACAAACTGATCCAGTTTGGGATTAGAAGTGGCACCCAGGAAGAATTCCAACTGATCAAAGAAAAAAAATGGTTGATTAAAAAGGCTCCCCTATTTTTTGAGACCCTGAAAAAATTACCTGCTAAAACCCCCATTTATTTAACCCTGGATCTCGATTTTTTCGACCCCAGTGTTTTGCCGGGAACCGGTACCCCAGAGCCTGGCGGGTATGATTATCCAGTATTTGAAAAGATCCTGAGCATTTTAAAAACCAAACATCTGGTGGGTGCTGACGTGGTGGAACTTTCCCCTCCTGAAGATCCCAGCCACATTAGCAGTATTTTTGCTGCGAAAATTATTCGTGAAATCATACTTTGTCTTGCCGGAAAAGAGGAACTGGGTTAAAAGGCCCTATGGATAATATTTTAGATACTCCCAAAGAAAAGTGGACTACCCAGGACTCGGACGAACTCTATTCCATCAATAGATGGGGACAAGGTTATTTTGCCATTAACGACAAAGGCAATTTAACCATTCTTCCAGAAAAATCAAAGGAAGGACCGGTCATTGATATTCAGGAAGTCCTTGATGAAATCAAAAGAAAAAAGATTGCCCTGCCTTGTGTGGTCAGGTTTCATGATATTTTGCGCAGCCAAGTGGTCACCCTTAACCGGCTTTTTCGCCAGATCATTGAGAGTGCCGGATATCGGGGACGGTATTTTGGAGTTTACCCCATCAAGGTCAATCAACTAAGGGAAGTGGTGGAAGAAATCATTGATGCCGGCGGGCCTTATGATTATGGACTGGAATCCGGTTCCAAACCCGAACTCATGGCCGCTTTGGCCTACAATACCAACCCCAATTCCCTTACCATTGTAAACGGCTACAAAGATGCCACTTACCTGCGCCTGGCCTTGCTGGGAAACAAAATGGGTAAGAAAGTCATCATCGTCATTGAAAAATTATCCGAACTGCCCACATTATTATCGCTGGCAAACGAAATGCAAATTGAACCGGTGATTGGAATTCGCGCCAAGCTCTCCACCAAGGCTACCGGAAAATGGAGTGACTCCAGCGGGGAAAATGCCAAGTTTGGTTTAACGGCACCGGAAATATTAAATGCGGTGAAGATCCTCAAGGACGCCAAGAAAGAACATTGTCTGAAGCTTTTCCATTTTCACATAGGCAGCCAGATCCCTGACATCCGTTGTATCAAGGATGCCATCAACGAGGGGGCACGCATTTATACCCAGCTAAACAAGCTCAATCTTAAGCTGGAATATTTTGATGTGGGAGGAGGACTCGGCGTTGACTATGATGGCACCAAATCCACTTCCGACTCCTCGGTAAACTATACCACCAGCGACTATATTGAAGACATTGTGTATATTTTAAAACAAATATGTGATCTGGAAGAAGTTGATCATCCCCATATCGTCAGCGAATCGGGCCGGGCCGCCACCGCTCACCACTCCTGCATCATTGCGCCAGTCTTTGATCAAATCAATCCTGGTTATACCAACTACCCCACTGATAAATCGGTCAGTGAACATATTCTCGTTATGAATATGCGGGATATCCTGGGGGAACTGAGTAGCGAAAATGTGCAAGAAACCTACAACGATGCCATTCAACTTAAAGATGAGGCCGCCAATGCCTTCAAGCTAGGAGTCCTTTCCCTGGATGAAAAGGCGAAAGTTGAAACCTTTTATTGGCAGATCATGAACAAGATTGTTCAGTTAAAATCGTCCCTGGAATTTATCCCAGAAGAACTGGGGGATTTGGAAAAAGAAATGGCCTCCCAGTATTTATGCAATTTTAGTGTTTTTCAATCGGTGCCTGACCTGTGGGCCATCAACCAATTGCTGCCGATCCTTCCTATCCAGCGTTTAAATGAAAAGCCCGAAGTGCTTTGTACCATCGCTGATATCACCTGTGATTCCGATGGAAAAATTAAAAGATTCATAGGTCCAGAGGATGACAACTGCACTTTATCTGTTCATCAATTAAAAGATAATGAAGAATATTATCTTGGTTTTTTTCTGACCGGCGCCTATCAGGATGTCATGGGAGATATGCATAATCTTTTCGGGGCACTCAACGAAGTACATATTTTTTGTGATGACGAGGATCCCACAGATTTTTATATTGAAGATCATATTCCCGGTGGCACCGCCTCGGAGGCCCTCACTTACATGCAATACAATCCCCAATACCTGAATTTAACCATAAAAAGAAATATCGAAAAACAGGTCCAGCGAGGCAAGATAAGCCCCAAGGAAGGCGTCAATCTCGCCACCTTTTTTTCCGAGTGTTTAAACGATTATACCTATCTTAAATAGTCTTAACTGCCCTACTATGGTGAGCCAGCTAAAATTGATTTCTATAAGTATCGTACATAGCGCCGATAAATCCAGTCGCTCGGGCCCCTGCTTTTTCGCCGGGTACTACATATCCGAAGGGATCACGATCTCCTTTAGAAATTGCCATGTACCTATCAATGTAATCAAAATAAGAATTATGATTCCATAACGTCTTGGCACTCATCATTCTCACGGCGATAGATGTTCCGGCCCATGTGCTCACGCCTGTGCCAATCGTTCTATAGTTCGCATTCCAAGAAGCGTCTGAAAGGGACGGACTTGTCGAATATCTTATTCCCCATTCTGGCATACCAAGCATTGCTTTTGTGTAGGGATAATTAGGAGCTGTGCGAGTGTCGGGGTGCCAAGAAGAGCTGTTGGTTATATCGATATCTGATTGGGCCACATAAAAAGTTTGGCCATCTTCTCCAAAGTACACAAAGTCGCTAGGTGGATTTCCTGGGCCGTGCCCATTGGCGTAAAGATAATCTCCTGATTTAAAACCAATGTTTTTCATTGGGGCATAGTTAAGCATTATGCCGGCAAACATAATGGGCCATTTCCTTTCATTCATATTTCCGCCATCTGGTGCCCATCCCTGGCTTCCGCTTTCAAGAAAACTATATAGATCTATACCAAGTTGCATGAAATTAATAAGCAGTTTCTTTTTTTGTTCCAACGTATAATTCAGGTGAAGAAGTAAAGCGGCGCTGGCAAAATATTGAGTGTAGTAATAATTCTCAGGAATGCCATCTGATGGTCTCATAAGTCTGGTTCTCCAATCCCCATGATCCAACCAGACCATTTGGAACTGGTTGGCAAGTGTAGATATATCCGGTGGAGTTACCGGTGAAGCGTAATTTTTTAAGAGAGAGTAATTGATATTTTTTAGATTAAGTAATGTTTTATTGGGAGCACTTATTCCGGGCCTAAAACTGTCAGTTGGAGGAATTGAGGATAAGCAGGTTAAAACGGCAGCGGTTTTAACGTAACTAACATGCCAGGCACCACCTGGAGTTAAATTGCTGATGGTTGATACCAGGGAAACATTACCTCGCAATATTAGTGGCTTTTGAGCAGATATTCCGATGCCCACATTTTTAGTGGCATCGTAATCACCAGCACCATCATAACCTTGGATGGTAGTATTGGGGTTGATCATAGACCCATTCATATGTCTGATACCGTCGGTGTGAACTACGTCTCCTGGATCTATTTTGGTGATTTTAACTCCATCCCCTGGGTCTACTATCCAATAATCACCATTAACAAATTGGCCATATTTTACTGGAGTAGCAAATGTCCAAGTGATCCCATATTGGGTAATCGATGTTGTTAAAGAAGCGTCGGCAATAATATTACAGTTATTATTGGTAAAGGTGTTTGGTATCCAAACTCCACAAATAGCATTTTCACAAGTCATGATCTGAGTTTGTGATTTGCAGGTAGCACTTGGATTTACCGTAGCACTTTCATAGCGGATTCTTGAAATCACACATTTTGGCTGGGAAAATGTTCCGGACCAGCTTTCAAATTGTCCATTAGTACACTTTCGATTTTGTATTTCAAAAACGCAAGCTTGTCCTTCACTGATTGCCGCTGCTTGATACATGGTTCGCATTTCAACAGCACCCGAAGCAATATTTCCGCAAGCGGCTGCCGCTTGTACAGAACACGACAAGTTAGCGTAGGTTCCAGACCACGCAGACCAGCTTCCATTATTGCATGTACGAGTTTGGTTTTGCTGGATACAAACCTGTCCATAGGCTACGGAGCTGGAGCTATAGGCCACTCTCGATTCTGATCCGTTATGAAGCACATTTCCGCAGCTTAAATAGCCTTGAACCTGGCAGCTGGTTTGACTAAATTTATTGGGTGACCAGTCCCCGCATTGACCATTTTGACATATTTGCTTTTGGATTTCAGATTGACAGGACTGGCCGGCAACCACGGAAGAGGCGGCATATCTTATTTTCTCATTGGAGCAGCTTACAGATTTAAAACTGCCACTCCAAGCAAGGAGCTGGCCATTATCACAACTTCTTTTTTGAACCTCTTCCTTACAACTGTCCGGATATCTCGCCGAAGAGCTTTGATACATAATGCGGGTTTCCTCTTGATGATTTAAAACCACCCCGCAGTCGAGGTTTTGCTCAAGATCATTGTTAGAAATCTTGGATACACACAATCCATTAACCAACACTTGATCACCACTACATTTTTTATTGGCCTCTGGGACGCAAGCACCAAGCAAAGACAGCACACATAAAAAAACCACCCGATTAAAATACTTCATACCATTCCCTGTATAATTGAATTTAAACTTTGGATATTATGAGTAAAATTATATCACCCCAAATGGCTACCATTGACATTCGTTTGGATTCTAGCTTAAGTTTTTGATATTATTAAAAATTATTATTTAAATTTCGGCGTTTTGTGGCTTGCAAAATGGGCACTCACTTCTTTCATTACCTGGGGGGCAAACATGGAGTCAATTCCCGATTTGCCATGACAAAACGGGAATAGCATCCAAAATTGAAACCTTCATAAAATTTTCAAAATGCCTTTTGCTTACCTGGCAATATTGATAATTTCAAGGCCGTTTTCCGTATCTGCCACGTAAAGATAATCTCCAGAAATAGTAAGCCAGATACTGGAAACCTTAGTCGAGTAGGTTGTGTACAGGCTTGGACTACTTGGGTTACTAATATCAAGCACCACGACTCCATTAGTATCATCGGACACATAGGCATAATCTCCTAAAACCTCCACCTGGTAAGAATTGACTGGTGTATCATAACCTCCCACATAGGTTGGGGACGCTGGATTGCTAATATTGATAATCGATAAACCGTGGGTGGAATCGGCCACATAAGCATAAGTTCCCACTATGCTCACTCCGTTGGCACTACCGAGAGTAGCATAACGGGTAACATAAGTTGGATTTCCCGGATCACTGATATTCACTACCACCAAACCGTTTGTATAATCCCCGACATAAGCATAATTTCCCGATAGTGCAACTCCACTGGCCCCTCCATCTGTATCATAATGACCGGCCAGACTCGGAGTTGCCGGATCGCTAACATTCACTACGACCAGACCATTGGCATCATCTGCTACATAAGCATAATTTCCGGAGACGACTACCTCATAAGCATGTCCGGCAGTATCATAGCTTCCGACCAAAGTCGGACTGGCGGGATCAGTGACATCTACAATCACCAGGCCACTATCACCATCGGCAATATAGGCGTAATTACCAGATACATCGACATTCCATGCAGATCCTGCCGTATCATAAAATCCCATATATTGAGGATTAGTGGGGTCAGTGATATCTACAATTGACAGACCTGCATTCGACACACCCGTATTCTCCATATTTGTCACATAAGCATAACTGCCTGAAACCGTTATTCCCGCCGTAATACCAACGGTACCATAGTTATATGCGAAGATTGGGCCTCCATTTATCGGATCAGTTATATCTATGACGGTAAGACCATTAAATGCACTGGCTATATAAACATAATTGCCTGCTTTGGCCACAGCCATAGGCCCTGAGGAGGTATAATACCATCCTAAAATGCTTGGGCTTGCCGGGACGCTTATATCCACAATATGGAAGGCGCCACCCCAACCGATCGTATAGGCAACATTACCTTCCAGAACAAGCGCATCTACCCCAGATGGTATATCAAGTTTTGTGACATAAGTCGGGCTGGTTGGAGTAGTAATGTTAATAACGACCAAACTATTGGCAGCGTCTGCCACATAAGCATAATTGCCAGATACTGCAACTCCTAAAGCGGTGCCAACCGTATCATAGCGGGTGACATAAGTCGGGTTGGCAGGGTTGGTTACATCAACCACCACAAAACCGTTAGTGTCATCTGCGACAAAAGCGTAGTTACCCACTTTGACCACATCATGAGCGGTACCGGTCGTATTATAGCTTCCTGCCAGAGTTGGATTTTCCGGATTGGTGACATTCACCACTATCAAACCAGTAGTGCCGTCCGCTACATAGGCATAATTTCCAACGACATCCACTTTATTTGCCGTACCAGCCGTATCATACCTTCCTGCATAGCTTGGATCGGTCGGGTCACTGATATCAACAATCACCAGGCCGTTTGCCACGTCTGTCACATAGGCATAATTACCAACGACTTCCACACCATTGGCAACGCCTAAGGTCTTATATCTTCCGACCAGGATAGGAGTGGCCGGTGTGTAAATATCATAAATGTATAAACCCTGGTTTTGCGCAACGTAGGCATAATCACCTACAATGACAATATCGTTATGGGCACCACCAAAACCAAATCGGCTGGTCATTTCAAATCCCTCTCCCGAAGCGGTAGTGGAAATCAAGGTATTGCCCTGAGAATCTGTAATGCTCGAGTTGCTGTCATTTAATTCAAGGTTTAGCTCTCCGGTACCGGTAATCGTGTTAACGGTGACGGTATAAGTATGATCATCAATTTGGGTAACTGAAGCGATCGTTCCAGTCACGGTTCCAGTGGTCACCAAAGTAAAATCAAGGGTGGAAGGAGTGGTGACCGCTTCACTAAAAGTAATCGTAAAGTCAATAGACTCGCTATCGGTTTGATAAAGTAAGTCGGCATCTCCTACAATAGATAAAAGGGTTGGATCAAGGGATCTGGCGACGTTGATGATTTCAAGGCCGTTATAATCGTCTGCTACAAAGGCATAATTTCCGGAAACATTCACGCCATAAGACATGGCAACCGTACTGTAGGTTTTTACCGGGTCTGGATTGGCCGGATCACTTACATCAAATACCACCAGACCATTCGATTCATCTGCCACATAAGCATAATTTCCCGAAACTTTAACGGCAATAGCAGTCCCTGCCGTATCGTAACCTCCTGCCCAGGTCGGAATCAATGGATTGCTTATATCTATGATCGCCAACCCAAAATCTCCATCGGCTACATAAGCATAATCTCCAGATATAGTGACACCGTTAGTATGTCCACCGGTATTATAATTATTAACATATGTCGGACTGGCAGGATTGCTAATATTCACCACCACCAAACCGTTTACATCGTCCCCAACATAAGCATAATTTCCAGCAATGGCGACTCCAAAAGCATTTTCTGGGGTATTATAACTGCCTGCCAGAGTCGGACTGGCTGGGTTACTGATATTAACGATCACCAAGCCTTGACTTCCATCGGCCACATAAGCATAATTTCCCGATACCACGACATCAAAAGCTTCTCCGACTGTATCATAACCACCTACATAAGTCGGACTGGCCGGATCAGTGACATCTACAATCACCAGGCCATTACTACCATCTGCCACATAAGCATAATTTCCAACAACCGCTATTCGATAAGCTGCTCCGACAGTATCATAACGTCCCAGCACACTGACACTTCGTAGATCACTGACATCTAGAATAACCACCCCGTTTACATCATCGGCTACATAAGCATGAGTACCCGAGATGGTGGTTAATGAACTAAATCCCGCTGTAGCATAACGGCCTTCCAGAGTAGGCGAAGCTGGAGTACTTACATCCACCACCACCAAACCATTCCAACCGTTGGCCAGATAGGCATAACTTCCGGAGACGGCGACGCCAAAGGAATCTCCCGCTACCGGATAAGTTCCGGCCAAAGTCGGACTGGCGGGGTTACTGACATTGACGACTACCAAACCATTTTCATCGTCTGCGAGATAAGCATAACTTCCAGAGACAGCGACTCCATGGGACCATCCTGCCGTTACATATCCTCCCGCCAAGGTGGGTGTGGCGGGAACACTGATATTCACGATAACCAGGCCATTATCGTAGTCGGCTACGTAAGCATAATTTCCAGATAAGGCAACTCCTCGGGCATCTCCGGCGGTATCGTAACGGTTAACATAGGTAGGGCTTGCCGGATTACTGATATCGACGACCACGAGACCATTGGTTCCATCGGCCACATAAGCATAACTACCAGATACCGCCACTCCGTAAGCATTTCCAGCGGAGTTATAAAAATTAACATAGGTCGGACTGGTCGGATTGGTGATGTTGACCACCACTAGACCATTAGTATCATCCGCCACATAAGCATAATTGCCCGATACTGCCACGCCAAGAGCATTTCCGGCGGTATTATAACTTCCGGCAAAACTTGGGTTAGCAGGATTGCTAATATCAACCACTACTAAACCATTTGCACTATCGGCCAGATAAGCGTAATCACCAGATACATCCACACCTTTGGTAACTCCAGATGTTTTATATTTTCCCAGTATGGATGGAGTGGCTGGCGTAGCAATATCATAAATATATAATCCTTGAGCTTGGGCCACATAAGCATAATTACCCACGACTTTTACACCGTAATGAGCACCACCAAAACCAAAGCGATCGGTGATTTCAAAATTTTGTCCCGAGGCGGTGGTGGTTATCAATGGGCCAGAAAATTCGTCTAAAACACTTAGATCATCATCATTGAAATCCAAACGAAGTAATCCCAGTCCATCCACTGAATTAATAGTAACGGTGTAACTTGAAGTTGAAACCGTGGTCACATTTTGAATAGATCCAGTAGCTGTGCCAGTCATTGATAAATCAAAATCACTGACCGATAGTCCTGAAACTCCTGCATTAAAGACCACAGTGTATTCAACCGAAGTGGCATCGGTTTGCGCAGGATGATTGGTGCTTGGGCGGATAGATAAAATCACAGTACCTGAGAATATTACACTTACTTGTGCAGAGGTAATGGCATTAGCAGTAGCAGTATAATTATAAGCTCCCACGACGGTCGAGCTAGTCAAAGTAAAGACGGCCAAACCACTGGCATTGGTATTAACTGTGCCAGGCACTGATCCACCGTTAAGCGGAATATTTAAGGTAACGGTTTCATTATTAACCGGGTTACCGTTGGTATCAGTCACTGACGCTGTTAAAGTGGTGGTTGATGATCCATTAGCAACGATGGATGAAACGCCCGTTACATAAACATCCACGTCAGTTGCTACATCAGCCGTAAAGGTTACAGATTTTTGAGACGAAGTCACACCGTTAGCAGTAGCGGTATAGTTATAGGTTCCAGCCACTAGTGAGCTAGTTAAAGTAAAGACTGCCAAGCCTGAAGCATTGGTATTAACTGTGCCAGGCACTGAGCCACCGTTAAGTGGAATATTTAAAGTTACGGTTTCATTATTAACCGGGTTACCGTTGGTAT
>MEQB01000029.1 GCA_001770015.1 Bdellovibrionales bacterium RIFOXYC1_FULL_37_79
AAATTGTTACAAATAGATTAAGCTCATTGTTAAGATTACATCTTCCCGAAAGACCTCGGCCTAAACTTTGGTATTCATCTGCTTTAAAATGTTCAACCTTGCCATTGACCCATGTGGTGATTCTTGAGGGAGTTATTTGATCCATAGGGATCAACTCCAAATCTTTAAGCAGTTGATAACGGCGTTGCCAAATATCTTTAGTACTTGTGGCAAGAGTAGGGAAGTGTTGCAGTTGCATTACCTCCCAATATGAATAAAAATAAAAAAATAATCGATAAAGACTCCTTGGATTTTGGTCTATTGAGATTTTTTTCTCCGAAATTAATACTTGACCAGAAATTGCATTCCCATAGTTTGATCTCCTTGGCCCGGATTTAGTGCAAGTAGGTTTTTTCCAAATGCTCAACAAAAATTATCCACGATTAAAACCATTAATAGTTCAGCACCTGTTTTTAGTAACTTAACTGTTTTTTTGATTTGGAAAGAAACCTAAGACTACTATCAAGTCAAATTTTCAAATATTCTAAAAAAAGTATGTGCTTGGAAAATTAGAAAAGTCAGGATACTTTATTACGCAAGGGTTTGTATGAGAGAAAATCTAAGATACACTATTTTTATTGTTTTCTTCTCTGTAGTATTATTATTGATCTCTCAGATTGGAGTAGCTGGATACATACATCGTTCTGAAGATGTTGTCTGGCCATCCGAGCGCATTGCAGTTTGCTGGGAAAATCTAACTCAAGATGACAACATTCATGCAAAAAAAGTTCAATCTATTGTATCTACTGAATATTTTAAAGCAGGTTACGATTTTTATTCTTGGGTCAAATGTGACAGTTACTTGAATCTACCTAAGTATTTGATCAGAATTGAAATTGTCAAAGGCATTCCTTCTTGTAAAGACTATGGATTTAGAATTAATCATCTTAAAAGTGGTATGAATTTGAAATTTAGTTTTTCCCCGACGGATGTATGTGCAAAAAATGAGAAAACAAAAGAGCGTTGTATTCAAATATATGCTTTACATGAATTTGGTCATGCGGTCCGCTTACTGCATGAACATGAAAGACTTGATTCCAATTGTTTTAGAGGGAATTGGGAAGAGACAAAAAAATCCGGAATTGAAGTTTCTGAGTATGATAAATTATCGATTATGGATTATTGCCAAAATAGACGAATGAGAAATGGCAAAATGCCAATTATGTTAAGTAAAGGTGACTTAGAAGCAATAAAAAAGATAAATGACAGACAAGCACCTACGAGTGAATGCACTGAATTGCAATTTCCAGTTAAAGAACAACAAATTCCTTTGATAATAGACTTAAATAACAAAATAAAAAAAATATTTCCATAATCATCAAGCATTTGTCACGAATTAAATGAAGATTGATTAATATTAAAATCTAAAAAATATTGAGTATGCAACAGCCGGCTCATTTCTTTTAGAAGTAGGCAAATTGGGTTTCATTTCAGCATAAAAGTTATTCTCTTAATACGAATAACTATGGGTAATAACCATATAATTGGTGTTAAGTTAGGGCCAGTGGTTATTTATTAAGCGACCTAATCAATAAAAACGTCTCCTTCAAGCCCTGCTTTGTCTAATTGATCTTGAAGGGCGTATTTGGCAAATGTTCTAGGTGGCATGCCAAGCGAGTGGGCGAAAGAGACGGCCCTCTCAAAGCTTACATGCTTTCTTCCTCTTTCAATATTACAAAGATCTTGCTTGGATATGTTAAGTTTTTTTGCCATTTCTACTTGAGAAATTTCCTGTGCTTCTCGGTATGAGAGAAGCATTTCTCCAAAACTGATATGGCCGGAAATTGCTCGAATAGCTTTTTTTGCTTTTGATTTTGATTTATTTCCTGTTCTCATTTTATTTATGCAACCGTAACTTTAATGCTTGGATTCAACTTTTCAACTAGCGACAAAAGGCGATCAACGGTAAAAAGATCAATCTTATATTTTACTATTTCTGATAATCTAGCTGGATCAATTTCTAAAATATTGGCCAGTTCAACTTGGGTTATTTTATGAATTTTTAAATAAATAATAATCTCCTTGCATAGGGAAAATTTTAATTTATCTACATTGGAGGCATCCTTGGTAAGCAGTCTTACGGGTTCCGCCTTCTCAAGTTTTTTTCTCATTTGATCTAATTCTTTTTTATTTAGAAAACTCATTACCTACTCCTGAAAACCTTAACATATTTATCATAACACGCGTTGCGTAATTCTGCAATATGGCAGAGCCATACTGTAAAGAAGTGATTTTTTTTATGCCAACTAAAAATGTAGATATTAATAACTTATATATTTTATAAAATATGTTTCTTAATTTTATTTGCAATCTGATCTAAACGATTTCTTGGATATACATCGGGATCAGAATGACTGAATCCTACTTGGTGGCCATCGCCTTTAAATCTTGGCGTAATGTGAAGATGACTATGCATAACTTCTTGGCCTGCGATAGGGCCATCAGATAAAAACAAGTTTGCTCCTTCGCATTTTATATCTGAAGCTTGAATTGCTTTTAGGATTTTTTGAGCAACTTTGAATAGATGCTGAACTTCTTCTTCCGTCAGATTGCAAAACTTTGCTTCGTGACGCTTGGGAGTTACGAACACATGACCTTTATTGATGGGAAATACGTCTAAAAAAGCAACGACCAGATTATCTTCATAAATAAAACTGGCTGGTTGCTCTCGTTTAATGATTTGGCAAAAAATGCAGGTCATATATTTTATTCCTTCTTTATATTAATCTAATACTTCCCAATGTCCGCCTTTATCGGGGCCGACACGTCTTAATAATTTTTTATTTTTCAAATTCATCAAGTGTTTTTTTACAGCATCGGCGGAAATTCCTATTTCATTGGCCAGCTCTGATGTTGTAATAATGGGGTTATTGGCAATCAAGGTTAATACCCTTCGAGCACTTGAACCTAGTTTCTGGGTATTTTTCCTAGGTACTTTTTCTGGGTACTTTTTTCTGAAGCTTCTTTAACTCCAAGGGGGCGATAAAGGATTATTTTAAAAAATTCATCGATATTTTCAAATACAGGAGGTCGAAGCCCTTCATTATCCATTGCTTCTCTTATACGAAAAATACCCGTTCCCGCCTTCTCAACCACATCTATTCTGGCAAACATATCTGCAATAACTTCGTTTCTTCGAGAGGAGATTTCTCCTATATTTTTAATAGTGATACCATCCGGTAGCAGACAAGAGATTGGTCGAGAAAAAATATTGTAAAACTTAATCCGGGAAAAGGCCCAAAAGTAAAAGAATATCAGCAAGCAGCATAAAACATTAGGCGACATCTATGTTGACAAATTCCGATAACGCTTGAGTACTATACTAATAGTCAATACATCTTGTTTATTACTTGAACTTACAACAAGTATAAACTCAAAGCTAAACTTACCCCGAAGAACTCAAATATAATCCATAATAAAATTTTATCCATATTACGAATTTTTTAAATCATTGTTATAATATTCTCACAATAACCCTTAAAAGGAGGGAAAAAAGATTAAGCTAATCAAGTTAGTGAAACATACCGTTCATGTTGTTATATTGTTGCTCTTTATGCCAATAACATGTCTTGCTATAGAAAATTTGTATGTTTCATATAATAATCATCAGTTTAAATTTATTAAAAACAAAACCGCATTGATTTACAAGAATTCTTTTCATCAATTACGAATTCCAGTAACAAAATGTAACCAAAAGTTTATTCAAAACTTTATTCATAATCTTGAGCGCTTATATAACGAAGAGAGTACAACTTTAAAAGGTAAAATTAAATCTGCAATTGATTTACAACTTGACGATAAACCCAATCAATCCATTTGGCCTAAAAGTCCTTTAGGGAAATATTTAATGATTATACCAAATGAAATAAGAGCATTGAAACTTAGGAGTTCTCTTGAATGTAAGCAGGAGTAAAACTTATCTGTTCCTAGTAATCTATACTTTTTTTATAGTGAACAGGGGATGGGCCATTGGTTTAGGTGCACATATAGAAAATCTTTTAGAAATTAATCAAGATCCAGACTCCATTTGCCCTAAATGCTTAGAAAATAATGATCTCATGAGTAAATGTGTTAGAAAAATTTGTCCTAAAAATATTATGCCCAAATACTACCAGGATTATAATAAAGAAATTGTTCCTACAAAAGAAGAAATTGCTGATTTTGACAGACTTTTTTCTCCTCTTGTTCAAATCTATTTAATAGATAGTTTAAAAAGTTACTTAAATAATCTTAACACATCTAAGAAGTGGAGAATTCAAGAGCAAACTCAAAGTGGGACTAATTCTTCCTTTGAAGGCCATGATCCCGATGAACTTTTTAATCTTTATAAGGCCAAAATTAAGAATCAGTTTGATTTCTATAATGAAAATGGTCCGAAATATGTTGTTAGAGAAGAAGAAACTAAATTCCAATTAAGTTTCCTTGATGATAAACAATTTAATAGTGTAATGAATTTACTGGACGTTTACTACAAAGAAACTAGAGAGTGTCTGGATTTTGGTCTCATGGCTACGAATATTGATTTTTATTTAGGCAAAAGATTTGGAACTTCTGCATTTAATACCATTGATAAAAAAGAAAAGCTCATAAATATAGTCGTTCATGAACAAATCCAAAATATCAAAAAATGGCAAGAATATAATTATTCTTTAACATTAAAAAAATATCAACAACATGTCGAAAAAGTTACTGAGGAAGCAATTCAACAAATTCAATCCGAAAATTATCCTGACAATATTAAAAATGAAATGATTGAAGGTATGAAATCAAAAATACATGGTCTAGTTTCAAATTATAAAAAAGACCTTCTTTTTTATGACTCAATATCGCCCATAATCAAGAGAATAGAAAATAATGGAGCGACACAATCTAGTTTAATGGACATGTTTTTTTCAAGTAATTATCTCTGCGAACAGTATAAAAGTGAACAGAGTATTTTATTTCAAAAAACGAAAAATGATTTCTTTTTAAAAATGAAAGATATAACGATGAATAATACATCGCAAGTTGATCTTAATCGACTTTCTCTAGACGAATTATCAAAACATATTAAGGAGGTAGAAAAATTATCTCAAGATTCAGAATATAAAAATCAGGTTTTGCAACAACTAAGAAGTTATTGTTTATCTAATTTACTTTCACTAAAAAATTATAATACTGATACGATTGATTTAAATAAAATCAGTAGAATGGAAAAAAGAAGTAAAGATTTAGCACGTGAAAATTTCATTTCCTACTTTTCTCTCCCGACACAAAAAATATTGAATGAAAATCTCAATAAACTCTTTTTTGTACCATCACCCCAAAAAGAAGAACTCAAAAAAGATTTTTGGAAAAAAATTAAAGATACCGTTCAAGAAGTTTCACACGAAGCTAACAGGACAAACGAATTTGGTACTTCAGCAAATAGAAATACCATTACAAGTTTTAAAGATGATTGGTTTAATAAGCTAAAATATGCATGCACTATTGAAACAGAGATTATTTCTGACTATACTATAACAGAAGCGGGGGGAATTGTTGTTGGTGTTGGGTCATTAGATAATGAGCTGTTTGGAATTCCCACTATGTTACATGAGATAGGACATAATTTATCCAGTGTTTTATCTCAAGATGCAAAAATTAGTAAAATTAGTCGAAATCTTTATCATATGACTAATCAATGCCTTGATGGGCTTCACAAAGAAGTGACCTTCAAACCTTCTTTAACAAATAGTAAAGACTATATTCAAGGACAATATATCGAAGAAGATTGTGCCGATCTTGTCGAAGGATTAAGCATGGAACCAGGTAAACCTAATGCCTGGTGCTTTATAGCTGATGGACTTCCGCCAAATAAATTAAATTTGGTCAATGAGTTTATTGATGATCCCCATTCTTCTGTGCTGTTTAGATTAATTCATATTGAAAAATTAAAAAATGGAGCTATCCCTGATGAATGTACATCAGCATTAAAACAAATCAAACAGGAAATCGTAGATAAATCTTGTCTCAGTGAATCATTACTTAAACTTAAATGAAAATTAATATCAAACAACTCTTAAGCAACGGATAACAATGAGTTCTGAATTCTTTTTCTTCCCTTGCAAAAAGAAGAGTGTCCTATCGGCAACCAAGTGTGATTTAGCCTAGGCAGAGTGATATCCTGCAAGATTTGCTTCATAATTCCAAGGTAAAAAATTTTCTGGATTTTTAAAAACATCTTTTTTGTTTCGATGTAATGCCACCAAGTATTCAAATGGATTTTTATTGGCACCGAGACAAGTTTGAATCAAACTCATCGTTATGTCTGCAACATATGCCCCCAAAGCAGTCTTAAAAAATAAACTATTTTTCCTATGTAAAATTGCCCGTTTTATTAATCTCTCACACTCAGTATTGTCGATAGGAGCACCAGGAATTCTTAAGAATTGGGTCAATCCCTCCCAGTGATTTAACATATATTGGATTGCCAGTCCGTTAGGATCATTCGGCTCCACCTTACGAAGATAAAACATTCGAAGCATCCAACGTCGAAGTTTCTTTACAACAGGCCCACTTTTTTTCTGGTGAAAGCATAACCGCTCTTCATCTGTTAACTTTCTAGAAACAGCTATGTTCTCGTAGTGATAAATTTTTCCAAGAAGATAAATGGCATAGTTACATTCTTCTGTGATGTGCTTGTGATCGCTTTCTGCATCTTTAAAGTTTCTACGTCCGTGAGTAATACAAAGACAATCGGTGGTTGATGCTTTCTTGACATTGTTACAGGCATGAGCATCACTCATTTTTATAATTGATGGCAGGCCATCTGGGCGATGTTCTAAAATACTCTCTAGATTTTCTCCGGCATGATGATTGCCCGTGAAAAAAAGATTAATCGTTTTATCCCTAAGCTTGGAGATGATTCCAGTAGTATAGATTCCTGTCCTCTTGCTCTTTTCCTCATTTAATTTATTTTTTAAATCTAAAATTAAATTATGAGTATCATCCATAAACATAACTTGTCCGGATGCTGCCAACTTTATTAGATAGTGGTAAACTGGTCGCAGTGAACTTGCCAGATATTCCACCCCCCCCCAATGAGTACCTGCCGGCAGGGGAACCCCTGAATATTTTTGCCACTTGTCCAGTCGGTAATGTGGCACGCCCTGTCCATATCTGGAAAGAGCAATCACTACATCCGCAGTTTCATCATATTTTTGTTTTCGAACCTCTTTGGGAACATTTGCTGTGAATATTTCTCCACAAGTTGAGCAGTGGAGTTTTTGTGCTTCGTGAACTGTTGCTTGAAGATGGAAAAAGATTCAGAGATAACGGAGTCATCGTTGCTCTAGGCGTTTCAACGCTTGGTCGCAAATATGTTCTTGGCATTTATGAGGCCAGCACAGAAAGTAGCACTGCCTGCCTGGAGCTTTTAAACGATCTTGAGAGACGTGGACTTCCATCTAATGGTCTACTTTTTATTGTTGATGGAGGAAGCGGTATCAACAAAGCTTTAGAAACTAAATATGCTGTCAACAACGGAAAAAAGAGGGAGGCAATTCGTCTGCGATGCCATTTTCACAAGATGGCTAACATTGAAGATGCGCTTGGAAAGGATCATGAGAAGATGACGGAGGTCAGAAGTCTTTTTTCTGCTATGAGAACTGCTGAAGATGCTGTAACTGCATGTGCTCATGCTCAAACGTTGGAACGTCTTTTACAAAAGATTAATCAGTCTGCCTACCGTTCATTTTTAGAGGCGAAGACAGATTTGCTGGCCTTGCACGACTTAGGGTTAACTCCAGAGTTGAAACGCTTTTTTTCAACTACCAATCCAATTGAAAATGTTAACTCTTTAACAGAAGAAGATCTACGTCGAGTAAAGCGTTGGCGAAGCTCTGAGCATTTTCAAAGGTGGTATGCCACTTCTGCTATGAATGCAGAAAAAAGGATGCGTAAAATTCGAGGGTATCGTGGTCTTCCCACGCTAAAAGAACAATTATTACGTTTAACGGTGATGAAATATCTTGACGAAAAGAAGTCCGCCGCATAACTTTCTGGGGACCGCTCAGTTGATAATTTCAACTAACCTGCGGACATCGCCGCTTACTTGGCACCCTGACTTTTCAAATAATAGAAGACCCTTTGTCCGTATTTAGGATGTGCTATAGATAATGGAGTTTGCCCTCTAGCATTAGCAAGGTTCACATCGGCACCGTTTTCAACAAGTAACTTTGCGAACACATCTGAAGAAAAAATGTCACCATCTACGGCTGTAGTAAGGGGGGTTTGGCCATTCCCATTTGCTAAATTAACATCCGCTCCATTTTCAATAAGAAATTTTACTAGATAATACTGTTCAGATTTTATTGCCTTTGTTAAAGGAGTCCATGCTTCACCAAAAAGATTACCTTTTGAATCCACCAACATCTCCTCTTTGTAATTAACATCCGCCCCATTCTCAATCAGAAGTTTAGCTATCTTTAATTGATTATCAAAATTATCAAGGTAAAAACCCCTCATCGTTAGTGGATGGTCGCATAATGTTGTCAAAGGAGGTGTTTTCATTCTATTTTTAGGATTAAGTTCTATATTTTGCTTAACGAGAAATTCTACAATTTCGACATTTCCCTTTACAATATGCCAAGATATAATGTCATGTCCCACCTTTCTATTCTGTCTGAGATTTTCGTTTAAAAAAAATGATTTAACTACCGATAAACTTGAACTTTTGATTCCATAATAAAAGTCATCTTCGGTTGTGAAGCCTCCGAGTTCAAGAAATAAAGCTAATGCATTTTCTTCTTGTTGTGATTTGTACTGCCTATTGTGTTCAGTATTTTCCCATAAATGGTAACTTCTTTCAAATACTGCCCTAAAAAGAAAACTAGGAGAGACTCCACTCTTAAGGTAGGCTCGAGCTTTATCTGTGTCACCCTGCCTAAAAGCGTCTACCATTTCCTCTTCGCACTTATGCATAGAATTAAAGCACTGGATATCTGTATATCTTTGTTTAATAAACTTTATTGGGCTAAACGCATAAGACGAAAAGGAAATAAGCGTAACCAGTATTAATATTGTAGTTTTCATAGTCATGACCTTTTCCTTTAATAGTTCGTACTTATGATTTTTACACGAACTATGAACCTATTATTGTTTTGCGTATTTGAATAATATTAAAATCCCAGATGATGTTCATTTATTTCTTGCTTTTGTATATAAACTAAAATTTAATTCGATGAAAGCAATAATAACGCATCGCTTACTTATTACAATTTTATTGAATATCTTGCATCGGAAGCCCAAATTTCCACTTGATGGAATTCTTATAATTATTAATAGTTATGCCGATTAAAGGGCCCAGCGTTCTTTAGTCCGTAATAATACTTGAATACTATATAACAAATAAACACATTATGTTTACTAAATGAAAGTTTTACACATTGCGTTACTTCTTGTAGAAATAGACATAGCTTTCACTTATTATGTTTATATTGATAAGGCACACATTGTGAACATGCTTTTGAATTTTAGAGAATTAGTAAATGAAGAAACTATTTTTGGTAATCATTTTACAGCTCATTTCAACGACAATTTTTGCAGTAAAATTGCCGGACGTAATTATTTCCTTTAGAGTTTCATCGCAATTCTTAGATCTAATGATAAATAACAATCTCAATGAACATATCATACGGGAAGTGCAACAATGTTATGATTCAGCTTCAGGCCGAGATATAAATGTAAGATTCAAAATAGGAAAAATTCAAAAGTTGGATGCATTTGAGGAAAGTGGAATAACAAAAGACTTTGATCATAAACCTCATCTGAAAAATAATAAACCAGCTGTTACATTATCTGGGAAAAACACTAATGAATTTGTTGTAATATTATCTGATCAAGTATTTACAACCCATGTGCCAATTATCTGGTCCAAAGAAGTGGAAGATTTTTTTTCATCTGATGGATTTCAAAAACTTCTTGATCTTGAAAACCAATTCAATAATTTAGATATTTGTGGCATCAATTTTTGTGACGAAAACAAGTATAATATTTTAAAAAAAGAATATGACCAAATTAAGCAACCCGCCTATGTCAAGTCAAATAGAATTTATATGTCTGCTACACACTTTTTTCAATCTCTCAATGGAGTCAAATCTGAATGGTTGTCGGGACGAATTTTAGCTCATGAAATCGGACATGCTTGGGGAGATCTTGATGATAGATACACATTAGGTGCCAGCGATAATTTAATGACAGATTTCAAATGTATTCTAGATAATGAACAAATAAACAAAATAATTAAATATAGAAACCATTAATCAATAATTAAATGTTGGTTTGAAAGACAAAGAATCATTGAACGCCTTTTTAGAATTTTCCCAACATTCCCATAATTGGAATTAGTCCCAAATTTGGGAATCAACGTAAGTTGCTTCAAATACTCTTCTTTTTAACTATGCATTCCCAAGAATGGGAAAAAAAATTTAATTCCCAATATTGGGAATATTAAAAAAATAATAATTTATTTTAATCTTTCAGCTGGTTAACTGTTCATTTGTTAAAAATCAAATCTGGCACATCATTTGCCCTTACATCAAGCAAGAGATGTTTCAAAATAGTTACAGGGGGTAATATGGAAAGATTGTTTTTACCTTTGGGTTCATATGAAAATATTCTGGCCCAGATCGGTAAATGGAAAGTAATTAGTATAAAAAATCTTTATGAGATCATGCCGGTGGCAATTAGCTATCAAGGATTTGCCAAGCAGATTAGAAAATTAGAAAGCAGCGGTTTTATTTCCAGTTTCTTATTTCCCGATAAGAGCAAATATATTTATCTGACTCGTAAGGGGGTAAGGTTAGTTCCTTACGGCGTGGAATATTCAAATTCAAAAGAGATGATTATCCATGATTTAAAATGCGGGATAGTCTTACGTGAGTTATTAAAATTTGAAAACTTTATGGAAGGGCAGATACTTGGAGATAAATCAGAAGGACTTTCTCCTGATGCAAAAATCCTGGCAAAGAAAAAAGATAAAGAATATGTTTTGGCTTTGGAGCTGGAATTAAATCAAAAGTCCAAGGATCGCATTAAAGAAAAATTTAAAAAATATAGTTCGAGTGTTACTTACCATTATGTCTTGTATGTCTTTCAAAGTCCTGAGGTGATGAATGCCTATACCAAGATATTACAGGCGATGCCAGAGATTGTTCAATTAAAAATTATTCTTCTTTTGGATACTAATCTATCCAATTTTAACTTTGATTTTAAATCTGCAGTTTGTTTTTTTAAAGAAAGGCCCAGAAGTTTTGAAAGTATTTTTGGTTAGAAAAGGTAAAACGAATGGATTTTATAGTTTATAAGACCTCTCGCCCCTGCTTGAATTTGTCTTTGAATTCGGGCCTTTACTTGATCGCGTTTTTTGACCATTCCCATTCAACCAAGTTTCATGGGAATGGTCAAAAAGACGCTGATATAGGCCGAAGGAATAAGAAAATAGCAGGGGCGAGTTGAAAAAATTAAGTAAGTGAGGAGTGAATAAATGATTGATAAGGATGATAAAAATAGTTTGAGTGGAA
>MEQB01000030.1 GCA_001770015.1 Bdellovibrionales bacterium RIFOXYC1_FULL_37_79
TTTCCCTATCCAAACGACCCAAATGAACGGGTATTTTTTATTTATGATAAAGAAAATCGTTTAAAGGGTTATGTGTCAGCCACGGTGGTGGAAGATGCCAAAAAAAATAAAAGGCTATACGTTATTACGATTGCGGGGAATCGAGTTAATGCTCAAGACACTGAGTTGATATTACAAGGATTGGATGCCAAAAAAGAGTCGTTGGGAGTCAGTAAAATCATTTTGCCAGAAAAGAAAAATCTAGATAATCTTTTGAATTTTGCGCCTATAAAGGATGTTTTTCATCAGGCTGTCGGAAGTAGGCCTCCTGAAGATATCTATTATCAAGATAAAAAGATAAGACTACAAATTCAAGCTTATGAATCTGTCAACAATGCAGGCGAATATGATCATATTGCTAATAATACTAAAGGAGTTGAATATGTCCCACTGAATAAAATCAATATAAGAACCCAGATGACGCAAGTTCCACCTCAGATGCGATCGTTGGTGATAAAAAATAGTTTTGAACCCACAGCCGTTATAGAATTTTGTCTGGCACTTGATGGTTCCCACCGAGAAGATTTTATTGATGATACTTTAGATATAGCTATGAGTAATCCTCAAAAAAAGAAAGCTGCTAAAAGATTGATGAAGATCGTTACAAAAAAACCTGTGATGACAACAGACAGGTTGATTAATGAAATTGAACAATTGGTCGCAATTTTGGAAATATCACCTGACCGCTTCAGTGAAAAAAAGGAACAATGGTTAATAAATAATTTGCTTAATGCCAGTGATGGGTTAAAAGAAAAAAATCTTTCTAAAAATTTGGATCTTATTGCATGGGATTTTAAAAATAATAATCCCCCTCTGATAGAGGGGGAAATATTTAAAAAATATGAAAAAGTCTTTGTGAATCATAAATCATATCTTAAGTTGCAAAATACATTTTTAAAAAAATTAAAGGATGATCCATTTTTTGTAGAAGAGCTTGAAAGGAATGATCCGCGCATGAGATTAGCATTTTCGACTGATGTTGCAGATGACCAGCTCCCTTCAGGGAAGACAATTGTGCTACTGCAAGAATACATTGCAACACTTAGTGATTATGGACAAAAGTTGGTTGTTGAAAATATTTACTATGCCGGTACACGATCTGCAGTGGACTCACTCGTCAAAAAATTGAATATCAAAAATCAGGAAAATCTTTATAAAAATTTTATTGAGAAAGGTATTGAACTAAAACAGTCGGAACCATATTTATCCTATATTGTAGACGCATTATCACAACCTCATACAAAAGATATGATAGATGTCTATAAGAGTTTAATCGAGGCAATGGTTAAATTGAAGGATTGGGATGTAATTAAAAGTTTTGTAGAAGAAGTATTATCACAACCTCATACTAAGGATATGCTTGATGTTTATAAACTTTTTTTTAAGAAGATGCCGAAAGATTGGCTAACTGATATACTCATGGTTTTTTTAAAGAAAGTATTGACACAAGATCATGCTAAAAATATGGTTGGTATTAAAGAATTAATTTTTAGTAAAATAGTTGAATCAAAAAATGAGGATTTACTTAATGTTTTCGTAAAGGAGGCATTGTCAAAACCCGAATGGATTAATGTGGAACATATGCATAAACAATTTTTGAATAAAGTTGTTGAGATGAAGAGTAAGGATTTGTTAAGAAGCTATGCCGCTAATGTGTTATCCAAACCCCACACCAAGGACATGATTGAAGTTTATAAATTATATATCGAAAAAGCCGCTGAAATGAAAGACCCATATTCATTTAGTCATTTAATAATTTATTCATTGTCAAAAGAGCATACACGAGATATGACCGAGGTGTATCAGCTATTAGTTGAGAAGGCAATAGATCTTGAAGATTATCGAATGTTTAAAATATTATCAGAGAATGTTTTAACAGCACCTCATACTCAAAAAGATCCATTTTTTGATTCGCTTAGGAAATTTTGTAAAAAAGTTAATAATAAATTTAGTACTGCTGGAAGGAGTGCTGTGAAAAAAATGATCGAGAATGAGTTTGAGCATTTACAGAAAGTTAATTCGGGAAAAAAAGCTAGTGTTATTCAGCAATGCTTGTCGGAGGGGTTAAAATAAAAATCATCCCTTTGAATCTTTTGGCGCCAACTCATAGTTTTGCAATGAAAGCATTTGATACATAAATTCCGGTACTCTTATTTGGTAAAAGATTCCATTCTCGTGCGGCCTGGAATTGATAATGTTGGTCTTGCTGTTTACGATCGAGTGGGCGGGGCCATCATGGTAGGGGATAAATAGGTCGTAGCACATTTGTTTGGCCAAAAAATAATCAATAATATGTTTTCTTAGATTATCAATATCGCTTACATCAAAGGAGTTGATGACAAAGCTTCCGGGATGTGAACGCTGAATGACTTTTGACATAAGAGGATCGTTTAATAAATCTTTTTTGTTAAAAACAATGAGCTGATTTTTATCATCCGCTTTTAGATCTTTAAGAATGTGCTGAGTGACTTCCAGGTGTTTTTTGTAGTGGGGGTCGGAGATATCACACACGATAATTAAAAGATCCGCTTCTAGCATGGATTCCAGCGTGGTTTTAAAACCGTTTATAAGTTGTGCAGGTAAATTTTGAATGAGTCCCACCGTATCGATAAGGATCATCGGCGGTCTGGTATCCGGATTTAGGGTGCGAAAGGTGGAATCAAGCGTGGCAAATAATTTATCTTCCTCCAAGACGTTAACTTTACACAGTCGGTTCATAACCGACGATTTTCCAGCATTGGTATAACCCACTAACGCAGCCGTGATTGCCATATTCTGTCTTTTTTTCTTTTGTTCCTGCCTGGTTTTTAAAACAGTTTTTAAATCACGTTTTAAAAATTCGATGCGTTCTCTTACGATTCTTCTATCGAGCTCTATTTGTTGTTCACCCTCACCGCCCCTAACTCCAATTCCACCCTTTTGCCTGGAAAAGTGAGTCCAAAATCCGGAGAGTCTGGGGAGGATATATTCCAGTCTGGCAATTTCAATTTGAATTTTGGCCTCTTTGGTCCTGGCATGGCCGGCAAAGATTTCTAAAATGACGTGGCATCGATCTATGACAGAAAGGCCTGTTACTTCCTTGATATTTCGGACCTGACTGGCGGTTAATTCAAAGTCAAAGACTAACAGATCGCTATTATTATCTTTGGCTTCTTGTGTAATTTCGAGAAGTTTTCCCTTGCCTATGACCGTTGCCGGACTGATCTCTTTTTTGGTTTGGATATGGGTGTTTTTGTACTTAATATTGAGAGTGCGAAGGAGCTCTTTAAGTTCTTGCAAGGAGTGTTCACTTTCTTGCTGGCTGGAGTGTCCCTTAAATACTGGGGATATAATGGAAATCAGTGTAGCGTTGGCGGTCGATTTGATGTGAAATTCATTGTCTAACATAAGGTAAGAATTACCCCCAAACCTTATAAGTGTCCAGAGTAAAACCATTAGAGATTTGTAGTAGATACTCATTACATGAAGGGGGAAAAAAGTTATCCATTTTCTTTAAATATCGAGGTGTTGCGATGACAAGTCATGAATGATTTTATGCTGTGGAAAGCGGCGTGAGGTGTACTTCGTTGTCTTTCTAACTAGGAATTTAAATCCTGAAAAAATCCACCGTAAAACAAAAAATATCTTCAGGTTCAGTCTCTTTGACTGTATCAGAAATTTTTTTTATCAATTTCACTATTTCTTCTCGCAAAAAATCAAAATCCTTATTAGACAGAGAAAGGGGAGCAGTAAAAGATAAATCTGTGGGAAGTGTGCAATCCATTTTTTGGATCGATTTTATTCTCCAATTGGTATGGTGTTGCTTTAAATAAGGCGAGGTTTTTTCGAGATGTGTGCGGCCAATGCTTTGAAAATATCTTCCTTTTTCAGCTTTGCATAGGCCTGCGTTGACTAAAAACTCTAGAATTTCTGTTACTTGCTTTTTGTCGATACCAAGTCTTTCACTTATTTCATCTCGCATTTTACCACCTTTTAAAGAGGATAACATGCGGATGGCCGAGTATTGCCAGGAAGTGTAGTAAATAGATTTTTCTTCATTGGTCAATTCTTTATCTTTTTCAACTCTCTCTGATAGATTGAGTGAGCGATTTTTAATTTTCTCACTTTTTCTTAGAAGGTTTTCTTTAAATTTTTTGTTTTGAGTTATACTGATTTGATGGAGGAGCGCTACATAATCACCTTCAAGCTCCGAAAGGCCTAAATAATCGCATAAAAGAAAAACTTGTTCAGGTGTAAATTCTCTATTCTTACTAAATATTTGGCTGAGTAGGGTTGGGTGAATATTTAGGTACTTTGCAATGCTTTTTTTTTCACCACGTTTTAGATGTGTATTTTTTTCAATCTCTTTTTGCAAAAAATCATGAAATTCATGGTATCCAAGAACTGAGTTTTTTCTCATAATTTAAACACCTTATGTTTGTATGTTTATAAATATGTAAATTATATCATGACAAATTTATAAAATAAATAATGAACTAATTTTTGCCTGTGCTATATTGCATCAACTGAAATACATTCTTTTAATAACGAGGAGAATATTATGCTATCTATTAAATTAAGCTTATTAAAAACAGTCTGTCTGATTATTTTCACCCAATTGTTCATTTCGTCATATTCCTTTGCGATACCTGGTTCAATGGACGGTGGTGGAGGAAATGCAGAGTCTTTGAAATTTACCATGATTGCCAATCGTGCATTGATGATTGTTCAAGAGAATCAAGCTAAATTTCCGGAAGTTTCATATAGTGATTTCCAAAATGCGATAAAGAAGACGAAAGTTAAAATTACTAACGAGGAATTAATATTAGATGGTGAAAAGAAGGAGGCGATTAATTATCCCAAAGAGTCATTAATCAAAGTAAACCGATTTGCTTTTAGAGCATTGACTTCAAATGTGTTGGCCCAAATTGCGCTGGTGGTGCATGAGTATCTGGGAATTTTAGCAATTGATGATCCAAATTATCATATCAGTTCAAGAATTGGCGGAATTCTTGAGTCACAAGAGGGATCAATGTTTAAGTGGTCATGTGCGGCAATGGTGGTATGTCGTGGTAGGTATTTAGGTAGCTGGATTAAGGGCGAGGGTAATACCGCAGGAGAAGCATGGGGTGAAGCCACTGAAATGGGAAAGGATTTTTGTCAATCTCTGAAGGAGTCAGTATGGGGTATTGTTACATCAATTACTAGTGGACAAATGCTTACCCATGCAACCCCGGCTACAATGGTTAATGCGTGTCTTAAAAATTAATTTAACTAAAAATTTGGGAAATAAACTTATGAAAACTTTATGCTTGCTGGCCTTACTGGTATCAATTCATTCTTTTGCGGTAGTACCTTCTGATGATTCGGTGGGATTAGCGATCGAATTATCATCGAACCGTGCAGGTTTATCCGGACGATTGATGCTTTCATCGAAAGATTTGGCAATGATTAAATCTGGAGAGTCTAATCTGGTTTGTAAAACAGCAATTGATGCAGCAACCAAGCGTTCGGTAGGAATTGCTTTCACTGCAGAATTGGGAAATTTTGATGACCAAGGCAATATTATCTATGAGCAATTCCTGGTAAGAAAAGAGATAATCGATTCTGATGGTTACGAGGTTTTAACTGCTGTAGATAGGAAGGCTGAATTGAATGGACTGTATGTTGATTTTAGAAATGGTTATCATGAAAAAATTTTGGTGCGTGATCTTACTCATCCAGAACTTAGAATGGAGAGAGAATATATTGAAGAAATGCCGTGGATTAAACTTACTGTTGAGACCTTGAACGATAATGAAAGCGGTTGTTCTTTGGCATCAAAATTCTAAATTAGCACGAAAACGAGGGACTTAAAAAAGTTCCTCGTTTTTTTTTCCAGATCTATGCAAAGTGGAACCATCGAACAATTTCTTGTGCAAATACGAACAATGTAGTCACTGGTCAAATAAATCTTTTTTCATAAATTCTTCGCATTATCTTTAAGATGCCAATAGTACCAATAGTAAGATAGGTAAAATCCAAAGAGTCAGTTAATTATAGATCACAAAACATTTTTTTTTTGGTAAAAAGATGCTGCAAGTCTGTTTAGAGGGGAAGCGATGAGTTCAAATATGATGAAGATGAGAGATGGTGTGGAGCTTTATTATGAAATCACCCAAGGCAATTCAGCTGATTGGATAATATGGGTACATGGGATTTGTGAACATTTGGGGAGATATTCACATTTGGATGAGCTCTTTGCCAAAAATTTCAATATTTTAAGATTTGATCTGAGAGGTCACGGCAAAAGTCAGGGAAAAAGAGCCTATGTTGAAAATTTTGAGCAATTTGTTGACGATTTACACGAAGTAATTACGTTTTTGAAAACCAATTACAAGTCTCCTAAATACGCCTTGATGGGGCACTCCATGGGAGGGCTGATTGTGGCCGGTTATATGCAGACTAAAGTGCATAAGCAATATTATCCACAGGTGGTTTTTTTTAATTCACCTCCTGCGGGATTACCAGGTGCTGGAGGAGTGCTGGCCCGTCTGTTGCCGCCAAAGATCACCGGGATGTTGTCAGGTATTAGAGGCGGAATTGAATTGAAAGGAATGGTGGATTTAAAGGGCCTTTCTCATGATCCTGAAGTTGGCAAGAATTATGCCTTGGATAAATTAAATAGTATGGTTATTCATTCCGCTTTATTATTTAACCTGGTCAATTTTGGTAAATTGGTTTTTTCCAAACCACTCAATGCAAAATGTCCGGTTTATACTGCCGTTGGCAGCGAAGACAAGGTGGTTTGTCCTCAGACAATTATTGATTATTGTAAAAATATTGATCCTACCGTGAAAATTAAAGTGTTTGAAGGTTCTTATCACGAATTACATAATGAAATAGACAAATACCGATTACCGTTCTTTGAATATATGAAAGAATGCATTGGCACTCGGTTTTAATTGTATTCTCACCAGTCGGTTTGGTTAATTATTTATTGGAGTCAATAATCTGGGGTGGTTCAATTTCTTTGGGTGAGGGGTTGATTTCTTTGCGTGTTATTTTGCTAATGGTATACTGGTTATCAATTGCAATGATTGATTTTATTAACTCATCGGCTTTTTGGTGTTTTAATGTGTCTAGTTCTTCACAAAAACAACCACACATCAAAGGGCGCAAAAAATCTCCGATTCCATTTGTTTCTAAATCCATATTGGATAAATCATGCTTAGGATTTTCTTCTATTAGGTTGTCTTCATTTATATCTATGTTAGAAATTCCAATCTGTGGGGCATCTTGCCGAATTCTACTCGATATCTTTTGAGGCGGAAGCAGTACTTTTTCAAATAATTGCATTTGTATGGGAGCAGATTGGATTTCTGTATTTCTCGCCTTACTGTCTTTGTAGAAATGGCTGAACATCTCTTTAACCAGTGGGCAGGTATCCAGAGGGTCTTTTGAAATATAATGAGTAGTAGTTTCATTGAACTTAATCGCCAGAGTTTGGTTTTTATTTTCTTCTAATCGCTTGCTCATTAGAGCAGATCCACTCTTTTTCAACCACATAAAATCTATAAATTTTTTATGATCTTCTGGCGTGGGTTTGGGTGCGGTTAAACAAACAAGGGTATCCTGGTCTTTAGGGGGATTTTTTGCAGGGTTGGGGGAAACTTCAGCGGCAAGGAGGTCAATAGTCGTTAAAATTAAGATTATTAGAATAATTTTCTTCATAGGATTATTATAAGGGACAACTTTTTTAAATTAAAAGGGGGAAAATATTAGTTTAATTCGAAGCATTTACTGACACACTTATTTAGTAAACCATCAAAAAGCAGGTTAAATGGAATATTTTGAGTTTGTTTGATAAGAATCGGGTTCTAGGTCTTACGGGGTAGAATCATTGCCACAAGAATTAGTACATTCACAACCAAAGCAAGCGTTAACATTTTCGGTAGTATTAAAGCTAACAAAACTAAAACAGACAAGCATTGCTATAAGAATTAAGATCGCTTTCATTCATTTCTCCAATCATCACCATAATTTTTTGTTACAGATAAATAGAACATTTTTTTGCCTTTCGCAAGGTAAAAACCAACTATTTTGCTCAGGTTTGGGAAGTAACTATCTATTGAAAAACATTTTTGATGCACTAAACTAAATGTAAATAATTAACATGGAGAAACTCACCAATGAATTGGTCATTTTTAAACATTTTCCCTGCGGGATGGAAATTTTATCTACAGTTTTTGCTTTTTCCGGTTGCCTGGTTTTTCTGGTCAATTGATGGCGGTGGATATGAATTAATTGCCAAGGTATTGTTTTTGTCCTTACCTCTACTATTGCTCTCAGTGGCAGTGGTGGCGACGGTTACCGGGCTTGCTTCAGCGATTTTCAGGCCATCTCGGGCCTTCTTTACCGCAACCCTTTTGATCGCTTGGTGGGACGGGGGGAAAGCCGTTTTATTATACTGGTCCGGGATCGTAAAATTTGTCTTTTTTTTGTTTGGCTGGATATATGGGGCCGTTCGCATAGTTATACTGGGTATTATTCAAACGATCAAAGATGTTATCTTTCTTCCGGCCACCATTATATTTAGGCTTTTAAAGGGATATGCAGCTCCTGGAATTCCTTGGATAGCGGTGTTTATTACCCTGTTTTGGATCCTTCTTGAATCTGCGGCATTTGCTTTCATTTTAAAAGGCACCATCATTAATGTTATCTCGGCTTTGGCCAATACGGAAATTTCTGATGCGGTGGCATTGATGGGTGGATTTTTATTTTTATTTATGTTTATAGGTGGGAGTTTTGCGTGTATGCACGGACTGGTTTTGGCCTTTGAAAATAAAAAATATGGCAACATCATAAAAATGTTGTTTATTGAATTTTTTGTTATGTTTATTGAGGTCATGTTTTTCTATAGGGAGTTCGTCTCATCACTTGCGCCATTTTTATCGCAAATGACCAATGAGCAGTTTCAAATGAATGTTTATCATATACTTATTATTGCGACCATGTCTTGGGTGGGAGTACGTGCTGGAGTCTGGTTCTTTTTTGCCAAGTTTGGCACCCCCACCTTGCTGATGATTATTTCCAGGGAAGGGTTGCTGGAAAAGGCCGAAAATGGAAAGATCAAGGTGGTCGGAGGTCCGCTTTTATGGATCAAGGAAATTGTTGATGAACTCCAAGGGGAAATTAATTGGTTTTCTGACAAGGGACGTGAAATTACTGAAGCCTTTGTGTTACCACCTGTGCAAATTTTTGCCTGTATGACCAACTTTGTAATGATTGTTTTGACAGGCAGAATTCTTTTTTCTTTACCTCTCCACACCCTAAAAGAGATAAAGGATACCAAACAATTACTGGATCAAATCGCCAAAGAGGAGAAAAAGTGAATAGATTAATATATATTGTGCTGATATTTTTAACCACTTTTGGTTGTAATGATATTAAGCTAGAGAGCAAGAAAAAAACGGTTAAAAATACGATGTTTATTGGAATCGATGTTAGTGGTTCCTATACTGGAACCACTTCATTTAGAGATGGTATTTCTTTTTTATCACACTATATCCATTATCATTTGCTGCAAACCGGGGGACTTACCAGACCTACAGATTTATATGTGGGAGGGATTGGTGGTAATGATAAGGAAGATCCCCAGGCTTTTTATCCCATTCATGATTTTGATGGTAGAAGTATTGAGCAAATCAAAGATAAATTAATGAAAGAATTTGGTAAGCAAAAAGATAATTTGACCGATTTTAATGAATTTTTTGCCAGAGTCAAAACTATCACCAAGCAAAAAAACTTGGTGCTATCTCCTATTTCTATTGTTTTACTTACGGATGGAGTCGCTGAAATTGCAGCAGGAGTAAAGGATAAAAAAATTATTAAGCAGGCATATTCTAAAATTGATGTGTCGCCGCTTGAGTATCTTTCCAACGATGTTTCCATCAGATTGTTATATGTCAGTCCCAGTGTGGGCTCGCACTGGAGGAGTTATGTTCCAACTACCCGGATAAAAATCTGGACCGTGGAGAGTGAAGTGATGAAGGGATGGGCCGATCAATTAAGATTGAAAGGAAAAGAGGGATTGTGCCGGTGGATACGGGATAATGTGGATCTTCGAATTATGAGTAGAGGACACTGATTATGTTGCAAAAATTATCAACGAAATAAAAAAGACCCTCTGTTTAGAGGGTCTTTTCATTATTTTGGTTTTTTAAAAAACTAGTTTAACATTTCCATCAGTTTTTTAATATTGGTGATACGGGTTACATCTTCGCCTCGGCAACCGTTTTCAGAACAATAATTGGGAGTGTAGCACTTTCTTGCGCTAAGGTATTGATAGTCAGTTTCTCCTCTGACGAGTATTCCTTCCACAACACCAGTTTCTGCGTTAAAAACCGCAGAGCCTGAATTTCCCCCGAAGGTATCAAGATTGGATACAAAATATTTAGGGTTCTTAATTGATCTGACCTTTGCTCCATCTGCAATCTTCACCGGTAATCCGGTGGGGTGGCCGATCACCACAAGCGGATCTTTGACGGCAATGGCACCTTCGGTTCTGACGGTAAGAGGCAAGCGATCGGTAACTGTTCGGTCCAGTTCTATGAAAGCGTAATCATCCATGTTTGAATTGTCTAAAACTTGCGCTACTACGGCCTTGCATCCATAGACACTTGAGGCGGGAACGATGTGTGTGGTGGTGTTTTGGTCTTCAATATTAAAGTCAAATACCCACTTATAACGGTTACAATCGGACAGATTTTTTACGCAATGTCCGGCTGTAACAATATGATTAGGAGTGACCAAAAAGGCTGAGCAATTGGCTGCCGTAATCTGTTTTTCAAATTTTTCCCCGGGACAAAGTTTCATCTGGGGTCCAAGGAGTGCTCCGGAAATTTTGTATTGATTATTTTCAAGCTTAATGTTGTTTGGTCCGATCATTGCCAAAGTGCTTCTGGTAAGCTCAGCATAAAGAGGATTGGTTACTTCAAAAAGATCCAAACGGTTATCTTTGCCATAAACAACTTTGTCGTTTGAGTAGGTGATCATTGATAGCAAGGTACAAGAAAGTAAGAGGAACATCCGAACTTGTTTCATAGTATAACTCCTTTTATATTCAGACGAAAGCTTGGTATCCTCAATTCTACGAAGAGCTTTTAAGATTTGTAAATGTGCGAGATTTGAATGTTAGAAAATGTATGTTTATTTTCTATTCTTCTTGCTATTTTTGGAAGGAGCGGATAGTTGGTACCAATCTTCGCTGGTAATCGGATGAAAATAGTCAGCTTCTTCAATCAGGAGTTGGGAGGTGTTTTCAGGAATGGCAGCAACTTCTATGCGAACCCCTTCTGATTTTAAGTGCCGGACTAATTCAATATAGTCGGAATCCCCAGACATGATGATAATGGTGTCAACTTTGCTGGATAGCTGGGTGGCCTTGATGGAAAGGGGGATATCTGCGCTTTTATGGCAAGGGACCACTGAGCCGTGATAGTCGTGATGCAAGCGTTCGGAGAGTTTGGTGGAGATACTTTTTCCTTCTCTAAAATAGATCAGCCGATTTAGTCCTCGATTGTCCAAAAGTTTGGGGATAACGGTATCAAAGTTTAACATAGTGGAGGTATTGTTGGTTTTAGTATGAATGCTTCTTTCAATATTATTACCATCAATTAAAATGGCGACTGATTGACTAATGCTGACTTCTTTTTTCATGAAATAATCCTTCCTCGTTTCCAAGTGCTTTTTTGTTTTAAGTTTACTTGAGATCATGTGTAACGGCCAGAATGATTAAAAGAATATCTTATGAAATCGCCTGAAGAATAACGGTAATAATAGCAAAATTAATAATTCAAAGCAGGCACTTAGTGAATTAAATGGACGATTTCCCTTATAGATGGTGCAGCCTCCACCATTGGAAGCTGCGCTTGATGATCTCTGGTTGGTAATCACTGGATTGGATGCCTTGGAGATCGCCACTTTTAACATGGGGTCACCCAGCAGGGTCCATGAGTTTACAACTTCTTGATGCTCTCCATTTTGTCCACCGGAATATTTGGCAGTTTTGATGGCATCTCCCAGACGTTGGTCTTTGGCAGAGACCAATTCCTCGTAAAAGGCGTCTTGGAATGGTCTTTGAGCGTTTGGGGTGGTCAAATTAGTTGATCCCCAGAAGGCGATGGCACCGCCTTTGGCCTTGAATAATAATTCCTCTCCGAGACCTCGATCACTTTCTTCTTCGTAGGTGAAGAAGGCGTTGAGACAGTTCATCGACACCACCAAAGGCGTGATCGAATTATTTAAGGTCTGAATGTCACCAAGTGGTAACACATCCCCGTCGGACCACATATCTTCTGCCCCGTGACCTATGTAGTGAATGATTGCCGATCCATTATTAAAGGAGTCCATGATTTGGGTATTTACCTGGATATCCGAAAGTTCTGACCTATTAATAAGTGTCACTACTATGGTGGGATGAACCGCTAAGATTTTATTTTTTAAAGCAAGGGCCTTTTGATTGAATTTTTCACCGGCCTGATCATCATCCACCACGATGAAAATCTTTTTCTTTTGGGTTTCATCCGGCGTTGTAATACCGGTTTCGTAATCAATAATTTTGGTCATGACATCCGCTATTTGTTTGCTGGTGTTGCCCGGAATTCTTCCTATCGCCATATAGGGAAGTTCATTGGCTCCAAATGAGACAAACCAGTTGTCACTGGGATAATCAGACCATTTGCCATTTAAGTATTTAACGGGAATGGTGTTTCTTGGTACAGTACTTAAAATTCCTTTGGGATCATAAGTCGAGTCCCCCAAAAGTAGCACATATTTGGGAGCAGGTCTGGCCCAGTTTTCGTAAGCATATTGCAAGAAAAGTTTGATGTTTTCCGGATCTTTGCTGCCAAAACCAAACTCATTATAAATATCCTCAACGTCGATCGATTTAATATTATAACCCTCAAAGGTTCGATGGGTGACCAGGGAAGCCGCTCCATTTAATAATTCCTTGGTGCCTATATAAATGGCGTCAGCTTGCTCTAAAGTATTTTGGAGTGAACTGCCATTTATAAGATTAAGGGATTGGACGCTCTTGATGTTGGAGGCGGTAGTGATAAAAAATTTTCTAGAATTCTTTTGATTAAAGGTTGTAGAGAAGATTCCGCCACCTTCATCTGAAATAGTGTGATTAATGAATTTTGAGATATTATCAAGGTTGGTAATATCAAAACCCAGGATTTGGTTGCTGGTGAATCCATCAAGGAAGATATTGGAGTTATAATCATAAAATTCAAATTCGATCTGGTCATTTTGAACTATCCAATTCTTGGTGTAGGTGACTCTAAAATAATCAATATCCACAATGTCGTAGTTACCTGCTCCGGTGATATAAGTGCCTTTGACCTGGAACTGGATTTTATTTTTTCCCGGGACAAAACTGGTTGCCGGAAGTGAGAAGGTCGCCAGATATGGTTCTTCAGTGTAGAAAACGATATTTTGATTGGTTTCGATACCGTTTAGCCACAAGCTGACATGATGAAGACCATTGGTGACATTACCATTGGGACGCCCCTTTACAAAAGCCTGAATGGAAATATTTCCAACTTGTTTTAAGTCGTCGAGGATAATATCTTGAGTAAAGAAGTCAGCTCCGATTACCCCATCTATGGGAGTGTAAAATCGCTGCCAGGAAATTCTATCGTAATTTTCTCCGTAGGGTGCATCAAAAATGGCAAAATTGTTTTCTTCATAATGTTTGAATACGGTGGGACCCTGTAGAGAGGTCAGATTGCCAGCACTCGGATCAACATCCAAACTATTAAAACGTTTTCCATTGCTTGAATCGTAATCAATGGGGATTAAAACCAGATACTGGTAATTATTATAAACGCTCTTTCTATAGGGGGCAAAAAAGCGGATTTTATCCCCAGATTCGAAGGTAGCACCGGCACTTATTACTTCTATGGGAAGTTCGGTTGATGCGTAGAAGAGTTTAAACTTGGCGTGATCTGCTTCATCAAACGGACCCACCAAACCTTGGGTGTTCAATTGATCATAAGTGATTTCATAAAGACCGGTTTCATCAAATCCAATTTTGAGTCCTCCTGGTGCTGACCATGGACTGTGATTAGAGGGGATGATCTTCCAACTGGTTTGACCATCAAGGAAAATATCAATGATCACTTCGCTTAAAAAGTAAATATTATTATTTACCGGATTGTATCTGATGGGATAAATAGTTAAAGGAAGAATTTTTCCTGACCCGACTTGGGCATTATAAATATCATCCAGACTTAAGTGACTGGCCGGCATGAAAGAGTTGGTCGCATAGTAATCACTATCAATGGTATTTTGCTCCACTAAGGTGTTTCCGGATTGAATGAAATCAGGCGCAGGCCTTATGTCGTAGGGACCAAGAGTTACAATACTTTGAGAGACAATTTCGTAGGATGCGCTAGTAGCGTCGCTGAGTTGGATTAAAATGGTCTTAAATGGCAGTTCAGCCTGACCAACTTCGGTGGTTAGAGCGTAATCATCGATTAAAAGGTTTTTATAAGGAGCTTCGATGCTATCGGTGGCGGTGAAGGCGGGAATCGTAATTTTTATTCTGAGAGCATGATTGGTTTCACTCAGCAGGGTTATATTGGGCGCAATCTCTCTTTGATCGGGATAAGGATTGGTGATTGTTGTATCATTATTCGAGGCAGCGGGATCTCCTTGGGTTTCGCTAATGATTTCTCCGTCAAGCGAATCAGGAGCAGACCCATTTAAAAGCAGTGGTATGACAGATACTGGCCCGTGCCAGGTTCTGGTTCCATTTTGGGCAATATCTTCCAGCATATAGTAGTAGGTTTCGTTGTTAACCACCGCCGTATCGACAAAGTGGTAATCGCCATGAAGGGTGGAATCGAGAATATTATTTCTAATGAGGGAGTTGTTAATTTGAATGTAGCCGCTTTCTGGAGCCGATGAACGGTAAACATTAAATCCTTTGTGCTGAAATTCAAGACCGGTTTTCCATTTTAAAACTACCGCTGCATTATAGCCAGTCGCCGTAAATTCGGTCAGGGTTACCGGAGTATCAGCCGCATCAATAATAATATTACAAGCGCTTTGCGTGACTTTGGTTTGCGGATCAAGGCTTGAGCCTCCTGGGAAAAAATTGCCAAACCATTCGGTAAAACGAATGGTCCTATTGGAGCATCCGCTAGAATAGGCGAGAGTGTAGTTATCCGAGTCAGAGGGGGCACTATCCCATTGCCAGCCAAAATTCGAAATGGTGGAAGGAAGAGTTCCTGAAGTATTTAGTTGCAAACCTTTCATGGAAGCGTAGCTTGTAGAAAGTGAGCGTAGTTGTCCACCATCAATGGCGGTAACGTTAGTCGTTCCACCAATATTTAATCCACTCGTTCCCAAATGATCAAAGAAAAATCCGACGATATTAAGTGTGCCGCTGGTGGCAGTAAAGTTCCAAGTTCCTGTTCCGCCGCTTACATCAATGATGGCCTTGTTGGTGGTGTTTTGAGGAAGTGATTCATTAGGGGCATCTGCTTTAAATGTTCCACCGTTTAGAAGAATACTTTGCCCATTTCCAATGTTGAGTTTGCTATTTTGTTTCATGGTAAAAGTAGCACCATTAACTTGAAGACCCGTAGGGAGAGTTAAGACTCCTCCTTCATCGATTCTAAATTCAAAGTTGTTGGTAGCTCCCAGGGTTAATTGGCTGGTAAGATTGATACTGGTGTTGGAGATATAAACGGTACCTCCGGCGGTTTTATTAAAATTCAGTGAAGTAAAGGTTGAAGTGTTTCTGATACTTTGATTGGTGGCAACAGTGCCGTTGTCTCTCAACGTAATGGTGCGTGCATTTTGAGTAAGCGTTCCGGTATTTTCAAGCGAGCCATAAATTTCCAAGGCCCCTCCGGTCATCGTTAAAATTCCGTTTCCAATAACGAGAGATTTACAGGTGGCAGTCCCGGTGCTGATAATGGGATCTCTAGTTTGGTCATTGATAATACAGTTCAGACTGGCATTTGGAAGTCCTCCATTCCAGTTTCCGGAGGTATTCCAGGCGGTGGTGCTTGCTCCGGTCCATATGGTGGTGGTTCCTATGATGGTAGCTGGATCACCTAAGTTTACAAAAGGCGCATAGGATCCATTTATGGCGTAATTCTCGGTGTTGGCGGTGTCGGTGGAGGCATTGATTCCCACTCCAATTGTTCGGCTATCATCGGCCAGTGAATCCATATCCATTTCAATATAAATGCAAACTTTGGGTGGGGTTATGGCGTGAGCAGGAATCGTGGCACCGGTAGTGATGGTTAAATCGGCGTAAGCCGGGTAACCAAAAAATGACGGGCTTCCCAGCAGAGTTCCTCCAGTGCTGTTGCAGTCATTATCATAGTAAACTCTCATTTGAGCAACGTCATTGGCCTGCGCAGTCCCATCAAGCGTAAATCGGATATAAGTCAGGCGGGTATCGTTGAAGCTTCCTGCCTGGGTTTGCTGAAAACCAAATCGGCCCATGTTGTACGTCTCACCTTGATTAACGCTAGCTGGTCCAGTTGCCTCTTGGGATAATTGGATAGTGTTGGTCTGACTCCCCCAACTGACCAGGTAGGTGGGATCATCAGTGAAGCTGTCACCTGACCGGTCTCCATTATATTCGGACATGGAAAGGGTTCCGGCAGCCGCATTGGTCTTGATAGCAATGGTGCCCGTGGATGCTGATCCATCTGAATCAAAAATCATGCGATCCAAATTATTGCCGGGAATCTGTTTGTTGAGAATGAGCAGATAGGTGTTGTTTCCAACCGGATAAGTGAAAGTTCCGTTTTGCAGATGATAGGTGGCATCGATAGTTGCACCTGAATTGATGGTAAGTCCGCTGCTGCCGAGGTTGCTAATTGAATAATACTGGGCCTTGATTGTACCGTTGATCGTTATGGTGTAACTATTTACGGTACTGACGGAGGTTATTTCGGCTGTTTGTGAAGTAGTACCGATAAGTTCCAAGGTTCCTGCAGCTCCCACCGTTAAAGTTCTCCCATTTGAAAGCGTTAAGCTGCCACCTGGTTGAATTTTCAAAGTACCGCCGTTTACGGTAACATTTCCACCGACGGTCAATTTCACTCCAGAACTGATCGTAAATGTTCCTGCGGTTAAAGTGAAAGAGCCATCGATTTGCCAATGGTTATTGAGCGAAACGATGCCCCCGGTTTTGTTTACCACTAAATTACCAGGAAAATTGGTGCTGGCGTTAATACTTTGATTGGAACCACCTCTAAACGAGATTGAGCCGTTCGTTGCCTGGGTGAAGATATAACTAAGTCCGATATTTAAAGCGCCATAGATGCTAAAAACCGTGGTTCTGTTTTGCCAACTCATTTTACCAGAATTGGGCAAAGTGGCATTTTGACAAGGTCTCTCCGTGATGTCAGGGAAGTATGGAAAGGAGTACGCCGGACCTATTTGGCAATCGGTGGTGGCAGTGGGAAGAGTATTGTTTTGCCAATCATGGGTACTGGCGTAGCTGGCGCCACTAACCGGATCCCCATTTCCTCCGTGCCAGATGCGAACTATACTACCTGTTATTTCTGCTGACTGGGCAGTTACGGGAGGAGATCCTGAAACAGACCATGAATAATTTTCTGAATTGGAAACATCGTTGGTTCCCGCAATACTGATGGCCAGTGTGTTACCCGCTTGGGCAATACTTGAGAGTGAAAGTAAAATGTGGATGCAGGTGGGAGTGGTATTACTGAGGGTTAAATTACCAGCTTCTAAATTCAAGGTGGCGTGAGCGGGATCACCAGAAGGGTAAAGGGTTGATCCGAGTTGCTGGGTATCAGTACCGACTTCGAAGGTACAATTGCCATTTGTGTCCTTGTAGACTTTTAGATTATCAACGTCAGAGGAGTTATTGGTTCCGGCCAGGGTGAGAATAATACTCTCTATATCTGTTGATGGAGAGGCATTTGCCGTCATTGAAAAGCCAAATGTGGCAAAGTGAAGATTGGCGGTTCCAGCGGCGACGGTAGTGGTTGGTACACCGCTTGGTGAACTGTTGATGACTTGCAATGCTGCAAGGGCTTCATCTCCCCAATTTATTTTATTATTGGGGTCGGTTTCGTAAGTTGATCCACCGTTGCCGGCGTAGTCTTCCAAAGTGGTGGTAGCCCCATTGTAGGAGGTGGCAATGATATTTTTTTGAGTGCCAGTGGCACCTTCATCATAGAAACCAATACCGCTGATAGTGGAGGGGATGGTGGCCGCAGCTCCTAGCGTGATTCCTGTGCCGTTAGTTGGGATGTAATGGAAATCACCGTATTGGAGCTGAGAGATAGTTCCGGTAATGTTCATACCGGCAGTATTCATTCTGGAAATATTAAAAAACCTCGCAATCAAGGTTCCGGCCATGTTAAATGTAAAAGTTCCACCGTTATAAGTGGTGAGTACTGAAATACTTCCGGGAGATCCGTCCAGATTGATAAGTCCTGTGGTGCCGATACTCAAGGTGGTGGCGTTACCCATTTCCAGTTTGGCATTAGCCTCAATTTTTAAAACACCGTTTACGGTAAAATTTTTAAGACATCTGAATGTGGCACCTGATTTGATCGTCATGGTGGTGCCGTTGGGCAGGGTCAGATCACTGGCTGAAGTGGCCAGGATAACTTCTCCATTAATTTCAACTTCACCTGATCCTGCATTGATTTGAAAGCGATTGGTAATAGTGAAAGATTCTTTAAGGGTCACCGTGGTGGGGTTATTAATTTGCAGTCTCGGAATGGGATCAACGTTTTCAAAGGTTTGATTGATGCTTCCCCCCATAATTACTTCCCAGTTGTTAGAAGCATCCAGGCCACCTGAGTGAAGATTTCGAAAATAATCTCCTTGAAGAGTTAAAATTCTGGTTCGGTTAGCCGTAAGAATTCCGGAAGCAATTTCGAGGCACCCTAGTGTAAAGTTATTATTTGGCCAATCAGGGTTTTTCCAGTCGGATCTGATATAGGCGTTTTCGGTGTTAGTGTTTGGATAGTTTTCGGGATTCCAGTTGTTATCAGTGTTCCAATTGGAAGTGTTAGCATCTGCTTGCCACATTCGAGTATTAGTTGCGCAAGCGGCATGCAATTTTTGCGATGGAAAGGCTATCCACCCCGCCGCTGATACCAATATTGCTATTAACGGTATAAATATAATTTTGTAAATATTTGGCATATTACCTTTTCTTCTTATCTGCATTTTTCTTGTAAAATTAAGTTATTTCGCCACTAACGTACTACCAATAGGCATAAGCCCATTATCTGTTGGAAATGGAAATAACTCAATGCGATAAATGTTTTTCGTCATTTTTCTATTAAATCGGAAAAAGATGATGTAATTTTAACCAGTTGAAAACTAAATAAATAATATTTTTATAATTGTTACGATAGCAATATGACTTGATGAAAATAAAGTTGGCCAAAATTAGTGGGTAGTGATTTTTAACTAGTTGTATTTTTATAAATAATCTTTAATAATCAAGAAGTTAAGTGTTTTTGAAATATGGTACAATGACTTTTTATGAGTTTAATAAAACATTCGTAGGAAGGAATATTCAAGATGGAAAAGAAAACAGCTACACAAAATAAAAAGGCGAATAACAAAAAAAAATATGTTCGGCCTTCAGTTATTTCAGAACCACTGATGACTTTTGGGGCAGTTTGCAATGGTACGACTGCCGGGCAAAGAAAAACATCTACGGGTGCTCCTGGTTTTTGTAAAGCCGCTCGCTTGTTATCCTAAAGACTAAATGGATTTAATAAGCTTTTCCAATCCTATTCTTGGTCAAAAAAAACTGGATCTGCTGGAAAAAATGCAAACCGATTTATTTTTTAATTATCGCTTGACACTTGAATACCACGGAGTACTTGTCAATATTAATGCCTCGAGAGAATCAATTTTAAAATTGGTTTTACACTTGGTGCCCCCCAGTTGGATCATGGATAAATCAAACGATATGAATCTAAATTTAAATTTATGTTCGATAAAAGATTTTAATATATCAGGTTTTGATTGGGAAAATGAGGAAAGTCCAGAATGTCGAACTACTCAGGTAGATAATCAAGAAATGGCCATCCAAAGGGATTTTGCCGGCAAGATGGTTGGAAATACCATTTACGCAATTATAAATGAAGATATGTCCGATGGGTTTTTTAATGTTTTAAGATGGTTTATGCCCAGGAAGTTGCTGGCCATAAAAAAAACAGTGTTGCATAGCTCGTGCGTGGTAATAAACGAGAAAGCATTTTTTTTTCTAGGACATTCTGGCCATGGCAAGTCAACTTTGACCACTCTGGCAGATGATAGGTTGGTACTGGGTGATGATATGAATATACTTTATGAGCACCATAACGGATATTATGCCCAGGGCGCAGCACTTGGAGGACTTTACAATAATAAATCCCTTCTGAATTTAAATTACCCGGTGGGTGCATTTTATTGGCTATGTAAATCTGATGAAAATAAAGTTGAAAAGCTAGCATCAGCGGAGGCCTATCGGAAGTTTATTTCTTCTTGTGCTAACGTTTTTTGGAATCAGAAAGATAATCAAGTTGAAGAGGCCATGATGAAATTATCTCTGGATGTGGTAAGTCGATATCCATTTTATAATTTATATTTTTCACTTAATAAAGGATTTTGGAAGTATGTTAAGTAGTAAGACAAAAATTATTAGAAAAAAAGTACCGTGGCAGGAACTGGATGAAAAAATTGTTATTTTATCTCCAGTGACCAGAATGTCCCATGAATTAAATGAAACTTCCAGTTGGATCTGGAAGGAAATCCAACAGGAGATTTCTTTTGAAAAGTTGCTTGGTCAATTAATAGAAAATTTTGAGGTGGATGATGTGGTTGCTCACCAGGATTTGCAGGAGGTGTTAATGATTTTCCAGGAAAAAGGACTGATTGAAATAAATGACTGAGCCAAAAATATTGGAAAGTTTTAAAAAAAAAGCCTACGAAAAAAATATTCCCTTGCAGGCTTCTTTAGAGCTTACTACTAGATGTAATCATGCTTGTAATCATTGTTATGTTGATAAGAATCAGGGCATTGATCTTTCGTTTGCACAATGGAAAATAATTTTAGAGAAATTGAGGGAGGCGGGAACCCTGTATATTGTTTTTCTTGGTGGAGAGGCCTTGCTCCATCCTGATTTTTTCAACATACTGGAATACGCTCATCAATTGAGTTTCCATACGTCGGTTATTTCCAACGGATATTTAATCGGTTCACTGGATTATGCTAAAAAATTGGAATCTGCCGGATTGGATAATATCACCTTGTCTCTTTATTCCACCAAGGAAAAAACCCATGATGAACTGACCGGGGTGCTGGGGTCTTATCAAAAACTCATGCGAGCTGTGGAGTATTTAAAGCAGACTAAAATCAGGGTGGGGATCAATACGCTTTTAATGACTAAAAATATCGAGGATTTTTTTTCAATTTATGAGTTTGCCACTAAGTATAAATTTGATTTTAACAGTGATCCGGTGGTGACTTGTGATTGGTTGGGTAAAAAAAATAACCTTGCTCTAAGGCCCAATGATGAGCAGCTAAAAAAGCATTTTATGGATAAAGTAAATAAATGGCCAGAAAGCCTGTCGGGGCCAATTCCTTTGCCATTGAATTCTTCAATTTGTAATATGGCCAGATGTAAATGTGCCGTTAATCATCAAGGGGATTTACATCCCTGTGTGGAAATCCGGGAGGTCTTGGGCAATTTATCAAGAGAGGATTTTCAAGCTATCTGGACGAGTGATCTGGCCAATAAGTGGAGATTGCTTGAAAACCGAAAGATTAAAAATCTGTTTAATGATGCTACCGATGAATTTTTGGATATTTGTCCGGGTATGGGTTTAAATGAAATGAATGATCCTTTGATCATTCCAGAATATATGAAAATGTTGGCACAAGTGCAAAAAAATGTTTGGGAGGAGTTTAGGAAAACTTATCGGCTGCCTTTTTCTGGGAAAAGTATGTTACCGCTTTTTAGAGATAAAGATGAGTTGATTATAAATTTTTCTTATAAAAGTGTGCAAGTTGGAGACATCGTTCTCGTTCGATCAGGTGGAGAGTTGATTGCGCATAGATTGGTGGAAACAGGGGACAAGACCATTTTAAAAGGGGATCGGTCCGTAAGTGCTGAGGAGATCCAGCTGGAGGATATTCTAGGCATAGTGGAAGGGTTTATAAGAAATAAAAAAGAATATAAATGGGGAAGCACGGGAATGCTTTTTAAAAAAAATCTATCAGATTGTTCAAGAAAAACCTTGCGTCACCACGCCCGGATTTACCGGCGATTTTATTTTTTAATTATTTTTGTAATGGTCTGGTTTTCTGTTTTAATTGTTGGTTTAAATAATCAATTAACCAGTAAAAATCATACTTGATGGCCGTCCAGAGATGATCTTTGGTGAGGTGTTTAATCAGGATATAACGTATTTTGAGGTTTTGGTTTTCCATTAGAAATGAAAAAGTCAGCAAATGTTGGTAGATAGTTTTTTTAAACCAGGTTAAGGAAGTTTTCTCATGGGCAATCTGGTATTTAAAAAAATGTTTTAAAATAAAAAAAACCATGGCATATGAATTTTTAAGGCGATATTTTTCAATTAACTTGAAAAAATAATTCCAATTGATGTTTTGTTCGTTAAGGGAAATAAACCGGTAAATATCAATCAGCCAAAAAAATTTTATAAAGGTGTGAGAAAAGGCCACATGTCCGATCATATGAAGCAAATTCATTTCAATATTAAGAATTTTATAGGGGGAATAAATCCAAGGTAGCAGATCCGTGGTTACCAGATCAACGTGGAAAAACAGTCTGGAATGCACTTCAATAATTAAAATAGCATCGGGGGATTGTTTTTCGTAAGTCATTTTGTGACGGTTAGCTTTCCACTTTGAATCTTTAACTGGATGATATCCATGATTGATTAGAATTCTCTCCAAATCAGGTAAGGAGTTTGGGCCAATAAGTAGATCAAGATCAGACATGTATCTGGAACCTAGATCTGGATAAAGGGTGTGTACCAATGCCATCCCCTTGAGCAGCACAACCTGGAGATCTTGAGCTTTGATTTCAGCTTGCCAGGACAATAATTCATTTTCCAACAATCTAATTTTATTCCATCTGGCAACCCATAGACGGTAATAATTTTTTCTTCTTTCCATTGGAATTATGGCCGGGAAATATTTAAACAGTAGCCCTTCCAGAAAGTGTTCTTCCAGAGTTTGGAAATCTACTTTTTGGATTTCATGAACCAGGTTAGTGGGGAGAAAATGATGCATAGTCATGATATATATAAAAAGGGTTGATTGCTTTTTTTATGAAAATGTAGTGCCTGGGAAAAAAGGAAATATCCGAGCGTAAAAAGCATGATTGCCCAACCAAGCAGGGCAAGGTTTGCGGCAAGATAATCCTGATAACTCATTTCTTGATGTATTATTTTTCGGGTGGACTCCAAAAGAAGGTTAAAAGGTGAGACGTAATAAAGGTAATTATTTAAATGGTAAGGTAAGACGGTGGTTGGGAAATATGCCCCAGCTAAAATGGTGGCGATGGATACAATTTTCATAATCCAAGCTTCTCCTCTTTTTAAAATTAACAAAACTGAGACTGAAATAAGACTTAGCCCTGTGAAAATAAATATGGAAATGATTTGCATGAGAGCTGCCAGTATCAGAGAAATAAAAGTGACATCAATCACAAAAATAGTTGCGGCAAGCGAAAGAACTAAAATGACTTTTAAAATTTCAAATAGACTGGCACTAATTCCCCCGATCATGAAAGAGTATTGGGCAGAACAGGAAAGGAGCAAATGATGGTCAAAGGTCCCCTCTAAAGCGGCATTTTTCATATTTCGACCAATGACAGTTATAAAAAAAGCCGGGATGCGCAGAGCTGTTTCCCCAATGACAATAAAGGTGAAGTAGTCGATCGCTTTTCCGGAAAAAATTTCCAGGTTGGGTACAAACGCTTTGGCGGTAAACCAGAAAACCCCAAGGATGATCAGTTCATTTATTAAAATGGAAACCATTATGAGCGGGCTTTGGTAATAATAATAAAACTCCTTGAGTAGATTCATTTTTATTTGATTAAACAAGTTGTCCCCCCTTTAAAATGAGTGATCGGGTGGCCAGCGTCTTAACGTCATGTTCTTGATGGGAGGTAAAAATAATGATTTTTTGCTTGTGGTGACGATTAAGCATCTTGATGGCAAACGTTGCAGTTTCGTGGTCAAAACTGGCCAGTGGTTCGTCTAAAAGCACCATCTTTGGTTGATGCATGAGTGCCCTAAATAAAAGTAAAATGTTTTTCATTCCAGTGGAGCAAAGATAAAACTTCTTATGGAGGGCATTTTTAAATAATTCATTACTTTTCCAGATTTCTATTTCTTCATTTAATAATTGAGTGTTTAAATTATAAAAAGCAGCAAAAAAATAAATATTTTCAAGCCCAGATAGTTTCGCATAAAATCCAGTGCTTCCAGATGGCATCCAGCCAATCATGTTTCGATATTTTTGGGTGATGATTTCAAGTGGTAGGTTATTCAGTTTTATACATCCGGAACTGGGAAAGATCAAAGTCGCAAGAATTTTTAGTAGAGTGGTTTTGCCAGAGCCGTTATCACCTTGAATCGAAATAATTTCCTCTTCCTTAATAGACAGGTTGAGATTATTTAAAATTATCCTCTCTTTGGCATAACTTTTATTTAAATGGTTGATGGTTAAAAAAGAGTCACTCATATATAGTCGTTGTTAATAAATATAAAATAAATAAAATTATACCAGATATGTAAAATGATCGGTGGTAAAAGGTTATGGAAGCGCTCTCTTAAATAACCCAAAATGATAGATGGAAAAAAAACTAGGGTGGCCCACCACGGGGTGTGATAAAAAAAATGCATAACAACAAATAAAATGCTGGTCAATAAATTGGAAAGGGTGATGGATATGTAATGTTTTTGCATGAAAGGTATTTTAAGCAGTAACCCCTGTAAGATTCCTCGAAATAGACATTCCTCTAAAACGGGGAAAAAAATAATGAGCAAAAAAAGTGTATGTAAAGAGGGTGGGATGGCACTTTCTTTATGGGAAGAATTAATAAGCGGGCCTAAAAATCCAAAGAATCCGATGAAAAAAAAACCTATGAATATTTTGTCTTTAATTAGCCTGGTAATCATAATTATTATGATTAGTATAAGGGATAGTTTTTAAAGAGTCATGCCTTAGTTACAAGAGCTAAAGTACCAATAATCTTCTGGTAATAAATCCGCCCCCCCGAAATAGCGATAAAGTTTAACACCGTCTTTAAACGGAGTAACTTCGACACTATCTTGTCCCATTATGGAGACTTCAGAATTATATTTTTCATGACCATTTGACATGATTAACAGTTTTTTTGACCGGTGGTCATATTGAAATCGTGATTTGCCGGTTGCCCTGTCAAGGTATCTCTCCTCTAGAGACAAATGATCAGAAAACAGACGATCAATGACCGTGCCTTCCAGAATAATCAAAGAATCAAATCCTAAATTGGGATGGACATAGTTAGCCACCACTTCCAGAGAACTTCCTTTTTGATCAGAGCAAATCCAGGCGTTTGCTAAATTGGACATAACCATAAGAATTACCAGCATATTTTTTTTCATAATGACACCTTGGTTGAGGTGAATTTACCTTAAATTTGAATTTGGTCATATGACTATTTTTTGATTTGGTAATATCTTCAATGTAAACCGGTAAGGAACATTCTGAAACTTGCGATTTATTGCTAGACTTAATTCAGCACATTAAATAAAATCAAATAGATACATTGGTGGGCGTATTTTTATTGGTTTATCCCAAAAAAGTAGTTCAATGAATAAAAAATTTCGCAGTTTCATGAATAATCGAAAGTTATGTAAATCTTCTTATGTGGATGATGGCAGACATACCTTATGGGAACTTTATAAGCGATTTTTAAAGCTGGAAGATGGTTGGAGCCGGGAAGTTATTTATTGGCAAAAATCAGAAATCGGAGATTTTCCAGTACTACTATTTAAAACCAAGAAAAAAGGGCCAGCCTTATGGGTGCTATCGGGCATTCACGGGGAAGAGCCGGCAGGCCCGAATGCTCTTTATGAAAACGTGCATCTTTTACAATCTTTGAAAAATGAAAATATTCCCATGGTGTTCATACCCATGTGCAATCCACTTGGCTATTTTAGAAACTGGCGATATCCCAACGAGTATCGTGATTACCAGAAGGGAACCAGCGTGGGGGATTCGGAACACTTGCTATTTAATGAGGATTATCATCCAAGAAGAATCATGCCGGCCTGTGATGAAGCTGATCAATTAACCAAGGCCGTGTTAAAAAATATTAATCCCAGACCGCCAATTTTATCAATGGATTTTCATGAAGATGAAGACTCTAGAGGGAGTAATACCTTTTCGTACATTTATTCTCAGGGAAAAATGGGGGTTGCTGATCCGATTGCCAAGATGGTGGTGGAAATATTATCGGGTCACGATGTTCTTTTACAAACCAACGGTGTGACTCGTTTTGGAGATACCATTGTCGATGGGATTGTGAATGCTTCCAAGGATGGTTCAATTGATGAGCTGCTGGCATCCAATGTAATTTATAAAAATAATAGTATGATTCTTAAACATCCTGCTAAAACTGTCATTGTTGTTGAAACACCTTCGGTGGGAGTCCCCCTTGAAAAAAGAGTGATGGCTCATTCAGAAATCATTCATCATCTGGAGATGTTCTTCCATATGGCCCATGAAGGTTACTAGAGTTAATCCGGCGTAACATATTGAAATGACAGGACAGGGAAGGAGTGATTGATGTATATGTTACAAAATAATTGCTTTGTCAAATTGAATATAGATTGAAAACCAAAACAAATAAAAAAAAGTATCTATTTACAACATTGATATTAAACGATAAAAATAATTAATTTTTAAAATTGAAATAATCTTTATATTTAATAATAAAGAATATGAATGAATAAGTTTTCAAGGAGACTGATTATGAAAATTTCTGTTTATCTTTTAGCACTTTTAATGTTAGTTTTTGTTTCTTGTAAAGATTCTTCACAAAATGCTGAGCAAGCAGCTCCTGCTGAACAAGCAGTTGAAGCAGCTCCAGTTGATGCAGCTCCTGCTGATGCAGCCCCTGCTGATGCAGCTCCTGCCGATCAAGCAGCTCCAGCTGAAGAAGAAAAAGCTTCTGGAAACTAATAATTAATTTTAATTAGTAAACAAGAAAAGGGCGTTCGATTTGAATGCCCTTTTTTTTATGCCAGGGTATTTCGGAAACGCCTTACGCTTATGAATAAAATGATCGTTGCTAAAAGAAGCAATATCCCCGTGTATTCCATGACAAATAGCCATGGCCCATCTTTGAGTAATATATTTCTGGCCAGTCGAACAAAAAAAGTTAACGGATTTAAATAGGCAAATACTTTTAAAAATAAAGGCATGTTTTCTATAGGGAACATGATACCCGCAAGCATTTGAGCTGGAAAAAGAAAAATAAAACTGCCCAGCATGGCCTGCTGTTGACTGTTGGCGAAGGTTGAAATGAGCATCCCGATGCAGACTGTGCAAAAAACAAAAGAAGCTGCGGCCAGACCGAGGGCAAGTAGTGAGCCTCTGATCGGTAAATCAAAAATAATAATCCCAGCGGCTAGAATTATTGGGATATTGGAAAGTCCAAGGAGAAAAAAAGGAATGGTTTTTCCGACAATGATTTCCCATCTCTTGACGGGGGAGGAAATGAGCATTTCAAAAGTTCCCATTTCTTTTTCTTTGGCAATACTCATGCTGGTTAAAATGATGGAGAGGATGCATACAATCATACACATGACTCCCGGAACCATGAACAGTGCACTTCGCATGGCTGGGTTATAGAGAATACGAATATCAAATTTGATAAGTGGCTTTTGTTTTTCCTGCACCAGCGAATAAGTGATGGCCTCGATATAGCGTTCAATACTTCTTGCCTTGACGACGTTGCTGGCATCGATTAATAGTTGTGCCACACTTTCGGATCGATTGACTGCACGGGAAAAACCTTTGGGAGGGGCAAGTAAAATAGCATCGGCTCGGCCTGCTTGGATGATATCAAATGCATTAAGTTCATTAACAGTTTCTTTTATTGGAATAAAATTTCCACTGCTCAAGGCATGGTCATAGATGTTTCTTATTTCGTAGTCACGATTGCTTGCCACTACTCCCAGTCGAATATTTTTAACCTCAGTTGATATGGCCACACCGAACACCACCAGTTGAATGATGGGCATGGCAAATATTAGCATGCGCATTCGTGGATCACGCAAGGCCTGCAAGAATTCTTTTTTTATAAAACTTTTGATGGTTATATTCACGGTTCAAGATCCTTTTTAAAAATCAAGGAGGCAAGGCCTATGAATGCAATGTTTATAATAATAAGTCCGATAAAAGAAGGGATCAGATCAAGAATAGATGTACCTTTAAGAAAGAGTGATCGGTTGATTACCATAAACCAGCGTGCCGGAAAAATCATGGTTAAATAATGAAAAAAAGTGGGCATATTTTCGATTGGAAAAATAAAGCCGGAAAGGAGGAAGGAGGGAAGTAAGCCGGAAGTCATCGCAAATTGCATGGCCATAAGTTGTTTGCGACAAACGATGGAGATTAAAAGTCCCTGGCCAAGATAGGCCGTAATGAAAAGAAGGCACCCGAGAAGAAAGGTAAAATGGCTTCCATGAAAAGGAAGATTATAAATCAGGCGTGCATTAAGATAAATGAAGATAACCGTGGTTATCCCAATAAGGATATAGGGAGCGAGTTTGCCGATGATAATTTCAAAAGGAGAGGCGGGTGTGGTTAGTAGTAATTCCATTGAACCATTTTCCCATTCTCTGGCGACCGTTAAGGCCGTTAGAAGAATTGAAACAATTGATAATACCACCACGGTTAGTCCTGGCACCGTGAATTTGGAGCTTTCGAGCTGGTGATTAAATAGAAAACGGGTCTCTAATTTAATAGGCGTCAGGGTTTGATTGGCCAGACGGCGATTAACCAGTGATTCAAGTCCAGACATATAACTTAAAAGGGAACTGACAATGGTATTATCTGCCCCATCAAATAAAAACTGAACTGAAGTCGAAACCCCGATGGAGGAATTTTTTTGTAATCCTGACTTTATGATCATGATGGCACGGGCATTTTCGCTGGAAATAATTTCACTGAGGTCATTTTTTTTATAGTCATAAAAAGGTTTGAATGTTCCAGAATATTCAAGAGTGGATTTTAGACTTCTTGATAAACTGGTGTGATCTTCATCGCGAATGGCAAGGGGCATGTCTCTCACATCAAAATCCACCGCCAGGCCAAAAACTGTGACAAGTATGAAAGGGATTCCCAGGGCAAAAATAAGCGTAAAAGGGTCACGCAAAATGTGGGCAACTTCTTTTTTTCCGATAGCGTAAACTCTTTGAAGATCAAAATTATTCATCGGTTTTGTCCCTCGACGAGTTCAATAAATACGTCTTCAAAAGATGGGTTGATATTTTCAACTTCAAAATCTTTTTTTAGTTCATGATCTAGTAATTTAAATCGTTCCCAGTTATGAATAAATGCGTGAAAACGTAGTCCATAAGCTTTTAAGTCAAAGATGTCACTCAAGGTTGACCATTTATCAGCTAGAACTTGAGTAAGGTTGGCATCTTTTGGTTTTAATTCAAAAATTCCATACGGAAAAATTTTTTGTTTGAGATTTTTGGGGGTGTCTAGCGCAATAATTTCTCCGGCCCTCATGAGTGCAATTCTTTCGCATTTTTCCGCCTCATCCATGTAATGAGTGGTTACCAGAATGGTCTTACCCTCTTTGGCAAAATGATGAATGAGTTGCCAGAATTTTTCTCTGGCCAGGGGGGATACCCCAGCGGTTGGCTCATCAAGAAAGATGATGGCGGGGTCATGCATGGCGGAGGCTGCCAGAGAGACTTGTTGTTTTACTCCGCTTGGTAGTTCCTTGACCAGGGTTTTTTGGGATTGGTTAAAAGAAATCATATTGAGAATTTTTTCGGATCTTTCTTTAAATTGTTTATGATTGAGCTTGCGCAGACCTGCGATTAATTGCAAGTTTTCAGCCACGGTCAGATCGTCGTAGATCGTGAGCTTTTGAGACATATAACCGACTTGTCTTTTAATAGCTTCGCTAGTTTGCTTTGATGATTCAACACCGGCTATGTTTAGTCTTCCCGAGGTGGGAATAATAATTCCAAGCAAGGCTCTGATAGTGGTTGTCTTTCCGGCACCATTGGCCCCCAGAAGACCGAAGATTTCTCCTTTTCTTACATCAAAGCTAATGTTGTTGACTGCAAAAAAATCTCCGAATTGAATGACCAGGTTGTTAACCATGATGCTTAGATCAGGCATGTAGTGCTCCTGGTCTGGTTAGTTTTATGAACAGATCACTAACTGTTGCAACATGGTGAGCTTTAAGCAGATCTTTGGGAGATCCCGATACAATGAGTTTGCCGTCTTGGATGAGGTGGGCCTTCATACAGCGTTCGGCTTCATCCATATAGGCTGTCGATATCAATATGGTGATATTTTTATCTAGGATGCCGTAGAGCAATTCCCAAAATTCACGTCGGCTGATGGGATCAACTCCGTTAGTCGGCTCATCAAGGATAAGTATTTTGGGCATGCCGAGCAAAGCACACATAAGGCCTAATTTTTTATACATACCCCCAGAAAGTTTTTTGGCCGGACGACTTTGAAATGGTTTCAAACGGGTCATCACCAGCAGTTGTTCAGTTTTGGTAACGTATTCGTCTTCACTTAATTTGTAGAGAGCACTAAAAAAGCGTAAATGCTCTTCAATGGAAAGATCCGGGTAAAGACTTTGTCTCTCCGGCATGTAAGCAATATGTTTTTTTATATTTTTGCGTTCAATGATTTCATTACCATTAATAAAGTTGATACTTCCACTTTCAGGGGATAATAATCCTGTGATCATGCGAAACAGGGTTGTTTTACCTGCACCTTCAGGTCCTATAATTCCATGCATATGACCCGGTTCAAAGGTAATATTGATACTATCAAGTGCAATTTTTTCCTTGAATGTTTTTTTTAAATTGGAAATATCGATCTTGTAGGATTCATTCATATTAATTTAAGTTGACTTCAATGCTCATACCGGGTTTAAGCAACAAGGATTCATTTTTCAAATTGATTTTTATCATATGTACCAGTCTGGTTCTTTCGTCCTTGGTTTGAACGTTTTTGGGTGTAAATTCCGCTTCTTGGTTTATAAATGCAATATTGCCAGTGATTTTTTTGGTGGGGGTATGATCAACTATGATTTCAACCTCCATACCTGGTTTGAGAGATAAAAGCTTGGAACCTTCTACATAAATATTGGCATAAACATTTTTCAGATCGGCGACAGTTATAAGTTTTGTTCCTGGAGTGACATATTCTCCTATTTCTTTGTTAATATGTAAGACAAAACCATCAATGGGAGAGACAATGATACACCAATCCCATTTCATTTTGGCCTCGTTAAATTTATGGGTGAGATGTTCATAGTCCTCTTTGGCCAAAACTCCTTGCCTAAAAAGACCATCTCCGCGTTTGTAATCTCTTTCAATTTGGTCAAAAGCGAGCTTGGTGTCTTCGCAAGAAAGCCGGATAAGTTCGTCATTTGCTTTTACTTCCATGCCTTCCTGGATTTGAATGCTGCTGATGGTGGAAACTAAACGTGCCGATAGATCAATTTTAGTTGCTTCGACGGTGGCCACATAGTGGAAGTTTGTAGTAACCCAGTATTTATAGGTGATAATTCCAGCGAGGATAACAACCACAGGAATAATAATGAGTCTTAGTTTCATAATATGGTCCTTGAGCTTAAGTATTCTAGAATGGCAATTTGCATAAGTATTTGAGTTTGGATATTTGCCAGACGAACTTTCCAATCGAGAGTTTTGAGATTAGTTGCCAGTACGTCCGTGATCGTTGATTTTCCTCCTCGGTAGGATTGATAAACGAGCTTGGACATTTGATCGACGTCATTCACGCCGATTCCAATCACCGAATGTTCTCTTTGTAAATCTTTCAGGTTATTAAGAGTGTTGTTTAGATCGAAGTGGAGATCTTTTTTAAGATTCATTTCTTCCGAGGATACTTCCAAAATAGCAGCTTCTTTTTCACCCCGGTTGCTCATAATCAATCCTCCATCCCAAAGTGGCATGGTTAAGTTAACCCCCACAATATTTTGACGATGAAATTCGGACTTGGAACCATTGGGGTATTCATATCCGCTTTTGGCATAAATCGAAATTTTAGGCAGAAACGCCCTGGTAACACTTCGTTTAGCTAGGGTATGTCCTTCTCGCAAAGAATTTAAACGCTGGAGAGCGGGGTTATCAATTGACCAGGCATCGGCTAAAATAGTATCAACATTAATTTTTTTAAATGAATGTTCATCAATACTGATAATGGTCTGCGGGCGCTCAAGGTCATCTGGTAAAAGTGAAATCATTTTTTTTTCAATGGGCAAGATAATTGGATCATGGGTGGTGTCTTTTCCGCTGAGTCGCATAAGGTGGCCTAAATCGCTGGAGAGGTTATTTTGTGCTTCAATAAAACGTGATTTGTAATCCAAGGCTTCTTTGCGTGATTGAAGATAGTCAAATTGACTGGCCTTTCCGGCTTTAAAATGTTTTGAAATTTCCGTGTGTTGAGCCTGGCTTAATCGCCAGGAATCAAGAACCAGACGCATTTTTTCAATATTAAGCATCACCTTAAAGAAGGTCGTTTTAACTTCCAGTCGAAGTGATTGCCCCAAGGTTTGTTTTTCACGATCTTTAGCCATTTTAATTTTTGCCATGGAATCTTGCTGGAGGGAGTTTGCGCCGAAATCGGTTACAAGATAATTGGCACTGACCCCCATGAAATAGGCATTATGCTTTCCGGTTTGTATTTCTCTCTCGGTAAGTCCAAGTGGAATTGTCATGGTCGGAAGATCCGTGGTGTATTTGTAATTTCCTTCAATATTAAATTGAGGTAAGGCGTAGCTTCTTATGGCTTTTCTTTTAAAATCTATACCGTCCGCCTGTTGGTTAACGGACTTTAATTTATCTGAGTTTAAAAGTGCGGCTTGAGTTAAATCGGCAAGCCCCAGATGGATCTCGCTTGCACCGTAAGAAATCTGCACGATAAGAAAGCAGGTAAATGACCAAATGACTCTCATAGTTCTTGCTTGTTTCATTGATGAAACCCTTTTATTAAACAATTAATACGTTCTTTAATTGCCTGATCACAGAGGATATCTTCCACCAGTTTCCCCGGTATAGGTAAAATTGAAAAACCTAATTGACGTTTGAAAACTTCCGCCAACATGGGAATGATGGCGGTGGATGCCATCAGGGGAGGGATAATATTGTAGTTGTGGGTGTTTTTTATCTCGTGACATTTTTTGGCGTCGTTTATCAGATCGTTAATCATAAACAGGTGCCGGTGGAAGTTTTTTTGGACATAACGGATAACCGTTTTATCACCATTTAAGACATCTTTCATAAGGGAAAAGACGAGCTCCCGGTTGTCACGAATCCACTGGCCTAACACAAATAAAACGTCAGTTAAATTGGTTAAAGGGGATTTTTCTTTGGCAATATCCATCTTCAGTTTGAGAAAAAAATCTTCATATATTTCTTGAAGAAGTTGTGCCATGAAGTCATTTTTATTTTTGAAATAATAATTAAACATTCCTAGGTTGACCTTGGCCTTGGTTGCCACCATTCGGAGAGTCAGTCCGGATACGCCATATTTGGGTAAAAGTTTTCTTCCGGCATTTAGGAGTGCTTGATTGGTATTGTTTGAAGGCCTGGACATAAAATTATATTTCTCCTTTTTAATTATACTATCGTATAATTATATGGCTGTATAGTTATAACATAATTTCTAGCATGTAAAATATTTTATTTTCTAAAAGTAATTGTAATCACATGAAAAGTTGAGATATGTGATAAGGTATTTATAAAAAGATCACTATTAAAATCCCAAACAGCCAAATTGAAAAGGCCTTAATATTATGCATAGATGGTAATACTAAGGCCTTTAATTCAACCTAAGCGCTTTTGATTAACTTACGGACGCATTACCGGAAGAAAATCCAGCGTCTTTAAGTAATGTTCAACTTTGGTGGAAAGGCTTTGGGTCAGGTAATCATGAATGATGATTCTATCCAATCCATAGAGTTTAATGGTATCTTGATTGGCATCGTCTGGTATGGCGGAAATTGTTTAATGGAATGACTATGCCAATTGTTGTGCAATCTAAAGACCAAATATTTAAATTGATATTTGCAAAGAAAAGTTCGTGGCCAAGAATTGATTTAGACCAAAAAGCTTTGCTGATCGATCTTGTGATAGATGATCAGCAAAGGTAGTTTAGAAAATTATTCGTTTGAGATATTATTATTAACCCAATCAACAAAATTACTGACTCGGGTGTAAACACCGTAAAAATTAGGTCTGGCACATCCCTGGCCCCAGCTTACAACGCCGGTGAGATGGGGAACTTGGTCAGAATTATAAACCACCAGAGGACCGCCACTATCACCTTGACAGGAATCTTTACCACCTTGAGGATAGCCAGCACAGACCATGGAATCAATAATGCTGTCTTCACCATAAGATGCTTGGCATTCACTGTTGGTAACAACTGGAACATTTACATTATAAAGTTTCCCCGGGCCAACCCAGGCGGTTTCTTTCAATAGGCCATAGCCGATTACGGTGGCAAGTAAGCCAGGATTAGAAAGTTCTTCGGTTTCAGCATCAAGCATTTTTACGGTTGCTTGGATACTTGGTTTTTCGAGCTGAATGAGTGCAATATCGTTGGTCTGTTTGGTTGGATCATAAAGGTTATGTACAATAATTTTTTTGGCAGCAATTCTCTCGCCGACGGTATCATCGGAAAGATTATGTCTTCCCAGAACCAGATCAACGTTGGAAGCACTTGCATCGACCACACAATGTGCAGCCGTAAGTACCCAGTCTGGCCGGATCAGACTACCACCACAAAATTGTCCATAATGGGCGTTTGAACTCTGGGAGCTAACAAGGGCCACCATCCACGGATAGGCTCCCACATTGGCTTCTTGTCCACCAACAATTTTATCGTTGTGAGAATAAGATGAAAAAACAGGGGTAATGATCAAGAGTGAAAAAGCAGTGAGAATCAGGAACAAAGGTTTCATGTAACTTCCTTGTTGAGTTAATTTTGAAAAATCATAGCTTCAGTTATTTATTTTTACACATAACATTTTCTTACATTTAGGTGAAATGATCAAAAAATTAAAATTTTGGTTCGAAAAAATAAATGGCAAAAAAACAACTGATTTCACAAAAAAGAAAATTTACAATGAAGATAACTACTCGATTATTTCAGCTTTTATAATATAATCCAGCTTGGGAAAATTGTTATTTAAAAATTTATTACCTTCACTTTCAATTTGCATTTGTTGGTAGGAGGGGGCTTCACCATATTCGCTGTAGAGTTTTGAAATGATCTCCATTCCCTCACTGACCGTGCAAAGTGGACTAAACCCCATGGAATCCAGTCTTTGATTATCAACTAAATTGATAAACAGCTGGGTGGTCCTGGTATGAGGTCCGGCTGTTGCAAAAGACAAGGTTCCTTTGAGGTTGGAATTTTTGACGGGGTCATCACTGATTTTAGCATCTTTCCACAAAAGGTTGGTTTGCGGATCACCGGAAATTCCAAATTGAACAACGAAATTTGGTACATATCTAAAAAATCTAACGTCATTAAAAAAACCAATATTAACCAAATGGTAAAGCCGGTTGGCACCCAGCGGTGCCCAATCCTTATGGCATGTTAGAAAAAAAACACCTTTGGAGGTGGATACTTTTATTTTAAATGAATTGGGTGCTTCCTTTGATGGTGAGATTTGGCTCAAATCATTTTTATTATTTATTTTTTGATTATTCATACAAGAAATAAAAACTGCTAGACATGAAAGTATAATCCATTTCATGAGGATACTCCTTTGGGCCAGCTTAGATCGGCTTGGCGTCAGTGTCGATAAATTTATTGGCAACATATTTTTCTATGAATTTTCGATCATCTTCGGACAAACCGATGAAAGTGATTCCTGATTTTATCCGCTTGCGATTGCTGATGGTTTTAAAACTGGTATCCCGGCACCAAATCACTTTACCGCTGCAAGAAATATCATTTCCATCAATGTGAAATGAGAGTGCTTTAACTAATGTTCCTGGAGTGAAGTTTTGGAGATCCTTATTGGCAAGTCCCACCATGATTCCGCCATCGCTTATCCCTAAGGCTTCTCTGACAAAGCACTTTACTTTTCCTCTTAAAAAAAGATGAAGAGTGACTTTAAATTTTTCTACCGGGAGAAATTGTAGCCTTTTGCTTTTTCTTCTTTCAATTTTCCAGATAATATCGGGAGGTTTGGTTTGCAGGCTCTGACCGACCAATTGCTGTTTAAGGTTTTCAATATAAAAATAGATACCGCCATCTTGATGATTGCCTCTGAAAAAGAGTACTTTTTCATTATCATTGATTATTTTTTCCAGGCTAGTGTTGAGTGAAATTGAAAATTTGTTTTGACATATTCCAATCACTGTTTTGTCTACAAATTCCTCCGATTTTGTCCAATAGTTGATAACTGGAGATAATTCACAAATATCCTTCATAATCGCCTCTCTTTCCAGGATATTGGTGATTTTTTGTGCCGAGGCATCCATCTCTTCATCTTGTTTGGTTTCAAACCAATTTTTAAATTTGCGCTCTGGTGTGCCAGGGCCAATAGCCTTTAGTTCATCAGCTTCGCTAAATGATTTCCGTCGATTATAAAGTTGTTCTTCAAAAAAACTATTGGGCTTAAGTTCAGGCAAAGCAGTGGAAGCTTTTTGAATTTCCTTGGGTGCAAGTTTTTTGCGGTCATAGATATCATATTTAATATCTGTGGCCAGTTCGATGGCACCAAAGTAGCTATCGGCCATTTTTCTAAAGGCTTCTTGCGCTTGGGTGATCCTTATAAATTTAATTCTTTTGGAAAGTCCCATGATAATGTCGGGGGCAATGATGGCGATGGGAGTGAAACTATCCTCAAAGCGTTTAACAAATTTTCTAAGTTTTATGATTTTTGATTCCAATTGATCGGTGTAGGCAAAAAACCAGACAATAATGGTATTTTTTATTCCAGCAGGTAATAATGTATCAGTAGGCATTTCGGGGATTTCGATAATTTCATATTTGTCTGGAGTGACATTTAATCCATCCACCAACGTGAGTGATGCTGCTTCTTCAATAATTTTTCTGGGCTGTGGGTTGTTATAGGGATTTATTAATAAAATTTGTCTCATATACTAATAATCTTTACCGGAATCTTAACTTGGTAATCCTGATAATAGTATATAGCAATTTATTATTTATGGAAGGTTTATGCTTCATGGAAAACAAAAAGAAATGGGCATTACAAGACAAAAACGGTCTAACAATGTCAAGCTAGTTTTCTGGCAATAATTGAAACCACTGCGCTTTTTCCAAAGTGACCAATGCCTTCACGTATCTCTTTAATGTGTTCTTTTTGCACTTCAAAATGTAAATGAGAAAGCTCTTTTTTCAGTTCGCTCAGGCTCATAAACAAATCCAGTTCCTTGGGACCCCCTGTATCAAATTGCAGCTGATCCACCGTGTAAGCTTCGAGGATATATACTCCACCTACTTTTAATGCTTTTTCAATTCTGTGATGCATTTTTATTCTTTCATCCGGATACATATGGGCAAATATATTAATGATAGCGTCCCATTGATTTTCTTCCTGGGGATAAAACTTTAAATCATCACAGATGGTATCCAGGTGCAAGCCAAGTTCTAATGCCCATCGAGTGGCCTTGTTTAGACCAACTATGGATTGATCAATTGCCGTGACTTTAAAACCATTTTTTAAAAGAAAAATAGCATTTCTTCCTTCACCTTCACCCAGACTGAGAATACGGTTTCCGGAAGTTATGGTATGCAAATTTTCTTTTAGAAAACTATTTGGTTCTCTACCATAAACAAATTCACTGCTTCCATATTTTTTGTTCCATTTATCATCCATTGCACTAGATTAACTTTTTTAATTTGATATGGAAACATGTTGCCGTTCAAGATCAGGCTCGGAGAAAGTTTATTTTCTTGTTTCATGACATGATTTTGAGTGTCAAACACTAAAAGTTGTTTTATAAAAATGCACGCCCATCTTTTTAGGAACATATATGACTTTAAATAGAATTTTTCAGGAAGCTGTCTTAAATTTTCCAGGCCATGTTGCAATTGATGTACCCTCTTTGGATAAAAATAAAAACAGATTAAAATTTACTTATAATGAGATTGATAATTTAAGCAATTTTTTATGTCAAAAAATCCATTCATTTATAAAAAAAGATTCAGTGGTTGCCATCAGTCTTCCCCGAGATTCCCATTATATTTATGTCGCCGAGCTGGCAGTTTTAAAATGTGGGGGAGCTTATACTGTAATCGATGCAAGTTTTCCAAAAGCACGAGGTGAATTTATCCTTAATGATTCAAAAGCAGTGCTTTTAATAACCAATAATAATTTATTAAATTTTAGCCCTGCTAAAACTATCAATATTAATATAATCGATAAACAGAATAATTGCGCAGTGGCTTATAAATCCCCCGAGTGGTTAGACGCTAATTGCCTTGCCTATCTTATTTATACCTCAGGCACTACCGGTCATCCTAAAGGAGTTATGATAGAACATAGAAGCGTTACCAATTTGGTTCTATCCGATCGAGATTATTTCAAACTTGCACCTAAGGTACGCATCGCTCAAACTTCATCTAATTCTTACGATTCGTCGGTGGAAGAGATATGGCTGGCGTTTGGGTGTGGAGGTACTCTGGTGGTGGCTAGCGACGATGTCGTCCGTTTAGGACCAGATCTTGGTAAGTGGCTTCAAGATGAGAAAATAAATGTTTTATGTCCTCCACCCACTCTTTTAAGAATGGGAGTATCTGGTAATCCCCAAAAAGATTTTCCCGATTTACAATTACTGTATGTGGGAGGTGAGGCACTTCCTTTGGAAATTGTAGAAAAATGGGCACCTGGAAGATGGTTAGAAAATGGCTACGGACCGACGGAGTGCTCAATTACCATTACTAGAGCAAGAGTTTTTGAAAATTACCCGGTTACTATTGGTAGTCCAGTAGTGAATAATTTGGCCCATGTCCTTGACAGTAATTTATGTGAAGTGGCGGAAGGATCGGAAGGTGAGTTGTGTATATCTGGAGTGGCACTCGCACGAGGCTATTTGAATAAACCGGAACTAACTTCTGATAAATTTATTCAACATCCTAAATTGGGAAGAATCTATCGAACGGGAGATTTAGTTTCACGAAATAGTGACAATCTTTTGATTTATCATGGCAGGATCGATTCGCAGGTAAAACTGCGTGGATATCGCATTGAACTTGGTGCTATTGAAACAGCTATTAAAGAAAATTCGCAAGTACAAGATGCCGCTTGTAAGGTTCAAGAAACGCCTAGGGGACAAATTCTGGTGGGTTATATAATTCCCCATGAAGAGGTTGATTTTACCCAGATAAAAGAAAACCTTTTGAAAAAGCTTCCCAGCTACATGATTCCTAATTATTTTTTGCTTATTAATGAAATGCCGATATCTTTAAGTAGCGGAAAATTAAATCGAAGTGCTTTACCTGATTATGAAGTAAAGATTACTTCAGCCAACAGAAAAATGGTGCTACCTGAAAGCCAACTTGAGATAGTCATTGCTAATGAAATAAAAAAAGTTCTTCATATATCCGAAGATATTTCTGTCCATGATAATTTTTTTGAAATTGGTGGAGATTCGTTAAGTGCTGCTATGGTGATTTCGGGACTAAGGTGTAATGAATTGACTTCGGTGCTTACGGTAAGAGACCTGTATGATGGGCAAACCGTCTTTGAATTATGTAAAAAAGCAATTAAAAGGCAACCACAACAAGTTAGTGAAGACGTTCTCATTGAAGGAAAACCAATCACGGTGACTATCGTACAGTTGATCTGGATTTTATTCAGAGTTCTTTCAGCTGGAGTCTGTGGTTATTTTCTTATGTATCATGTAATGCCATTTTTCTTTTTATCATTTGGGATTTATTTATCGGTAATTATTATTCCAATGCTGCTTTTATTTTTAACGTTTTTATATATTCCTTTTTCGATGTTAACTACGGCCATTTTAAAGCAGGCTTTGATTGGGACCTACAAGGAGGAATCCTATCCAATCTGGGGTAGTATGTATTTAAAAAATTGGATTGTGACTCAGTCTGTGCGACTGGTTCCTTTAAATTTAGTCGATGGAACTATTTTTAAAAATTTCTTTTTGAAAACCATGGGGGTTAATATTGGCAAAAATGTGTATTTTCAAAAAGGTGCTAATGTCATTATGGGAGGATGGGATTTACTCACAATTGGGGATAATGTGACTATCGGTCGGGAAGCTTCAGTCCGTACCATGGATTTTCAATATGGTAAAATAGTTTTTGGTAAGATTGAAATTGGAAATAACTGCACGATAGAAACCAGGGCTTCAATGTCCATTCATTCTAAAATGCAAGATAATTCAAAACTAACAGGCCTATCAATGCTAGAATCTTTTGGGGTTATTCCCGAAAATGAAGTTTGGGAAGGTGTCCCGGCTACCTATAAGGACAAAAATGGTGACCCTCCTCATGATATGGTTAAATGTCAAAAACTATCTTCAATCAAGCATGGATTAATTTTGATTTCACTTCGGATACTTATGTATTTGTTCACCTATATACATGTCCCTTTGATTGCAGGACTAGCTATTTGGTATTGGCGCATTGATGCAGCTAAAGTGCTTAGTTGGATATTCGCCAATAGTTTTTCACTGGAATCTGTCTATGCTTTCTCGGTAATTGCCGTGATATTTTGCTTCATACGTTTAATTTTGCAAGCAATGTTTTGCAGAATACTCGGTCCGATAAAACCTGGTTACTACTGTCGCTATGGGACAAAATATATTCACATGTGGTTAAAAGATATGATGGTTGAACTGGCCGGGAATACGCTGAGTGGAACATTATTTTGGCCTTATTGGCTTAGACTGGCAGGGATGAAAATTGGAAAAAATTGTGAGATTAGCACTATCATGAATGTAGTTCCAGAATTAGTGAAAATTGATGATGAAGTTTTTTTTGCAGATGGAATTTATTTGGGCGGACCAACCGTTGATCGCCAAATTGTGTATGTGGGCGAAGTTCATCTTTCTAAAAATACATTTATAGGCAATCACTCTATCATTCCTTCAGAGAGTAAATTGCCGGAAGATATTTTAATGGGTATTTGTACGGTTGCTGATCACCATAAAATGGAAAAAGGTAGTTCCTGGTTTGGCCATCCTTCCTTTCGTTTGCCCAATAGAGAGGTTTTAGAGTTGCCCCGAGAATTAACTCATAATCCAGCATGGTATAGATATTTAACCAGACTTTTCTGGGAAACTTTGCGTTTTTTTACTCCCGTGGTACCCGCAATAGTGGCCATCATGTGGGTGAGTGTTACATCTTATTATTCGCAAAACCAATCTAATTTACAGTTTTTTGGATTAACGATGCACTTAATTACCATTAGTTTTATGTTGTTTATGGTTATGTTGATTTTTGTTATGAAGTGGTGCTTACTGGGAAAAGTAAAACCAGGAATTCATCCCTTGTGGTCTTGTTGGTGTAGTCGATGGGATTTTCTATATGTTGTTTGGGCCCAATATGCCAGAAAAGTTTTAGCATACTTTGAGGGAACCTTGATGCTTGGTTGGTGGCTTAGACTAATGGGAGCAAAAGTTGGCAAAAGAGTATTGCTTGGTAATGGTTTTGCTCAAGTAGTTGATCCTGATATGCTTCGCTTTGATGATTATGCAACTGTATTATGTATGTTTCAGGCCCATAGTTTTGAAGACCGGATCTTAAAAATAGCTCCTGTGCACATTAAAAAAGGAGCAACGGTTGGAAATGCCGCTGTGTTGTTATACGGAGCTGATATTGGAGAAAAAACCAGGGTATATGATAATAGCGTGGTCATGAAAAATGAAAGACTTATGCCCGCACACCAATACGTAGGATGCCCCACCAGTTGTATCTAATTTTGTTTTGTAATATCAAAAAGCGCAATAAGTTAGACTGAGCACATATTCTAAAATGTCTTTGGATAATTTGGATTTTATTTTATAATAATCATAAGAAATACTAAGATTGACAGATAAGCTCTCGAAAATGATGGGAGAGGCAGTGGCATACAGATTTATTCCGAAGTTTTGATAAGCGTAGGTAATGTCTTGATTTGATCGTTTGGTGTAGTCTAGAGCCAAGTATCCGTTAAAATGATCGAGGGGGTAGAAATAGTTATTAAGGGATAAAAAATACTCTTTGGAATCGAAGATTCCTTCATCTGTTTCATTTATATAATTATATCCCCCGCTTAGACTGGGATAAATGTAATTATTGAATTGATAAGTCATAAAACCAATTTTGGCGCCATAATCGTTAAGCGGTTCTTGATCGACGTATTGAATGTCTTTTAAAAATGTTTCTAAAGAAAGTTTGTTACCGTTTGAGAAAGTGTAAAAATAAGTTGGGGTGAATTTGTGCTGATTACTGTAGGTAAAAAACTTTCCCCTGTTTATTCTTCGTTCTTGTTCATGAGTGTAAAGGTATAAAAAGGAGAGGGTGTGAACTTCATTTAAACCGTATTTGAATTCAATCCCGGGAGCAAAATATCTTTCATCCAAAATATTGGTCTTGTGTTTGAAATGAAGTTTTTGATAAAAATCAAAATAAAAAGTACTTAAGAAATCATTTGGGAAATAAAACGAGTAATAGGAATCTAAATGAGTATTGTGAAAATGAGAAGATTTGGAATAATAATATTCTTCAGGGTCGTAATCATAATCCTCATCGGTAATTTCATGAATGTTAGAATTGTATCCATAACCTTGAGTGAGATTAAGGGCAAAGGAGTCATCATCTAATGAATTAAAAAAAATATCGGCGAAGTCTTTGAGTTTTGGTCTTTTGGCTTGTTCAGATGGGTAAATTGCGTTATTTATAATTAGGAAAAGAAAAATAAGAATGATCTTAAACATAGAGTAGATTATATTGTTGAGGAAATAGAATGAATAGATGCTTTTTGCTGAAACCCTTTCGAATTTTGCCGTTTAGTGCAAATATCAAGCTAAATGCGCAAGTTACCGTGGATAAGGATACATTACAGGTCGAGTTTGCACTTACGGGGGATTTAAACCAAATTGTTATCCCCCCTCTTTCAAGCTCGCCAGTCAGAATTTATGATTTGTGGGAGCATACTTGTTTTGAAATGTTTTTGAAAAGGAAGGATGTACCTTCATATATTGAATTCAATTTTGCACCAAGTGGGGATTGGAACTGTTTTTATATAAGTTCTTACCGGGTAAATGATGGTGAGTATACCCCCATAAAAAAACAAACTATCGATGTCTCACTGACGGTGGATCGATTGGTTCTAAAAAGTGACATCACTTTGAGGCTTTTACCCAATTTTTCTTTGAAAGATTTTGAGTCCAAAAAAATTGAGATCGGACTATCCAGTGTGATTGAAGATAAAAATAACGAGCTCAATTACTATGCACTTATACATAAAGGAACTAAACCGGATTTTCATGATGGGTTTATATCCTTTTAAGAGAAACTTTATGAGTATGAATAAATATGTTGTGAGACCGGCAGTTGATCAAGATTTTCAATTTTGTCTGAATCTTCATCATAAAGCGTATAAAGTGTATGTGTCGGTAATATGGGGTTGGGACGAGGAATTACAAAATAAAATGTTTCAAGACACATTTGTTACCACAGGAACTTGGATTGTCAGTTTAGGTGAACAAGATATTGGATATTATCAATTAAATGAAAAGGTTGATAATCTTCATATTCGTAATTTTATCATTGATCAAAATTATCAAGGAATTGGCATTGGAACATCTATTTTAAAAGACCTAATAGAAACCTGCAAAACAAAAAATCAAGTGATTAAGCTTGGCGTATTTAAAATGAATCAAAGAGCTATGAAGCTTTATCGCCGGCTTGGATTCAAGGTAGT
>MEQB01000031.1 GCA_001770015.1 Bdellovibrionales bacterium RIFOXYC1_FULL_37_79
GTTTGCCCAGACTGGGCATACAGATTGATAATACGTTCCCATTGCTCTCTTGATCTAGAATTTCTAGACATGCTTTCCTCCTTGAAAGTAGTGAAACTGATCACAGTATCTCAGATCAGAAAATTATTAAAAGATGTGGTTCATGGATCGCTTACGAAAGGCTTTTTTATTTCTAAGTTTTCAAAATTATTCAATAGAGGTTTCCAGTATTTATCTTAAGCGTTTTTGAGTACCATTACAGAAAATTACAGAGCATTACAGACCTTGGCTACACGGTGGCTACTTTTTGGCTACATCATACACTTGTAATTCGTCTGTAGTCATAAGGCCTCCCAAAATTGGAGGGAATGTATCAGGAGAGTTTGGTCAAATCACACTTAGTTGCCGATGGGACACTGTTTATGGAAATATCATCTTTTCGAAAGAATTTTTAACCGAGGTTAATATCTAATAGACTTTAAAAATTTTAAAATGAGTTTATGAGATTAAGGTGTTGCTTCAATCGGTTTAATGATTGTTTGTGATAAATTTTTCTTTTTAAGGCTAATCGCTTCCGAAAGCTGTTCGATTTTTTCTTCAGCTATTAGATATAGGGCATTATTAGCTGTTTCTTTCGCCACTGATTTTGTCTTAAGATAAGTGGTCATCATTTCGCCGATATCTTCATCGGACCACTTCGAAGCCGCTTTAATGTTAATCTCTTTATCAAATTTCAGTTGAGCCAAAATTCCATTATTTGCGTTTAACATTTTCAAGAATCTCCATTATATGGTCGCTTGCTGGCTTACTGATGCCATACAGCTTATATACCGATTTATTTACCTCATTTTTTAAATAAAGGCACTCCTTTTGGGTATCCTTTTTGCTATTTTTTTCTGTTAATGCCAGCAGCTTCTCAACATTTTTTATTATGTTTTCTTTTTCCCGCACAGCGCCATTGTCTTTTAGATCAATTTTTATAACAGGAAAGTTTTTAAAGATTACATAGCTTGGTTCATAAAAACCACCGCGTAGTTTCGGTAGGTACATTTCGAACCAAAAATATGCAAGTTCTGAGTTTAAAATTCCAAGGAGGAATAAATCATCTGTTGGAATAATAAAGCATTTTTGATTTGTATAAAGCTTTTCCTTGTCATAAGAAAACTCTGGTTGTTTACAAATATTGGGATAGATTATTTTGTTTTTATCAAACTCTTTATAGTACTCGATACTATCTTGAATTTCATACCATTTATATTCACCTGGCTTTCTTCCTGACCACTTATCATTTTCATCCTTTGGTTTCCAATTTTTGGGTTTAGGCATCAGATTTTCTTTAAAACACTCAAGATAATTTTTTATTGCAGGATACTTCTCAATATCAATTCCTCTTCGTGTAAAAATCAAATAATTTTTAGGTATAATTTTTGAATAAGCTTTAACATCTTTTCCTTCAACAAATGACTTAATTATCTCCGCACTCTTTCTACTAGTTTTAATAAGCTTATTCTTTATTTCTTCTGATATGACAAATGCATCGTTACAGCCTGTTACAATTCCCCTATATACACTTCTATTCACATACTTTTCAAACGACAGAGCGCATTTTTTTATTGAGCTAAGAATTTTCAAAGAATCTTCATCCGCAAGAAGCCATCCTTTATCATTAAGCTTAATCATTTCAATATCTATGGATTTTGCGATGTTATGGTTTCTAGGATCACGGATTCCTTGCCTCAATAGGTCTATGAACAAAAAGCTTTTTTGAGAAAAGGATTTTTTAATTTTTACAATACATGGATAGGTTGTAGCATTTTCAAATACAGGGAGATCGCCAAAATCCTTAATGGTTTGAATGCAAACACTCTTAAGCCATTTTCGTAACTGTTCACTGGAATTTACTCGAAACCATTTATTGGCAACAATGATTGAAAACAATCCATTAGTGGCCATGACCTGATACGATTTTTCAAAAAAATAGGTATAGAGATCTGCAACGCCGTTAAACACTTCGTATTTTGTTTTTAGATAAGGTTTTAAATCAGTGAATAATTCCTGCCTTACGTATGGAGGATTTCCGATTACGATTTGAAATCCTCCATGCTCTTTGAAAATATTTTTAAAATGAGTTTCCCAGTTAAATGCATTGATTTTTCTTTTTACTCGCAAATCTTCCTCAAGATCAGGTGACAAGCCATAGATGTCAAAATCTACAAGCGAATTACCACTTACAATATTTTGATCAATCGTTGGCAATACTCTTTCTTGGAATAATGACATTTGTGCTCTGAGCGAATCCTTGTTTTCTCCTTCAAGACATTTCAGAAGCAAGCTAAGTTTCGTAACTTCAACTGCGTTTCTATCAACGTCTATACCATAGATATTATTGAGAAGGATTTCCCCCTTAAATTTTGTTGTCAATTCGCCACTTGGTGTAAGTATTTCATTACGAGCTTTTTTTGAAAGTTTAATATTTTTTCTTTCATAATATTTTTTATACCAATCTAATAAGTACTCAAACGCCGTAAGTAAAAAAGTACCACTTCCGCAGGCGGGATCTAGTATTTTTATTTTTTTTACTTGGCCAGGTGTTGAATTTTTAATCATCACACCAAGAGTATCTTCCACAATTGATTCAACGATATATTTCGGAGTGTAGAATACTCCTCCAGCTTTTTTTACTTCAGGTTTTTCAGTCACAGACAGCTTGTGTTTTTTATCTATAACAATAACTTTACCAAGAAATTGCTCATAGGCTTTGCCAAGAATATCTAATGGCAACACAGAAAATTCGTAAGGTGATCTCGGAAAATAAAGCTCATTTATCATCGAAATAAAACCTTTATTTTCTAAAGACAAGCTTTTTAATAATTGGTCTGCTTCAAATAGTCCTGAGTTGTATTTATCATTGCCCCGACTACAAATTTGCAAGAAATCTTCAAAGCAGTTTTGAGAATCAGTAATCTTTTGAAGTGTGCCATATGGCTCAATATCTCGATCTTCTGCAATTCTTAGAAAAATGATCTGGTCTATAATTTTCTGAACTGCATAATTTAATTGAGCATCGTCAATCGAATTATTTTTAAAAATATTCTTTGCTAGTGCTGATCTCCAATTATCAAGTGACTTTAAAAATTCACCATCAACTGAGGATGCACCTTTTTTGTTTTTTACTAATTTAAATTTTTCGAGACTCCCATTAAGCACAGATTCATTAGAAAAGTTTTCCCAAATATATTCAAATTCACTTAGATATTCTTCAAAGTAAATAATTTTGAGACGGGAAAAACTTGCAGGCTGAGATTCAATTGGTTTGCTAGAACAATCATAGACTGCAAGATATTCAAAACTAGAAAGAATACTAATTCCAATGTTGGCGTTCCAACCATATCTTCTAACCTGAAATGCAGAAGGTGCATGGGTAGTAATATTCACACTGGGCTTTTTTGACTCAAGGAAAAATTGCCTTGCACCATTTTTTAATCGGAAAGAATAGTCTGGAGCCTTGGTACGACCTTCGACTTCAACCCTGTCTTCAGTAATAACCTCTCTATAAGAAGGTGAAAGGTTTTCTTTATTTTCAACGTCCCATCCAAGCGCATTTAAAAATTTGTTTAAATAATCAATCCGTAATGTTGCTTCGTTGTATGAGGTTTTTTTATACTCACTGATGTGATCTTTAAAATTAGTAACAAGGACTTCTATCTTGTTTTTTGCATTAGCTTTACTTTCTTTTTGCATTGCAATTCTCAATAATTTTTTTAAATAATTGATATTTTATTGAATAAAGTATCGAAGGTCTATCCTTGTTTCCCTGATCTTGCATAATATTTAATCCAAAGATATGACCTTCCTCCTTCTACTGCTCAAAACAAGATATTAGAGGAAGCTTTTCACCACACTCATCACCACCACCACTTTATCCTCCGTCCATCCATCTATCCTAACATAGGGGGAATTGGAACCGGTCACTCTATTCCTCATTCCCCTTAATTATTGGTTCAGCCTTACTATCAGTAAGCAAATGAACACCCAACATTCTTCTAAAATCACTACTCTTTCTCATAGTTTTTTTTGTCTTTTCATAATACGAGAAAAAACTTTTGATTATCAAATCAATTTCATCGTCAATTGAAGTCAATAAGTTTTTATCATTACAAAATTGATAGCTATTTCCCCATCCCTTCAAAATATTATTTGCGTCGTATAAAGCCCTCACGAAATTATCAGAATTAAATCGAGGAGACTGCATTTCTAATTTCGCTTTCTCTATACGGTTATTAATTTTTTTCTTTATTCTTCCAACGCTTTCCTTACTTGGCGAAATACGATGAGGCGATATTTTACAACCTAAAAATTCAAAACCTTTTTTGATTTCTCCAATTCCAGCTTTATTAGTATCTGTAAAAGGATCATAGGCTTCTAATCCGTACTTATTTAAAAATTCAAGACCTAATTTAAACTTAGCTTTTATCGCTTTTTCAGAAGGTCCAACTATCACAAAGTCATCTACAAATCTAACGCAGGTTACATCATGAGAATTTGTAATATCATCAAATTCTTTTAAAAAAATATTTCCAAACAAAGGGGATAAGCATGAGCCTTGAGCCACTCCCTCTTCATGAATGGGAAATAAATCCTCTAGGCCCTTCAATTCATTTAGGTTATCAAGCTCAATGGTCACCGCTTTTCTAAGTAGCGTCATAAACTTTTGATCATTTATTAAAATATTGTTTTCAATATTTTTCAGAACATCCTCTCGTGGAATCTTTGTAAAAAAGTTCTTTATATCAGATCTAATATAGTAGAAAGCGCCCCTTATAATTTTGTCGTGAATCATTGTGACAGCATCTTTAACACTTTTATTTTCTATGCCCCCAAAACTTGTTGGAGTGTCAAAATACTGAACTAAGGAATTGTCTCCATGCAAAACGTTTAAAATTGATCTTTGAACAATTCTGTTTTCAATTGGAGATACCACAATTGGTCTATGCGACTTCCCTTCACGATGAATTGGAATACCTTTTGCTTTTTGAAATACAAAACGTTCTCTCATTAATAACTTTTTAATCTCTTCAATCTTCTTAGGTGCAATTTTAGAAAAATCTTCAACACCTCTACGGGTAATAGGTGATGTAGACATTATACCGTTAGAAAAAACCTTCCTCCATGACTTATGAAGTATCTTTGGAAAAGCTACTTTTCGGTAATATTTATCTGAAATATCCTTAGATTCGTTTTTCATACTTAGTTAGTGTGCCCAGGAATTCGATTCACTTCACCCAAACATCAATACTAATAACCGGTCACAATCTTAAGGGAGAACAAGTATGCCCGACCCATCGGTTCTCTGCACTATTGTCCAGAGCTGCCGAGTCCTTGCATTCCTTGGCGCTTACTCTTATCGAATCTTGCCCAAGTTCTGCTAGAACTAAGAAATTGAGCTTGGAAATAATAATGTAAATAATCATTACTATCCTCCAAAATCTCAGCAAGTCGCAGACTAGCTTTGCAAACTTACCCCATTGAACCATATCTTTTTGCTTGAACCTGTCAAGCGATGGTTTTTAATGACGCAGCGCATTGCCGTATCGGCTGACCTTTCTCTTGGTTTACAAAATAAAGCCCTCCAACCGTTCGAATAACATGTGAAGTTACGGTGTAGTGGACATGTAAATCCAAGCACAATCTTAAGGGAGAACAAGTATGCCCGACCCATCGGTTCTCTGCACTATTGTCCAGAGCTGCCGAGTCCTTGCATTCCTTGGCGCTTACTCTTATCGAATCTTGCCCAAGTTCTGCTAGAACTAAGAAATTGAGCTTGGAAATAATAATGTAAATAATCATTACTATCCTCCAAAATCTCAGCAAGTCGCAGACTAGCTTTGCAAACTTACCCCATTGAACCATATCTTTTTGCTTGAACCTGTCAAGCGATGGTTTTTAATGACGCAGCGCATTGCCGTATCGGCTGACCTTTCTCTTGGTTTACAAAATAAAGCCCTCCAACCGTTCGAATAACATGTGAAGTTACGGTGTAGTGGACATGTAAATCCAAGCACAATCTTAAGGGAGAACAAGTATGCCCGACCCATCGGTTCTCTGCACTATTGTCCAGAGCTGCCGAGTCCTTGCATTCCTTGGCGCTTACTCTTATCGAATCTTGCCCAAGTTCTGCTAGAACTAAGATTTCATCGTTTTCTACCTCTGATTTCCGCATTTTGTCAATTAAACAGGGGGGGGCAATTACACTTTCTCGTGATTCCTTTTTGCCAATTCCGGCTAACGAACATATCAGAAATGATAATATCCAATGAGTCTAGGTAACTATAAAATTTCTTCTGTAAAACGCCAAACATAACCATAAGCTTTTTTACGATACCCATATCCTGTAGTACATGGCTTGCAAAGACAGACGCTACTTATCGAAGAAACGCAATTCAAATTTTTTGCCTTTCCAGTTTCTACTAACCATCTTGCCGCCTCATGTAGACTCGGAAATTCTTTTAATGTTTTGCCAGATTCTAAGTCTATCATCGAAACAGCTTTACTTCGTTTTTCTGCCGCTGCTTTTGCTCTTTTTTGTGCATTTGCATGAGCTAATAAAGGATTATTTTCTCTCCATTCTTTTAATGAAATCCTGCGCTTTTCCTTGGCTTTCTGGCTTGTCCGTGATTTCTCCAGCTTTTCATTCCATGCTTTATATTCTTCAGGATGTTCTTTTGCCCATTTATCAAAACTTGCTCGTCGCTTGGCTTGAACTTCTGGAGTCTTAATTTTTTCACGGTTTTTTATTCTTGCTTCAGCATATTCTTCAGGATTTTCATCTTTCCACTTTTTAATTCTATTACGAGACATCTCACGATATTTATCTGTGCTCATTACTTCTTTGATTCTCTTGTTACGCTCACGAAGAGCCGGTGTATCGCCTGAGCGAAAAGCTTTCTTAGAAGCTTCTAGCATGGGTGAAAATTGCTCAGGGTGATTTTTCATATATTCACGCTTTTTTTGACTTGTTTCTGCAATCGTAAGATGATTACTTGTGCCACCACCTCCAGCAACAAGGTTAAGACATTTTTCATCAGATAAAAGTTCTTTCGTAACAATAGATGCTTCAAGCTTTTCTGTTTCTTCTGCTGTTTCGCAAACAGCAATAAAATATCTAACAAACTCGCTTTTGCTCTTTTTGAATTTGTTTTTAAATTTTAATCCAGAACCTTGATAGCGTTTTATTTCAGACCATTTTGGACGATTGGCCTTCCCAATATAATACTCACCACTTTCCATATTTATCTGAATATACAAAACTCTGTAATATCCATCTTTTTCATTACGCTTGCGAATAAGTTCGCCTGGCGAAATAACATCAAACCATCGACCTCTGATTGCAACACGTTGTTTATTGAAAAATAATTTTGTTACAGTTTCAGAAGAATTGAATGCATCTTTATTTGATGAGAAATCAAAAGGGTTAAATTCCTGCCAAATACTTATGTTGTCATTGATTTTTATTAACATTTACATTCAATCCTCTCGACCTTCGCTGCAGAAACTTGTTATCGTTAAAGAATTAGCTGTAAGGTTCTGCAAGCGTTGGCAACTATCTCGGCCCTACTTCCCTTGTCAGGGACATCAAAGCCTTCTTGAAAAAGTCCTTTTATCCTTTCATTCCATGGCTCCATTGCTTTGGGTTCAATCAACGAAGCGAGAACCTCATCCTTATATTCTGAAATAAAGAATGCGAATACCGCCTTAACAATGTTTCGCTCGTTACTCTTTGACTTAAAATCTTTGAGTGTTACTCCAAGTATTGTTTCTAATTCTTCAAGATTAAATTGTTTGTTCAATAAACGCTTCGTAGCCCTATCATCAAACGTGTACAAGAATACGCCAAATGATAACAACAACCCATACCCCCAAATAGTATTTTCTTTGATAGCCCTTTCTCCTGCGATGGTGTTGTATACCAGCAAGTTGTTATAAAAAGTTTCTGCTTCTCTAAGAGATATTTTGTAATATGAAAAAATATACTCAAAGAAAGGAGCAGCACTTCCTCGTTCTGAAAAATGATGCTTGAGACCATCCGCTGTTTGAACGAGTGATAAAAACAAGTGATAAGAATTTTGCTTGTTTTCATATCTGGTCGTATTAAAAGTATCAGGTAATTTCACAGAGAACTTGAAAAACTTGTTCAAATAATCCTCAGCATCTATTTCATTACCGTACTGATTTTTCACAACAGCACAAAGTTGGGTTGTGTTGGTGGAAAAGAGAAAATTTACGCCAGGCACTTCAAAAACGTGCTTCACTTTTTCCAAAACAGACAAAGCAAAGGAGGGCTTACATCGGTCAAGCTCATCAATAATTACAAGAAAGTGTTTATCTTTGGTTATTTCCTCAAGACACTTTTTGAATAACTCTAAATTTTCATCAACTTTTTCAAAGTCCTTAAAAATACGCTCAACACCCTTGTCTATTAAATCATTTCCACCGTCAGATAATGCGTCATCAATTTTTTCAAGTACTCCATCAGCATTTGTTTTAAGAAGCCAACCAAATCCAGCTTTGGCGACCGTTTTTCCAAGAACCTTTGTGATGGGAATAGCTTTTTTGAAATAATTCTTTTTTTGATCTTCATCAGGAATGGCTGCGGCGATACTGGAAATCATCATGACGAGCGGGTCATCAGAATGGTCAAATTTATATGCATCGATATAGACACACGCCAATTTTGATTCTTTTTCCTTTATCAAATTGATTAACTTTGAGCAGAATTCTGTTTTGCCACTTCCCCAAGGGCCATCTAATACCGTCGGAGAAACATCAAGAGGCGACTCAAGCAATAGGATTAACCTTTCAGCTATCGGTTTTCTGTTAAATTCATCTCTCTCTGTAAAAGTTGTTGCGCAACTCACAATATCCTCTTTTGAATAGTATCTATTCACGCTACCAGTTCTTTATCATTTTGTCCTTTCCGATAAGGCTACTTGAGCGGTCTTCTCGATAAACAGTGGATGGCATGTACGTGGCGGGATTTTAGTCTCGCCACATGATTTCGGGCTCTACAACAAGCCGCAGAATGGTGGAGGTGGCGAAGGATATTTTATCTATGTGATTTAGTTCATGTTTAGAAGTGCAGCATACTACAACGTACTACATTTCTTTTACGTCTTTTTTAAAATGTGCTTTTGTGACTCTTGACACTCTTTTAGAGATTTCTCAAATTCATCATCCAATTCTTTCTTCACAATATAATTGACTATCTTCGGAGCAAAATCAATCGTTGGATTATATATCACACCAAACTTCCCAAATTGAAAATCGACAAGATATACAGGAAATGAAATTTCTCTTCCAGCTTGATAAGCAAAACTTCCTGTTGTCTCATTTCCAAACCATAATGGCTTATGTGGGCCGACAGCATTTGTTGCCTCTTTTGCTGGGCCGCTCATATAGATAACCTCTGAATAATTGAGACAATTCTTGTCGCCAACAACGATACTAGGGGTTCCTCCGACACTTGGACAAGATGAACTTTTTAAAGTTTCTAAGAAACTAATAAAATACCTATTTGCCTCAGTTCTTACACTTTCAGGAATATTCCTCTCGGTAGAACTAGCAATTATACTCAATTCACTGTGGCCAACTTCTTGAACTCTCAATAAGCAGTCATTTAAATATCCTTGCAAAACTCGAAAGCCATCAATATCACCTATCCAACATGACGGACCAGCATTACAACATGAACCTTGAGAAATTTTATATATCTCATAGCCATTTACCAAGTTACCAACGACCATAAAATCAGTCTCTTGATTAGACTCGTTATGCTTTTGCAAAAAATAATCATTTATTGGCTTAATATCATGAAAGTTTATACTCTCATTATAAATCCCTTCAATCGCTCTTTTTGCATATTCTACATTGCCTGCAAAAGATATGGAAACGGATGGTGTAATCAATATTGTCTTTAGCCGACCTACAAAACTTTCTTTTGCTAACTGAAATGCTTTAGGATAATTGTAATTAAGTGAATACGTTAGCTTCGTATCCGATAGAATGATCACCCCTTCATCAGATATTTTTTTTGCTACGACCAGAGTCATAATTAACTCGTTTAATCTTTCTTGATTAAGTACATTTTTTGGAGATGTTCTTTGAGATCATTCCAATTCATTTGGTTATTGAATTTATCTTTTAAAGTTCTGAAATACTCTTGATATTTTTTCTTATCATCAGTTAGTTCCACATATTTCGATAGATTGTACTCAAAGCTAATAAACACCTTTCTTAATGAGAACTCATCCTTTTCGTAATCATGACCATTAACATTAACAAGGAAAAAATGGAAGGGGTTCGTTCTTGGATGAAAGTTGTTCATTCCACCACTAAACACTCTAATTTTTAAATCATAGAATCTGTTATTAAATGAAATTTCCCGCCATTCGTCTTTATATTGGTAAGATATTTCTGAATCTTTTGGCAAAGAAATCGATAATTTTTCTAGGTCGCTTCTGAACGTATCACTCCGATTATTAAATCCAAGTTTCTTGTTAACTTTATCCACCTGATCCTTACTAATCTGAACAAGACCATTTACCTTCGCAAGATCGCTTAACGGAAAAGACAGCTTCTCTGTAATAAAATCCATTTCTTCATTAGGTAAAATCCATCCATTACCAATTCGCTCTAAGAGAATATATTCAACGACATCTACATAATCCTTCTCAACAGCTTCTCTTTCAATGTAATTTTCAATATAAGTAGAAGCAAACAATTGTTGAGTATAAGCTGTAAATTGCTTCAGGTTAGGGTCAAGTTCATCACTCAAAGGACTAAAGGGCTCAATTTTTACTTTATTTTTTACTAGCAAATTCATGTGACCCAAATAAGTTTCTTTCTCTTGATATAATCCCAAACTGGTTTTAAAAAGAAGGAAGATTGCTAAAAGAGCACCGCCAAGAGAAGGAAATAAAACTTCAAATGACTTGAAACTCCAAGCAGTGCTTTTAAAGATATGAGCTGCGTAAAAAAACGCAACCGCAAACACAAGTAGATATGCTACACAAACTATTGGGCCAATCATATTTTTTATTTCCTTCTTATTTATCATTATCCCTCAAACAATACTTTTTCTAATTTCTCTGGTCTTCTCAGTAAACAGTGGATGGCAATATATCACACTAAATTTAGTCAAAGAAGAGACATCGAAGTTTACATGAGTAAAATTTTATTGGTTATATAATTTTTTGGCCAGGAGAAAACTTTGCCCAAAAAATTGTAAAATAACAACCACAACTTTTCGATCTTGATTCGGATAAAATTCAAACTTTTTCCACCAAATCTTCCTCTTCTTTTGAATCAGACGTTGCATACCTCCCAATATAAGCAAGTGATGAATGCCCTAACCGTTGAGCTGCAAATGAATCTCCTTTCAATTGTCGGACGTTATAGGCATGACGATGGCGGAACTTATGTGGAGTAACATGAATTTTCTCCTGCAATCGCAGGCGCACATTGGCCACGCCGGCTACTCGATGAATTGCCTTGGCAATACCATTTCTGCTAAGGTTATCCCCATAACGATTTGTGAACAAGTAATCACTGCCATCTGTACGATGAACACTAATGTATTCATTAATTAATTCGCAACACTCTTTACTTATTCTCACGTCGCGAATCTTTCCACCTTTACAACGAACCTCAACCAGTTTTTTACCCTTGTCGTGAAACTGCCATAGCTTTACCCCTAATATCTCATGAATGCGAAGGCCAGAATTATTTAACAAGGCCATCATTGTTTTGTTTCTAAAATTTTGTGAATGTTCACTCTGTTGACCACTTGTTAAAACATCAGATGTTTTCATCAGCCTGTGAAAAGAAAGATCATCAACACGCTTAGGCTTAAGTGGAGCAATCTGAAGCTCCCGAATTTTCCAACAGGGATCATGAGTAATAACTCCCTCATCTCGTAGCCATCGGCCAAAGGCTCTAATCGTAGCAAGAATTCTATTAACGCTTGCAGGTGCATATTCCTGTTTTATAAGTTCATCCACGAAAAGTTTGCTATCTCGCAAGTACCACTCATCGGCTTTTAGATGATTATTGATCCCGTGGAAAAATAATAGAAACTTTTGCAAGTCTTCCTGTTTTGCTTTGATAGATAATGGTGATAACAAAAGATTGAAGACCGTGAACTAAAGCGTCAGTAACAGTTGAGAGTCGGCAAGTTTCTGGGCCACGGCAGGAAGAAAGATCTACTGCATCATCAAGATATTAACAAAAAATCTTTTGTCGAATGCCAGAAGGCTTATTTGAAAAAATAATTCCACATGATTAATGTCGTTGAAAGGCAATAATGTAATCACTAGCCCCTTAATACCTTCAAATATTTGTAATTTTAAATTGTCCCATCTACAAAGCATAACCAATGAAGTTCATTATAGCGTTCTACTAAGAGAAATTCACATTATCTTAACTGATTCTATTATTTTCTATTTTCTTTTTCTACTGCCCATTTCCATAAGTGTTGGCCAATCTTAAGAAAATCATTTGATATTGCTTGAATATCTCCACTATTCATATTGACTCTGGTAAGTAATTCTATCTCAACATTCTTTCTTGCCAAGAAGAATCCTTCTGTAGAAAAGTTTGTACAAGCTGGAGGGAACATTTCAAAAAATTGATCAACAGGTTTAGTTATTAATTCTTCAAAATTTCTTACTTTATATTTATGAAATATTTGTTGTTTTTCCGTATTACTTTTTAAGTGAAATCTTTTTCTTAGTAACTTTTTAAATATTTTCCCTTGAGCATAGTATATTCCATGAAAATCGCTTTTCTGTCCTGGGATCATTAAATAAGGAAAAAATTTATTAAACGTTGAAAATGGATTATCAACAATTGATGTAATATCTGCCATTAATTCATTTAAATTTTCAGTATTAATATTTTCTATTTCTTCAACGTTAGACAAAAGATCTTTAAGTACATTGTTGTTTTTAACTAAACTATTATAAATAGGAACAGGAGTACCAAAAAGCTCCTTTCTTTCATGAAATTTTTTCATTCGAGCAATTATCAAATGTGTTGCTTCATGAACGATTATATTGTTTTGTTGTTCCGTATTAATCATTTGGTCATCGATAGCAAATAAATTAACAACCATGTAATTTTGATCATGCGCTCGTCCACCGAATGATGCATCTGGTGCTTTAATATAACGTATTCCAACTGGTTGATTAAATATATTTTGTGAGATTTCATCTTTTGCAACTAGAGATAATAATTTTCTAGTTGTAGGGTCGATAATCGCAAATGCAATATAATTTCTTTTTTCAACAATTTTCTCACAAGGATTTATTCCGCTATAGGCATGATCTATAGGTGAGCAAAACCAATTATTGCTGAATGTAATATTTTCAAACTCGTCAGAAAGAATAAAATCTTTCACTTCTTCAGAATATAAAAACTTGTAATACATTCGAAATACCTTACTCCATAAGTTCGCAGGATTTTGAATTTTTAAATTTTTATTTAATTTATTAAAATCTTTTATAAAGGTATCAGGATCACTTTTAATTTTTTCTACAGTATGATTATCAACATCAATCTTATTTATAACTGCATTAATATTTGCAATATAAAGTGCAACTACATTTGGTAAAGAATCAGCATCCCATTCGTCTACTTTTCCGCTTAACCCAGGTTTGTAATTGAAGGATTCTTCTAGTGCTTTTATTCTTTTGTATAGTGCCGTTTTATTAATTTTATCAAAATCTGGATGATCTTTTAAATAAAATAATAACTTTTTGTCTAAGGCCTCTAGCAACCTTTCATACTGATCCCAAGTCTCAATTCTGTTTATTAAATTTGCCAAATCCGAATCTTTAAAAACTTCTCTAAAAGTTATATCTTGTAGGTTAGGGAGAATATCTGTTTTAAAATGTTCAAACTTTTCAGAATCATCTTCAGGACAAGGTAATCCTCTTAGGTATTGAGAATCCAGTGCCTCCAATTTGAGCTCATTAATTTGCTTACCAACTTTTATTTCTGTACATTGGGTTTTCTCTTCTACCGTCGCTGCAAGTGAAAAATTTACAAATATGCATGAAAAGCACAAGATAGCTATGAAAATGATTTTTTTAATGCTTTCAATTGTTATATTTGAACTCCCTTTCTGTTGATAACTTATCGGTATCTTGTGCTAATTATTGAAAGAACGCTTAAGTCCATTCGATTTGTTTTTTTGCTTTCAATTCCTGTAATTACCAACAGTTGTCCCAATTTAGTATCTAGATGTTCTTTAACTCAGCAAAATACGCAGTATAGGTCCGACAGCAAAAAATATAATATTAATACAGGTAAGGTATAAGCCTCCATGAATTTTTGAGGTATTTTGTAAATTTATCGCCGTATATTTTAAGCAAAATGCTTTTCTTCAAACTTTAGCTGTTTGGTAAGATCTCTAAAAAATCTTATGCATTTAATATAGATAAAGATATTTGATATCACAAATTGTAATATCAAAACAAGAAACCATTCAGCAATGATAAATCTACAAATTAAGCACTCATCGCCTGTGAATACAGACCTTTTTTGGATGGCGTTTTATCTTTCTGATATTTTTCTCTAAGACTCTTTATTGCAGCTTCTGCAATTTCAATCAGAAATTCATTTTGAATACTGCCCAAATGAATAGCAGACACAACATCAAGCATCGTTTCGTCTGCCATTTTGTATCGGGGAATAGTGAGGACATGAAGGATAACTTCAGGAGAAAGAGTCTGATCTTTTGAAAGGGCCTCAACAACGTATAACAAGCTGAGAAGTCGTTTACCAAGCTTGTTAGTCTTAACTTCAGAAAAAGGTTTTTCAATATTCATTGATAAGGTGGTAGGAGTCACTCCTAACAAAGAAGCAACCATCTTCTTTTTGCACTTCAAACTATCCATCAACTCATCTATGATAGTTCTTGTTAAAATATTTTGAGTTTCCATAAGATACCTCTTTCTCCTATCTTGTCGGAAGCCATCTGGATTAATTTAAATTAAAACGCCATATTTATCTTATTTTAACATAATATTTAGATTTTTTCAGCACAAAAATTTAAATATCACACAAATGGTTAAAATTACGTATTAGGGTTAACTATATGAAAAGAGGTATTAGAGCACGAGAATTCATAAGAAAATATAGTAATTTCAGGGAGATAGAGAAAAAAGACATTGAAAAGGCCATACATAGAGTTTTGGCCAGTCCTGAGGATAATTCCTTCAAAAGGGACTATTTAGCCCCTTACAGGCAAGAGCACCCTACGAATAAACAACTCACCATTTTCTTTGAAAATTTCGCCGATAAAGACAAAGTTTTTTTCGTATGGATTAACGATAACTCATGTCCTCATGATACCCATAAAAGTCACGGGGAAGATCCATGTCTGGTTCAATTTAAAAAACTTCAGCAAGGCGGACAACTTGAAGAGTATTGCCCCGAATTTCATGAAGGAAAATTACAAATTACTCCAAGAGCAACCGATCCGCACTTTCTTAGATTTTCAGCAATTGATATTGAAACCTATACCAATATCTTAAATGACGGGGAAACCTATTATTGCCTATCTCTAACTTCAACTGATAGGCAAGGGGATGAGAATGATGATCTATTTATTCATCACCTATCCCTGTTTTTGAAAGTAATCAAAGAACACTTCAAAAAAAATAATCAAAATTTTGAATTGAGAATCCCCCCTTATTTTAACGAAGAAATCATTGATCATTTGAAAGCTGCATACGATGCTTCTGATTGGGAAAAAATTGAAGAAGAGAATATATTTTCTCTAAAACTATTATAATTTTCCTTTAGTTCCATACTATGTAAAAAGATCACCCATCAATGGTTCTTTAAAATGCTGTAGACCGATTTTGAATGCCACTGGCCCTTTCTAGTCTTGGTAGGAATTTTGAGAATATTAAAAATATCTGCAATCTTATGATAACTAAATCCTTTAATGAGAACATTGAAATATTTTCTGGCGAAAAAAGCGTTAGGATAGAGGAGATTAATGACCCCATTTTTATTTTATCCTAACCCAAATCCAAGAAATTTCTTTATAACGATTGTATTCAATCTTTCTGTTACCATCACAAATAATATTATAAATAGAAATTTCATTTTCACTCCCAAGTAACCAATGCTGGTTCATTTATCCTCTCTAAATAAGTGTTCTATCCAATTAAATATCGATGGATAGTTCCTCTTAAATTCTTTGTTATTAAACAAGTAATGCTCAATATTATTCGCTCACAAGCTCAACTGTTTATTTGAACTACCATCAATTATCATGTTTGGATGACTTGAGTAGTCAATTGAATTAAGTACACTTGAGGTAATTGGCCGCTTTGAGTCCCAGAAAATTATTGAATCAATTGTCTGCAAATATTCTTCACTATTCAGAGCTTTTAAAATACTTTTGGCTTCAAGCTCAGAGTCACACGCAATAAAATAGCAAGTATCATCTAACATACATGGCTTGCCGTCCACTGGTCCTATTAATTGGAAACTTATTTTTTTATACAACCCAGAAATTGCTACCTTCCAGGGCTTGAAAGAATAAGTACCGATTCCAAAAATAGAAAATCTTGGGGCTTTTGTATAGATAGAGCTTTTTCTTGCATCCAGATACTCTCCATACTCTAACAAATACTTCCAAGTTTTTGGATACATTCCACAAATTGAATCTGTTTCTTGCCCGACTAATTTCTGTGTAACAAGAACCATTTTTCGAGGATGCAATCTACCGTTTGCTATATCTGAACTCTTCAGCAACGGATAAAGTAAGTCTGCTTCAATATCCACTTTCTTCTCAAACCCATTTAGCAAGGCTCCATCATCACCAACCATAAATTCCATAACTTTAGAGCAATCATGCTTAAGGCCTGAACGCCAAACGACTGGAGGGGCTACCCTCTTAAAAGATGAGTCCTGGCTTTTTTTATCACTTAACCTTCCATGAGTTGTAACAATTATTTTTTCTGGCTCCTGGTTTTTCTCCAACGATCCATACACGATAAATTCGCTTGAAGTGACATTAATTTGATTAAGGTCAAGTACAAAGAAACCTGCATCTACGCTTACGCCAAATTCCTTTAGTGCATTGATTCTATAAAATTTTGCAACAATATTTTTTTCTGCGGAAAATGTTTGGAATAATTTTCTCGCAACAGAACTCTTTATTATAAACGCCGCTATTCCATTTTTTCCTGAAAATTTTCTAATTAACTGCTCAAGCATCCATTCCGAAATATCAAAATTACTTTTTCCAGAAATATTATCAAACCCATTTTTAAATCGGGCTTTCTTTTCTGGATTATTTGTAAAATTAATTGCCCCCAACGTTGAACTAGTCACCCAAGGCGGATTTCCTAATAGAAGAAATGGCCCATCTTTTTTTAATAGACTTTCATAAAAATCAGATGAAAAAAAATCTTCACACTCTAGTTGTAATTTTTTTACTTTATTGGACAAGGTTTCTCTGGCTAATTCTATGTACTGCTGATTTATATCAAATCCAATATAAGTGGGCTTATCCCCAAAACATGAACTTGCAGCGGCAATAAACGCCCCGACTCCACATGTAGGTTCCACGATATACTGCGGGGCAATTTTCTTGCCTAGAATCACACAACAAGATTCTGCAAGGCTTAATGGAGTCTGGAAATCACCATGTGCAATTTTTTGCTTACTCATTTAACTAACCAACCTTTAAAATTCCTTTTTCTTTTCCTGCAAAATCAATCACTCTTTGATACTGAAGTCTCCACTGGAGAGCATTTGAGATAGTTAAATATCCTTGATCTAATTTTTTCAGCAGAATCTCTTCCGCAATTTTTTCTACCTCAATTTCATCTACAGGAAGATTCCTATCATTTAAAATTGAGACGATGTCTTCTTTATTTGCCCCAGCCTTTTTTGCATCATTTAGCAATTTCGTAAGAGTGAAATCTGCTGTTCTTTCTTGTTGTACAAATACAGTATGTAAAAAATTAAGTCTCCCAGCTTTCGTTTTTATATCGTCTTTTTTTTCATAAACGAAAACTAAAAGGTGATACCCAAGGCCAAATATTTTTTGTCTTGCCGAACGAAATGGACATGAAGACTGTGGCTGCCTAATACTTGTTGTTTTTATATCAACATTTAAAGTCGGAAGATCCAATCCAGAAGCAACATTTCCTTTAACTGAAAAATCATATTTCGTTTCAAGAGATGATCGAAATAATTTTTCAATATGAGTTCCAACGGCCTTTCCGTCAGTAACACCGTAAAGAAGCTCGTGGGTGACTTTTGATTCACTAATTGCAAATATTGCAGCTTCTTCAAGTAATTTTTTTATAGTTAGTACAGACACCGCCCCTCCCAATGTTTAGACAAAAAACAATTTTAAAGATTTGCTTCAGAAACAAGTTCAACTTTCCTATTATCTATTGCTTCCGAAGCAGCTGAGCCATTAATAATCCAATTATCAACTTCACTGGTTTTAAAACGCCAAAACTTCCCAACTCTGTGAGAAGGAATTTTCTTTTTATCGAGCCAGCGATAAATAGTTTCCTTGGAAACGCCTAGGTATTCCGAAATTTCATCTACAGAAAGCCAACGATCATTCATAGTTAATATCCGTTTATTTTTATGAGTAAAAGATTAACAACAATGACAACTAATAACAATCAATAACAAACAACAAACACTATCAATCTTCGAGAACCTGCTTCCTATTTAAACAAATTGAATCTAGAATTTTAAATAATAATCCCAAATGCCAACCTAACGCATTGCGAATAAGAAAATTTATGTTCCAATTCCTCGGAACATACAATTGAAAATAAACCTAAAATACACTCAATTTTTCGTGCCATACCTAACTTATGACCATTTTCGTGACGTCACGAAAATGGTTCATGTCTTCGTCTATAAAGTCGCTCTTCTTTGGTTTTACAACTGCTAAGCGGCGAACTCTTGCATTTTTCGCAACAGTTCAGTTGTTGCAAACTTTGAAACAACTCATCCCTTGCGGATGTATTTTTGTTTTAAGGACGGATAATCGAATTCGAATACCGGACAAGAAGTGGGCAAAATACACAGATGCACAAGGGCCGACATATTCACGCTAAAAAAACGTATGATGCTCATTCGCAAGAGCATTGTAATATATAAAAACGAAAGGAGAACGTCTGCTGACACTCTCCTTCCAAAAATGAAAATGAAATCACTTAATAAATGCCTTAAAGAGCACTCCAATTGCACTAACCGGAAAATTATTTGTATCATTCCCCACGGGGGATGCACCAATAGAGAGTGAACCACCAACTGTCTCCTTAAATGGCTTAAAAGTCACTCCATCAAAACTCATTGTTACTTCACTATCATAAATTCTTATAAAGAAATTTTTCTTAATTTCAATGAGGGTTGAATTATTATCCACTGATTCAAAAAGATCTCCTTCAGCCCGAATATTAATCGGCAAGTGATCACCTTCTCTAAATTCGATCGTCACATTTTGAATTTCTCCTTTTTGAATCTTGGTTAAAAAATTAATACCAAGCTCAGTTGCTCTTATTGAGTCCCTCACTTGGGCCATCAAAGAGGTACAAAGTAACAAAGCTCCAAATAAAACAGTCATTTTCTTAAACATTTCCTACTCCTTGTAATTGTATTATTAAAAAATTTACAAAAAAACACCTCAGTTCTCGTCAGAACCTTCTATTCATTCAACATGTTGATAAAAATTATTTTCTAATTATTATTCTTTTAATCGCTTCCTCGAAAAAATATGGTAACTGGCAATATGATAAAGAATCAAAAACAGTATGATACTCTCTTGCGTAAGGGGTATCCCATCTACAGTAAGAATATTTTCATTTTTGGTTTGAGTGGACTCAGTATTATTCTTTTGAGCTGAGTTAACAAACTCAAATTTATAACCAATCGTTATGGTTCCACGTTTTCCATCAATAATTTCTTCCTTTGGTTTCTTATAAATATGAAGATGTAATCCAGAAAGAAAAAATAGTAAAATCAAAGCGGCTAACGTTGAAAAGAAGGTGGCCCTAGATGCTCTTCCTGAAATGTAAGACTCTCTTTCATCTCTTTCTTTACTAAAAGTTAATACCGTTAATATTTTTTCTCGAAACGCTCCCCAGCAAAAAAGCGACACAATAAAGTAAACAAGGAGGACAAACCATATCATGAAATGCCAGCCAAAAATTTCCCAAAGAATCGACTTGAATCCATGCAGCTCATTACCTCCTCCTGGAACAAAGAGGGCCCAAATAACTGTTCCCACCACGGTAGGCAAAGCAAAAAGAAGATACTTACTGATCCACATATTAATTCTTAAAAACTTCTCAAATTTATTATTCATTAATGTCCTCCACATAAAAAATATCCTGAATGTTTTTTCCAAAATACTGAGCGATCTTAAAGGACAGTTCTAAAGAGGGATTATAGTTTCCTTTTTCAATGGAAACGATTGTCGCTCTTGTAACTCCCACAGCATCTGCCAATTCTTGTTGAGTAATTCGCTTCTCTGCTCTACAAACATGAATTTTACTTTGAATTTTTAACGTACTTGGTAATTTGCCCATTTAAAAATCTCCGATTATCATCTGATGTACAATAAACTATACATTAATCGGTGAAATGTCAACTTTATTATTCTTTTTGATCATTATATTAACAATATAGTAACTCCTACTGTCCCTGCAAAACCGATTGTCCTATGGCGAGAAAAACCAGAAAATCACGAACACATAGAAGCCGAGTTTGTTCGCCTCTGCAAAGATTTTAAATTGGTTGAGACTCTCAATTCTGTCGACTCCTCGCATTTCACTGCTCTTCCAAGAAAAACAATTGACCTCAATACTTTTTCATATAAGGATGCCTACGCTCTTGCTGAAGAAGTGCGTGGTCAACTTGGTGTTGGAGATTATCCAGCGACATCACTTGTAAAAATTCTTGAGGAGAAATATGGTATCAAATTTTTCTTCAATGAGCTTGGTGGTAACGGCTCTGCTGCGGCATCTGCTTCAGAATACGGATTATGTATTCTTATTAGCGCTTGTGAACCAGCATGGAGACAGCATTTCGGTATCGCTCACGAATTATTCCATATTATTACCTGGGATGATTGTTTAATTAAGCAAATTATAGACGATCAAACTCTTAGAAATTTAAATGAAAAATTAGCAAATGCTTTTGCGGCAGGCCTTTTAGTTTCTACAGAGTCTTTAAGAAGAGAAATCAGATCTCTTGCAAAACCTAACGCTGCCGGTATTGTCTCTATTGCCAGACAATTTGAAGTTTCACTTGAAGCACTTCTTTGGAGAATGGCATCGATCCATATTATCGGAAGGGATTTAGCAAAAATGTTGAATCAATCACTATCGGCACTTGCTGATTATTTAAAAAACTTTGGTCTGGCAGAAGTCTCTAATAATGAAATCACGATTAGTAATTCTTGACGCCAACGTCATTATCAAAGCCTACGCTAGGAACTTTTGAAGTGTTTTAGGAAATTTATTCTCAAACACTTGGGAAGAAATTGTGTATCGATGCCTTATTATGATGGCCTCACTCTATGCATTTAAAAATTCGAATCGCCGTTGGTGTTGTGGGATACTCTTTCAGATGGGTTTATTTCAAAACAAAAAACTTCGCCGCTTTGATCACTGCACATTGCGTATCTGATTGGATATTAGATTCACTCTTCTCCTGAATTCTTTTCAAGCTTTTTAACAATCGAGTCTTCTGTCAAAATTTTCATTTGCTGAATTGCAACCATATTTAATTTCTCTAATCTTTGAGATTGAGAATATCCTTCGTTAATAAACAATGCATTCATTGCTTCAAGGTTTGCAAGGCAAACAAGTTGAGCAACATCGGCGTAGTCACGAATATTTCCTTTTTTATCTGGATTCTGTACTCGCCACTCGCTAGCCGTAATGCCAAATAGTGCCATATTCAAAACATCCGCTTCACTTGCATAGATATGATTAATCTGTTTTTTATGAAGCTCAACAGGAATAAAATTTTGCTTAATCGCATCAGTATGAATCCGATAATTAATTTTCGTAAGATTTCTTTTTACATCCCAACCAAGCGATTTTTGTTCTTCATTTTTCAAACGCTGAAATTCTTTAATCAGATAAATCTTAAACTCAGCACTAATCCACATGCCAAATTCAAAAGCGATATCTTTATGGGCGTAGGTTCCACCATAGCGACCAGCTGTTGCTTTTAAGCCAATAGCGTTAGTCTTCTCTGCCCATTCCTTCACACTTATTTTATAGTTATTTAAACCCGTCTGACTTTTAATTATGGCGAATTCGCCATAATTAAAATCTGGATTATAAATACGCTCCCAAATGCCTAAAAACTCAACAGTATTTCTATTTCTAAGCCAGTCAGAAATAAAAAAGTCACCGTCTTTGGCCTTCAGCATATCTGTTAAGGAAATATAATCCTCATCACGAATGGTCATGATAGAAATAAAAGTACCTTGAACTTCAATTTGCTGACTCATCTCTCTTCTCTTTTGTTCTGTAGATTATAATAACTTTAACCCCAAGCTACAATTCTAAATCCTGATTTATTTCAGTCTTGAAATATCCATCGGTCAATTTCCTGACGTCAGGAAAATAACTTCAAGTTTTATTAACACTCTAAGTGAGATTTTGAAGAAAAAAATTTCGAAATAAAAATCTTCTGCCCCATTTTTCCAACCGCTCTTGATAACTCCTTTTCAGTGCAAGACATAAATAATCGGATTTTGGGGCATCTTTGCATATCCTTGCATGTGAGAATGGAGAATCAATCACTATGAAGTGTATTTCGATACCAACGAAAACAGACCAAAAATGAATATTGCAAAAATCAAGAAAAAATATATTTTGACCTAAATACTGTGTAGAAAATACATACCGCTACTACGAACCCGAAGATGAATTAAATCATTATTTAATCAAAGCAAGATTAATAAATTATGTGTGCCAATTCATGGTATAAATGAGTTACCGAGTAATGAGAATGCTTACCAAGGAGTTTGAAAAATGAAAATGCTTGTATTAGGTGTGATTGTTTTAGCTTCAATGTCTTCATTTGGTAGTGAAACTATTAAGGCAATTATAAATTGTGATATTGCCCTTGATATGGATCAAAAATATATTGATTTGAATAAAAATATACTCGCCAAAGCATTTGATACGAAGGTGTACAACTCAGATTTTAAAAAAATTGAGCAAACCGATTTCCCACTAGATCAGGAATTTGTATTAAAGGCGAGATATGAAAGGATTGTTGGCCGAGTGGTAAAAACAGAAGTAATACTTAAGCAGCGGCTAGAAGAAGAGGGTGATTCTTCTGTTGTGTTTAAGAAAACTTCCTACGGATCAAGTCGCCTGGTTTCCCTAGAAGATGCACTTAAATCATTACCTGAATGTAGTCTAAAGTAGAAAAGATAGACATCAATAAAAAATTACAACTGCTCCATATCTATAACAAATCGATAACGAACATCACTTTTTACAACTCGTTCATAGGCCATATTCACTTGATCAGGAGTAATGAGTTCTATTTCTGGAGTAATGTTATGTTTAGCACAGAAATCAAGCATCTCCTGAGTCTCTTTAATAGAGCCAATGACCGAGCCTGCATAACTTCTACGCATCATAATAAGCGGGAAAGGATGTATGGTAAGTGGTTTTTCTGGAGCTCCCACTGAGACAAGTGTTCCATCCAATCTAAGAAGGTTGAAATAACTCTCCATCTTAAGTTCGTGACTAGAAACCGTATTGATAATTAAATCGAATGTGCCCGCATGTTCCTTAAAAGCACTTTCATCTTTGGTCGTTATAAAATGATGGGCACCCATTTTCAAAGCATCTTCACGCTTTCGATCTGAGTGGCTTAACACCGTCACTTCCGCTCCTAACGCAACTGCAATTTTAACCCCCATGTGGCCAAGTCCTCCAAGTCCCATGATACCAACTTTTTTGCCAGGACCAGCATTCCAGTGCATGAGAGGAGAATAGAGGGTGATCCCTGCACAAAGCAGTGGAGCTGCCTTATCGAGTGGAACTTGTTTTTGAATTTTTAAAGTATAATTCTCATCCACGACAATCACATTTGAATAACCACCATAAGTGGGAGTTTTACCATCTCGTTCGTAACTATTGTAAGTAAGTGTGTTCCCTCCAAGGCAATACTGATCAAGATCTTGCTTGCAATGATCACACTCACGACAAGAATCCACAAAGCACCCCACTCCAGCATGATCTCCAGCTTTAAATTTTTTAACTTTTGATCCTACCGCAGCCACCACCCCCGCTATTTCATGTCCAGGCACCATTGGATAAATTCCCCCTGGTCCCCACTCAGACCGAACATTATGAATATCCGAGTGACAGATGCCACAATATTTAATTTCAATCACCACATCGTGTTCTTTGGGCTCTCTTCGTTCAAAAGAAAATGGACCGAGTGGTTCAGTGGAAGAAAATGCGGCTATACCTTTTGCTTTAATCATAAAATCTCCATAATATATAAATTTTCAATTCATTCTTTGACTTTGGGGTTTACCAAATAAGTACTGGTTACATGCATAACGAGACCACTCACAACAGTGACCTCTGAACAAAACTTTTTGATATCCATCTCACTTCGTCCCAGTACACTTTCTTCATGAGTGCAAAAAGGAACGATAAGCTTACTAAAAAACTGATCAAATATAAATTGATACCCAGCCAAAAAATTTAAGGCCAATTGTTCTCTGGAATAAGCTTAGATTTAGAGAGATTTAAAAAAAAGACCTGGGGCGTTAAAAGTTTTTGGTGATTTATTAAATTTTTTAATTGTAATATTAAAATTTTTAATTTAAATTGCATAAATATGAAGAAAATTAATTCAAACATCCAATGTCCATCTTGCCAAAAACCATTAACGCCCAAAACATTGAGTTGTGATCATTGCGAATTAACTGTTTCTGGAAATTTTGCTTTAAATGAATTTTATGCATTATCTCCGGAGGAGCTCCACTTTTTAAGGATATTTATCCACTTTGAAGGCAGGATTGGAGACATGGAAAAGGCCTTGGGGGTTAGCTACCCCACCGTAAAGGCCAGTTTAACAAAACTTAAAAAGGCCCTTAATCTTATGGATTTTTCAAACGACTCAAAACTGGCAAGAAATGAGCACGTTGAACATGAAGTGAGAAAGAAGGGAACAAGTGATTCGCATAACTCATTATTAGATGATTTGGACAAGATGAAACGAGGTGAGATGGACTACCAGGATGTCTTGAAAAAAATCAAACAAAGTAAGGAGTAAACGATGAAAGAAGAAATAGAAAAAATTATTGCTTTAAACAAAGAAGGAACAATTTCAGATGCGCAAATGGCAGAACTAATTTGTGCTTTAAAAGAAACTAAAAATGAGAAAGAGGAAACTAAACTCGATAATAAGGAGAGTGATTGGGAAAAATCTTTAGAGGAATCGGTAGAGGGTTATGTAAGCGGTGCTATTAATCAAGGATTGAAAGGAGTAATGGGAGCTTTAAACAGTGCTAAAGGTAAATTTATTCATAATGATGACAACGATAATGAAATAAATTTATCAAGATTTAATCAGCCTACTGGCGAGAATTTTACTTTTGAAGATAATAAAATTCATGTGTCCAATGTTTCTGATTTGAAATTTTATAACTCTGGTTTTAGTGATAATTCCGTGCAAGCCTCAAATCTTAAAAATTTCGATCTGAAAAATAGTCAGATAACGGATATCTCGTTTAATGGCAGTTCGATGGAAGAATGGACGCTGATTGATTCAAGTATTTCAGACGTAAAAGTAAACGGAAGTAAAATATCCAAACTGTGTCTTGAGCAAAAATCAAATATCAGTGACACGAAATTTAATGGATGCAGTATCAAACAATTGACTTTGCTTAACGGTTCAAATTTACAAGATATGTCGTTTAATGCCGGATCAATTACAAATACTAAATTTGATCGATCTGAATTTTGTGATGTCTCGATTAACCTTGCACAATTTAGCGACACCTCCTTTGAAAATGTTCATTTTTCCGATTGCAAGATGGATCACTTTCAAATAAGTGGCTGTACGCTTAAAAATGTTGATTTGTCCGATTTTAAAATTAATCACCTGAAACTGATTGATAAAACCATCGATGGTAACGAAGAATTTAAAAAACATTTGAATAATCAGTGATATTTTTTCCGCCCTCTTTTTTAAGAGGGCAAAAAAATTGGGTTACCTCCACAAAAGAATCAATACTTCCATTAATATTTTGTTACCCACTGCTTTCGCCAATCAGGGGCCGGATAAGCATCTCCGTATCAAGCGACTCCATTTACTATAAACAAAACAATCTAATATCACAATTAGTGAGATCAAAACAAGGCAGCAATCATGTAGTACCAAAATTACAGCCTAAACCACCTCGTTGAGTAACTAATTATGAAAAAAGATATAAAGCTCGAAAATTTATGAGCAAAATCCTTGGCAGGCATTGAGAGTTTAAAAACTTTCAATGCCTCACATGTGACAAATAAAAACTATCCAAAACATTATTGAACTCATTACCTCTTTTTTTTTTATGCAAAAACTGCTAAAAAGGCTTTTCTAAAAAATTGTTAACAAATAAAAGGAAACCTTATGTTAAGTGAATCAGGACTTATCGACAAATTTCAAAAAATAGAAGCTCTGTTTCTTGGAGCTACGACCCTAGGAGAAAAGACAGCTGCGGCAATTGCGATGGCCAATATTCAAAACAGGCTGGACAACTATAAAAAAGAAGAGCCCGCCACCGAGTGGAGTTTTAAATTTGGAAACCATTTTGAAAAAAAATTATTCAAAGCATTATTAACTAAATATAATCTGACATCATATCGCTATAAAGGACAACGATATACCACTGTAATGGTTCTAACTACTCACTCTTTTGTTAATAAAATCCTTTGGCCACAATATCTTGAAATGTGCAAGATACTTCGCAGCCACTTAAATGACGTTACCGATGACGTTATCAAAAAAACTTTTGGACAAGAGGAAACTGAAGATGAAATTAGAGAAGAAGTTGCCCAAATATCTTACCAGTAATAAAATTTACAGAAAAGTTAAAAATATGCTTACCATTTTCATCTAAAAGTTTTTCTTTACACAAGTTTGAAAAAAAGTCTTTGTAAGGATCAACTTTACAAGAAATTTTACTTCACTAATCTTGGATATTGATATTTTCAAAAAGATAATTTCGATATTTTTAATCGTCCCCCAATTATTTTAAAAATTGCTGAGCATAACCGCGTGAAATTACAAGAAGATGATTTGCATGTAAAAATGAACACGTTCAATAAACATGTTGACCTCCTCAAAAAACCAGTGTACAAACCACTCATAAAAATGAACACGTTCATATAGAATGGTTCAATTAACAATTAAACTACGAGGTGTATTATGAAAAACGGTTTTAAAATTTTAACAATTGCATTATTAATTACATTGTCTTCAAATATTTTTGGAGCGGGTGTAACCACATTAAAGTTAACCGGTAATATTAAAAAAAACATTTTCCTTTATGCACATGTTAGTTATAGTGCTAAAAATAAATTCATTCCAGGTTGTGGTAAAACCGAATTAAATACTGATGGTGAATATGTGCCATCCCTAAACATATACAGAGATGGAAATTCTTTTGGGGATACCTTTTATCCTACAATTGATGAAAAGGGGCGATATTCTTTAGAAATAAAATATAAGAAAGAAAAACATGGTTTGTGTGGATGGAAAATTGAAAGCATGAATATTTTTTGGTCCGATAGACCATTTCGGGCAAATACCAAAGATACTCTCGGGAGAAATGCCTACCAAATGAGTCTTACGCAGGCAAATGATTCTAATATTGCAGGGAACTTTTTGGATTTGACAACTTTAAGATGTAAAATGATTCCAGTAATCTACGTGGGAAATGTTTCGAATGGATTTAAACCTGGATGTTTAAATGATTTTAATCAGGAGAATGATTTTCTCAACAATGACTACGGGACTTATAGGATTCAATATTCTTTAACTTCATTTCATTATGACATCAAGAATAATGATGACAAAGACGTCAATATTGATTTTACATTAATTGAATAGTGGTTTAAAGAAGTACAAGATGTATTGCGAAAGAATAAGATCCTGTATGAGTATCTATTCAGACATTGCATAAGGGAGGAGTAAAAACTTCTCCCTTAATTTTGGGGCAATGACTACCAAATCATTCATCCAATACTTACCACCAATTAACCTTTCTTAATTTTTATCCCCTCTTTCCTATCTTCAATTAAATATCCAAGCTCTTTGATCTTTAACCGAATACTATCTGCTCGTACGAAATTTTTTTCACTTTTGGCCTTGGACCTCTCTAAAACAAGCTGACGCACTTCTTCTGGAACCTTCTCTATCTTCTCTATTTTTTTTAAACTCTCCACAAGATCAAGTCCCAGGAGAGCATCAAATACATCAAGCGATGCAATTTTGGTTGAGGCATTAACTGAATAATCTTTAAGAAGCGTAAAAAGATAGGCCAGTGTCTCTGAGGAGTTTAGATCATTGTTGATAATTTTTTTGATTTTACCCCTAATCGCTATCAGCTTTTCATTTTCAACTTGCAAATCTTTTGATTCGGCCATTAATCTCCTTAATTTTGCAATCAACCCAATATAACCCTGTTGGGCAGCATCAAGTGACTCATAAGAAAAATTTAATTTACTCCGGTAATGGGAACCCAGACAATAAAAACGATAGGCCAAGGGTAAATAACCTTTTGATTTAAGCAGCGAAAGAGTCAGAAATTCCCCTGTTGACTTACTCATCTTTCCGGATTGATCGATTAAAAACTCTGAGTGCATCCAATAACGGACCCACCTTTTTTTTGTCAGAGGTTCAACCTGCGCAATCTCATTGCTATGATGTATTTTAATATGATCAACTCCTCCGCAATGAATATCAATTTCTTCACCCAAGTGTTTCAAAGCCATCGCACTACACTCAATATGCCACCCGGGAAATCCCATTCCCCAAGGAGAAGGCCATTGCATAAGACGTTTTTTGTTTTGAGGTGACACTTTCCAGAGAGCAAAGTCACTAATATTCTTTTTACCTTCAGTAAAATTTATTCGTGCCCCGGCTTTTAACTCTTCTAAATTTTGTCCTCCAAGCCTGTTGTAATCTTTAAATTTGAAAGTATCGTAATAGATGCCATCATTTTCAATTTTATAAGCAAGTCCTGCCTCTTCTAACCGCTTCACAAGTTCAATCTGTTCATCAATATGATCTGTGGCCTTACTCCAAAGCGTAGGCTTAGTAATATTGAGTTCTTGGAAATCATTCATAAAGGCATCGGTGTACTTTTGGGCAACCTCCCAAATTGTTGCTCCTTCTTTGGCTGCGCTTAACTCCATCTTATCATCACCAGAGTCTTCATCGCTCGTGAGATGACCAACATCCGTTATATTGATCACATGTTTGATTTTAAAACCATTAAATTTTAGGGCCCGCACCAAAAGGTCTTGATTGATGTACGTTCGCAAATTACCGATATGTGCGTAATTATAAACAGTGGGGCCACACGCATATATTTTGACCAGTTGATTACTTAGGGGAATAAAAGGAACAATCTTGCGTTCAATGGTATTATAAAGTTCAAGTGTTTCTGACATGCAATCTCCTACAATTTTATGGGAACAATCTCGTCACATCTCTTGGAAACATTGTCGCTTCCTTAATGTTATTAAGGCCAATAATTTTTTGCGTAAAACGTTCAAGACCTAAACCCAAACCGCCATGTGGTGGTAAACCGTATTTATGGGCTTCAGAATAAAAAGCAAACTCTTCAACGTTCATTTCACGGTGTTTCATTTTTTCTAAAAGTTCCTGGTACTCATGTATACGCTGTCCACCTGTCGTCACCTCCATCCCTCTAAATAATAAGTCAAAACTTTCCGTTTCTTCTCTATTATTTGGATTTTCCTTCGCATAAAATGGTCTTTTCGCTGTAGGGTAATGAGTGACAAAAACAAATTCGGAACCAGTTTTCTCCTTAATGAGTTCACATATTTTAATTTCCTCAATAGGCGAAAGGTCAAGCTCTTTTCTTTCATCTATCCCGCACTCCTTAAAAACCAATTCTTTTGCTTCAGAAAATACTAACATAGGAATTTTATTAATTACCGGCAAAGTTATTTGTAAAAGATCAAGTTCATATGAGCAACGGGACCCGATTGTCCATATTATTTCTTTTAAAATTTCTTCTTCGGTTTTCATGATTTCATAGAAACTTCTAATCGGTCCCATTTCCATATCCATAGAGGTATATTCATTGATGTGACGATTAGTATTATGCTTTTCAGCACGAAAGACCGGGCCTATCTCAAAAACTTTTTGAAATACACCACAACAAAATTCTTTATAAAATTGAGGACTTTGAGCAAGATAGGCTTTCGAACCAAAATAATTAAGTTCAAAGATATTTGCGCCACCTTCTGCTCCAGCTTTCACAATCTTAGGAGTTCGTATCTCCGTAAAGCCATTATTTTGAAGATAAGAACGAAAACCGATAACTATTGCCTCTTGAATTTTAAAGATGGCCTTAATTTTAGGATGTCTCATGGAAAGGGCACGCATATCAAAAAGGACATTGTTACCAATGTTCAAATCTTTTTTAGTAATATCAAAAGGAAATGATTCTGACGGAGTGGACATCACCTGCAAGGTTGTCAGTTTAAGCTCTAAATCATTTGAAAAAATCAATTTATCCTTAATCTGAGCTTTTTGAAATATACCTGTAAAAAAAACTGCCGATTGCTCTCTCACTTTTTCAGGAAGTTCTCCTTCTAAAATAGCCTGAATGATTTTTCCATCGAGAATGATATGCAAAAATGAAAAGCCTTTCAACTGCTTGATGCGATAGATAATTCCTGTCGCACTTATTTTCTCATTCTCTTTCATTTTACCCTCCCAAAAGCAAAAAAGCCTCGATTATTCGAGGCCTTTACTTAGTGATGTTATTTTTTAATTTTATGCACACCCAAGCATGACCTCATTTATAATCGAATCATCGCAATCACAATACTGTGATGTTGGAAAAGAAAAAATAAGTGATGTGCTGAAGTTCAACATATAAACCATTATTTCACTAAAAATTGAAATAATCAACAAGAGAAATTTTGAGAAAATAAATCATTAAACTCTAAATCCTTATTGAGTTATTCCTGGTTCTTTTTTCATTCTATAAAAACCATCTTTTTGTGAAATTATTTTCCAATCATGCTTTTCATAAAATTTTAAAGCATTTAGATTCTTTGAAAAAACATTAAGCTCAAAGTGTGAACACTTATATTTCTTCAATAAATCCAGTGCATACTTTTCTAATTTTTTCCCAAGACCTTGTCTGCGAAAAACCGGCAAAAGATAGATAAAGGTGACAAAGCCAACTGCCGGATAACCTTTTCGAGGAAATACGTCTAAGAAACCAATAATTTTTTGATCCAAAAAAGCAAAGACCGAAAAATCAGGACTTATTTCTTGCCGCACTTTAATTGCCGTGCGGTAGGCGTCAAACTCCTCATCCTCCAGCTTCATCCCGCCAATCCCCTTAGTATCTGCGAGAAATTCTCTAACTAAATTTTGCTCATCCTTATTTTCAATATTTATTGGCCTAAAAAGAATACTTTTCATTATTTTCTAGCTCTCTATAATCATTTGATACCTGACACAGCAAAATGCATTTGAGTAACCAACCTTATTTCTTTGAAAATTTATATCAAAAACATTGGGTGTAATCAATACCACAAAATAGTCACTAAGAAGATTGAAAAACTTGTAAGTTATGCCTTGATTTTGATTAAGGATTGCTTTCGATGGAACAAATGGCTCCCTGATAATTATGCAAATCAGTTCAATAATTGTATAACGGTTCTCATTCACTTTTTGATAAACTATGGTAGTAAGAGAAGGGAGGTAATATGCAATCACAGATCACATTAAATACCACCGAAAAATATACCGTCGCAGGCATGAGTTGTGCCTCATGCGCAGCAAATATTGAAAAAAAATTAAATAGCACCTCAGGTATAATAAAAGCCGAGGTCAACTTCCCCATCAAATTGGCATCCATTGAATTTGACGCTAAAAAAATAGCAGAAAAAGACATCAAAAAATTGGTCAAAGCCTGGGGTTATGAAATTCACAATCAAACCCAAAACAGTACTAAAGATGAGGAGGAAATTTCTAAAAAATATATTAAGGGACTAAAAAGCAATACCCTCTTTTCAATGATTCTTTCCATTCCTATTGTCATATTAAGTATGTTCTTTCACGATTCAATTCCTTACTCAAACTGGATTCAACTCATTCTTGCCAGTGTTGTACTATTCATCTTCGGTCGATCATTTTTTATCAACGCCTTCAAACAAACAGTTCATCTGAGCGCAAATATGGATTCACTGGTGGCATTAAGTACTGGCATCGCCTTTTTATACAGCACCTTTAATACCATCTATCCTGAATTTCTTTTAGGGCGTGGATTAACCCCGCACGTCTATTTTGAAGCAGCGGTAGTTATCATAACTTTTATTCTACTAGGACGAACCCTGGAAGAAAATGCAAAATCCCACACTACTTCGGCCATAAAAAAACTGATGAATCTCACTCCTTCCACGGTAACCAAAATTTCAAAAGATCACCAAGAAGTTGTCAATCTAAACGAAATAATTGTCGGCGATATTTTAATAATAAGACCAGGGGAAAGAATCCCACTGGATGGAACCGTAAAGTCTGGCGAATCTTATATTGATGAAAGCATGATCAGTGGTGAAGCTGTTCCGGTTAAAAAAAAGTTAGGTGCTAAAATTTATGCCGGAACCCTAAATCAAAACGGCAGTTTTATATTTGAAGTCAATGAAATTGGAGAACATACTGTATTGGGTAAAATCATCAAACTGGTGCAAGAGGCCCAGTCAAGTAAAGCTCCCGTACAACGTCTGGTTGACAAGATTGCCTCCATATTTGTCCCCACTATTATGGGGATCTCCATCATAACCCTGGTGCTTTGGCTTGTGCTGGGACAAGAACAGGCCTTGACTCAAGGTCTACTTGCCATGGTAACGGTTTTAATCATCGCTTGTCCGTGTGCCTTGGGACTTGCCACTCCCACCGCCATAATGGTTGGAATCGGAAAAGGTGCTGAGCAAGGAATTCTGATCAAAAATGCGGAAGGGTTGGAATTAATTCAAAAAGTTGATACTATCATTTTCGACAAAACGGGGACCCTTACCGTTGGTAAACCAGAAGTATCAAAAATAATATGGAATACTGATGAGGAAAAAAAATATTCATTCATCATTTATTCCATAGAAAAACTATCAGAGCATCCTTTGGCGAGTGCAATTACCAAACACTTTGATAAAGATGATATAAAAGCAACCGCTCTCACCGATTTCAACAACCTCCCTGGACTTGGAGTATCGGCAAATGTTCAGGGGCAACAGTACATAATTGGGAACAAGAAAATTATTAACTCTAAAAATATCACCATTAGTGAGCGCATACTAAATGAAATAAAGACCCTAGAAGCTGAGGCCAATACTCTCGTTTACTTTACTGATACCACTAGGCTGCTGGCGGTTTTTTCAATTGCCGACCAAATCAAAGACTCCGCCAAAAATGCAATCGAAAAAATAAAAGAGATGAAAATAACACCGTACCTGCTTACTGGGGATGGATACTATGTTGCCCAAAAAGTAGCCGCTTATCTGGGAATAGAAGATTTTAAAGCAGAGGCATTTCCAAACGATAAATATGAATTCATCAAGGAACTTAAATCACAAAATAAGATTGTGGCCATGGTAGGAGATGGTATCAATGACTCTCAAGCACTTGCCAAAGCGGATGTCAGCATTGCCATGGGCAAGGGATCAGACATTGCAATTGATGTGGCCCAGATAACCCTTCTATCCTCTGACCTACGGAAAATTCCAAAAGCAATTGAATTATCTAAACACACAGTTGCTACCATCAAGCAAAACCTATTTTGGGCCTTCATATACAACATCCTGGCAATTCCAGTTGCTGCTGGACTTTTCTATCCTTTATTTCAATTTCAAATCAATCCAATGATTGCTGGGGCGGCGATGGCATTTAGTTCTGTTTCGGTAGTACTCAATTCCCTTCGGCTTAAAACCAAGTAAAAAATAATAAGCAAGGCCTCAATTTTTTTTAAATACATATTTGAAAGCACGACATGATCAATTACTTGTTTTTTTCTTGGGCAGTTTGAGTCTTTTAGTCTTGTTTTTAATCAACTCTTTTTTCAGGATAGATATTATCTGGCCTAGAAAAAGTTCATCATCAGGCAACGGGAGATTGCATTCTGGATGCATATTTTCGCCATCATCGTCATCTTCTTCTTTCTCATCTTCATCTTCTTCTTCCAGACCGTTACGTTTATTGGCCATCGAATCACAACCTGATCTTATCAAATCCTCTAAGATGGACAGTTCCTCTGAAATTGTTTTTAGCAACTGTCCAATACCATAAAACTCATCACTATCAAGACAAATTTCCTTCTGATCTTGCGTAAACAAACTTCCAATTCCCTTTAAACTACCGCTGGCAATCCAAAGGCGTTCGCATATTTTATCCAGGAGTTTGTTATTATCTAAATGTCCCAAGGTTGTTCCTTTTTTATTAAGAAGAATGTTGGAGGATTATTATGACAATTGCATAACCGTCATCCTTCAAAACGACCTAACTAATTCAATTTAAAAAAGCCCAATGCCAGTCAGGTAAATTTTTGCACCAAGAGATTCGATGGTCTCAAGAAACTTTCCAGGCTACATTTTATACAATTAATGGTAACATTTATCATCATCATGATTTTGAAAGGATACCGACATGCTCTTTAATATTGCGTTGGTTGCCACCGTGGCACTCATTTTTTACATGCTTTTTGAATTAATTAAAATTCCAGGGATCATCGGAATGATCCTGGCGGGAATATTACTTGGACCTAGTGGTTTCAATTTTATCCTGCCAGATGTTCTCAAATTCTCTACTGACTTAAGATCAATCGCACTAATCGTTATCCTGATTCGAGTCAGCTTTAGTCTTAAAAGATCTGAAATGTATCTCATCGGTCCCGTAGCAATTAAAATGGGAATCATTCCCGTCGTAATTGAAGCAAGTTGTATCGCCTTGTTGGCTGTTTATTTTCTTCACCTGACACCCTTAGTGGCCCTAATAATGGGACTAATTATTTCTTCGGTTTCTCCAGCTATTGTGGTACCTCACATGATGGATCTCAAGGAAAAAATAAATGGAAGTCAGAAACATATTCCCACCATTCTGTTAGCGGGGGCGGCTCTCGACAATATTTTTGTGATCACCATATTTAATGCCCTCATTCAATTATACCTGAACCAGAATGAACATATTAGCATTCTCCTTTTGAAGATACCTTTGGGAATATTGCTTGGAGCCATCCTTGGAATTATGCTTGGATATTTATTTATCAAATTTTTCAAAAAATATCATGTACGAGATACCAAGAAGGTTATTGTTTTTTTGGCCATTGCGATTGTACTTTTTAAGATTGAAACCATCATTCCCGTTCCTACGTCAGGTCTCATTGCAATCATGGCCATGGGATTTATTATTCTTGAAAAATATGAGATTTTGGCCCATCGATTGTCTTTGAAATTTAACAAAGTCTGGGTAATTGCCGAGATTATTTTATTTGTACTGGTCGGTGCCCAACTAAACCTTAATTCTCTTCTTGGTGTTTGGTCTTTTGGCTTACTTCTTATTTGTCTTGGATTAGTTGGTCGCTCACTTGGAATTTTATTATCTTTGCGTGGACAAAAATTAAATTGCACAGAAAATACCTTTTGCGTTATTGCTTTCACTCCCAAAGCCACCATTCAAGCAGCACTGGGAGCAATCCCTTTGTCCCTCGGCATCCCTCATGGTGATATGATTCTGGCCATTTCCGTGCTAAGTATCATTGTTACTGCACCACTTGGTGCGCTTGGGATAAAATGGTCAAGTAAACGTTTGCTAAAAGCTTAATCTCCAGGGTTGGTCAATTTATAAATTTGGCACATTCCAAACTTTCCTATATGATGACCAAGATACCATTACATCACTGGAGAAATATTTTATGAAAATTTGTATTCCTGTAAATGAAAACAATGGAATTAACAGCACCGTATGCGAACACTTTGGCTCAGCTGCCTTCTTCATGCTCGTTGATACTGATTCGCTGGCATGTAAATCAATAACCAACACCAACCAACATCACGCCCATGGAATGTGTCAACCGCTGGCAGTCCTTGCTAGCGAAAAATTTGACGGTATTGTGGTCGGAGGAATCGGTATGGGAGCACTTAATAAATTACAAGCTGCCAATATTAAAGTTTATAAGACCGAATATGCCACCATCCAGGAAACTGTTAATGCTGTTAAAAATAATAAGTTACAGGAAATGGCGTCCCACATGGCCTGTAGTGGGCATGGGCATCACGAACACAGAAATTAAGCACAATTTTTAATTTCGTTATATCTAAAACAATCTTTCATATGATCATTCACCATTCCCACTGCCTGCATATGAGCATAAATAATAGTTGACCCTAGAAATTTAAATCCTCTTTTCTTAAGATCTGCGCTAAAAGCGTCCGATTCACAAGTTTTTGCGGGTATATTTTTTAAAGTTTTCCACTCGTTGATAATTGGTCTGCCCCCCACAAATTGCCAGCTATATGAAGCAAAGCTACCAAATTCTTTTTGAATTTTTAAAAATAATTTAGCATTATTAATTGCCGCTTCAATTTTTAATCTGTTCCTAATAATTCCCGGATTGTTAAGCAAACTCTCTACCTTACTCTTTGAAAACCTCGCCACTTTTTCCGGATTGAAATCGCTAAAAGCTTTTCGGTAATTTTCTCTTTTATTAAGAACAATGGACCAGCTAAGTCCCGCTTGTGCACTTTCAAGAACTAAAAATTCAAACAATTTATAATCATCCAAAGTGGGGACCCCCCACTCATGATCGTGATAATCAATCATCAAGGGATCGCTTCCGACCCACTGACATCTTTTCTTTATTGTATCCACGACGATTCTCCTGTCTTTCCGTTTCCCCTATCCCGTTGCCGGCCGCCATCACTTTTTGAAAAAATCCCCGCAACTTATTTAAGTGCGGGGACTAACATTACTTTTTACGATCAAAAAAATCAGCGACCTTTCTAAAAAGGGATCCCACCTCTTTTTTAGACAGACAACAACACTGAACATCGTTGCAGCATTCTTCTGGTATGGTATCTTCTTTTTTTTCTTCTCCACAGCAGCACTTATCATCTTGTTGGTCAGTCATAGTTTCACTCCTTGGTTAAGGTACAATTACATGAATCTAGATAGTCCGCCAGTTTACGCAAATGAGTCGCAAGCTCTTTGGTATTAATGGAATAAAACACTTCTTTACCTTCTTTACGTGCACTAAGCACCCCTGCTTCTTTCAAAATAGAAAGATGACGAGAAACAACTGACAAATCCAAATCGCAACAGGTAGATACCCCTTTTACATTAGACTGCTCCTCTCCTTCAAAGGAGCAACAGCAAATGCGATTAAAAATCGCCATCCGGTTTGCATCTCCAAGCGCTTTAAAAAGAGAAATGTATTTATCCAAATCAAAGGAGGACTTCTTTTTCATAAATAGTATATTTGCATATTTTTGCAAACGTTGCAAGAGATATTTGCATAAAAATGCAAATATCTATCAAAGCAAGTAGCATATAGACGTATTTTATACAACAATATATAACAATAACATGCTTACTCTTGGTAAAAAAATATTACTCTTTCTCCTCCTGCTAATAGCCGGGATATGGGCATTAATTTTCATTAATTTGAACACCATTTCAGAGCATGTCATTAAGACAAACTTAAAGCGAAGGGGGATCAACCAACTCGATTTTAAAATCAAAAAAATTTCCCTGCATCATCTTATCATTGAAAATCTCACATGGGACAAATACTGCTTAAAAATTCAAAAGATCAACCATAACTTTTCTATTAGTAAACTCCTAAACCATCAATACGGTGAATTATCGGCTGAAAATATTAATAGCTGCTATACCCACCAAAGTGCAAACCACAACCAGACAACACCGCTCACTCTTCCCTTGGTTTTTCCGTTTTTAAAAAACATCAACTTTGAAAGAATTGGTATCAAAAATTTAAAAAATACTTTGCACACCGGTAATACCCCTCTAGAGACAACCCTTGATCTGGAGTATGTATCCCATCCCAATGCCAAAGAAATTAATCTTCAGGTAAGGCTGATGAAAAATTCGGTCACTGCTGATTTCACACTCAAAAGTTTTTTTTCTAACCAAACCGAAAAAATTCACATACCCTATCTCAAACTCCAAGCTTCAGATAAAATTAAAATTATCGCACATAATATTCAGTATTCTACCGCACCAAATGAGAAGAATTTTACATTCGCCTGTAACCTGGATAAATTATCCTTCAATCACTACACCCTTAAAGATATTTTAATAATAAACAATATTATTAATCTGCCTAACAATCAACACCAAGGAAAACTTACCATCAAACAGATGGAAGACCAGAAATCTGGTATCCGCAATTTAAACCTGGAAAGCACTTACAATCTGGATAATCAACTGATCTCATTTAACGCCAATATAGCTCCAATAAATAAACTTTTTACACTAAATATCCTGGGTAAATACGACTTGGATAAAAAAAATGGGCGTTTGACCCTGCTTATCCCCCCGGCAAAGGTTGATAATATAACAAGCATTGGGTTTTTTTTTCCAATCAGTCAACCTGCCGAACTTAAATCTTTAATTTTCAATTTTGATCTCAAGGGTAAAATTGAGATCAAGAATAATATTGCCAAACCATTCTTAACACTTGGTTTGACTGATCTTTCTTTGGCGCATAATCAAATAAACCTTCAAGGTGTCCAAACATTATTAAAACTTCGCAGTTTTTCACCACCCGAGATCAGCGGTGAGATCAAAGCCCCCATACTGGACGGACCTATCCCTATTAGAAATTTTCAAACCAGTTTTGCACTTCACAACAATCAGATTGACTTAAGCCGGTTAAGTTTCAGTCTTTGGGAAGGTATATTTAAATTGACTCCTATGGTTTTTACCCCCCTTAAAAAAACCCTAACTTCCACCGAACTTAGTTTTTCCTCACTTGACCTCGCACAGGTCTTTGCCTTTCTGGATAAACCGAATCTGAAAGGAACTGGCAAAATTGGCGGAAAGCTCCCGATTACATTCAAGCATTTTCTTCCCCTCATTACTGATGGTCACCTTTATTCAGAAGGAAGTGGCAATCTAAAGCTTCAACTTACCTCAGAAACCAAACAGGCCATGGGTAAAAATCAATACATCAACATTCTCACTGACTATCTGGATAATTTAAATTACAGCAAAATCAACCTTGATTTATCTACTAACGATAAACTTGACATAAAGTCTCAGATAAAAATTTTTGGCACCAACCCTATGATTCAAAATAAATATCAGGGACGCCCGCTGGATTTTAAGATGACTTTGAATTTCAATATTGTTAAGATGTTACAAAGTCAGGGAGCGTCCTTACAGCTACCCGAAAAAATTGAAAAGCTTTTTTTAAAAGATGGAAATTAAAATGAAAGTTATCACAATTAATTTATTCCTCCTTATGTTTATTCTTTCATCATGTGCGCCAACCGTCAGAGTTGAAGCTCCCGACAAACCCATCGAAATCAATCTTAATGTCAATATCGAACACAATGTTAAAATCCAGATGGATAAACAACTTGATAACTTAATGAAAAACCAGAAAGATATTTTTTAATATTTAGGAGCAAGGCATGAAAACCTCTCTACTCGTTTTATTTTTACTTTTTTCCTCTTCGCTTTTCGCTTTTGACCTTGAGACCGCCAGGAGTCAAAATAAGGTGTGCGAAGAACCCACCGGCTATTTAAAAACACTTGATCCTGCTATCCAGGCAGATGTCGATGATATTAACGCCAAAAGGAAACAAAAATACCAAGAAGTGGCAACAGCGGCGAAACCTCAGCAGGAACTGTCTGTTGCAGCGGCCTTGATGGGTAAAAAGCTGGTAGATAAATACGGCGCCTGTAAATAGCCTGGTTGGTATCCAAGCAACACCTCGTATTATCATTGACACTCTAGAGTTTAAAAATGACTATGTAATCATTAAAAATTAATTAAGGAGAGCATATGACCGAATTTGAAAAAATGATTAATAATTTATTTTCCTCCAACCCTTTTTTCAAAGGCGTATCTTTTTTTGTAATTTTTCTAGTGGTGATTGCTTTTTTAACCTCCTACTATATTGTGGAACCAGGCCATCGCGGAGTTATGGTCACGCTTGGTTCAGTTTCAACTGATTTTAAAAACGAAGGTTTAGGTTTTAAACCACCACTTATTTCCAAAGTAATTCAAATTCCTGTTAAACAAATCACTCAAAATTTTAATGCCGAATGCTATTCGTCTGACCTTCAACAAATAAATATAACAATTGCTACACTGTATCGAATTCCAGAAATCTCGGTTGTCACTCTTTACCGTCAGTATGCCGGTAATGCTTTTGAAGCCTTGATTGAACCAAGGGTGCAAGAGGCCATCAAAGAAGCGGTCGCCTTGGAAAGTGCAGAAAGTATCGTCACCAAAAGAGAACAGATCAAAACCAAGGCCCTGGAAATAGCTAGAAAAAAAATCGGTAATATTTTAATTTTAGAAGACCTGGTTATTAAAAATATCAATCTCTCAAAAGAATTAGAAAGTGCCATCGAACAAAAAATGGTGCAAGAACAAGAAGCCGCCAAGGCCAAATTCACCCAGCAAAAAGCAGAAATTGAAGCCACCACGGCCATCATCAGGGCAAAAGGCGAAGCTGAAGCTATTACCATCCGGGGCCGGTCTATCCGAGAAAATCCTGCAGTTATTGACCTTCAACTAATTGAAAAATGGAATGGAGTCACTCCCTTAGTAGTCGGTAGTGGAAAAGGGGCCAATATCTTGCTCCCATTAAAGCAGTAAAATTTACAGGCTATTTGTCGAGACGATTTTGGCCGTGCTACATCACCATCACCTACCAATTAAGATGGGTCATGATTGAATTTTACAAGGAGCCACCAACATGAAAACATTATTTGCACTTTTATCTTTAACCTTCACACTAAATTCATTTGCTATAGTTATGTTGACTGAAGATGATGTTATGACTAGGCTTTCCGCCGACAAGGTCATTCAAATCTCTAAATTAGCCGCCGCTGAGATTAAGGACAACGCTTGCTCTCAGATATTTGAAAGCAAATCTACCAGGGCGTTTGTTGTAAAAATTGGTAATCAAGCATCCCTGTATGCCACTCTTGAAAGATTGGACCAACTGGAATTTTGCAGAGATCTCTAATTATAAAGTATTACTAAACCGGCCTGGATTAAATTAAAAAAAATTTAATCCAGGCAAAAATTTTTCTTTCATTTACTAGCAGAAAACATTTTCATCATTTCAAAAAATAACATAAACTTATATTTTATCAATAAATTCCAAGAAGAATCTGCATGAATTGGTTTTTCAAACGATGGTATTACGCTGGGATATTCCTTGTATTAGCACTTGCTTACTCCCACCACCATTTATCAAAAAAGAATGTCGAATACATCAACAATACCATCAAAGAGCAATTAAAGGCCCGACAATTATTTGAAACCGGACAAAACATCCGGCAAGGACATTCACTTTTTCTAGCGGCCATAACATTGCGAGATGACAACCTTTTGGAAAAGTCAGCCGCACTAATAGCAAACGAAATAAAAAATAACTCGAAAAGCTCCTTTGATACTCAACTTACCAATGAATTTGAAAAGGTTATCAAACAAACCAAACTGCTCCAACAGACCAACTTCAATCAAATTACTCAAAAAAAGATTGCCGAATTATCTGATCAGATCGAGACGTTTCATTCACGGCTGGTAAAAAATGAACAGGCAACATGGGATGCCATTATAAAAAATACTTTATCCCTTTTAAAAGCCCAGGAAACCAGTAATCACACATTAAAGTATTCATTGATACTTTTGGCCATTTTCATCCTGGCGCTATTAATAATGGCCACCATGAAAGAAAAAATTCAAACCCAGTATCAAAACAAATCTCTGCTTCAAGAATCATTATTTAAATCCCTAACAGACAGTGTAATCCATTGCCAGCGAAATGGAGAAATCATTTCCATTAACCGGAGTGCCCAAGCTATTTTAAAACAAAAACAAGCAGCTCTAACTCACCAAAAGATTCAGGATTTATTTCCCCAACTTTTTGATAAATATGGCATCACTTACACAAAAAACGATAATCCTTTATTAAATGGACTGGAGGGACAGGAGATTCATAAACAGACCGTAGGATGTTTTATCAATTTAAATTTTCTTTGGCTCTCCCTCAACATACATCCGGTATATAAAAGCAATAAAAATGAATTTGAATCAGTACTTATTTCCTTTGTCGATTTAACAGAACAAATTAAGGCATTGAATTTGATTTCCGACCAACAAAAAAGTTTGCAAGAAACATCTAAGATGTCCTCCCTGGGAGTCATGGCCGCATGTATTGCCCACGAAATCAATAACCCCTTAAGTGTGCTTAAAATACATGCAGAAATGATAAAGCTTCATGCGACATCTGAATCAATAAACCACGAATCCTTGATAGATTCTGCCCAAAAAATAAATGATACCATTACTCGCATTGGCAAAATCATTAACGGAGTCAAGATGCACTCCCGGGACACCTCCAGTGATCCTTTTCAGCGATGTAATATCAAGGAAATTATTGACGACACTCTGGAATTTTCCCATTACAAAATCTTAAAAGAAAATGTGAATGTCACTATCAAGGAAGCAATGGTCCTGGAGATAGACTGTATCCCCTCCCAAATTTCACAAGTACTGGTCAATTTAATTAAAAACTCTATTGATGCTATCAGGGATCTAAATGAAAAATGGATAGAAATTGAAATTGATAAAAATGATCAATCACTTATGCTAAAATTAACCGACAGCGGAACAGGTATCCCTCTTGAAATTCAAACCAATATTTTTAACCCCTTTTTCACTACCAAAAAGGCCGGGCAAGGAACCGGACTGGGTCTGGCGATTTCCAAAGGCATAATTGATAAACATCACGGCCGACTATATATTGACAATAAAAGTCCCAATACCAGGTTCGTTATAGAGTTACCTCTACGCTTAATCCCTTGAAACAGAAAGACCATTTCGGGTTGCCACCCATACTTTCTCTTGTAAATCGACAAACACACTCTGAGTTTCCTGATCTCCTAATCCTTGGGTTTCATTATAATTTCTAAAACTAACCCCACCATTAACTGAAACCGACAAGCCTTCACTTGTAGCAACATAAATCACATTATTATAAACATAAACCCCATTAACCTGTGAATCCCCCATTCCCTCAGCCTCGGTTTTATTAACAAAACTCACACCATAATCAGTAGAAATAGATAGTCCACCCGCAGTAGCAGCATAAATATTATCGAATCCATCCACATAAACCTGAGCGGAATCATCACTCCCCAAACCATCACCACTATCCTTGTTAACAAAGCTCTCTCCACCATCATATGAGATGGAAAGGCCCTTTGCAGTAGCAGCATAAACAACGCCAGCATGAACAAATATTCCCTTTACAATCTTATCACCCAATCCATCCGCTTCATTTTTATTAACAAAACTCACCCCATTATCAGTTGAAATAGACAAGCCTTTTTTGGTAGCCGCATAAATGACACCGGCATCATCCACAAAAACATCATTCACCTCTTTATCCCCCAGTCCATTACTGTCATCCATATTAGTAAAACTATCTCCAGCATCTATAGACAAGGAAAGGCCAAATTTATTACAAGCATAAATCCGGGATAGACTATCTACAAATATGCAAGTAATTTTTACGTCTCCCAAACCATCACTTTCATTTTTATTGCTAAAACTTATACCATCATCGTACGATATTCCAAGGCCATTGGTGGTAGCGGCATAGATGGTCCCAAAGTTATCAACATAAACGTCACTGATAGCGTTACTCCCCAGTCCCGCCTCAATAATATTACTGAAAGTCAAAGTTAGTTCATCTTCCGGCGTACTGCCTATGTCTTCTGAGACACTTGTTACATTTAAAACACTTACCGGTTCATTTTCCACTTCAGGCTCCATTGCCTCATTTGCTGTACTTGCCAGCTTACTATGAGTGATCGCCTGGCTTTCCAAGCTAACCGCAATATCTTTTGGATCAAATTGGATCAACTCACTTTCCTGAAGCATTTCATTTTTTATCAATTGCGACGCAAGATGAGGGGGTGAAACCTGGTCACTCACGTTAACTGACTTGCTTGGTTTCATATTTGTGTGCTGAGAGGATGGTACGCTCGAATTGACTGAGGAAGAAAAAAAGTTTTCCCCTGAATTTGATGAAGCATACATTGCCACTGAACTATTGGGATAGGTGGTTAATCCTGAATTTTTAAAATAATCAGACCAAAATCCGCTGGTCGATACATTTTGTTGGTGTGGGTTATCGCTGGTTAATGTACTTTCTAACTCCGTAATCAGACCCGTATCCGTGATTGGTATATTACTAGAAATAATAACTGTGGAAAAAACAGGAAGAATCACCGCAGCTGTTTTCAAAGAAGACAGCGCAGCCACAACACTGGGAGAAGTGGTGACACTTTTTAATACCTGAATGGCATTCAATATTATTTTCATGGTTATTCCGCAAACGTACTGCTTAACTAACCTGATAAATTACCCAATACTTGATTATAACACTATAACAAAAGTCTGCGAAAACATCCTCCAACATTAATTAAAAGGTTAACTCATTGAGATGATTACATGACATCCCCGAATCAAAGGATGATCTTTTAACAGGTTGAAAATTTATATAATAAATGTATAGATAATGGCCTTATTTCTAAATAAAAATTTATAAAACGACAACTTTTTGAGGCAATTTTACCAACCCAATAGCTACAGGGGTTCAGGGTAATTTTGAATTTAATAATAGTAACCTGAAACCGATAAGATAGGGAAACAAGGTTGGGTTAGTACAAATATGGGTTCAGATTCATATCTCAAAATATTATCAAGCGCAGTGGCCAGGGCAGTGGAAATTCCCTTTACTTGTTATCTCTATTTAAAAATCAATAATAGATACGTTGCTTATATTCGCAAAGGGGACATTCCTTCCGAAAAAATAATAAACAAAATCAACACTTCCATTCAGTCAGGTCTATTTATCAAAAGCGAAGACATTGATGCATACAACGAATTCATTAATAACGATAAGATCGTTAGTGAAAAAAAAGAAAATGAAAATGAAAATGAAAACAAGCAACTGAATACTTTAGGTGCGGAAATTAAAAAAGACATATTTATCTCCAATTTAAATTCTGACCCCGGCCAATTTAATATAAGTTTCAATCATGTTTTTGCTGATTTTGCCAGAACATTACATACAAACGAAGTTCTAAATTTTTCCAACAACCATCCCGATTTTCAATTAGATTTTGATTTATTATGCCAGGCCTTGAAGCCTAAACTACAAGAGATTAATTTCAAGGACCCGACTCATCTTGAATCAGAATTGATTAAAGCACTATATAACCCTGAAAGTAATTTATGGCGTGATATCTTCAAAGTAACCGGAATATTTAATGATGATTCACAAGAAATTAACATCGTTAAAGGAAAATTTACTGCAGACAATCAGGAAAAAACAGTAGTTGAGGGAAATATTGAGGAAAAACAAAATGAAAATGTTTTGGTCAAAGGTAAAACTTTTAATAACAATCCCCAAGTAATCATCGTCAAGGACCATGAAGCCCATAAAATGAAAGAGGATATCGTTCGAATATTTGGAGAAAAAATTGAAAGTGAATTTCTACCCCAACTTATTAAAAATCAAGAAAATGAAGAGGATAAGATTTTTAGATCGCATGGAATTTATTTAAACGCCGCCATCAATTCAACCCACAACATCAAAAAGCATCTGGCAGACTACTCTGAAAAAATCCTTGATGCAAAAAAAAATAACCCAGAAGAAATTGAATCGGTAGGTATGGAATTTTATCAAAGCCTTTTGGATGAAGTCGGCTCCACGGAAGAGACGTTAATTAAATTAAGAGATGATTATCATTCCCAAGAAAAGAAAGGCAGCCTCTTTTTTTCGAATCAGAACCAATCTGAGCTAAATCATCACATTTCGAGCCTGGTATTGCTGCAAGATAAATGTGGTGAGCTTAAAAATTGGAATAATTTAAACTCTGACAAAACCGGGCATATTGATGGCACCCCTTTGAATAAGATTGAAAATGATACCGGTGATTTAGTAATAGCCCTGCGTGGTATTATAAAAAAACAAAAGGAAGCAATTGCTTTTTACAATAAGGAAAACACCAAACTTAAAAATGAAATAACTCAAAAGCAGGATGAAAAAGATGAAATTGCTTCTCTCAAAGACCAAATCCAACAACTAAAGGCCCAGATCGCCCAACAAGAAAAACAAATCCAAGATCAAAATCAACTGGTCAATGATTTAGACAGTGAACTATCATCCAAAATGGAAGAATTGGAAAAAAACAAAAGTCAAATCTCCCAAAACGATATCCAAATTAAAGAATTTGAGGATTTTGTATTTAATCATACCGAATACATTGGCAACATTGAAAAAGAAAATCAAAATATTCAAAAACTTTATGAGACTAAAAGAAATGAAGTCGATGATTTAAAAAAAGAAATACGAAACTGGGAAGCCCGCATGCAAGAACTGGAAATTCTGCTTAAGGAGCACCAAGATAAAAACACAGATTTAAAACACAATATTGCTGATTTGAATTTCAATGAGTCGTATTTAAAAGGCCAAATCGCCAAATTGCAAGAGATCATAACAAATTTTAATGAAAATCCCAACGAAAGCATATCATATGCGCAAAGTAATAAATCCCTAACCAATATGCTTAAAGATCATGAAGAACGCTATGAAAAAGAATCGGAAAAATTAAAAATACTCAAAAGCAGAATTGAAATGCTTGAAAATGAAAAAACCGCCCGGGATGTACAAGATGAACAAATTAATAAACTCAGACGAAAATTATCCGATAACCTGGATTTAATCGAGGAAAAAAACAAGATTTTTATTCAACAAGAAGAGAGCGCTCAGGCCAAAATCACCATGCTGCAAAACCATAATGAACAAAACCGTGCCACCATTCAACGGCTGACCAGATTTCATGAAAAACTAAAAACTCAGCACGCAGAAATGATTCAAAAATTAAATACCAATAACGAACATACCCCGGATTATAAAAAACTGTTAAATGACGTGAGCGTGGAATTATCAAATAATAAATTAATGCTTTCCCAATTAGAAAAAAGATTTAGCAACGTTTCCCAAGAGAAAAAAGATTTGCAGGCAAAATACAATGATGCCCTCAAAAAAATCAAACTCCTTGAATTCAATTTAAAAAAGGCTTCTTAAAAAATTAGTAGGGAAAAACATACTTGAAATATTTTTCCGAGTTATCCCCCTCATATCTAATGAAGCCCGCCCTTTCGAGCGTTTTTTGGGCCGGAATATTATTTTTAAGCGTTCCTGCTTTAAGTACTTTGTTTTGGTTTATCTCCCTCACTTCCGCCAGATGTATTTTAAGAATTTCTGCCATATGCCCCTTGCCCCGAAATTGATCATACAAATAGAAACTGATACTGATATGGGTATCACCTTCCCCGTCAATAGCTGTCACCCAACCGACATATTGCTCATCAAGAACAACCACTTTAAAAAATTTCTGCATATTAAAAATGATTCTTCTTTGTTTAGCCTGATCACAGGATGCAAAGGGTTCAGAAGATGGATTTTCCTGTCTTCGATACACTTCATAGATGGTGGGGATATATTCTTCTGGAGGAGTTATAAGCTTTAAATTTTTCATCAACTTTGCACCTTCATTACATCACATCTAAATACTACCACTTTTCATCTGATTTATTCCCTGACCGGTATTTTTTTCTAGTTCAGGACGCTAACTTTACGGTTATAAAATCCCCTAGATAAGCTTTAGATACATTTATTTGTAAGCCTGACCAAGATTTTCCCACTAACCTTTCGAAGTGGTGGATTATGACCAAAAGGAGTAAGTTAAATGACCAAACTAAAAATCGGTGACAAAGCCCCTTTGTTCACCTTGAAAGATCAAAATGGCGTAAGCGTCAATTTAAGTGATTATTTGGGGAAAAAAAAGCTGGTGGTCTATTTTTATCCCAGAGCGATGACCCCTGGGTGTACAACCCAAGCTTGTGGTATTACCAATAATCGGGCCAAAATTGACAAATCCAACACCGTTGTACTTGGAATCAGCCCTGATCCTGTGTCTAGACTTCAAAAATTTACCGCCAAACATCAATTAAATCTGACCTTACTTTCAGATGAATCCAAAGAAGTGGCTGATCTCTATGGGGTTTGGGAAAAAAAGATGTTTTTGGGAAAAACATTTCTGGGTATTAAACGAACGACTTTTCTTATCGATTTATCAGGGAAAATTTCTAAAATAATAGACAACGTAAACACGAAAACTCATCACGAAGATATTCTGAGCTAATTAACTTCAGTGTAAATAAGTACACATCCTTGCTAAAATTCTCTAAACAGGCTAAGTTGACCAAAATTATACAAGGTACATCTTTTGGACAGCAACATTTCATTTAAAAAACTTAATCTCATTGAACCATTAATGAAAGCACTGGCTCAAAGCGGTTACACTCACCCAACCCCGATTCAATTACAGGCCATCCCCGCATTACTTAACGGTCAAGACTTAATCGGTTGTGCCCAGACTGGAACGGGAAAAACGGCAGCCTTTGCTCTTCCCCTCTTGCAAAATTTGTCTCAAAAACCCCGCAAATATAATCCTAAACAACCAAGGGTGTTAGTGCTAACTCCCACTAGGGAACTGGCTATTCAAGTACATGATAGCTTTAAAACATACAGCCGATTTTTAAATATTAAAACCAGTGTAATTTTTGGTGGTGTTGGACAAACTCCTCAAGTAAGAAGCATATCCACAGGAGTGGACGTATTGGTAGCCACCCCTGGACGTTTACTGGACCTAATCAATCAACGTTTTGTTTCACTAAAAGAACTTGAAGTTTTTGTGTTAGATGAAGCGGATCGGATGTTGGATATGGGTTTTATTCATGACATTAAAAAAATTGTATCCCTCCTGCCCATAAAACGACATAATCTTTTTTTCTCAGCTACCATGCCCAAAGATATTGAGAATTTGGCCAATTCCATTTTATTTAACCCGACGAAAATTGCCGTCGCCCCTATATCTTCAACTGTGGATCTTATCGATCAAAGCGTGATGTTCTTGGAAAAAGAAAAGAAAAGAGATCTTTTAGAACATCTTTTTAAAAACCATGAATTAAAAAAGGTGATGATCTTCACCCGAACCAAGCATGGGGCCAACAAGATTTCTGAGTATTTATCGAAATTGGGCATAAAAACCAACGCCATTCATGGCAACAAATCGCAAAATGCCCGACAAAATGCCCTGAACGAATTTAAAAAAGGACATTTGCGTGCTCTTATTGCCACCGACATTGCAGCTCGTGGGCTAGATGTCGATGATATCACTCATGTGATTAATTTTGACCTTCCCAATGAACCGGAAAGTTATGTTCACCGAATTGGGCGAACCGCTCGTGCCGGGGCTTCAGGAAAGGCCATTTCTTTTTGCAACGGAGAGGAGCGATCTTTTCTTCGAGAAATTGAAAAATTGATAAGAAAAAAGATTCCCCTGAATACCAACCAACCTTATCATTCAAGCAATGTTGAAAATTTTCAAATCCTGTCTCCCGGGAAAGCCAAGGCCATCATCGATAATCGACAACCCCATAGATCCCATAATAATTCTTTTAAAAGAAAAAATAGTAAATAAACAATTAGATACAACCAATTTTTTTTTGTTCCGCCTTGACTCGTTCGGGAAGCATTTCTGGGGATTTAATACTGTTTTTATCAATTGAGTCAAGTCGAAAAACTTTTAAGGCATTATCAAAGTTATCACATGCTACATCTTTATCTCCTGCATTTGAATGCATAATACCCGATGTCCACAACAACATGGATTCTGTTATATAGTGGCCGGCAACATGATAATTTTTAGCCGCTTTTTGATAAGACAAGGCAGCTTGCTTGAAATCAGGAAGAATTAATGAGTCTTGAGTTTTTCCAAGTTTATATAAATCCCCAAAAACAGCATGGGTATGTGCAATCATTAAGACATCTCCTGCTTTTTCTGACACCTCCAGAATTTCTCCAATCAGTTTGTATGCGTCCAGTGATTTACCATCTGACATAAGTCGATACACATGTTGTAATTTATTTCTAACGTCACTTGTAACAGGCATTACCGCAGTAGTGCACGAAATCAAGGAAATAAAAAGCATAATCAAAATGATTCGGTTTAAAATAGTATGTATCATGATAATCTCCCCCATTCACCTACTGGCTTTATTTTTTATCATTTGAATAATCCGATCAAGGTTTCCAAGAAAGTTGGACCGATCCCGTTTTTCCATGGGAGGCGGCCCCCCCATGATTTGACCCGCTTCCCTTAGCTGCTTCATAAGATCCCGGACTGCCATAGCGTTACCAATCATATCTTCATTGAATTCCTCACCACGAGTATTCAAGACCTTTGCCATTTTTTTCAAACATTGATCCGCCAGGGGAATATCGTTAGTAATACAAATATCATTTTCTTCTATCTGTTTGGCAATCCAGTTATCTGCTTCGTCCGGCCCCGCCTTGACCACCATCATCTCGATTAAAGGATGAAGAGGTATTGTCATATATTTATTGGCCACTACCCAGACCTTCAACTGATAACGAGCAGCCACTTTATAAGTTTCTTCTTTAACTGGGCAACCATCAGCATCAATAAATATTTTTAACATATAATATCGATCATACAATAATTCGTTTGATCAAACCAGAACGCCATCACACAATTCTAAAATGAGCAATTCCTTCCGCTAAATCAACGCCGTTAACTTTTAAATCAAGTTCTTCATTAAGTGAAACATGTCGGCTCGAAGTTACTCTCGCTTCAAAAGCAAGGGTTGGTATTAGAACAATACAATATCGCTCTCGTATCTCAACCACTATCCCCTTCCCCCGCCAGTTCGGATTTTGCATCAAATAAACCAGCGTAAAATGACGATTGGATTGCCGCTCACACGTTGCGATCAACCCCACCGTGGCTGCGGATACGCCTATGCGATTCATCAATTCTTGTTCACTCAGCATTGGTTGGTTTAAAAGAAATGCACGCAACTGTTGATGAGCAATTAAATCCAAATAACGTCGTAGCGGACTGGTAACCCTTCCGTAATGCAAAAGCCCCATTCCACTATGCACATCCGGACTTAATTTGACTTCACTTGGCCGAAGCTTTCTTCGATAAGCAAACATTCCGGCCAGATCAGTGGGGATTTCATAATTTTCTGGAGGAGATTGAGTTACATATGGAAATAAAATTTTATTATCAATAGCAAAACGCGCCGCCGCCTCTCCAGCCATAATCATGGCATCCGTTACCAGGTCTTTTGAATCAAGCTCTGGAAGTAATTTGATATCCACTTTTTTATCTACGACTTTAATTTTAACTTCAGGAAATGCAATTTGACTTGCTTGATGGATTACTCGATTCTGACGGTAACGTTTTGTCATCGCCAATATCCCACTTAGAGGAGATTGCCCGAGTAACGCTTGTGCTTGGGTATAAGTTAATCTGGTCACTTTAACCGTTGAGATCACGATTTCCACTTTTTCAATTGCTCCGCTGGAATCAAGGGTTACCCCAAAAGAAAGTGCCGGAGAGGTTTCTTGCAACCCAAGACCTAGAATTTCGGTAACCTTTGGTGGAAGCATATGAATAGTTTTTTCTGGCAAATAAAGATTGGCTGCCAATTTTTTGGCCAGCAAATCCATGGGACTATCAGGAACAACCAGGACTGCTACATCTGCCACATGAATCCACAACATATCGCCCTCAATACTTATCGCATCATCTGGATCTGTGTTGCCTTCATCATCAATTGCAAATGCCTCAAGATAAGTTAGATCCTTGCGAGGCCCTACCCCGAGTTCACCAAGAGGAGGATAAATTACATCCCATGAAAAACCATTACGCAAGACATAGGGATTAAACGTACTATCCCAGATTCCCAATTTTAATAACAAAGCATGAGCCTGTTCTATTGATTCAGATAGGCCCAATTCTTTTAATATACGACTACTGGAACTTTTTTTGCAAGCAAAGTCCGTAAGATCTCTCAATCGCAGTACATCCTCATCAACTAAATGCCCTGCCTTCACTCGACCAAGAAAAGCTTGCCAGGCCAACGCCTCAGTCTTTTTTGACAAGCGCATCGCCTTCTCTTTTTCATATTCCTCTTTGGTACGCACTTGGATGGCATCAAGACTTCCAGTGAAATATAGATTTTCTTGGAATAACTTGTAAACCGCCCAAACACTTTCAGGTGAATAACTACCATAAATCAGCTCAGATAAATCTTTTAAAGTAACAATCTCACCGGCAAGCACTTCACAGGCTGCTTCAATCTCGCCCGGAACATCCATCAATTTTGACAAAGAAGTAAGGGGGCCTGGATGAAGCAAGATAACATCTTTATCGCGTACACTAAGAATTTTACCATCAGAGAGTTCAATTTCAATCTTTACATCAACTTTCACCACTCTGGCAGGATAAGACTTATACAAAACCAGTGCATTGGATTTTATAGAGGTTACTGCAGACATCAAAGTTAGCAATCCTTTCATTCAGGGATTTGGTAAATAACTTCCACTTCTTCAAGTAAAAATCCCCAATCATTAATAAATGAGTCACTAAAAAATTTAAGATGCAATGTATCTCCACCAATAACTGTGGTGACCATCGATTCACCATTACCCCCCGATAATGTTTCCATCACAATACCATCCTTCCCCATTACATTCATCAAATCCCGGTCGGCTTCCGTTTGAAACCTGGTAAACCTGGCCCGGATCAATTTTGCATTTGGAATAACAACTTTTTTTTCCATAAAAAATTTATGGGCATATGGGTGGGTACTTTCAAATATTTCCGGTAAAGGAACTCTTATCCAATCACTTTCCCCTGGCTCCCACGGGTGTGGTGGACGAGTATCCGTTATTAAATTATAAACATTTAATCGCCCGTTGCTTACTATTTTATTTTTATAATTCATTACAAAACTGGAGGTCATCAATAGCCTATCCCTCATTTCATTATGGGGCATCCTGCCAGTGTGACTAACCATTAAACCCAAAGCTCCAGATACATGAGGTGCTGCCATGGACGTACCGGATAATACTTCATAACCGCTTTTTTTATAGGTTGAATAAATATTACTTCCAGGTGCTACAACATCGACTGAGTTGGGCCCGTAGTTAGAAAAATCTGATAAAATATCCTCATTGGAATGAGATGCTACAGTAATAATGTTAGCCAGATCATAGCTGGCGGGATAATGATTTTCACCATCATTGTTAATACCATCGTTACCTGCCGCCACCACGAAAATAATTCCTTCCTCACCTGCCTGTTGGATGGCATCGAATAAGACCTGCGAAAATTCTCCGCCCCCCCACGAGTTACTCATAATATCAACACCCAATCTGGTCGCATAATCAATTGCTTCCGCTGCATCCAAATTTGATCCGTAATTATTGTCAGCTAAAAATTTTAATGCCACCAATTCCACCTGGCCCATGACTCCTGCCACGCCCATGTTATTATTATGAACTGCACCGATGATTCCTGAACAATGGGTTCCGTGCCCATTGCCATCCATGGGATCACCATCCTTATTGACAAAATCGTAACCGTGTATATCATCCACATATCCATTATTGTCATCATCAACACCCGGTCTGCCACTTACTTCTGCCTCATTGACCCATATGTTATTTATTAAGTCTGGGTGATTATAATCAATTCCAGTATCAATAACGGCAATCTTTACTTTTTTATTTCCCGTAGTGATTTCCCAAGCTTTGAGGACATTGATATCTGCCCCCCTCACTCCCAAAACTCCTTCCGGATCATTGGTTCCAGTATTTAAAAATCCCCATAAAATATTAAATTCAGGATCGCTAGGAACATAGGGAACATTCACCCTATCTCCAAAAATAAGATTATTGATCACCCGATGATGAATAGGATCATCAATAGTGTAAATATAGTTGGGTTCTGCATAGAGCACTTCAAGACGCTTGGAAACCGATTGGGCTAGTTTTTCCATATCCAATGTGGGGTCAAACTTGGTCAAATATAAATTTCCGCTTAATAATTTAACTTCCCTTTCTACTCTGCCTTTAAAATCTATTACCACCCGGTTTATATTCATTTTCAAGTCATCTTTTAATTTGATGATAAGTTCTCCCTTCATGTATTGACTTGCTACAGCTGTATTTAAAGCCGTTAAAAAAAACCACAAAAGAAAAAAACCTTGCCCAATACGCCCCATCTTGATCATAAAAATCCCCTTGAATATTTTTATTAATCTTGCCAAAAAGGATCACTATATAATCCCATAGAATTCGCTGTGATAACATAAAAAAGTATCCATAAAAAAGACTTTAGCAATAAAAGCAAAAGAGTCAGATTGTCTTTTTAAAACTCAATTGTTATCTTACTTTATGAACAAAAACAGTATACCACTCCCCAGTGAAACTTTTTTCAATTCTATAGATGCGGTTGTCCTTGATTTGGGGGGAGTCATTGTTAACTTGGATATTCAATTAACCCTTAATTCCTTTTTGCCTTATGTAAAAAATCCCAAGGTCATCCAAGAATTCCAACTGGGGCATTGGCCGATTTTTATCTATCAATACGAAAGAGGTGAAATTACCACTACCATTTTTCGTCAACAAATGCGTGAGACACTCGGTATCCCTTCAAATGCCATTATCGATCAGGATTTTGACAAATACTGGTCGGCTCTTATCTTGGGAATCCCCTCTTCTCGCCTGGAATATTTAATTCGTTTGCGGACTAAACTCCACAATAATAACAAGCGTCTATTACTTTTAAGCAATACCAACGAACTCCACGAATCCGCCACCCTATCCATCCTTCCAAAACCTCGCCAAAAATGGTCATACTATTTCGATCACACCTATTTCTCTTACCAAATGGGTTGCCGCAAACCAGAAGGGACGATATTTCAAAGACTACTTGATAGTGAACACTTAAATCCTGCCAGAACCTTTTTCGTAGATGATTTGTCAAAAAACGTGGATGCAGCACGCTCTCTTGGAATACAAGCAGAAACACTTAATGTTGCAACTGAGGATTTGTTGCACTTGCTTGCTAGGCACTGACCTGCGTTTGGTTTTTTTTCTCTCTCCAAGGAGCCACCCAGCACAGCAGAATCATTCCAGGCAACGCCAAAAATGTACAAATATAAAAGAAGTATGTGTACCCAACCCCATTCATCGTTCCAAAAACAAAAAAGAATATACCATCACTAGCTTTGACCCCCTCAATAAGAATTCCTGAAAGCATACCAGCAAATGATTTGGGAATTGCAAAAAAAGAAGACAAAAGGGCCAGTTGCGTCCCCGTGAAATTCTTATTGGTATTTTGAGCTATAAAGGCCATGAGAGCCGCTGAACCTAGACCAACTCCTAAATACTCAAGGCCCACCACCACTCCTAATGCCAAAACATTAGGGCCAAGTTCATTCAACACCGAAAAACCCAGAATCGTTACCATCTGCACGATTCCAAAAATCCAAAGGGATTTATTAATTCCCCATTTATACATGAGAAGTCCCCCCAAAAAACCTCCCACAATCATCGACCAAAGACCGACAATCTTGGCCACAGTGCCAATAACGGTCATGGAAAAACCAACATCAATATAAAAGGGGGTGATCAAGGAAGTTGCCATCACATCACCAAATTTATAAAAGAAGAGAAATAAAAGAATCAACAGTCCCGTCTTCACCCCATCTTTTGCAAAAAAATCCTTAAAAGGCCCGATTACTGCCTCCTTGAGCGATTTGGGGGGCATAACATCTTGAGTTATTTCTTTAATGGCAAAGGTATGAATAATACCAACCAACATAAATAAAGACACAATAACAAAGCTCCAATTCCAAGAAAGATAATCAGCTAAAATAAGACCCAAAGCCCCTGGGATAAAACCTGAAATTCGATAAGCGTTGGCGTAGAAAGAATTTCCAAGCCCCAGCTCCTGATCGGGTAGTAATTCACGTCGATAAGCATCCAAAACAATATCCTGGGTTGCAGAAAAAACACCGATCGTCAATCCGAGATAAAGAATAACTTGAATATTCATCTGGGGATTCATAAAGGACAATGACAGCATCACCAACAAAAGCAGAATTTGGGTTATAAGCATCCAACCTCGTCGCCGCCCAAGAAAAGGAGGAATATAACGATCAAGCACCGGTGCCCATAGATATTTGAAGGAGTAAGGAATCATGACCAATCCAAAAAAACCAATTGTTTTCAAATCCACCTGTGCCGTTCTAAGCCAAGCGGGAATCATCTGGGACAAAAAATACAAGGGTAATCCAGCCGTAAAACCATTAAAAATGCAAATAAGCATTCTGGTATTAAGTAGTGCTTTCATTAAGCCTGATGTCATAACTATTCCTTTGATGAGCAAATTCAATAATATTCATAACCATTCTATCCAATTAAAAAGAGAAGCACCAGACAACTTATAATCTCTTGACCTAGACAAATTTATTCAGTTCAAAGATCGAAACCGTGCTTTTTAGAATTTTTGTCCATTCTAGTGTTATCTATGATTGGCAGAATAGACAATTATTGTATATTGTTTTAGTATGGTTTTTTACTTTTACAACGGAGATTATATGAAAAAAATCCTTATGCTAGTCACATCTTTGCTCATTTCTTGTGCCGCTTTTGCGGAGGAAGGTCAGGAACTTACCACTATTCATGGCACCAATATTGATATGAAAATATACGACCACGCCATGGCCGGAGCAATTAAAGATTATGTAGCATGGGGTTTTTTTGATGAGGCTGCCGGCGTGGCAGAGCTTATTGTTAGAAAGTACGAACTAACCATCAAGACTATTTTCACTAAACAGGAAAACGGAAAAGTTGGTGGAACCATTGTCCACACCAAAGACGGTGTTGAATACAAAACCCAAATTGAGTTTGCCGGTATTGATTCCGCCAACAAGATTATCAAATTAAAAATCAATGACGAACTGGTGTCTGTGCATGTTGTTCCTGAGTCAATGAACGAATCCCATATGGTTAACCCAACTTTTACAGCAGTTGTCGCCGGGGAAACCATCTCTTACCAAATGGGCGGGGAAGGATGTTACGGCAAATCAATGTTTTTTGCTATGATGATTTTAGGAGCTTACATTCACTAATCGGCTGAAAATAAATATTTAGAAAAAATTAATAATTTTTAAAAAACCTCGGATTATAAACCCGGGGTTTTTTTATCGCAGAAAAGATCAGTGACTATTTTGCATTTAACTTAATTCAATGTTTGCACAAAAAGATCTTGCGGATATAATTATATTCTATGGGATCAAAAAAAGAAGATCAAGAAAAAACAAAACCTATCGAAATTATAGAAGAAGTTTTACCTCCTCCCGAAACCACCACTCTTTTAGTGGAAGATGCTCCAGCACTAAAAAGACTCTTAACTTTAAACCTAGAAATCTATACAGCCACGAAGGTTGTTAATAAATATAATGCTGATGACCTGGTAGAATATTTGAAAAAAAATAAGAAAGTTGATCTAATCATATGTAAAAATATGATTGGCAAGGAAAACACAATTTTAAAAACTTATTATTATGTAAAATCAAATCGTTTAAAAATCCCGATCATATTGCTGGGAAAAAATCCCAAACTCCATAATGAAGTCCAAATGATCGATCCAGGCGATTGGAAATCGGTTATAAAAACTTCTGCTAAATTACTTAACGTAAAAGCCCAAAACATGATCCGCCAAGAACTGCCAGATTATTACCCTATCGAGACAAAAACCTTGCTCATCCTGAATAATGCTCCTATAGACATCATGAAACAGTGTGATGATGGAACATTTGAAATACTATATAAGGCCCAAGATAAGATTGATAAATCAAAACTACGTCAAATCGCCATTGAGGGTGCTCATTTTTTATATATTAAAAAGAAGAGTCGTTTAAAATTCGCACAAAATTTTTCAAACGATGTGCAAAGTGTATTGCAAAAAGAAATGACCGATAATGATAGAATATATGCAACTGGTGCAACTTTCTCTTATTCAAAACAATTAATAACCACCTCCGGTCTTACTGAAGGTGCCATCGAAATGGCCCAAACCACCATTGGCTCCATGCTCAAACTCACTGAAAGTTCCAAAGAATTAACCAAACTTTTAGAGATATTATCTGAATCTGAAGAAGGCTACTTATATAAACACAGTGTCATGATTGCGATCATCGCCTCCAACGTTATTTCCAAAATGGAATGGGGAAGCAAATCACAGAAAGAAAGTATCTGTTTTATGGCCTTTTTTCATGACATCACCATTCCCGATGATGATTTATGCCAGATCCAGACTAATAGCGGTCTGGAAAAAGCCGAGGTCAGTCCTGAGCTAAAAAATAAAGTCAGAAATCACGCAAAAGATGCCAAAGAATTAATAGCCTCCTACCCCAACGTACCATACGGAGCAGAATCATTTATTCTCCAACATCATGGGACGAAAACTGGAATCGGTTTTTCAGAAAATCCAACTGATCCCAATATTTCTCCCATGGCCATTGTTTTTAAAATTGTTGAAGAATATGTTGATGTTTGTATTCATCCACCTAAAGGCGGGTTAAAAAGAGAAGAATACATCGAACATTTAAAAAAAATATATAAAGCCGGACAATATAAAAAAGTGGTTGAAGCTCTCGAGCAAGTACTAATCGCACCACCTAAAAAAGAAGAAAAATAACGTCTATGCCGCTGCACCATTTTCAAAAATTATCTCACAAAACAGGTGACTTCTTTTTTCTCAGCTACCGGCGCTGGCACTTCTTTTTTTCCAAGCTCAACCACTTTAAGTAGCCACGCCATGTTTTTACCAAGGACTCTGGCAATCTGCACCCCTTCACCATCTTGTTCAACATCCCCAGGTACAGTTCCATGAATAACGTTCCAGTAATTAGAGGTTGGAATAAACATTTCCGAATAGGTAAAATAATTATTTAAAGATTGAAAAGTCGGCAAACCTCCTGATCTTCGGACTGCGCATATAGCCGCTCCAACCTTATGACGAAAAAAATTTCCATTTGCCGAGGAAACATAAAATAAACGATCCAAAAACGATTTCATCGTTCCTGCAATTCCTGAATAATAAACAGGTGAGCCCAGAATAAGTCCATCTGCCTCCATTAATTGGGGGATAATAAGGTTAAGATCATCATTCATACTGCATTTGTTATCCTGATTTTTTTTACACAAACCACAGGCCGTGCACCCCCTGATTACCCTATTTCCAATATGTAAAATTACAAAATCAATTTGTTGCTTTCGTAATTCAGCCCCTACTATTTCAAGGGCCCGGTTGGTATTACCCTTATTTTTAGGGCTTCCATTGATTGCGACAACCTTCATAAATTCTCCCAGTTGATAATAATTAAAGCATATCAAAGTTAAAATGTAATCTATTACCAACTAATTTGTGTTTGTTCTTCTTTTAGTCTTAAGAAATATCAAAAAACTTGAAACCATCAAGGAAAGAGGTATTATATATCAAAGTCAAATAACTTTTTTCCTTATGGATGCCCCTATGAAATATACTGTTTGTTTACTAGCATTCTTATCAATTTCTACTTTTACTTTTGCAAAAGACGAAGAAAAAATCTGGAAGAAATGCAAGGCGGATTCGGATTGCAAGATTGCGCTTGGTCTTTCTTGCAATGGACTTTGCTATAATAAAAATTTTGAAAAAGAGGCTTTTGACTGGGAAAAAAAAATTGTTTGGGATTGCATGCCTGCCGTTAACAAAAATAATGCAGCTTATTGTATAAAAGGACTTTGCTCATGCGAAATAAAATCATTCTAAAAATCTTTGTTCTATTCGGCTTACTTTTGTCTTCTAATTTATTTTCTGCCGGCTGGGCAGACCTTCTCAAACAACAAGCTGAGAAAGCTTTTTGGGATAGCATGAAACAACAAATTCCAGAAAACGGTAAAATTCCCCGCTGTGATTTGAAAAACATCATAGGCTGTGTGGAGCTTGGTAATATGCTTTTTGGACAAGGAAAAAATCAGGAGGCTCAAGCCAATTTTGGCCTTGCCTGCGATAACGGTCATAGCGCTTCTTGTTTTGCTGCTGGAAGAAGTGCGGAACTTACCGGACAAAGAGACAGCGCCATCGCCTACTACGAAAAATCATGCGCCTCATCCTTTAATTTAGGTTGTCACAACTTGGGCGATTTATATCATCAAAATGGGTTTAAAGATAAGGCCCATGGCGCTTTTGTGCTTGGATGTAAATTCAAATACGGCGGAAGTTGTTCAAATCTTGGTGTTTACGCCAACGAAAAAAATTCTAAAACCGAGGCGATAAAATATTTTCAAGAGGCCTGTGACTTGGGAAGTGCCAAGGGATGTTTCAATCTAGGTTCAGAATATCTTTTAAAAAAAGAATTTAGCTCTGCCGAGACTACTTTTTCAAAGGGATGCGAACTTGGATACATACCTTCATGCAATGATTTGGGAGTTGCCCAGGAAAAAGCTGGGAAAAAAAACGAGGCGCTTGCCAATTATTTAAAAGCATGTGAAGGAAAATATGGGATGGGATGCGCTAATTATGGAATGCTTCAAAAACAAAATAAGAATATTGAGGTGGCCAGAACTTATTTTAAAAAATCCTGTGATGAAAATGACTATGCAGGCTGCGGTGACCTTGGATTACTCCTGAGTGAAGAGGGAAAAAATGAGCAAGCGAGACCATTATTTGAAAAGGCTTGTACCGGCGGAGAAGCACAAGCCTGCAATAATTTAGGGGTCGTTTTAGATGAAAGTAAAGATAGTGAGGGCGCACTTTCGCTCTATAACAAAGCGTGCGAAATGAAATATGCCCTAGGATGCACAAACGCCGGAATAGTATATGCCAACCTTAAAAATGAAGTAAAAGCTAAGGAATTTAATACTAAGGCTTGTGATATGGGTGACATCAATGGTTGTTATAACTTGAGTCTTGATTTGTACTTTGCTGGCAAAATAGATGAAGCTAAACCCCATTTTGAAAAGTCATGCAAGGCCCTCAACAACGAAGCCTGTTATAATTTGGGCTGTTATTATAGTCGAAAAAATAATATTAAAGCAGCACTCAACGCCATTGAATCCGCCTTGAAACTTAAATATTATGAATGGCAAGCGTTCGAAACTGACGAGGATTTAAAAAATGTGAGATTATCCTCGGAGTTTAAAAAACTTGTAAGTAAATACAAAACTCTATCTCAAAAAAAATGATAATCATTTTTATCAGGATCAGCTAATGTTACTCAACCTAGAAACCCCTCAATTATTATTACGTCCATTCACTTTAAACGACACCAGCATTATTTTTTCTTTAAGCCAAGAAACGGGCATGAAACAATGGATTCCAGATCAAGTGTACCAGGATTTACAACAAACGACTGATATTTTAAAATATTTGATTTCTCAATATCACAAAAGGCCAAATCCCGCCGTTGCACCAATTGTTTTTGCTATTGTCTTAAAAAAATCTAATTTAGTTATTGGTCATGTGGGACTTAGTCCATACAAGGATTCTATAGAAATTGGATATGCCATAGGAGAAAAACATTGCGGCAAAGGGTATGCATCCCAAGCTGTTTTGGCCTATAGTAATTGGGCATTAGACGAACTTGAAATTAGCAAAATCTGGGGGATAGTAGTAAGCCAAAACCAGGCTTCAAGAAGAGTGCTGGAAAAAGTTGGCTTTATTTTTTTGAACGAAAAAAAACAAATGTATCATGGAAAATTTCAACCGTGTTGTACCTATTATTTAACTAACTCATTAGCTTCCTAATTTCTTGAGCTACTTTTTCTACAGCGATCTCCATTTCTGCTTTTGACAAGAAAGCGTAACCAATTTTAAATCCATGAGAGTGCGGCTCACTAAAAAAAGCATTCTTGGATAATTGGATCAATACACCTTGCGCTTTAAGTTTTACCAATAGTTGGTCAAGATTAACTCGCTTGGGAAGTTCCAACCAAAGCACCGGGCCACCACCTGGAGTTGTCCATTTTACCTCCTCAGGCATCTGCTCACGCAATAAACTCAAACAATATTGATAACGAATATCCAATTCTTTTTGTACATATTTCAAATGAGCATCATAGTACCCCCGATCTAAAAATTCAAAGAGTGCAGCCTCAATAATTCCCGGAACTGCGATGGTAGAAACTCTTTTTGCCATCATAAGTGGCCCGATCGTCTTTTCATTTGCAGCAATATAACCAAGTCGTAGCGATGGTAACACTTTTTTGGTAAAGGAATTCATATAAAGCACATTACTGCCTCCCATCGCACGTAGTCCTGGTTTAAATTCCGAATAAGAAAGCATCTCGGCTCCCCAATCATCTTCTAAAATTCCAAAATTAAATTCTTTGGCCCAATTAACAATACTTGAAATTTCCAGACTGGAATAAGAGTAGCCGTTAGGATTTTGAAAACTAGTTGTAAGATAAACCAAGCCTGGTCGATGTTCGGCTAAGCGTTTTTGCCAAATATTCGCATCAATCCCAATAAAAGGATCTATCGGAAGACCAAAGGTTTTCATGCCATTCATCTCCAATAAATATTTTCCCAAGTGGTATGAGGGATCTTCGGTACCAACCACTTTGGAGGCTAGAGCACGCGTCACTAAATCCAGCGCCTGCTGAGATCCGCTGGTAAGAATAATATGATCCATATCCACTTCTATTCCACGATTTTTCAAGCGAGCAGCAATTTTTTTTCGAAGGGCCGGCATACCTTGATGATCATGAAATTCAGGAATGCCTGGAGATTTTAATACGGACCGAAAACAGGCCGTCAATTTATCCTTTGGTAAAATTCTTGGATCAATAAATACTGAACTTAAATTGATAGCATCATGATCTTTAAATCTAATAAATTCATCATATGAAATTTTTTTAAATTCAAGAGCTGGAACATTAATCGGATTATCAAACAAGCGCGGTTTTTCTCCCCTGGTTACAAAAAATCCCGAACGATCTCTACTTTCAACCAACCCTTGGGCGCGTAATTCATCATAAGCAGTCTGAATAGTATTTTTTGAAAGGCCTAGTTGATGTGCCAGTGCTCTCACTGGAGGAAGACGACACCCCTTAAAATGATGATCCGAGAGAATTTGATCCTTGATAAGTGTCACTAATTGCTCAATACTCAAATGTCTGCCTGAATTCTTAGTATCAAGATTAAATCTAATATAGGGTGGCCTTTCTATAATGCACTCCTTAAAAAAGAACTGTCCCACAATGTTTTTTTATTCTGTCCCTTCTTTTACAAGCTGTTTTGTATCATACTCCAAAAACAAATTGCTGAACAGCCTATGACGATAGGCAAAAGGAGTTATTCCATGAATAAATCATCAACCCAAACTCATATTAATTTAAAAACTGGTCTTGCCGAAATGTTGAAAAAAGGCGTCATAATGGATGTGGTAAACGCAGACCAGGCCCGTATTGCCGAGGATGCCGGAGCAATTGCAGTTATGGCACTCGAAAGAGTACCCTCTGATATCAGACGTGACGGAGGTGTGGCACGCATGTCAAGCCCCGAACTAATTTATGGAATTATGCAAGCAGTTCATATTCCTGTAATGGCAAAATGTCGCATTGGTCATTTTGCCGAGGCCCAAATTCTACAAGCGATTGGAGTCGACTATATTGATGAAAGCGAAGTTTTAACTCCCGCTGATGAAAGTTTTCACATTGATAAACATGCATTTAACATTCCTTTTGTTTGTGGAGCGACTAATCTAGGTGAGGCGCTTCGAAGAATTGGAGAAGGTGCTGCTTTAATTCGAACTAAAGGAGAAGCCGGAACTGGAAATATTGTAGAGGCTGTTCGTCACCTGCGCCTGATCAATCGAGAAATAAAAAGAGTCATGAGTCTTGACGATGCTGAACTTATGACTGAAGCAAAAAATCTTGGTGCTCCCTACGAACTACTTAAATTAATCAGACAAACCGGCAAACTTCCAGTCCCCAGCTTTGCAGCTGGAGGAATTTCAACTCCTGCTGATGCGGCCCTGGTAATGCAACTGGGTGCTGAATCAGTTTTTGTTGGTTCAGGAATTTTTAAATCAGAAAATCCCGTGGCATTTGCCAGTGCTATCGTAAAAACGGTTGTGCAATTTGATAATCCTACGGCGATTTTAGAAGCCTCAATGGGACTTTCGGCACCAATGCCCGGTATCGAAATGAAGTCTATTCCAATTGAGCAAAGATTAGCTGATCGCGGTTGGTAACAATGAAAATCGGAGTCCTCGCCCTTCAAGGTGCCTTTGAATTACATAAGCCGCACATCGAAGCTCTTGGCGCGCAGTACGTTCCCGTTGTCACTTCTAAGAATTTAAACGATCTTGATGGGATCATCCTGCCCGGCGGAGAAAGTGGGACGATGCTTAAACTTATAAACATAGTTGGCATTCACCAACAACTTGCTAATTTTTTACAAACCAAACCGGTTTGGGGAATTTGTGCAGGAGCCATCCTACTTGCCAAATCCGTAAAAAATCCTACGCAAGAATCGTTTAGTATTTTGGATTTTGAAATTACCCGTAATGCTTATGGCAGGCAGCTTGATAGTTTTCAAGAGATGATTAATGATTACCAAGTTTCTTATATTCGTGCTCCCCAAATTTCAAAAGTTGGAAAGAATATTAAAATTTTAAAAGAAAAAGAAGGTTGCGCCACCTGGCTTGAAACCCCAAATGTAATGATTACAACTTTTCATCCAGAAACCAATTTATCTACACCATCTCCATGGCATCGAAGATTTGCTGAATATTGCATAGATCTTGTGTCGTAAATGCACGACAATCCAGACATATGTCTTGCATATATTTTATATACATGCTTATAAAAACTCCATCAATAAGGCAATTACTGGAAGTAAAATTGATCCCACCATGGCCTCTCCAGCGATAAGACCTGAAGCCAATGGGGCGGCAAATAAATCATAAGCTCCATTTGCTTTATATGAAAACTTACGCCAGACTGCTGCGGTAACACTTCCAATTGCGATAGCAATGTTTAAAGACGGAGGAAGAATTAAAGCAAAACCAAATGCTGCGGGAATTGGAATCCACCAAAATCGACTTATCATATTTCCGTTTGAATCGGTTTTTCTAACGGCCAGCAAGAGTTCAAATAAAATACCGATAAAGATGGCAATAATTGATGCATTCAAAGCACCGTAAGGAAGATAACTTAATCCCTTCTCCATAACAATAGCGAGAGTAGCGATTTTGAGTCCAGTTGGCGCTGAGAGCTGTCCCGGATTTAATCCAACACCGTAGGTTTGCTGAAGCATTTGAAACACAAGCGGAGTTAAAAGAGCGCCCACTGGGATGACAATTAATTGAGCGATAATGAGAGTTTTAAAACGCCCGCCCAGCCTTTGGGCCACCCAAAAGGAAGGTACAATATTTTCAGAAGAGGCTTGTGGATTGGCGCTAATATAAGCAGCACTCAAGTTGGATCTAATTTGAGCAGGCCATAAAAGTCCAAATAAAAACTGGGTAGCATTTGCCATCAAAGAAACCGGGCCTGTACCAGTGATACCCAGAACCCGAAGTCCCGCAACAATCAACAAAGGTTGAATGGCTACAGCGAGAAGTACTTGAGTCCACGGCATATCAAACCAGGAACTCGTCAACCAGACCAGAAGTACAACACTAATAACAATGCCGGATATTGTCCACCAAGCCGGGACCGTTTCATCAGCTAACGATTCGTTTTTTTCCTCTTGGAGACTTATATTTTTTCGATTTAAAAAGTTTTTTACTACAGGAATAATCACGCTGGTTACAGCTGCAGCGATCATCATGGCGGTTGCCGGCCACATCATCCACTGGACTACATATTTAAAATGGGAAGTCGATTCAATAAAGTCCACGGCCTTTCCGCAGTTGTTAGTCAAAAAATCAAGCGCAGCTGTCTTATCTGCGCCTCCAAGGCCTGCTGAAATTTTGTTCATTGTACCTAAACAGGAATCAAAATTGGAAAACGGTACTCCTGAAAGTGCTGAATAAGCGGCAACTTTTTCTCCAAAAACACTGATTACCCAAGTACCCAGTAAGCCAGAAAGTCCAACGGCCAGAGGTACCAGCATACCAATACCGAGAGCCGCCATCTCCAGTCCAAGCGACATATTTAAAGCCGCATTACCAACGATAGGTGTAATGACACCTAAAGAGTCTCGCAAAAAAGTGAGAAAACCTGCTACCGCAGTACTTATGGTAAGTACATCCCTTCGCAGTTTAGTGATTTCAGTGGATTTGGGATCGGTGAGCGTTTGAGCGATACTCAAGGTAGCCTTGCTTCCAGGCCAAGGAAGTGAACGATCCTTCAAAATCGCTTGTCTGGGAAGAATACCCATGAATATGCCAAGATTGGCAGAAACAAGTAACCAGATAAACATTTGCCAGAATGTTGGGTTGAAACCGATATCTCGGTTAAAGACCGTTTGGATATAATAAAAAGCCGCCAGGATCACGACCATAAATGCAATACCTGATACCACCCCAATCATGGCCTGGATAATATTAAGCTGAATGGCCAGATCTCGTCCGTGTAAGCGTTTTCCAAGAAGAAATGCCGCTAGAAACATTCCACCCAAGGTTAAATCTACACTTTGTCCAAGTTTTAAAGTAACATAAGGTGTAGCCGCTGCAGCCAATGCACACAATAACATTCCCAGAAGCAAAACTCTCCAATTTAATTCTTTCACGATTGTTCCTTTTTTAAAAAAATACTTATTAATCCTACTTAATTACATTAAAATTGACGAGTCAAAAAAAATAATATTCCAACACCATAAAAACCTGGTTTTGCCTTTCAAAAGGGTATTAAAACCAATCTATCTTTTTAATTTATAAGGCAATTTGAAAGCGAATTGAAATTTTTATACATCAGATTGTGCGGAATCCAATTTCGCATTATGATCCTGCCAATTAGCAACTAATTTCCACTCAAAATGGAACATGATCTTCAAGGAGAGTATTTGTGAAAAATTTAATCATATTATTATCTTTTTCTATGATAAGTGTTTCTGCTTTAGCTTCACATGTGACATCGGTCACCCGTGCATTCGAGTGCAATGGGATGCAACCTCAACCACATCCAAGATGGAAAGGACAGATGACATTAGATACTTCCAATAAATCTTATACGATGCATATTTCCAGTGACCGGATTTTACTTAATGGAACCTATGATGGCTATCAAGGCGGTCGTACCACTCATTATACCGAAGATACTTCTCCAGGAAAAGCTCCCCGAGCGCTCTACGAAACTTTTAAGACTATTGGTGACAACGATGGCCGATTCATTATTGGTGTTGAACCGCAGATTCTGGATGGTGAACCGGGGATAATCAGTATTAATTATGTCTCGTTCTATTCCTGCTCGTAAAAATAAAAAAAACTTATAACACTTTACAATTACGGATCTCAGATCCACTAGGTGTTTTAAAATAATCAAATTCAGCTCTCTGTATTGAATAACTTAAAGAGTAGTGACTCAGATTATAAATAACAGATCCACCGAATTCGGATGAAAGCATCAAGGTTGCAGGCCCCTGTGTGATAAATTCACCATTTGTAAAATCATTGTTAACTTTGACTTTCATATAAGTGATATCAGCTTTAATTGAAAGCTCAATAAAATAATTATAGCACTTGAGAGTTGTGGTAGTCTTTACGACGTGCTCATTCAATGGCGAATTAAAATAATCACTGGAATTGGCAAATGGAACAATTAAAACGAAGGCCATTATCAACGTTGAAAGTTTCATGAAAAATCTCCTCGACATAAAATTTGTTAAAGTATGTCTATTTGGTTTCTTTTAGTCCGTCAAATAGAATTACCCACTCTAAAATGTTTTCAAAGACTATATTCAAAAATGACGATCAAATTTTCTTTTAGTGAATGTAATATTAAAGGGTTAGAAATCTCCTCCTCTCACATCCAATAGATTCGTAAAAGTTTTTGGGCCTAAATATCTTCTTCTCCTGCGAAGCTAAGTTTTGGTTACTCTCTCAATTTTTTTCATTCATGGATTATCCTGATGTTGAGTTTATATACAACCCGTGTCTATCTACAAAGTAAATTAACTGAAATATGATCTTCTACCACATTTTTTTGCCACCTAAACCTTCATACATAAAAGCCTACTTTTACCTGTATACTACATAGATTCAAGCGGTTATCCACATAAAAAATTCTCTCCGTGAGAGAACTGAATTGCTAACTTATAATGGTTATAGACAACTTATTAGCTTGAAGGATTAATTATGAAAAAAACTACCAATTTACATCTGGCCCTTTTAGTGGCAATACTCGTTTTGGTCGCTTGTATTGAAACCAAAAATCTGAAAGAAAACCGCTGCACAACTCCTGGCAAAAGAGAAACTCGCATAATGTATAAAGATGCCCAATCGACCAATTGTACCAGTGAAGTACAAACCAGAACTTGCAGTAATGGTGCATGGAGTGAATGGACTGGCACCTACCAATACGCCAACTGCTCAACCCAGGCCCTAAACAGCTGCGGAAACACTGCCAATGGACAAAGCGAAACCAGGACAGCTTATGCCGCAGTTTCTGTTCCCTTTGGTAGCCAGTGCGTTTCTCAAACCCAAACCCGAACATGTAATAACGGTATCTGGGGTAATTGGTCAGGCACCTATACTTTTTTAAACTGTAGTGTGGCCTCTGCTTTAAGTTGTGATGGCACCGCCCATAACGGAACTCAAAGTAGGAGTATGTATCAAACCAGCAGTGTTCCTTTTGGCAGCCAATGCGTTTCTCAAACCCAAACCCGAACATGTAATAATGGTGTCTGGGGTAATTGGTCAGGCACCTATACTTTTTTAAACTGTAGTGTGGCCTCTGCTTTAAGTTGTGATGGCACCGCCCATAACGGAACTCAAAGTAGGAGCATGTATCAAACCAGCAGCGTTCCCGCAGGCAGTCAGTGCGTTTCTCAAACCCAAACCCGAACGTGTAATAACGGCGTCTGGGGTAATTGGTCGGGCACTTATAGTTATGCATCTTGCACAGTCTCTGGATCTGCAAGTCAGGCAGTGATTGTTGATCATAGACACACCAATATTAATCAGATTCCTGCCTACTGGATAAATGAGGCCAAAAAGCTCACTATCCACTACGCACATACCTCTCATGGCAGTCAGATCATCTCTGGTTTAGCCAACCTCAACTCCATTAATTCATACTACGGTTTTGCAGTGAACATGAATACCTCCACGCCTGCACTACCAACCAACGCCAATGCTTTAAGAATGTATGCAGCAAATCCTCCTGAGACCTACATCACTCCCGAGGATTACTGGGAAAGCAGCGATGGTATTTCAAGAACCAGCCAGGTGGTGGAAACTGGTTTATTTAAATATTCAACATGGACTTGGTGCGGACAGGCATCAAATTATTCTCAAACGCAAATTGATAATTACTTAAACACCATGAAGGGTTTTCAACAGGAATTTCCCAATACTCGCTTTATACTGATGACCGGACATACTGATGGTGGAAGTGCGATCCTCACCCAGAATAATAACCGCATAAAAACGTTCGCCCAAAACAATAACATGATTCTTTTTGATTTTGCGGACATCGAACAATATGATCCAGCGGGAGGATATTATCCACAAACCACTGACGCCTGCTCATGGTGTGCAAACTGGTGTACCAGTCACCCCTCCGATTGCACCAATCTCCCCTCTTGCGCCCACTCACACGGATTAATCTGTATGCAAAAAGCGAAAGCCTTTTGGTGGATGATGGCACGACTGGCTGGCTGGGATGGACAGGCAAGCAATTAATGATCGCAGTTCTTTCTTATGTAGTTACAAAAATGACTTAATCAAAGAAGCGACGGTAAGGTTATTTTAAAAATGCAGCCTTTTCCGAGAAGATTAGACACTTCGAGCGTACCGTTATTTAACTCTATCGCCCGCCGAGCAATCGTGAGACCGAGTCCCAGTCCTTGTTTATTTTCATTTTGCTGCACAAATGGCCTGAAAAGTTCAACCGTATTACCAGACAAACCTCCGCATTCATCCTCAACCTCAATTATAATGTGCTCTCCATGTAAAGCTCCCCGTAACTCGATTTTACCGCCCTGACGAGAAAATTTTATAGCGTTTTGTACAATATTAAACAAGGCAGAATGAATAAGTTGAAGATCAGCTTTAAAAGTTAAACTGGGATCGATTTTGATATCCAACAATTGTTTTTTTAGGCGAGTTTCAATTTGTGCTGACACTAATATCTGATCCACCACTTGTAATAAATTAATAGATACCGCATGCACCTCTGGGTCCACTCGCAGCCTTACCTCCGTAAGCGACCGTTCAATGATTTCATTAAGACGTTTCAAATCATCATCAAGTAGTTGGGCCGTGCTTCCACCAATCCCCACCACCCCTGATTTAATCATCTGGATTGAAATACTTATGTTGGTGAGACAATTTCGCAATTCATGGGCCAACATCCCAATATGCTCCACTTCTCGATGCATATCTTTGTGATCTCGAAGAGACTGATACTGTGTGACTGCTCCCGCAATCGCTACATCCAAGCAACGATTAAGATCGTGAAACTCATTAGGAGTGAAAGAGTATTTTTTAACCTCGGCAATTTCCGTGATAGACTGGCACATATGTCCATATGCATGCACGACATGAGAAAGTGTATAACCTAATTCCATTAGTTCACAACCATGAACACCAGCAGATTTCGCTAGCTCAACATCACTTGGATGCCCAGACGCCATTGCCAAAGCAGGTTCGTCAGATGCACGAGCAGCCTCAACCATCGCATTTTGATTGGCGAAAGTACCAAGCTTTGATTGTTCAAGTTGAAGCACTGTAATAAGTTGTGCATAAAAAACTGGAAGTCCTTTTTTAAGCTGGTCAGAACTTACAAGAATTCCCGCAAGCTCACGAGATTTCTGTTCGGTTAATGCTAATATTTCTTTTTGGTTTTCTTGTAAGAATTTATAAAGCATAAAATAAACCTTTTTGTATGCATCCATTTTACAGATGTGTAGTTTACCACACATCTAAGGGAAAAGAACTGAAAACAACATGAAATTTTGTTCATGATACACAACGGATTGATTCAAAATAGCAACCAAGGCTAGAAAACCTATCCACCTTTCCAGTGAAAAAAATATTCTTGATAGGTACATAGATCTTGATGATCGGTATTTGCTTAATTCACCGTTGGGACGTATTGACCCATATGGTTTAGCGAGCTGTAACTATTCAGTTAGTACAGAAGTATTGGTTGTGTAAGTAATAATGGCAGCACCAGTGCCAATGCTCAAATGTTTAGTGGAACTGGATCAATTAAAACAAATAATCCGTATGCAACAAATATGGAAGGTGGGCCAATTTCTTTCGGAGAATATAGTATTGTTCAAGTGCCTGGAAAGAATCCAAGAAATTGGTTTTTAGATCCTGGTTTTATTAATTTTATTAAAAAGATTGGTTATGTGTTTGGTCTATTGGATTATGATCTGCTCCAGCAAATCTAATCGGATCTTCACTCAAAAAACCTTCCTGTCTCAGGTGAATAAGATCAGAACCATCCTAAAAAGCTATAGAATTGCTTATAATGAATTTTTATAACTAGATGAGGGGCAAAGTCAGGCTCAAGATATTTTGACGGCGTTATAACTTGTCTTACCGATATTTTTTTAATTTCAATCTTAATATCCAAACTATTAAACCAATAACTGCACATATCAAAAGACCAAGATGAAGAGTAAAAACTGAAACTATTCCATATAATGGATTATTCGATGCCAAAGGAAATAATGGTCTAACGTCATAATGCATAATAGCGTCAAGAGGTAAATGTGTTATTACACCTAACATTACTGAGAAAATAATTATCTTTCTATTTGGATGTTCTGATAACTTTATTTTTACAATATCATTTAAAATTTTAGCAAATATTTCATAAATATATTTCCCTGTAATACATGAAATCAAAGCAATTACCATCATTCCTAAAATAGTATGCGACCAGGAATGAAGTCGATTAGAATCCAATAAAATATTAAATAAAACCTCAACATCATATAAAAATTGTAACCATAAAAATATTATAAGGCTAAATCTTTTTAGAAAAAAAGATTTTAATAATATTCCAATTCCGCCATGATATGGGGTAAAAGGCATTTTTCCCT
>MEQB01000032.1 GCA_001770015.1 Bdellovibrionales bacterium RIFOXYC1_FULL_37_79
CATAAACATCCACGTCAGTTGCTACATCAGCCGTAAAGGTTACAGATTTTTGAGACGAAGTCACACCATTGGCCGTAGCTGTATAATTATAGGTTCCGGCCACTAGTGAGCTAGTTAATGTAAAGACTGCCAAACCACTAGCATTGGTATTAACCGTGCCAGGCACTGAGCCACCGTTAAGTGGAATATTTAAGGTTACGGTTTCATTATTAACCGGGTTACCGTTGGTATCAGTCACTGACGCTGTTAAGGTAGTGGTTGATGATCCATTAGCAACAATTGAACTTACACCGGTTACATAAACATCCACGTCAGTTGCTACATCGGCGGTAAAGGTTACAGATTTTTGAGACGAAGTCACACCGTTAGCAGTAGCGGTATAGTTATAGGTTCCAGCAACTAAAGAACTGGTCAAAGTAAATACTGCGAGTCCTGAAGCGTTCGTGTTCACTGTTCCAGGGACTGATCCACCATTAAGTGGAATATTTAAAGTTACGGTTTCATTATTAACCGGGTTACCGTTGGTATCAGTCACTGACGCTGTTAAGGTAGTGGTTGATGATCCATTTGCAACAATTGATGAAACACCGGTTACATAAACATCCACGTCAGTTGCTACATCAGCAGTAAAGGTTACAGATTTTTGAGACGAAGTCACACCATTGGCCGTAGCTGTATAATTATAGGTTCCAGCTACCGTCGAACTAGTCAACGTAAATACGGCCAAACCACTAGCGTTGGTATTAACCGTGCCAGGCACTGATCCACCGTTAAGTGGAATATTTAAAGTTACGGTTTCATTATTAACCGGGTTACCGTTAGTATCAGTTACTGAGGCGGTTAAGGTTGTAGTTGATACACCGTTTGCCACAATTGAAGAAACACCCGTTACATAAACATCCACGTCAGTTGCTACATCTGCAATAAAGGTCACTGATTTTTGAGACGAAGTTACACCATTAGCAGTAGCGGTATAGTTATAGGTTCCGGCCACTAGTGAGCTAGTTAATGTAAAGACTGCCAAACCACTAGCATTGGTATTAACCGTGCCAGGAACGGATCCACCATTAAGTGGAATATTTAAAGTTACGGTTTCATTATTAACCGGGTTATCATTAGTATCAGTTACGGAAGCAGTGATAGTGGTGGTAGTCACCCCATCGGCCACTATAGAGCTAACGCCTGTGATATAAATATCCACATTAGCTGCGGCACCTACGGTGAAGCTAACTTGTTTTTGAGTTGAAGTAATCGAATTTGCAGTGGCAGTATAGTCATAAGTTCCTGCGACTAAAGAGCTCGTGAGTGTGAACACTGCCAAACCACTGGCATTAGTATTAACTGTGCCAGGCACTGATCCACCATTAAGTGGAATATTTAAAGTTACAGTTTCATTATTAACCGGGTTACCGTTGGTATCAGTCACTGATGCTGTTAAGGTGGTGGTTGATGATCCATTAGCGGCAATGGTTGAAGACCCCGTAACGTATAAATCTACATTGTCAGCTACATCTGCAACGAAGGTTACTGATTGGACTCCAGAGGTGATAACATCTGCGGTGGCCGTAAAATTATATGAACCTGCTACCGTTGAGCTGGTTAGGGTAAATGAAGCTAACCCTCCCGCATTGGTATTAACTGATCCAGGAACAGATCCTCCATTTAATTGAATATTTAATACCACCGCTTCATTATTGATTGGGTTGCCATTTGTATCCGTTACAGATGCGGTAAAGGTGGTAGTACTTGATCCATTGGCCACAATCGAATTTGATCCGGTTAAATACAAATCCACATAGGCCACGGCTCCAGCGATAAAGGTGACTGACTTCTGGGTTGAAGTCACGCTATTAGCGGTAGCTGTATAATTATATGTTCCCGCAACTAAAGAACTGGTCAAAGTAAATACCGCAAGTCCCGAAGCGTTCGTGTTCACCGTACCGGGCACTGATCCACCATTAAGTGGAATATTTAAAGTTACGGTTTCATTATTAACCGGGTTACCGTTGGTATCAGTCACTGACGCTGTTAAGGTAGTGGTTGATGATCCGTTAGCAACGATGGATGAAGCACCGGTTACATAAACATCCACATCAGTAGCTACATCAGCGGTAAAGGTTACAGATTTTTGGGTTGAGGTAATTGAATTTGCCGTGGCCGTATAATTATAGGTTCCAGCAACTAGCGAACTGGTTAAAGTAAATACTGCCAGACCGCTGGCATTGGTACTTACTGTGCCAGGCACTGATCCGCCATTGAGTGGAATATTTAAAGTAACCGTTTCATTATTAACCGGGTTACCATTGGTATCAGTTACGGATGCTGTTAAGGTGGTGGTTGATGATCCATTAGCAACGATGGATGAAACACCTGTGACATAAACGTCAACATTGGCGGCGGCACCGACCGTAAAAGTAACTTGTTTTTGAGTTGAGGTAACAGCATTGGCAGTGGCCGTATAGTCATAGGTTCCAGCGACAGTCGAACTGGTAAGTGTAAATACGGCGAGTCCCCCCGCATTGGTGTTTACGGTACCGGGAACGGATCCACCATTAAGTGGGATATTTAAAGTAACCGTTTCATTACTGACCGGGTTACCGTTAGTATCTGTTACTGAAGCCGTAAGCGTAGTGGTGGATGATCCATTTGCAGCAATGGTTGATGCACCTGTAACGTATAAATCTACGTCGGTGGCCACATCTGCCGTAAAGGTTACGGACTTCTGGGTTGAGGTGATGGCGTTGGCAGTTGCAGTATAATTATAAATTCCTGCGACGGTTGAACTGGTAAGAGTAAAGACTGCCAAACCACTGGCATTGGTGTTAACTGTGCCAGGGACCGAACCACCGTTAAGCGGAATATTTAAAGTAACCGTTTCATTATTAACCGGGTTACCGTTAGTATCAGTCACTGACGCAGTTAAGGTGGTAGTTGATGATCCATTCGCAATGATGGAAGAGACACCTGTTACATAAACATCCACATCGGTAGCAACCCCGGCCGTAAAGGTTACGGACTTCTGGGTTGAGGTAATGGCATTGGCGGTGGCTGTATAATTATAAGTTCCGGCGACGGTTGAACTGGTAAGCGTGAATACTGCTAAACCTCCCGCATTGGTATTCACCGTGCCAGGCACTGATCCACCATTAAGTGGAATATTTAAAGTGACCGTTTGATTATTGACCGGGTTACCATTGGTATCAGTCACGGATGCTGTTAAGGTCGTAGTACTTGATCCGTTAGCAAGTATGGAAGAGGCACCGGTTACATATACATCTACGTCGGTAGCAGCACCGGCTGTAAAGGTTACGGACTTCTGGGTTGAAGTGATGGCGTTGGCAGTTGCAGTATAATTATAAATTCCTGCGACGGTTGAACTGGTAAGAGTAAAGACTGCCAAGCCGCTGGCATTGGTGTTAACTGTGCCAGGTACTGATCCACCATTAAGTGGAATATTTAAAGTAACCGTTTCATTATTAACCGGGTTACCGTTAGTATCAGTCACTGACGCAGTTAAGGTGGTGGTTGACGATCCATTCGCAATGATGGAAGAGACACCTGTTACATAAACATCCACATCGGTAGCAACCCCGGCCGTAAAGGTTACTGACTTCTGGGTAGAAGTAATGGCATTGGCGGTGGCCGTATAATTATAAGTTCCGGCGACCGTTGAACTGGTAAGCGTGAATACTGCTAAACCTGAAGCGTTTGTATTAACTGTACCGGGAACTGAACCACCGTTTAGTGGAATATTTAAAGTGACCGTTTGATTATTAACCGGGTTACCATTGGTATCAGTCACGGATGCTGTTAAGGTCGTGGTACTTGATCCGTTAGCCAGTATGGAAGAGGCACCGGTTACATAAACATCCACGTCGGTAGCAGCACCGGCCGTAAAGATAACGGACTTCTGGGTTGAGGTAATGGCATTGGCGGTAGCCGTATAATTATAAGTTCCGGCGACCGTTGAACTGGTAAGTGTAAAGACTGCCAGGCCACTGGCATTGGTGTTAACCGTACCAGGCACTGATCCACCGTTTAATGGAATATTTAAAGTGACCGTTTGATTATTGACCGGGTTGCCGTTGGTATCTGTTACAGAGGCTGTTAAGGTGGTGCTTGATGATCCATTAGCAACGATGGAAGAAACACCAGTTACGTAAACATCCACATCGGTAGCTGGGCCGGCAGTAAAAGTTACAGACTTTTGAGTTGAGGTTATTGCGTTGGCTGTTGCCGTGTAATTATAAGTTCCGGCGACAGTTGAACTGGTAAGCGTGAATACTGCTAAACCTCCCGCATTGGTATTAACCGTGCCAGGCACTGATCCACCGTTTAGTGGAATATTTAAAGTGACCGTCTCATTGGGTATGGGGTTTCCAAGATTATCTGTTACCGATGCCGTCAAGGTCGTCGTCGATGAACCATTCGCTACAATCGAGCTGACGCCAGTAACATATAGATCCACCACGGCCGCAGCACCAAGATCAAAAACCACGTCTTCCACACTGGTGGCATCACCAATGGTCCCCTGCGGATTAGCAAGAGAAAGATTAACGGTTTCAAAAGTCAAATCGTTGATCAGAACGCTTCCTTCACCGTTAACTATATTGATTGTGTAGATCTGGCCAATTCCGCCAATGACCGAATTCCCATCACTCACCAAATCGACATCGTTTTGATAAGTTGCGACCAAGACACTTCCGGCCGATTGCGCCTGGATTCTAACCAGGGTGGGAATACCGACGGTCGAATCCACCGGATTTAAAATAACAAATTTGGTGGCCACTAAATTGGAAAAAATAATATCTGCCGTACTGGTTATATCACCAATGGACCCACGGGAATCGGCCAGGCTTAAATTGACCGTCTCTTCCACCAAATCAGTAAGTGCAATCGTTCCCACTCCATTGACAATATCAACTCGCTCTTGCTGGGACAAACCGTTAATAAGTGAACTACCGTCGCTTACTAAATCCACATCGTCCTGATAACTGGTTACCACCTGACCGCTGGCACTTTGGGCCTGGATGGTAATCACTGCCGTGGCACTCGTCGTAACATTTAGGGGATCCAAAATCACAAATTTAACAGCGACCGCACCACCGGCAGCGCCTCGTGAATCGATCCGCACTTTCAGCTTATCCGCTTCAAACATACACGAGCTTAAAATTAAGCCAAACAGGATGATTAAATATGTTTTTAGAAAAACTACCAAAATATTCTCCCACAAAACCAACGTCCCACTTTTTAAATTTAGAGAGACTATTAATATCTCATTATAACGCTTAGTGTTGTTTTGCTAAAATATGATGTTGTCCTCTTATCGGAATACGGATAAAACTTTTTAATTTTAGTCTGTTAAGTTCATAACGAAAGTTTGTACATGTTTTTTATTTATAATAAATTTAGTCTAAAAAAACCAATTAGTGAGTGTTATTGTGTTCAATTTAACGATAACTATTGGAAAATGTTTAACTATTTCCAAATAGATGAGTAAATGCGTATTGTGTCAGATTAAAATTAAAGAATTGGAATATATTTAAACACCGCCTCGCCATTTTCCAAGCATAGTAGCGAATAGGCTTCCAAATCATTTTCAATTTTAACCGGATTCATGGGCAGGCAATTTTTGGGAATATATACATTATTTTTTATGGGAGCAACCAGACCGTTTTCTGATGCCTTTATGATGTAAACATGACCACTGTGTAAACTGGTGGCATCGATGTAGTAGGCCGGAAGCTTTTGTGCTCCCGTGCCATAAACCACCGGATAATAAAGTTCGTTGAAAATATTTCCGGCAATAAAACTAACTCGATTAATCGGATGATAAAAAACATCTAACTGATCATGCAGCATCGTAACTAGAACAATATTGCTCTTTGATTGCATAAAAGAAAACAAACGATCATTTTTAATATAACTGGCCATCACTCCGAGGAGATGGTCGGATTTAATCTTTTGTTCATATCTAAAAAAGTAATCCAGGTGAAGTGTCTCATTATTCATCATAGCATATTGTGCCAGCGTATCCGTTTGGAATCCCACAAAGGCGGTATGCTCCATGTATTTGGTTTGAGCATCACCAATGACATTGACCGGAATCTTGTAACTGCCTTCCAGTGCAATCTCTTTAACATCCACCTCACTTATTTGATATTGAAGATCCTGGCTGACTCTTAAAGTGAAATATTTGCGAAGGAAACTCTCCCCTATGGTGATTTGAAATAAGGCCTCCCCTTTTTTTAAAAAGGCTTCATTTTGGGTGTAACTTCCCAGGATGCTGATCTGGTCTGACCAAAAGAGATCATGTTCTTTTCTAAGCAAATCATTGAAACGGTAGTCATCCAGAATTTTCAGATGCATTTCAGATAGCGGATCGTCTAGGTTTTTTTGAGAGGGCACAAGCATATAGATATGTTTACGCTGATTTTTATCTTCGCTTGCAAACGGATCCGGATTTTTAGATGCCGGTGGTATCAGACCGTAATCCACCCACACCGGCACGGCAATCCTTTGATTATTCCAGGTGAAAGGAATAAAAGTTGATTTCTTGGTATCTAGAAATATTTTCACTGGAGGCCTGTAAAAAAAACCTGTCCCGGCCACCAGATCCTGCAGATGATTATCTAGATACAAATACTGCAGAAATTCTTCCGCCCCGTTTTTACCGATAGCACTTATAAAAAAATCCAAAACCCCATCATAATTTAAATCCATTCTAGTGACATTTAAGATTCTGGTGACCAACGGAAGTTCCCTTTTAAATTCCACCAGATCTTCATTTTTTTTGGTAAACATGGATAGAGTTAATTTTCCATCAATGACTTCGCTATAATAATAGCTTGGAAAATGATCGATTTTATAATGGTCCCAGACGGTATTGATGTTGGCGTAAAGTTTATCATCTTTTTTAAATAGTATTTTTTCGACAGGCATGGAGGTGTGTAACCTGGCCCTGATAATTTCTTCATCCTCGCTTGAAATATTTCTAACCAGTGGCGTTTCAAATTGATAATGGGACTGGTGGTTTTGATTAACGATAGTGACTTTGATCATCACGTTGGAATCCAGATTCAAATCATCTAATTTTCCTTTGATCGGAAGGTTTTTAACCTCCCCGTTTTTGAGAGTGATATTTAAAAATTCGCTGACAGGCTTTTTTATACTTGGATTGATCACTTGCACAGCAACGTTTATATTTTGCATCTCCATCCAGTAGTTTTTAATTGGTAAATTAAAGGCAAAGGTCTTACTTTTATTGTCGTAGAAAATACCACTAAAATCCTTAAAGATGGGCCGGATGACCGGGACACTTGTCGCTTTGACTGATTGACTGATTTGAATCAACCCATCCAAAGTATATTTGCTTCCTGACATCGGTTTGGTGGTTTCAATAATTCTGGCCCAAATTTCGTTGCGACTGCTCTTAGGATTTAATCCCCACAAAATAGCTGCCTGAGCAGAGACAAAGGGAGCGGCCTGGCTGGTACCATCTTTTAATTCATATCCATTGGTCGAAAATAATTCCGGATACAACTTGGCCGGAAAAGTGGACAGGATCTGCTCACCAGGGGCGATTACATCCACGCTGCCACCATAATTGGAAAAACGTGCGAGTTTTTTATCCAGGGAAAGCGCACCGACACACAAAACATTTTGATATGAACATGGAAAGATGGAAATATTAGTATTGTTATTTCCCGCAGCGGCCACTAACAAAACACCGGCATCAACGGCTGCCTGGATAGCCTCTCTTAAATATCTCGTATCAATCGCCTTAGGCCACCCGAGTGATAGATTAATAACTTTGGCACCCATCTTCACGGAATAGAGAATTCCCTGGGCCACTCTATCTGTAAAGGAACTCACTCCTTGGGTACCTGATAATTCCTGTTTTTGTAATACTTTTACAGGCAAAATTTTAATTTTATTGCTGAGTCCACTAACCCCCAGATTATTATTTTTAATGGCCGCAATAATCCCGGCCACATGAGTACCATGCCCTTTATCATCGGTGGGACGATGCTGGTTTTTACTGGCAGTAAAATCCCAGCCCATGCAATCCCCTATATAACCATTGCCATCCAGATCCTCGACCGGTTTGGTTCTTAGGTTTAGAAACTCATCACATTCTAATTTATTCCGGTATATGTTGGAAGCCAGGTCAGGATGTTCAAAATCGATCCCCGAATCCACCACCGCCACTAAAACATCCTCTTTTATTTTTTCATCCATACCCTCAAAGATACTCTCGATACCAACATCCACTCCTTTTTCACCTAAAATGGTTTCCTGGTTGATATCATCAATATCCCTTTTGATCACCTGGCCACTATTATAAAGTCCCCATTGATAGGCACTAAAATGATCGTTACTGATGGTTTCATTTGATCCAGGCGAAATGGATAAGGTGGCATCAAAATAGTAAATCTTTTCCACGGTCTGAATCAGTTGATGGTTATTCAAGACCGCTTCATTTTCCTCGGGCAGGGTGATTTTATACAACCTTTTAAAATAATCATTATTAAAATCATCAAACCGCTCAAGCGTGCTGGCTTTTACCCCATGCTTGATCGTCTTGATTTGATCAGAGGTTGGCACTTTTTTGAATAAAGCTAACAAGGAAATATCTTGAGCAAAAAGAGGCAGCGAAATGATCCAAAAAAATATTACATTTTTCATAATCTATCCTGTATCCAATATCCATAAAATTCAGATTCGGTCATGCCAATTTTATCTTGCATGTCAAACAGCGGCCCTTTAAAATCCTGTGATCCGATCTGACCTAAGGAACTTGAGATAAAGGGTTTATCCCCGCCCTCATCATCCACGCGAAAACCCTCCATGCGCGAATAAATAAACAACCCTTTGGTTCCGCCCGCCAGTTCCATCATGCCTTTAACTTTAAGGGAGGCTTCCGCCAGAGAAATCATTTTGGCGGTGTAAGATGAAATATCGGATAAATCATTTTCTCTAGTGGCCTTTTCCAATTTTTTTCTATAATACAAAAATGAACTGATGGTGTGTTCAACCAGATCATCTATCGACATATTTTCCCTATGGGCGTTTATCCTTTTTAAATTTTCGCGGTCAGCATAAGTTCTAAATATTTTTCTGACCTTGACCTTATCCATCAGTTTAATGTGATGGATGGCGTTTTCGTAAAAGGTGACAAACAATAAAACCTGATAGAGTTCCAGCTCGGTAGTACTGTCTAAAACATGTTCGGGATATAATTCGCTTTCATATTTCTCATTTATCCTCGCCAGAATTTCTTGCGCTTTTTGCTTTGACATTTTCCATCCCTTCCAGCGATGAACAATGTTGATGATCGATTTTTCTAGCTTACCGTCTGCATGATAATCCAAGCGGGTGGGATTTTTCACCTCCCCTTCAAAAATAACCGATCGGGAAAATGATTTCCCATAAACGGTATCCCCCGGATTAATGCCGTCCTGGGTTGACACACTTACATCATCTTGATCAAAGATCTCCCGAAAAACCGCATTGATGGCATCCATAATGGTGTTTTGATAATCCATGCCCTCCCGGTGCCCGATAATTCCCCGATAAAAATATTTCTGAAAACCTTCGGGATGAACGACCGTGATAAAATCCTTGGATTTTATCCCTTTGTGTTTTATAAACAAAAGGGATATCTCGTTCCCCGCTTCTTTAAAATCATGTTTTAAAACATAAGGCTTGACCAGTATTTTAACCTGCTCAAGAGAATTTTTTAAAAGCAAGCTTCTAAGCGCCTGGATATTTTTAAAAATGTCTGGATTCATCTCCAGATCATCGTTTATATCAAGTGAAAAAAACTTGGTTTTTGAACTTCCCTTTTTACTCTCCACCGAGATCCTGAGTACTGGGATAAAAGCATTGATTCCAAAACTCAGTCCGATACTTCCAAGATTACCAAGATCTTTGTAAATATGAATGGTATTTTCATCTTTTCTCAAAATATGAAGGCGGGAAAGAAACATCTGTTTCATTTTACCTGCCACGTAGGCCTTTAAATTATCGGCCATCTGATAACTGGCACTCACCCCCAGACCTGCGCCAATACTGTCACTGATAATGAGTGATTCACCAACTTCCAAATTCTCTTTAAACGCATTTAAAATTTCCGTTAATCTGGCCTGTCTTTCTTCTGAATTCATTTCAGGATTTTGCAAATTCTCATCAATGGCATCATCCAAGAGATGAGCAATTTTTCTTTGATGCAACGGAATTAAAATATTTTTAAAGGGAGTCTTGAGCGCTTTTTTCATACTTTTAATGGGGCGGACATGGGAATAGGTTCTTGTCAAAAAACCGCTCACATTGCCACTTGCACTCCATGGAAATGCCACCTTGTCCGTCCCCAGATAGGCTCCCACGCTGATGTTGGCCCCGATTGCATCCACCAATTGGACTACGTTATCCGTACCAAGATAACTTCCCGCTATAATTTCTCGGGAGGCGATCAAACTTCCGCTCACCATCGGAATCGCATACACACTAACCGGCACCGGTTCCGGTGAACCGCCGTTTAATAGATAGTTCCGATAAGCCTCGAAAGCACGACTAAGCTGTCTATTATAAACCTCACTTTGCACATCGATAGTGGGGAGGATGGTTTTATTAAAATAATTAACCAGATTAAAAAGAGTATTGGATAACACCCTTGATTTAAAATAACTAAAAAGTTCACTGGGTGATAACGGTGAATCCTCATCGCCATAAGCAAATCTGGAGGCATAGCCTTCCCAATTTTCTTTAAGCAGTTTGCCTTCCACTAAATATTCCCCCCAAGAAATATTGGAATCATAGGGCAAGGCTTCCACCCCTATTTTAAAATGTTTCATAAGGGAATTTCGGCGGGCGATGAGTTTATGGGCCAGCAGCAATTCAACTTCTTTGGGAAAATATCCGGATTTTGCTATCTCAAAAAAATCATTAACGGTTAATTTTTCCAACCGGTTTAAAATCCACCCAGCATCTTCATAAGGGGTGGAAAACTCTGTCGAATCATCGTAATCAAGTCTTAAATACTTATCCATCACAATACCCAGATGCCAGGAAAACTGGTTAAGCGTTTCCGGAATATCGGTAAATGCGTATGGAATCAGCAAAGAGTTAAAAACTCTTCTACCCTTAATGACAGAAGCCGGGATATATCCCAGCGCAAGATTATAGGTTTCATTATCAGCACCCAGGGCAATTAAATCCTGCAAGACCAATTCTTTGGAATTTTCCTGGTTTTCTTTTATCCATCTTTTGGGATCCCCCAAGGTGTCCTGGGACATCTGATTAATGAAGTTTTCCTTCTCAAAAGTAGAAGAAAATGCAATTTTTATATTTTTTAAATACTCTATTGGTGGAATCCTATACCCAAGTTTTTTAAGAAGTGCCGAGCGCAGAAGCACATTATGGATTTTTTTACTGAGCATGAGGGTATAGAACTTTCGACCAGCAGCGGTTTCCTTAAAAACTGAAAACCGAAAATTTCCAATTCTTGAAAGTACTGAAGCAACGTAATGAACATCTTCTCCATTTAATAATTCATAACCGTGCACCACTTCGTAAGCAAACCCCTTGTCCTTCCAAAGATCACTCTCGGAAGGATTAATGTGGGCCAAATCGATACCGGCTTTAAAAAGGTTTAGGGCTTCGTGGGGAAGCAAAACCTTCCCTTCATATAAAAGATCTGTCGCCGGTGGACGTTTAAATTCAAGAGGTATCGTACCTGGAAGTTCATCAATGGAAGCAAGCACTGAAAAAGAAAACCACAACAAAACCATCCATAAAGCGCTTGTCTTCATAATAAACCTCACCAGCTTAAAATCACCAGGCTATTTTGCCTGGTGATTGAATCAATTCACTTAACAATTATTGATTTAAAATATGGGTATTAATAAAATCTTTAATTTGTTCTGGGTAGGTGCCATTAAAAGCGGCTGCATCTTTGATAAATTGTTCATAGGTTTCATTGTCGCCTTCAGAAACTTTTTTCAAAATGCTCTGAGCATCGGCCAATTCTTTGCCAATTAACTCTTTAGTAAATTGAGCAGTATCACCTTCAGTCATTTCCCTGGTTCCTGAAAGTTTTTTCCAGGCAAGAGACATTTTAGCAACCTGATCAGCTCGATCGGTTGAAAAGCCATATTCCGAACTCAACCCTTCTGCAATTTTTGAAACATTATAAGCTTCCTTGAAAGCACCCAATTTTTCCAGATCTTTTCCAACAGCTTCTTTTTCTTCAAACACGAATTCCCCGGCATAACCGCCATATCGGTAATATGCGTTTCCAACATACATGGTTTCACCCCAGTTGGAAGTATAGATGTCATGAATAGCGATAGGTTGATATTCAGTGGATGCCAGATATTGATTGAGCGTCTGGCCTGGAGTGTAATCATAAATATCAAATGCCAGATAATCTCTGCCCCATGAATCATAAACCACCACGAAGCCTTCGCTAGCAGATTCTGACGGGCCTTTAACCACGGAAAAATCTCCGCCGTAATGGGCTTCCAGCATTTGAACAAAGGAATTAACGGTGCTGCCACTAATATCATATCCACCGCCGCCTCCGCCGCCATTACAACCAGCAAAAATCAAACTCATAACCAGTAAAGTTCCTAGCAACATTTTTTTCATAAATCCCCCCTAATAAAGATTCTTGTTATTAACATAACGACCAAGGTGATGAAACCCCAGTGTAATTTATTAACGATGGTTGATTTTCCTTCCAACCAAATCTCCTGAAACAAAGAAGGGGTGAGCAACAAACATGCCATGACAGCAAGCGCAATCGCAATGCGTCTTGTGTCGAAAATAACTAGATATTTATCAATTTACATAATTTTCAAATGAGTACTTGAGTAACCCAGTTTCAATTTGTCATGGAAATCAGAATCAAATTGACTATGTTTTGCTTTTGCAAAGACCGCTTCGCATGCTTACATATATTGTTACAGACCATTGAGTCCTTAATAACCGTTCCTGATTTAACTGATAAAAAATGATCACCGAAATAGATAATGGTAACCATATGCCCACTTTTCAAGTCAGAAAATGCAGACCTCTCAATCAACTTTTTAAATTAAAATCAATCGGTTGAATCACATTTTAGAATAATTTCAAGTGCCACATTCTTTCATTATATAATTTTCTAAATGGTGTCCCATCAGGGAGGGTTGTGTGAAATATTTCAATCTGGTGTATCTCCTGTTTATTTTATCTCTGCTGGGCGCCTGTATTCCAGAGGCCCGCAAGAAATGTACTGATGATCAAGTGTTGGTCAATGGTATATGCGAGCCCAAGATTCCAAATCCCGACCCCGATCAAAACCTTGACTGTGGAGCTCTTTTAAACCATCAAGAAGAAACACGGATCATGTATCAAAATTCTTCAGTGGGATCAAGCGACAGTTGTTTAGAGGAAGTTCAAAAAAGAAGTTGTGAAAACGGACAACTCTCCACTTGGAGCGGTAGCTTTCAATTTGCAAGCTGTTCCAACGAGAGAGTGAGATATGCCGCATCTTCGGTGGCCGCCGGTTTAGCCTGTCAAACTGAAGTACAAAGACAAATCTGCCAAAATGGTATTTGCGGTACTTGGTCACCCAACAATTTTGGTTATACTAGCTGTCAGGTCCAAGGTTATGCAAGCTGCGGAAATATTCCTCATAACGGTACTGAATCAAGAATCGCCTATAGCGCTGCTTCTGTACCTTACGGACAACTTTGCTCTGCCATTGGACAGAATCAAACCAGAACTTGTAACAACGGTAGCTGGTCTAGTTGGTCAGGTAGTTACCAGTATCTGTCCTGTTCAGTACAAGGTGCCGCCAGCTGTGGCAGCGTTCCTCATAATGGTACTGAATCAAGAGTGGCCTATAGCGCCGCTTCTGTAGCTTACGGACAACTCTGTTCTGCCATTGGACAGAATCAGACCAGAACTTGCAACAACGGTAGCTGGTCTAGTTGGTCAGGTAGTTACCAGTATCTGTCCTGTTCAGTACAAGGTGCCGCCAGCTGTGGCAGTATTGCAAGTGGTGGTTATGAGATTAGAACAATGTATCAAGCCGCCGTCGCAAGCGAAAGCCAAAGCTGTGTTTCTGAAACCCAAAACAGACTGTGCACTAACGGACAATTCAGTGCTTGGTCTGGATCTTATACTCAAACAGAATGTGTTATATCACGCATACGTTACGAAAGTGCAACTGCAATAAATGGAATGTGTAATGAAGAAACTCAACAAATGATTTGTTCGAGTGGAGTATGCGGAGTATGGAATCCTAACCGTTACACGAACAGCTCGTGCCATGTCGGCGCTTGGATTCCACCTATTGGAATACCAAGTCCCTCCTGGCCAAATCAGGGTATCGATATTGCTCGGCCATCGTTTCCAACCCCTTGGACTGCAGATCAGTCTGGGTGGTACTATGTAAGCGCCACAGGGTGTTCGGACTCTCGAACCTACGGCCACCCAGGATCGTCAAGGTGCTCGCTTCCTTCTGCACCTCTTGCGGGTTCAGTGATTGTGCTAAATGGAATCATCAGCAAAAGTCAGGCCCTTAATTACAATGGAACGACCAATGCTCCTATTTGGATCATTGGATATGATCCGGAAAGTAAGCCACAACTAACCGGAGCTTGGAGTGTTAATGGTAGTTATCTCATATTTGATTCACTTCATTGGAATGCTACAAATTTATCGGACATTAATTTGATTGATGAAGGTAATCACAATATGTACCGCAATTGTCTTTTTCGTAACACTCAAGGTACCAGCTACGGAGCGGGCATCGGTGCGGGAGGAAATTATTTAGTATTTTATCGTATTACGGTTTATGATCAAGGTAATTGGCAGGCCAGTACAGATGTTGATAGACACGGAGTAAAAGTCTATGCCGGATCCAACATGTGGTTTGTTGACTCTAGCTTTTATCACAATCAGGGAGATGGCATCCAGGTAGGAGATGCCAACAACACAGCTGCTCAAATAAATAAAATCTACATTGGTAGAAATACTTCTTATGAAAACCTTCAGTCAGGATTATGGACGAAAAATGCAACTGATGTAATCATGTCGCAAAATATTGTCTACGGGATTAATTACTCAAACGGTGGTGATGGTCAAGGCATGGGAGGCCAGTATGATCCCAAACATGTTTGGTTTATCAATAATATAATTCATAATACTAAAGCCGGTATCAAAATCTCTGGAGCTGATTTTGGTAGTGGTGGCCCGTGGTATGCGATTGGCAATTTAATTTATAATATTGAAAGTGATCAAGGAACTTGCAACAATTATAATGTTGGTGCACTCGCTTATCGTAACAATGGAGGATTCACAGCAATTTTCAACACTGTATTTAATGCAGATGTTTTTGTGGCCATGCCAAGTGGTGCTGGTGGAAATATTCGAATCGCTAATAATATTTTTTCGGTAAAAGACAGTTCTTCCAACAATTGCACACCAATGAGTGTGGATGTTTCCTGGGCCCATGATTATAATTTAGTATCGGATGCATCATGGATTACCGATGCTCATAAACAATCAGGGTCAGCAGCTTCTACGTTTATAAATCCAGGAATTGATTTTACTCTTCTCCAAAATAGCAGTGCAAAAGACAAGGCGAATTCAAATGAAGAAGCTGCGTTTGCAGCCTTTCAATCACGATACGGAATTGATATTCGAAAAGATATAAATGGAAGATCGAGGCCACAGAACTTATGGTGGGATATAGGGGCATATGAATTTTAAAACAATTACCGACTTTGACACCAAATGAATTTTTTCGGTTCTGATTTTCCCGACTTCTTTGTATAACTGGAATTTTCCACCCTCCTGGGGAGGGTGATTTTATGAATATGAACTGAAATAATAATCCATCTTATTCAGGCCAAAATCCCTTATAGCTTTCCTCTTATTGCAATTAGCACAGAAAAGTTGAATATTAGATTCATCATTAGATCCGCCCTTAGCAAATGGTATTTTATGCTCATATTCCAACCTGTCCGTTGAATGACAATTTTCACACTTTCCCCCCGCCCTCTTATAGACAATCTCTTTTACTTTTCTTGATATATAGCGACTATTACTCGCCTGAAAATTTCGGTTCTCCCTTTTAGATTCAATGCTTTGAATAATAAAATTGTCAAATAACCTTGATAAAATTTTATCTACATCATCCTCTTTCATCAAATTTTTTACTTTTTGCAATTTTTCAAATGTCTCTTTACTCAAATTGACATGCATTCTTAAAAGATCAGGCGTAATATTTCTTATAAAAGATTTTTTTAGTGGCTTTAATATTCCCAATTTTTTTTTAATCTGAAAAATTTTTTCTTCACATTCAATTTGGGTGGTCATTTTCATACCGCTTATAATTTGCAGTTGATCGGCCTTATTATCAATCTCTGCTTCCTTGAATAAATTACTGGCAAGATTAATACTCGACAATGTCAATGATCCATTCTCAATCGAGCTTTTTATTTCTGGAAGCTTTTTTAACATGCGCATGGCATTTATTCTGCGCCATGACTGTTGTGGCCCATATCTAAGCTCCTTAAGACAATAATCATAAAGCGAAGAATACCCAAGGTCACAATACAATTTTCTCCTTTCAATTTCCTGAAGATGCAAAAGGATGCTTGAAAGTAATTTTTGCTCTTGCTTAATCAAATTCTTGGTTGATTCTAACAATTGTTTATCGTCCAATTTTGTAATATCCATACTTCCCTCCTTCGTTAAAAGGCGATTTTATAAAACTATATGATATTGGTTGTATACTGAATTCAAAGATCCTATACAGATATTTCAAATTTAAAAAAGTTTTCCACCCTCCTGAGGAGGGTGATATGTAAAATTCCCAAGGGAAATTTGGACTAGTTATGCAATCGCACGATTCATTTTACCAAGAAGATAAAAGTAGATTCCAACAAACAAAAGACCCGTAGCCTGAATCATACAAATCTGATTTATTAAAATATGATCGATCAAATGTCCAAAAAGAAAATAGGCAATCGGAAAGGTAAACGTAATGACTGCCTGTAAAATGGCAAAAAAACGACCGCGGTAAGCTTCATTCACATTGCGTTGAAAATAATCAATGATTTTAACATTGATTATCCCCAGCAATAGACCAATCCACAAAAGGATTGTGATAAAAAAAAGAGTATGGATAATCATTCCCGAAGCAAACAGCATTAATCCTTGCAACAAAAGAGCACCCATGACTATTTTAATAGGATTATTGTTAAAAATATTTACATATTTGGAGACGAAACCGCCAATTAATATTCCAATCCACAAGGCTCCCTCCAACATTCCCAGAATAGAAGCGTTTTCGTTTAAAGCATTTTTAGTATAGACCGGCAAGGTAATCAAAATGGGATTTAAAAAAAAATTGGCCAAACCAAAACCAAATAATATTTTTTTTATCAGAGGCATTCTATTTAAAAGTTCAAAAGTTTTGAGATTTTCGTAGGTACCGGAAGAATCATCTGCCGCCACCATAGGGGAAAACCTCACCCTAAAAATGAACAAAACGCACAATAGATAACTAATTCCATTGATTGCCGTCACCCCGATAATTCCAAGCATCTCAATGAGCAAAGCACCGAGTATGGCACCGGCAAAATTGGCAAGTGACTGGGTGGATGTGATAAACGCCACCGCCATGGTGGAGTCCTCCTTTGGGCACAGTTCAGGAACACTTTTAAACAAGGTGGGATCAATAAACGCCTGATAAAGAGAAAGTAGAAAGCCCGTGATCAAGGCCAAAACAATGGAAAACAAACCCAGATGGATAAGATAGATCACCCCAAGGATGGTAAGAAAGCCTGACAATTCGGCAAATAAAAAAATTTTTTTGGAATCCACTTTTTCGATCAGATTGCCAATATGTTTTACAAAAAGCAATGATGGCAAAGATGAAATAATTAAAAAGTATGCCAGCTCGCTACCTTTACCGTTCATGGTGGTAAGCATCCACCACATAATGGCAATTTGATACATGCGGGTACCGGCCTGACTTAGCACCTGACCGAGCCAGACCAAAAGAAAATTTCTATTTCTTAAAATTAAAAACATGAATCAATCTATAATATTTTAAGGGCATGAACAAGGTTAGTTTCCGTTTTTTCCTCAAAGGGATAGCCCGCCGTCACTACCACATAATCTCCTGGAACCACCAAATTTTCTTCCTTGGCCCTTTTTACACATTCAGTAATCACCTCGTCCAATTGTTCAAACAACTGGATTTCCACCGCATGCACGCCAAACAGGATTGACATTTTTTTCAGGGTTTTATTTTGCGCAGAAAAGGCAATGACGGGAATTCCAAGTCGCTGACAAGATAGCAAACTGGCCGATCTTCCTGACATGGTAAGCGCAAAGACCGCCTTGGCCTTTATTGCATTCGCCATGGTGGCCGATGAATTGGCAGCGGCTAATTCAATATTTTGATTATCCGTATAAGGGGCAATATCTCCGTGAGGAGAGTAGGCGGTTTTTTCAGCTTCTTTGACAATTTTCACCATCTGGGAGACCACCTTGTCTGGATGTTTTCCCACGGCAGTCTCTCCTGATAGCATAACCGCTCCTGTACCATCAAATACGGCATTCGCCACGTCGGTGATTTCGGCACGGGTTGGTCGCTCTTCAACCGTCATGGACTCTAACATCTGAGTGGCCACGATCACAAGTTTATGGGCCGTCCGGGCCTTTCTCACCAGCTCTTTTTGAATAATTGGAACTTTCTCCAAAGGTGTCTCAATGGCCAGATCACCTCTGGCGATCATGATTCCATCCGCCACAAATAAAATTTCATTTATTCTATCCAAGGCTTCCGGCTTTTCAATTTTAGCGATAACGGGAAGATCCTTGCCTGCTTTTGCTATCAATTCTTTTAAATTCCTTATATCGTCTGGTGTTCTTACAAACGACAAGGCCACCATATCAACCCCCAGCTTGAGTCCAAACTCCAAATCCAGCTTATCTTTTTGGGTAAGCGAAGGCAGGGATAGCTTGGTTTGAGGAAGATTAACGCCCTTATGTGAAGACAACAAACCTCCATCAAGCACTTTAGTAATCACATCGGTTTGATCAATATCCTGGACTTCCAGTTCGAGTAATCCATCGGCCAATAAAATCCGTTCACCTGGTTTTACCTCTTGATGAAAATTTTGCAGTTTTATATAAACCCTGTTATTGGTCCCGTCATCTGATTCATTTTGACTTAAAATTAAAGTATCCCCTTCAGCCAGGGAAATTCCATTATCCTTGATAACCCCCACTCTGATCTTGGGGCCTGATAAATCCTGGAGGATTCCGATGTGCTTTTTCATATCCCGGCTGATACTTCGTATCTTGTTAAATGTTTGTTTGTGATCATCATAGGTTCCATGGCTGAAATTAAGTCTCGCCACGTTCATCCCCGCCTCAATGAGCTTTTTGATCATTTCGTCGGTGTTACTGGCAGGACCGATGGTGGCCACAATTTTCGTGAGTCTCATTTTTTCCTTCCCATTACTTTTATTAGTCTCCTTTCTATTTTCCGCTTGCTTTTGAAATCTTGCAAGGAACAAAAACATGCTTTTACTTATTGCTGAAATTACCGTTGGTGCTTTATAATTAGCATGTGCTCACACCAAGGATTGAACATGGACCACAAACTGCTGGATAAATTAGCCGAGGAAAAAAGATCACTACTTGATATGATCGCTGAAAAAGAAATGCTCCATCTTAAAAATAAATACATAATGCTCATTGATGATTCCGAAGAAACCATTTTTATGATGTCTGCCTATTTAAAAACACTCGGTACTCATGAAATAAAAACATTTACCAACGAATTTGATGCGTTATCAGAAATTACCCGGCACCCTCCTGATTTAATCATACTTGATATCATTCTTAAACAAACTTCAGGAATCAAGCTAGCTAAGGCCATTCATGATCTGGATGTTTTTCGTGGGCCAATTGTTTTCATGTCCTCGAGCGCTTCATTTGAGCGGGATCTACATGAAGAATTTGGTCCTAATTTGCATTTTTTTAAAAAACCAGTTGATAAAAGAAAGTTTACCGAAGTCATTTATGCATTACTGAAGTAAATTCAATCAAGTACTTCATACCGCCCATTAGCAAGCAGCCAGCGACGAATCGTAAGTTGCTGGTCAAGATCAATCTCATTAAACTTGGCAAGCGTTTCATAAGTCGAAACTGCATTATGAATAATCTGGGTTGAAATCACCTTCAAATTAATCCTTTGCAAATGAAGATCACTAAAAATATTAAACTGAACATCAATGACCAGTCCCTTAGGCAGCAAACAATCAGTGAAAAAAACCACGCCCTCTTCATCAATTTCACTTAGAACAATATCAAAATCAAATTCAAGAGAAGAATATTTGGCGTCCGGTTTTACTCCCAGCAAGGGCAGGGAATAAAGCTTTGTATCAGCAATCAGGGTGTTTAGTTTATCCGATAAAACATCCCGATCTATCGGCTTGACAATATAATCCTCAGCGCCAAGTTCCAAGGCTTTTAAAATCACTTTTTTTTCTTTAAGTGTGGAGATCACCACAATTTTGAGATCTTCGTATTTCAAATCGGAGCGAACTTCGTTTATTAAATATAATCCATTTTTATCGGGAAATAACAAATCCAGTAGCACCAGATCAAATTTTTTAGGTTCGGCCCTTCTTAAAATATCAACTCCCTCATCAATCGAATAAGCGCAAGTATAGCCAAAGCCGTAAGCTTTTAAAAAATCCGTAAGCAAAAACTGAATTTCTTCATTATCTTCTACTATTAAAATATTTTTATTTTTTATCATCATCTGGTCCTATATCTTTCTCTGACAATTTTTGTGCATCCATTCCCTTAGATTCTGCAAACTATCTTCCGATAGTCCTGGCAGGCTGCATTTGGTTTTATATTTATACTTGGAATTTAAAAGTGGCTGGGAGCGAATAGTTTTTAAAACACAGGCATCATATTTGATGGTATCCAAAATGGGATTGTTCACGTTTAAAATGATATTGGGTCGAAAGGCAAGATCGCTGGCAAACATGAAAGAGGTCTCCCCCAGGCCAATGACCGCCCCCATCTCAAAGACCTTACCATTAGATTCCATCATCAAAGGATCCATCTTTCTTATCAACAGCTGATTTTCGCTGGCCCGAAAAATGGTATTGATCTCATTTAAAATGGCACCCCACTTTTTATTTTTAGGAAGTACCTTGCAAAAATATTTTTCATCCAATTCCTTAAGGAGCTGGATATTTGTTTCACTGGTGTAAACCACCACCGGAATATCTTTATAAACATCATTTTGTTTATATTGAACAATGAGTTCGAGCAAATCCACATTATCGCAACTTATCTCAGTAATAATCAAATGAGGAGGATAGGCCTGTAATTGACCCAAAATATCCAGGCCAGTATCTATTTCCCACATACCCATATTGGCGTTAGATAAATTGCTCTTTAAATCCTCCAGATCTTTTTTATTATTATCAATAATCCCGATAATTTTTTTCATAGTGTCTCCAGACCGGCGGTAACTTCTTTTAAAAAATAATCCAAATTTTCCTTATACACTGAAAAATGCTCCTTGATTTTTACCAGATCCCTAGTTCTTATGACGTCTTCCATCTTGACGCAAATTTGGGTCAAATCATTCAAATAAAAATAACTGACCGATCCTTTGATGGTATGGGCAACCCCGTACATTTGATCAAAATCATGATTTTGAGTTATACAATTTTCCAACTTACCGATGCGTTCCGGGTAATTTTTTTTAAATATGGAAAAAAAAGTGTCAAAGGCCTCAGGACCTGCATCAAATTTATTTCTTAGGTCCATGGGATCAAATGTAATACTTGTACTCATACCAATTTTCACCTTCCTATATGCTCATTATCTAGAATATTTTATCATGGAAAGATGTTTCAAACTTTTTTTCTCACTTGCCTTTATCCAGGTAAAACTGATGATAAAGCTCAACTAAGGTAAGAAACAAAATACCAATCACCGGGCCATAGAATATGCCGGCCATGTCAAAAGCACTCATTCCACCAATAATGCAAATCATGACAAAAAAGGAATTAAGTTTGATTCTTTTGCCAATAAATTGGGGTTTAAACCAATTTTCCACAATGAGTGCCACCAGGGTGCACCAAATGAAAAGGACAATGGACTTAATCACGGCCCCCTGGATAAAGAGGTAAATACAAACCGGAATATAAATAACAGATATTCCAAGTAACGGAATAAAGCCCAGAATAACCATGATGGTGGACCATAATAACACCGAGGGAATTCCCAAGATCCAAAACATTATGCCGGCCAATATTCCCTGGATCAGTCCACCTACCCCATTACACACCAATGTCACATAATTCATCTGATTGAATCTATCCAGTAATAATTGCTCCTGATCATCCGGAAGTGGAGACAATTTGAAGATAAATTTTTTTAATTCATCACCGTAGGTGAATAACACATGCACGGTAAAAATAGTGATCAATGAATGGATGATAAAACCAACGAAATTTCCAATCCAGGCATTTATAAATGATACAATTTTTTGGGAGATCAAAGAAACCAGGCTGCCTAATTTTTCCTTGATCACTTCAGGTCCAAGCTCAACTCCTAGAAAAGCCGAGATTTTTTTGGAAAGGAAGGAAAACGAAGCATGGTTATGCAAAAAATCATTGATCGATTCGTGATTCAAGCTTTGATTGATTAGGTTATAAGCTCCCACCGCCTCACCGGAAAGCTGAATTCCGATGTAAATCAGTGGTAAAAACAAAACTATGATCACCAGCAAACAAATAAGCGCCGATGCCCATTCTTTTTTAAGTCCGGTGGTAGCATACGTCCAGGTAAAAATCCGGTAACAGCTTCCAGCAATGATCATCCCCATAAAAAAGGCTCCCACCAAATCGTGAAACATCTGCCACATCAAATAGAGGATCAAAATAAACAAAAAAGCAAAAATGGTCGCTGGGAAATCTTTGTTAAAAATCATTTTTCTTCCCTGGTTATTATTTCTCACACATCATAATGGCATTTGAATGTTTATGTAATAAGAAAGCCGCTGGCAAACTATCCATGTTTTTCACATCCAAAATTTTTTGTACAATCTTTTTCTTATAAACACCCGGAACATAAAAAAACAGTTGACCGCTGCAAAGAAGCGGTCGATGGGTCATGGTCAACCGGGGATGTCCATTATATTCTTTAGTACAAATAACATTTTTATCATAACGGATCTGGGCATATTTTTCGTCTGGAAATAAAGAGGCGGTATGGCCATCAGTCCCCACGCCCATGATTGCCAGATCCATCACATGCCCGCCCAGTAATTCATCATATAAACTGGCGGCATCTGCAATGGGCAGATCCGTATTATAAAAATAGTAATTAAGCTTATTTTTTTTATCTGGCCGGTCCAAACGGTCTAAAAAACATTTTTTAATCATCAACTGATTAGAGTCATGATGATTTTGATCAACATATCTTTCATCCACTTGAAAAATATTCAACGTGATATTTTCTAAAATATTGATTTTATCCGCCAGCAACTGGTAAAGCTGTACTGGACTTTCGCCGCCCGAGAGGGCCAGGTTGAATTCGCCCTTGCGCTTTAGGATTTTTTGCATAAACTGAAAAATTAAAACTGCGCTACCTTCTGCTATATTTTCAGACGACAATACTCTTTGTTCCATAAGTGCCCAAACCTTTTTATAAATGTATGCATTTGTTCCGGACCATTTTGACCTGGATTATATTCATAAAGCGGAAATTGGGAGTTATTTTCCCAACGTTTTAAAAAACTATCAACAAAGCGCCACGCTTCCTTGATTTCATCATGCCTTATAAACAGCGACAAATCATTATTAATGGCATCAAGCAATAATCGCTCATAAGCATCCGGCAATCTGGAATTAAAATTCATTTGATAATTAAAATCCATCTCCACCGGCACCAATTCAAAATTTTTTCCGGGTATCTTACTCAGGCAGGTCAGATGAATTCCTTCATGGGGCTGAAATTTAAAAATAATTTGATTGGGTAAATTTCTATCCGGTGCTATGTTTTTAAATAATTTATGGGGTAATTCCTTAAAATAGATATGGGCCTGGGTGGTTTTACTGGCAAGGGCCTTGCCGGCGCGGATATATACGGGGACACCGGCCCATCTCCAATTTTGAATAAAAAATCTGATGGCCGCAAAGGTTTCAGTTTTAGAATCTTGTTTTACTCCGGTCTCTTGTAAGTAACCGTGATACACCCCTCTGATAGTATGATCCTTATAAGTGTTTTCATCATACAAAGCAAGGGACTTTAACAATTTCACTTTTTCGTCACGGATCGCATCTGCATCAAAGGAAATCGGTGGCTCCATGGTCAGCAATGACAGTAGTTGAAGAGCATGATTTTGAATCACATCCCTGACAATTCCCGCATTATCAAAATAGGCACCCCGGGACTGAATTTTCACTTCCTCGGAAATATTGATTTCAATATGATCCACATAATGGTTATTCCATAATGGTTCAAAGATGCTGTTGGCAAAACGAAAAATCATGATATTTTGCACAGTCTCTTTACCAAGAAAATGATCAATGCGATAAATCTGGTGTTCATCAAAGAGTGCCTGCAAATAATAATTCAAATCCACCGCCGAATCTGTATCTGTGCCAAAGGGCTTTTCAAAAATCAATCTGGACCAGTTGCCGGTTTTCACACAATAGCTATTGGTTTTATCCTCTTCACAAGCACACTGGGTAACGATATGGGCCTTGGAAATATTGGCCGTGACATCCCTTAAAATATCCGGCGGAATAGCCAGATAGATAAGCCGGTTCCCATCATGTTTTAAAATGGTTTCCCCCAGTTTTTTATAGCTATCCAAATTGCTATATTCCCCGGAGATATATTCAATCCGGGAACAAAAGTTTTGATCATAGTCTTTAAAAGCGCCGAGTTTTTTTATAAACCCGTCATCTGTCATCTGGGTTCTTGAAAATCCAACGATGTGAAAATCATCCGGTAACAACTTATCCTTATACAGATCATAAATAGCGGGCATGATTTTTCTTTGGGTCAAATCTCCGGAAGCCCCTACAATAATAATATTCAAGGTGTTACTTGTTTTAATATGCCTACTCCCAAATGGTATGAAAAACCCCGTCTCGATCAGTACGACTATAAGTATGAGCACCAAAATAATCTCTTTGGGCCTGGATCAAATTAGTGGGCAGGTTGATTGCCGAAAAATATTCAAAGTACCAGCATGCCCCCGACATTGCCGGAGTAGCAACCCCGGATTCCAATCCCAAAAACAATATTTGTTTCAGCGGCGTCATCGCTTCATTTAATGTTCCAGCAAATTCCCTGGTAAGTAATAAATTAGAATTTTGGGCCAGGGCACTGATCATTGGCTCAAGCATAAAACAGCGGATAATGCAACCATCTCTCCAACTGCTAACCACATCTACCAGATTGGTTTTCCACTCATTGACCCTGGAAGCCTCGGCAATCAGGTTAAGCCCTTGGGCATAGGATAAAATTTTAGCTGCCCGCATGGCGTCTTTTACAATATCCAGCAGATTTTCCGAGGGAATTTTTTTAAGGATTTTTTTACCATGGATAGCGTAGATTTGCTCCCGCAGCAGGCGCTCAGCCGAGATAGTTCGGGCGCTAAAGGCACCGTAAATCGAAGGTACGGGTGTACCATATTCCAATGATTCCATAATGGTCCATTTCCCGGTTCCCTTACCCTGGGCCTGATCTTTTATCAGATCAACCAGATACAGGCCGGTCAGATCATCTTTTCTTTTTAAAATATCCGTAGTGATACCCAGTAAATAAGAATTTAAATCACTGGTTTGAAAGTCTTGAAAGATGCTGGCGATTTTTTCATTATCATAACTATAGATTTTTCTAAAAATGTCATACACCTCTGCGATGATTTGCATTTCAGCATACTCAATGCCGTTATGAACCATTTTTACAAAGTGTCCGGCACCTTCACCACCCATATAATAAACACAAGGGACCGGTTTTTTAGCTGCCACCTTTTGCAGCATGGGTAGTATTTGCATAACAATTTTTTCCGATCCTCCCGGCATCAGGCTTGGTCCTTGCAAGGCCCCCTTTTCCCCTCCCGAAACCCCCATCCCGACATAATGAATGGATTGCAAAAGCAAGGCTTTGAATCTTTGACTGGTATCACGATAATAGGAATTTCCTCCATCAATAATAATATCTTCCTTGGAAAGATAAGGCAGGAGCCCTTCAATCACTTTATCCACCGCCAATCCGGCCTTGACCATGATAATAATTTTACGCGGGGTTTTTAAATTACCCACCAATTCCGCCAGATCAAAACAGGCCACCAGCTTTCCTGCAAGTTCTGGACTAGCTTTCATCAATTTCCTGGTCACCTCGCCAGTCCGGTTATAGACCGCCACTTTAAAATGATTACTTACAAAATTTTTTGCAAGATTTTCTCCCATTACCGCCAGGCCAATCACCCCCACATCACATAAACTCATAGAAAGTCCCCTAGCGATTCTTTTTGGATTTTGGTTTTTGGGGTTTGATTTTCCATATCTCCTCGGCATACTCCTTGATCACCCGGTCGCTGGAAAACTTACCCGAGCAAGCAGTATTAATAATGGATTTACGGGTCCATTCGGCGGTGTTTTTATAACAGCGTTCCACTTCCATTTGGGCATTTTTATAAGAGGTAAAATCAGCGGTAACCAAAAAATAATCCCCTCGCTCCAATAAATTTTTAATGATTTCATTAAACCGGCCAGGTTTATTGTGATCGAAAGCACCATTTCTAATCTTCTCAATCGCTTTTTTTAAATCCTCATCCTTATGATAATAACCGCTGGGGTTATAGCCACTGCGACGAAGTCCACTGACTTCATCGGCGGTCAATCCAAAAATAAAAATATTTTCACCACCCACCTCATCTTTGATTTCCACGTTAGCACCATCAAGGGTTCCAATGGTCAGCGAACCGTTTAAAGTGAGTTTCATATTCCCGGTACCCGAAGCCTCCATCCCGGCGGTGGATATCTGCTCGGATAATTCGCTGGCACTGACAATTTTTTCGGCCAGCGATACGCTGTAATTTTCCAGGAACACCACTTTAAGCAGATGCTTGGTATCCTGGTCATCGTTAACAGTCTTAGCTACCGCACAAATCAGGGCAATGATATCCTTGGCGATTTGATATCCGGGAGCTGCTTTGCCAGCAAAGAAAACGGTCCGGGGAATCATATCCTGGGCCTTTCCTTCCTTGATTTTGTTATACAGATGAATGACATGCAAAATATTAAGCAGTTGTCTTTTATATTCATGAATCCTTTTAATCTGGCAATCAAACAAGGAGGCGGGGTCAATGGTTATGCCGGTTTTATTTTTTACAAATTCGGCAAAATCTTTTTTATTATCATCCTTGACCTGCTTCCATCTTTTTTGAAAATTTGGATCATCTTTTTTTGTCAGCAATCCTTTCAAGCAATCCAAATTGGTCACCCAGTCTTCACCAATGGTTTCCGTGATTAAATTGGAGAGTCTGGAATTGGCGTGTAACAACCAACGTCTTTGAGTTATGCCATTTGTTTTGTTGGTGAACTGTTCTGGATTAAATTCATAAAAATCTTTAAATAATTCATGCTTGATAATCTCGGTATGAATTTTGGCCACACCGTTTACCTTATGACTTCCAATCAAGGCCAGATTGGCCATTTTAACACTTTTACCGCCTCTTTCTTCAATGACTGACATGCGCACCAAGCGTCCCACATCCTTGGGATATTTTTCTTTGACCCGGTTTAAAAAACGATGATTAATTTCATAGATAATGTCCAGATGCCGAGGCAGCAAGTCCCCCACCAATTTAATTGGCCAGGTCTCCAAAGCTTCGGGGAGAATCGTATGATTGGTAAATGAAAAGGTCTCCTTGCAGATACCCCAAGCGATGTTCCATTCAATATTTTCCTCATCCATTAAAATTCTCATCAATTCCGGGATAGCGATAACCGGATGGGTATCATTCAGCTGAATGGCCACCTTTTTCGGGAAATCCAATAAATCAGTATGCGTTGCTTTAAATCTTCGGATAATATCTTGCAGGGATGCCGACACAAAAAAGTATTCCTGCTTGAGTCTCAGTTCTTTGCCAGCGTAGGAATCATCCCGGGGATAGAGTACTTTGGAAATATTTTCGATCAGAATCTTTTTTTCCACCGCCGAAACATAATCACCTTTATTAAACACCGCCAGATCAAATTTATCCCTCGCCTCGGCCTTCCATAACCTTAAATTATTAACAGTATTATTTTTATATCCTGGTATTGGTAAGTCGTATGCCACCGCATGCACATTCTGCGAATTGGCCCAGACAAATTGCAATTTGCCGTTAGCATCCCTGGAGGATTCAACTTTGCCATAATACTTCACTTGATAAGTGTATTCCGGTCTTTGCATCAACCAGGTATTTCCTCGTTTCAACCAGTGATCAGGTAACTCCACCTGCTGACCGTCCACGATTTTTTGTTCAAAAATTCCATAATCGTAGCCAATCCCGTATCCCATACCAGGCAGCTGCAACGATGCCATGGAATCCAAAAAACAAGCGGCCAGTCGTCCGAGTCCACCATTACCAAGCCCGGCATCCAGCTCGAAATCTTCCAAATCGGAAAGTTCATGGCCTAGATTTCTCATGGCCTCCTCCGATTCATTTTTCATGCCCAGATTGATAATACTATTCCCAAGTGTTCTACCCATCAAATATTCCAAAGAAAGATAATAAACTCGCTTGGCGTCCGCTTCATAATAAGAAGTCTGGGTATCATTCCATAACTCCATCATGCGATCGTTGATGGCATAGGCCAGGCACTTATAGGCATCCAGATCAGTGGCGGTATATCTGGTTTTTGCCTGGGTAAATTCCATATGTTTGGCAAAGGATTCTTCCAGACTGGTTTTATCCCTGCCCAGATATCTTCCTTCCACCAATCGCCAAACTTCTTCCATACCTTTTTTTTCTTTTGTCATAATCATTATCTCCCCTGCTTAACTTATGGTGCAATACTTGGATCACCAAAATAATTTGCTCCCCAAATCACCCACCTGGCTTCTTGAAAAGCAATATATCTTAAGATGTCTTCTTTTGATCCTTGATGGGCCTTACCAAAAAATAAATACTGATCATTCAAAACCCGGTCCATAAAGTACCGATGAAGAATCTGGGAGGTTCCCGGATACTTGACGCTACCAAACTCGGGATCTTCCGGGCCCAGCCCATAGGTGGAATTAGCGATAACCGCAAAAGGGCCGCCCTTGGTGTAAATCATTTTTTCTATAATAGAATCATTTTTGGTAAAGTTGGCTGCCAGACAGCCTTGGGAATAATAAAAATAGGGATCAATATTGTTCATGCCCCGATAAGTAAAGGAGGCTATTTTCATATTCATCGTCTCATTGGAATGCCCCAGATGATTTACCATCAAAGGATTTTCCTTCTCAATCAGATTGATGGCATCTTTGCCGCTCCAGTCTTTTTCCTTTTCATATAACTTAAAAACATCCCAGGTTGAGTCATACCCGCGACTTACAAAACCATGATCATCCACCGTGCCCAGCAGCTGATTCATGTAATCTCCTCCCCACAAATCCATTTCTTTAAACAATAACTCCCCCAGCATTAAAACTTTTTTCTGGCGATTTTCAAGATTATAAGCAGCCTTGGTTTTTTCAATTAAAATATCCAGCTGGGTCTCGCTATCAACGGGAAACCTTCCCACGGTAAGCTCGCATAAAAAATCTACATCTGCGCCCTGGTCCCCATCCCCGGGTTCACCCCACCTGTTATCTCCATCATAATTAAAATCCCCATCCAGACATCCATAATAAAAATCGCTGGGAATGTATTCATTATAAATTTTCCAATTCCCGCCGATATACCCTCTGACCGAAGCAAACAATTTTCTCACCGGCATCAAAGGACTGGCCCCATCGGAATCCCCCACCAATAATAAAAAGCGAGGGGCATAATTTTGATACTCGCTTTTGATTAAATTTCTAAGTTTCTGGGCATTATCCACCCCTTCCAGACGGGGCAGCTCTTTGTTTATATTAATCACTTTGCTGGTTAACTTTCTTTCCTGCAGTAAAAAGGTAGTGAGCTTTTTTAAACTTTTAGAATTTTCAAAAGCATTGGTAGTCACAATCAAATAATCATAGGACTTTTGGGTAAGATTTTTTTCCACCTGATAGGTAGTTAAAAAATCAGTATCATCGATAAAGGCCCTTACATCCTCAAAATCCCTGGCATGCATGCTGGCACTGTTTTTAATTTCTGAAACATCAAAATGCACCACCACTTTCAACCTGGGGGAAAAATAAAAATCTTTATGTTGATCGATATAAACGGGATACATATTCACCAGCAAGATCCTGGCCCCCTTATATTTTTGAATTTTATAATCAAGCTCATGTTGCAGATAAGGAACATCCAAATCCAAATCAGCTACCGGGATCAAAGTACCCGATCCCTGTCCAATTAAACCGGAAGATATTTCCAATTGCCCAGGCGGCACCATCCGCCTGCTTTCATCCCTCACCACTTCAATATGGGCAAACTCTCCATGAGACGGAAGCAAAATCCTGGCCTGTTTAAACGGCAGGATCGGCTTACCCGGGTCAGCGGTTTGTTGCAATCCCTCTATTTCAAACCTAAAATCCAAAATGACCGGATCGCCAAAATCATATTCCTTAACCAGGATTTCTCCGTAACCGGGCATAACCGTAAACAACATAAGAATTAAAAACATCCATTTTTTATTTTGCATATACCATCCTTGGCAATTATCGCATTCATTTACAGACATATATGTTAGGATACACTACTTAAGGATGGATTAAAGATGATTTTTAGCAATTCTTATTTTTTCCCGAGTATTTTACTCCGCTAAAACATATTTTTTAAGATCCTTGTAATTATGACGAAAAGCAGTTCATAATATTCTAATAAACGGAGTAACCCCTTGTGAAACATCAACGACCTAAATATTTTTGGAATAGAAAGTATATCATCAATCCCAACTTTCAATTTAATTTAATCATCCCATGCCTGGTTTTCACTTTTTTTGTCTTTATAACCTTTTATGCCGTAAATTATTTTTACCTATGGAAATTTTATTGTGACCACGGTCTGGGTGCCATTCAAAATGAATCCAATATTGAAGTCATTTTAAAAGAATACTTTTTTGCCTTGAACATTTTTTTTCTTTCCTCCGGAATCCTCACCCTGGTTTTACTCATCACCGGAGGCATCATTTTCACCCACAAAGTGGCAGGCCCCATGTTTAGATTAAAAAGACATATGCTGGAAGTTGCCAGTGGTAAAACCCAAAACCAAATCTATTTCAGAAAATCAGATCACTTTCACGACATCGCCGATGCCTACAACGAACAATTAAAATATTTGATCAATCGCTAGGTACTCGGTTTGGTTCTTAGATACCTTTTGTTCCTTCATTAACAGGTTTTGTGTTTTTATCCGCCTCCGGATCTGTCACTTGCCATAATTTTTTATCATCAAAAGCAGCATTCACACCTGGAGTCCTTTTACAGTCCTCTATCAACATAAGTGTGCGCCACAACGGCTTGGATAGTTGATTATGATCATTAATCAACCAACCATTTTTAGCTTGCTTTGCATTTATCGGTTTTGTATCAGACATTTCAAACCAAGACGGAGAGGCAATATGATGAGCATCTAAAATATTCTGAAGAACTTGATTCGTTCGATCCGTACCACACTTACAATCCAGGGCCTGTTTATTCCTATCTAAATAATTTTGCAACTCTCTACACGCATCGGTATTAAAATCCGTCAACTGTCTATCCACTAACACTCTTGACTTGGATAATGGGTAACATTTCCCTCCTTTGAATCCCAAAGTGATAACTTTTGCGACGGTTTCTTGGGAAAATTTTTCAATATCAAAAGGCGTATCCTTAATCTCCATCTGCGATACACGTTTATTTGCATCCAAAGTAAGTTTTACAACTCTCTTATAACCAATAGGTGGATTTTCGCCAATATAGATCTCACCGTTGGAACCCTCGTGGTAGTAGGACCTACGATATTCAGCCTTTGCATTCTTATCCAAATTAAATGAACCATCTTCCTTAATGTTCCAAAAATCGCTATAATGGGGGATAATGCCTGCACCATCACTCAAATAAGTGTCACAATAATTCTCACCGAAAGCGACACTGGAAAACCCACCAAATATAAACAAAAATAAGAACAAGAACAAAAATTTTAATTTAATCATAGTCCCCCCCTAATACACTCGCTTATCATTTTACTACATTCAGCGCTAAAATCTTTCAGGCAAAATGTACCCGGTTTGCCCTACACCCTCACCAGATGCTTGATAATTTCAGTGGTCTTCATTAAAACATCAATGGAAAGCCATTCGGTTTTACCGTGAAAATTTTGTCCCCCGGTAAAAATATTGGGGGTTGGAATGCCCCGTCTGGTCAACTCCGCCCCATCCGTTCCACCACGAATGGGTAGCCACTGATAATCCACTTGGGCCTTTTTCACGGCGTCTTCCAGGCGTTTTAATACCTGTGGATTTTGGTCCAATTTTAAAAGCATATTGCGGTAGGAGTGTTGAATTTCCAGGTCAATACTGCATCCAGGAAATTCTTTTTTTGCCCGGGATACAATTTCTTCTAAAATGACCTTGTTTGCTTGCAGGCCTTTTTCCTCAAAATCCCGCAGTATCATTTTTAGACAGGCTTCCCCGGTGCTGGCATTCATTTCCGTCGGATGAATAAAGCCTTCGTGCCCTGAGGTTTTTTCCGGAGATAAATCCCTGGGAAGTTGTTCAATAATATAGGAGGCCACCCGATTGGCATTAATCATGATGTCTTTGGCGGTTCCCGGGTGAATATCCCTTCCATACACCGTAATTTTAGCACTATCGGCATTGAAGGTTTCCTTGTTTAACTCTCCGGCGCTTCCTCCATCAATGGTATAAGCAAAATCCACGGGAAATTTTTCCAGCGGAAAACAGGCGGTGCCCCTGCCAATTTCTTCATCTGGATTAAAACAAAAATAAATATCACCATGAAGAAAATCCTGCTCATTTTTAATATGCTCAAGCGCCGTAACAATGGCGGTAATACCTGCCTTATCATCCGCCCCCAGCAAGGTTGTACCATCCGTGGTTATAACGGTATGGCCCACACATTTACCAAGTTCAGGATTTTCATCCAATTTAATAATGATTTTTTCTTTTTTGGACTCATCAAAACCGATGACAATATCCTTGCCGTCATATTTTTCGATTACCTGGGGCCTGACATTTTCCCCGCTCATATCCGGCGCCGTATCCAAATGAGCTAAAAATCCAATCACCGGGGTTTTACCATATGCGATATGATCTTCGGGTAGATTACTTGCCATTTTTCCCACCACGTAACAATGTTCATCCACAGATAGCTCCGTAATACCTAAACTTTTTAATTCATCTACCAGCATATGGGCCAAATCAAATTGTACGGTGGTACTTGGACATCCAGTTTCATCATGCTTGGACCTGGTATTAATTTTGGCATATCTGATAAATCTACTAGTCAATTTTCTTTTCATTAAAACTCCTTCAAAGTTGCTTGAAAAATAACATATTCTAAATTAACCTTTATGCATGAAAATACTCTATATATCACCCGAATTTCCAGAAAATTTTCAAAATTTTGTGATCAGGCTGTGTGAAGCCGGCGTCGATGTCTATGCGGTGGGCTCCAACGATTTTTACTCAATGTCTGAAAAAGTCAGAAGCGCTATAAAATACTACATCAACACCAATTTGGAAAATTATAACGACCTGAAAAATGCCATCCACTACATGATGACCACTTGTCATATTGATAAATTCGATTACGTCGAATCCCATAATGAACATTGGCTCTACGTGGAAAGTAAAATCAATGAAGACTTCAATATACCAGGAATTAAACCAAACACCCTGGGGATGTGGAAAAAGAAGTCAATCATGAAGGATATCTTCAAGGCTAACGGCTTACCTCACGCCAAAGGACGTCTGGTCGGTGATTTGCATGATGCCATCAAGCTCGCCCAAGAGCTTCACTACCCGGTCATTTTAAAACCTGATATCGGGGTGGGTGCGTGCGGTGTAAAAAAAATCAAATCCCAAATGGAACTGGAACAGCACTTTGAAAAAATGGAGAAACCATTTTTAATGGAAGAATGCCTGAAGGGCACGCTGGTGACTTACGACGGACTGACGGATAAAACAGGCAAGATTATCTACGACAGCTCCTTTGTTTACAATGAAACCGGAGTGCTTGACTATCTAAGCGGAAATGATCCGGCTTGCTACATCAGAAAAGACCTCCCCCCGGAACTTATAAAATTGGGCCAGAAAGTGGTAAAAATATTCAAGGTCGAAAGAAAATTTTTTCATCTGGAGTTTTTTGACCATAATGGTGTTTATACCCCGGTGGAAGTCAACTCCAGACCACCAGGCGGCCATATTATCGATATGATGAATTATGGCCTAGAGGAAGATCTCTATAAGGCATGGGCCGATATGATTGCCGATAAAAAAGTAACTTTAAAAAATCGAAAATATTTATGCGGTTACTTTGGACGACAAAATAAAAATTACAAAACCACGCCTGATGAACTCTATAAAAAATATGCCAAGGAAATGATCACCTACTTTGTGCCACCCGCCCTCTACTGGGAAACCATGGGCAAGCATATTTATATCTTTAAATCCGAAATGGAATCTACCATTTTAAACATTATAAAAGACGGATTGGAAACCATATGAAAGTTGAATACCACAAGTTTTATTCGAAAAATCTAGGTGATGATTTTGAAATCAAGGTCTTTGGACACTCCGGGAAACCGGTGATGGTCTTTCCAACTTCCTGTGGTCGTTTTTTTGATTATGAAAACAATGGAATGATCGATCGAATGAATTCCTTTATCGAAAACGGCGAAATTCAAGTGATATGCGTGGACAGCCGGGATCATCTGTCCTGGTTTGGAAATTGCGGCCCGGTGATGGGAGAAAATCATCTTAAGTATGAAAACTGTATTACCAAAGACCTCATAACCTTTGTCAAAAATGAGCTAAAAATTTCCGAAAAATTTTTAACCACCGGCAATAGCTGGGGCGGATTTCATGCCTTGAATTTTTCCCTGAAATTCCCCGACATTTTTGACAGTGCGATTTCTTTGAGTGGGGCTTATCGGGCCAATGATGCTTGCGGAAGCTATTACGATCAAAATGTTTATTTTAACGACATGCTGGCCTACCTGCCTGGACTAAATGATGAAAAGATCCTCTCCAAACTGAGACAATCCTATCTGATTATCTGCCACGGAAAAGGCAGCTACGAAATGCATAATCACGATGCATGGGGACTCGCTTCGATTCTGGGAACCAAACAAATACCCCACTGGTACAGCGTCTGGAGTGAGGACTATCCTCATGATTGGGGTTCCTGGCATAAGCAAATCAGTTTTTTTCTTTATCACTTGCGAGATGGTATCAATCAGGCAGGCGGGAAAAAAGTGATTATCGGTAAAGACCGCACCATCAATAAATTATAATTTCTTTTCATCTTCAAAGATCAGATCGTTTACAAATTTTCGTAAATTACTGGTTTCGATTTCACCTTGGCCACCAATGAGTCCGTAGTATTTGCCATCTGCTGCGGTTCTTTTAGATTTGGTTTTAAAGGGCACCACCGTGATCGTCATCTCCACTGGCCCATGGGTGAATAAACAGGTGTACAGTGGAATCTCCACGTCACTATTAAACACCATATCCGTTTCACTAAGCATCGTAATTTGAATGGGAACCTGATAAAAAAGATTGCTGCAGGGATTGGATTCATCCAGGTAAACCCTTAATTCATGGGAAGGCCTATCCCCCGCTCCCCGATGAGTCACCGCCCCCCCTTGTTTGGCTTCAAATAACGAAACACTTTTTTTCAAATAAGCAAGCTCCAGCGGCTTACTGGAAATAAGCACCGAGGGGTAATTTAATTTTTGCTTGAGCTCATCCCCATTCTGATCGTAATTAAAAACAAAAAAGAATGGTTGATAGGATTTTTCCTGTTTGATCCGGGTAATGAGAAAATGCAATTGACAGAGCTTTTGATCGGGTGGCTTAGGTGCTACCTGGTCATCATCTGGAGACTTTGGTGTTTGCACTTGATCTTCTGATACATCGTCCATTCCCACCATGATAATCGAGGGACGCAGGCGATGAATAATATCGGTTTTATCATCAAAGTCCGATTGGATATGAAGTTTAAAGTTTAGATTAAATAAATCTTCGCTGGCATTACTTAAATAGTTCATCTTTTTATCAATGATAAGCACCTGGGTTTTATGCGCCAAGGTCTTGTCTTTAAAATCTTCCAGCCACTTGTTCAAGGCCACAGGTCTATTTAACGCCTCTTCATTGGCCTTCTCCAGGACTTGCATTAACTCATTATTGCGTTCATTCAAATCATACTGCAATTTGCTGTCCTTAGGATTGGAAGCAAGCTTGGTTTCAATTTCATCAATTTTTTTGGCAACCAGGTCAATTTCCGTGGAATCCATATGATCAAATTTAAAATCATAGGCCTTTTGATAATAGTGTTTCAGATCATAATCATATTCTCCGGCCACAATGTAATTAAACGAAAGATCCGGGTTCAATTTAAGATCTGAAATAATGCGAATCGTAGTTCCTTTGAGATAATTGAAATTACTTTCAAAGTGAATGTATTTGGGAGTTAAAAAAATCAAGCGAAACAGAGTTTTAGAAACCAGTTCCTCACTGGTTTTGGCCAGGGAAAATTCCACATCACTGGCCATCTCCGGGCCTATGATCGCCATGGTATGATGAATGATATTGATGGTCTCACTCCCCTTGACAAAATTTAAAAAAACCCCCCGTCCGACACTTTTTAAAAGCATGGTTTTGGCTTCAATATTTTCCAATAGGCCAATCGTTAAAATCTTTTTACCAGCAATATCATTTCTTAAAAATCTGGCCAGTTCAGGCAACTCCTTCCTATGGATGGAGTAATCAATAAAGACCACCTGGGGAGACTCGGATAAAATTCTAGGTATTAATCGAAGCAACTGGTTTTTATCGTTTTCAAACATTTCCCCAAAAACAAATAACTCCAAAGGATACATTTCCTGGAATCGATCTTTAATATTTTGATAACAGGCCAGGTCCTTGCCAATAAAGATAATTTTGCGGGTGATTTTTTGCTTTTGCGGTTGCCCCATGTATTAGATAGTACTGCATGGTCAAACTTTTCGCAAATCAAAGGCCTTATACCACAACTTACTTATTGCTTAACTCTCTTTTCAGTTCCTCTTTGATTTCTTTTTTTAAATCCTGCATTTGCTTTTTCATTTTATTCACTTCTTCAAACAAGGTGGTCAGATCCTTTTCAATCTTATTGATTCTTTCCAGTTTATTCATGCCTTCTTCCTCGGTGGATTGAGGAATTTCCAGTGCCCAATTCGCCAAAGACATCCAAAAAATAATCAGCGAAGTTAATAATTTTTTCTTCATTTTTGATCCTTTAACCCAGGCATTCCCGGGATTGAAAGAAATAGAGCCATTACGATCCGTAAACTAAAATTATACCACCATTATATAAAATCAATAGGCTATCTAGTAAATTAATTATGTTTACCGGTGGCACTTTGCACTGGTTCCATTCGATACCTTGTGTCATAAACAGTATCTCCAATCATTTTGCTAAGTTATCCAATCTTACCTTTGGCACCTAAGTTGTATCTATAGGTTTCATTGAGAACTTGAAAAATGAATTTTCAAGATTTTTCCAGGCCTTCGGGGCATGGATAAAGTTACGAATAAAGAGAGGTAACATATGAAGATTTTTTTAAGTATTATTTTTATCTTACTACTTGGCCTCATCACCTTACATGACGCTAACTCAAGTGAAATCAGCTTGGTTGGATATACTACACCTATCGCTGACGGCATAAGTGATGCCGTTGTCCACGTCAGAACCGTTGATGGCGTTTTATTTGATGTTTCACATTTGCGACAAACGGCGGTTGGGCTGGGTAGAATGAACAGCATTCCGACAGCTCAAGGAGCAGAACTGGTTAGATCAGAGATTCAAACCTATTTCTATGGTGCCAGCAGCAAATTTTCCACTGATCCCGCTGTGGTCACCAAAATTCCTGATATTGGTTTTTAAATAAATTTCTCCTGCACACCCTTAAACGAGCAAGGCCTAATTGATTAGGCCTTGTTTGTTTTTATTAACTATAACCCCAATTCATCGCTGATTTCTTGCATGGCCAAAAGACAGATGGACGCAAAATTCTCAAGCGGCAAACCAATCATCTCACACTCTTTAATAATCTCCCGGTCCACGCTGGCGGCAAAAGCTTTTTCCTTCATGCGTTTTACGATTGATTTGACTTTGACACTTGCCAGTTTCCGGTCAGGATAGACCATCGCCGTGGCCATGATCAGCCCAGTGATCGTTTCTCCAGCGGCCAGGGCATGATGAAAGCGGGATTGGCGTTTGATTTGATGGGCATGCTCATTATGCAGCTTAATGGCCTCCACAATCTCCGCCTGCACTCCCAGGTTGGTTAAAATTTTCTCACTCTCTAGCCCATGGACTTTAAGATCGGCACCCGTTATTTCCACATCCAGATCATGTAAGAGTCCGGCCAGCGCCCATTTTTGTTCATCTTCGCCAAAATGCAAGGCCAGTTTTTTCATCACCGCCTCGCTGGCCAGGCAATGTCTTTGCATGTTTTCATTTTTAACATATTCGCCTAGAAGAATAAACGCTTCCTGTCTGGTCATCAAAAGCTCCATAGATATCTAAACCACTTTATATTCTTTCATCACCTGATCAATGTAATTCATCACCGAGCGGACATATTTTCTTTTTTCGCTATAGGAACCAGGATAAAAACTGCGTTTAAATCCATAAAGCAGCAGATCCTTTAACATTCTCGGGGTGATATTAAAATTTTCCAAGGCCAATTTCAGTTCACCGGATACCGTGGTATTGGAAACCAGCCGGTTATCAGTACAAATACTAGTGGAAATATTTTTTTCCAACATCTTTTTAAAAGAGTGATCCTTGATATTTTTTAGGTTTGGATTGGTTTGCAGATTGCTGGTCAGACAGACTTCAATGGTGATCCTTCTTTCGGCAATATAGGAGGCTAGATCATCTACATATTTTTGTTTGTTTTCAATATCAGGATCAGTAATTTTATCCTTATCAAATAAATAGTAAGCATGTCCCAGCCGGTCAGCATAAAGCTCGGTGATCGCCTGAAAAATACTTTCAGCGCCGTAGGCCTCTCCCGCATGCACCGTTTTGTGCATGAATTTTTTATGCACCAGCCGGTAAGCATCAATGAAATCGCCCGCCGGATAACCCGCCTCCTGCCCGGCCAGATCAAAGGCGACGATGGGGATACCCCGATCATCCCGGATGCGAATGATCCCTTTGGCCAGTTCCAGGGCGCCCATTTTAATGATATCCATTGGATGAGAAAATTTATGTAAATCATAAAAATTCGCATAGAACGGTGAAAAACTGGCACCAAACATTCTCATGGCACAACAAATAATCCCGTAACTAAAAGCCGGTTCCAACCCATCCACCACTTCTCTTCTGGCATTGAATTCTTTTTTTGCCCGGTCCAGTCCTTTATTAATGGAATCAAGAATAATCTCCATCGTCATATTCTTATTGTCCATATGCAGTTGGGGTGCAAATCTTATTTCAATATAACGAACTCCTTCAGCCTGGTTATCCACCGCCAGTTCGTAAGCTACCCTCTCCAGATTTTCCGGATTTCTAAGTACGGCGCAGGTGTACATGAAGCCATGTAAATACTCGCCCAGATCATTATATTTGTTTTTGAAAACCGTCTGCTTCAGGCCTTCCTCGGTATAAGCAGGCATCTCCACTTTTTCTTTTTTAGCCAGCTCGATTAAAGTGGGAATCCTGAGCGATCCATCCAGATGCACATGTAAATCAGTTTTGGGTATTTTTTTTATGAATTCATTACTTAACATTTATAGCTCCTTTTAACTATCTTGAAACTCTGCTTTTTATTTCGTTCCAGTTCTCTGTTCTCACAATGGAATTATTTGATTGCTGGGTGTCCATGATCAGACGGTTCATCTGGGTGACCCTCTCCCGGCTGGGCGGGTGAGTACTAAAGGCATCCGCAAAGGCACTGCTTAGCGGGTCTCCCTTTTTATACTGGCCCTCCATCTCCAGAAGTTTCTTATAAAAATTCCCCACATGCTCCTTTGAATACTGGGCATTGATGGCATATTTGAAACCTTCCCGATCAGCTTGCATTTCATCCCGTTGGGAATTTTTCATAAAAGTATATTTCCGGACTAAAAGGCCAGAAGCACCTCCAGCCACCAGGCCACCGATGCTGGCCCTTTTAACACACTTCTTATCACCCTTTTTACAAATAAGTTTGCCAACCCCGATGCCGGCCAGTCCTCCCCCGACCGCCCCAATGGTTCCGTAAATGATATCCTTTTTTTGTCCTTTCTTCTGGGCATAGATTCTTTTGGCCGCATGACGACTCGTCACATGTGCCATCTCATGGCCTATGACTCCCGCCAATTCGGCTTCCGATTCAGCCACTTTAATCAGTCCGCTGGTGATAAAAACATTTCCGGCCGGCAGGGCAAACGCATTGATTTGCTCACTGCTTACCACGGTAAAGGAATATTCATAAGGATTGTTATCCAGATTATTGGCAATCACGATTTTCTCCCCGATCGCTCGCACATAACCTTGCAACTGTAAATCGGGATGTGGAGGGTATTCCTTGCTCATTTCGACCAGGACTTCCTTGGTCATTTGAATTTCATCTTGTACGGTAAGGTCGGTTGCTTGATCATCACTTTCCCTTAGGATATCGGTGGTGGAAGCACATGCGCACAGGCAAATCAAAGAAACTAAAACGGGTATATTCCAAAAAGATCTATCCATAAATCTCCATTCTTATTTTTTTTTAATATGATACTACTAAATTCATTTCTTTATAAGTGATTTATAGAATAATAGCCGACCGAATTACTCTACATTCGTAAGCAGATCATAAAGTCTCTTATAATCAACATCACCGGTTAAAACATAAGAAACAAATAAGGGATTTTTTCTGATTTGTTTAAGTGCTGCAAATTCTTTTGATAAATCAAAGGACAAGGCCTGCCTGCCTACCACTGAGAGAATGATGTCATTATCCTCCTTACTAGTGGTGAAACCGATTATAGGTTGATCCAGGCCAGAAGTGCTTTTGATCCAGGTTCCCTCTCCGTTTGGATCCTTCGTAGAACCCACAAAGATGGGAATCTTTTTTTCTTTTACTGGCTCCATGGTCCGTTCAAACAAAACCCGGGCCCCCAGCTTGGCAAAGGTCTCCGCCTCGTCGTAAGTCAGCTCTTTAATGGTTTTAGCCGTGGCCACCAATTTGGGATCACAAACCTTGACCCCGTTTACATCCGTCCAAATAAAGTACTGATCCGCACTTAAAACACTGGCCAGGATGGAACCCGTATAATCCGATCCCTCTCGTCCCAGAGTGGTGGTATGCCCCAGAGAGTCCTTGCCAATAAAACCTTGAGTCACAATAATATTGTCCTGAACCAATAGAGGTTTGATTTTTTGCTGGGCCAATTCATCAATTTTCAAAAAATCGGGATTGGCGCTTTGATAAGTGGAATCGGTAATCAACACTTCTCTGATATCAAAATAAATGGATTGGGCACTTTCCCCCAGGCAATAATTCAAACTGGCGGCAAACATAACCGAGGAGAGCCTCTCCCCGATACTATAAAGCGCATCCATCAGATAGGGTGGGCAGTCTCTTTTACTTTGCAGTATAAGCGAATAGCCACGGGCCTCGTTATAAAGCTTGATCAAATCATCCTTGACTTGTTCATAGATAAATAAATCTTTGGCAATTTTATCATGCCTGCCTACCAGGACATGAAACTGATGGTTAAGATAATCGTTATCGCCCTTGATGGAGGCCCGGGCGATGTCTTCCAGCATATTGGTGGTATTCCACGTCGCACTGATAACCACCACCGTGGGGCGGGGCAGTTTTTTTACAATATCCACACAATACATCATGGAAGACGCATCTTTAACACTACTTCCACCAAATTTTGAAACAATTAATCCAGACTGAATAGACATAGGATTCACCTCTTTCAATCTCATAAGACTATACTAAACTTTAAAGAAAATCATCCGTTTTTTATCTACTCTTTTTTTTAATTTATCTTAGTTTTGATAACATTCCTTTTAGACAATATATTATAGATTTTATTATCACTCTGCTCGCTTTAACTTTTGTTAAATCTTCTGGGCTTAAATTATATGCGTAAGAAATAATTTGCTTTGTTTTAGGATCATATTGAAAAATTCCCTTACCATCGAAACCATACTTACCAATTCCAAGGTTTAAAACTGTTTCCATGCGACCACCAACAACAAAATAACATAATTGCTCATTATAAAAATATTTTTTAAATATTTTGCTCAAAGTTTTTTGTTTGTATCCAAGATTTTCGTTATTAAGTTTAGGGGTAATATCTTCTAAATATCTCAAATATAAATCATTTTGTATTTCCCCTAATACAGCTCTCGGTGATCCATATTGACGTAATGGATTTTCGGCTTCAGGGAAATCTGTATCTTTTCTGGTAACATACTCTTTTAGTTGAACCAAATAACTATTACCAGAATCTGAAAAATTAATTTTTTTTCCAGTTAGTCGTTCAACATTTTTCTTATATTCATCAATAAATTCTAACATTAATTCAGCTTTTTTCCGATAATCAGGTTCCATATCAATTACACTTTGACCTGTGTAAAGCGCAAGATTATAGCCGGGAACAGCTTTACCATAGCTACCGTCCAGATAGTCCCAATAAACAATAGAATGATCCCCAACAGAAGGGTCAAGATTTACTGGCTTACCTTGACTTAATCTTGTAAATGGATCAATTAATATATCTGGAAGATCTTTAAAACCGATATTGGCCAAATCTCCAGTTTCCCTATCCACATATGCAAGTAGATTTTGAGTATGTCCAGCAACGTAAAATCCATGATTAAAGTTAATATTTGCGCTGAATTGCGCCAACTTTGGAATATAAATTTCTTTTATCCATTGATCTACACTCATTTTTTTTTTGTCAGCAAGCTCTTTTAATAAATGTGTTTTACTTAATAGCCCATGAAGGCCAAACCATTTGGTTGATTTATTTCCAACAGGTGAAGTTAAAGTTCTGACTGTATAGCTATATTTGATTTTATCAGTGTACACCATTTGAGCAGCAAAACGTTCAGGTAAAAAGCTCGTAATTTTGTCATCGCTTTCTCTAAGTGTTGTTTCCAGAAAATCATTATTACGTATTCCATCTTCTAGTGATGAAAGAGAATTGTGTCCGTAAGTATTATCATTTGTTAATTGCTTCAGCCTAAGTGCTACAGGTTCATATGACTTATCACTTGGGTGCCAAATAAAATATGAACTATGACCTTGCATTTTAATACCTAAAAATTCTTTTTTAATACTAGCACTGTATTTATGTGATTTTAAAAAAACGGACAGTGTTTCTGGAATTTTAGCCTCATCAAAGAAAAAACGAATATACTTTTTTCCATTTTTTTCTACTTGTGAATACTTGGTAGTATTAGCATCAACATATTTGGATAGAATACCTTCAACTTCATTTTCTGGAATTTCGATCGTCGTAATTTGAATAATATTTCTATCTTTAACTGGAATTGCTTCAGTTTTACGTTCATATACATTTTCAAACTCATTCCTAATCATCTCTCGCCATTTTTCGGGTACTTGAGAATAATCAATCTCAGCAATAGCAGGGATTGATAAGATTAAAAAAGAAGATAAAAAAAACTTATAAACACGCATATCTCCTAATCGGTTTTCTGATATACATCTTAACAAAATTAAGGGATTTCCCTTACAAATTGATGCAAACAAAACGGTTCTGGAATTTCATCCCCTTCCTCTTTTATCCACATAAGTTCAGCCAGACTCATGGGGCGGGGAAACCCCGGCGAGGCTTACCAGTTGAAATCAAAAGAAATGAAATGAATTATTTTTTTTGAAAGGGCCTTGACGAAGTCATCAATATCGCAGAATAATCGGGTTAAATCCATTTTTTCCCCCAATAATTTGTTTGTGGTAAAACTATTATGGAGGAAAAAAAACGGGCCAAACAGGCCCGTTTTTTTTATAAAATCTTACAATTTAGTCCAAACTGAGGTTAAATTACTCGCTTCGATCCATTATTTTTTTATCGCTCACCACAATTCCAAAAGAACGTGCGGCAAAATACACTTGACTGGGGAACAATAAAGCTTTCAATTCATAACTAACCAGATAATCGGAATTCAAAACGCACCTTCTAGTATCCTGGTCATATACTAAACTTACTTTCTGAGAAATGGTCAACGCTTGCTTCCTGTTATTTTTATTCTTCCCGATAAAAGGATGATCATCAACAAGCTCGATTACCAGGCTGATTTTCTTCATAAATCTAACCAGGTTATATTTGACACAAAGATTTGGACTGCTTAAATATTTATCCTTAATAAACCCAATTCAACTGTTTATTAAAGGCCAAGTTTAATAGTAAAAACGGGGTTGTCGCTGTTGGCGCTAACTTTTTCAAATGCTTGTTCCAAAATATGAGCGGCGGCATCACTAGGAGTAGTCGCATTATAACGACTTCTGATCATGACTTGATACGTTCCATCAATCCTGAAAAAATTTGAATGATTAAAACCATAATCCCAGGCGATGGTTAAAGAAGGTAGTTTTGCGGTGAAACGGCAGTCAGCATCTTGCGTCTTCATAAGGTTGATAACATTAACATTACTAGCGCTTGGATCAAGGATAATTAATTCGTAGGTTCCCTTGCTGCAAGTTTGTGGACCTGTGACATTAACCCATGATTCACCCGTTACAAATTGTCGATCATCAATTTTATCGACAGTATAACTAATTTCAATCTTCAACCCGGAGTCGCTCGAAGTTGAAACGTGTTTCCAAATCGCTTCTGCAAAGGTGGTTTGAGCAAACAAAAACATTAAGATTGATATTGTAGTAAATAGCAGTGTTGTTCTCATAATAGTGGTCCTCGCTTTTAATGTGTTCTCTTAATGGGCATATATCGGAAAATTTGATTAATTAATATTTAAATCTTTCTTTTACCCATAATTACATGATCACATTTTTTTGAAGGCAAAAACGGCATGTACTTCTTACACGGTTTTAATAGAAAAACATTTTTTTCTTGATTTGGGTTTGATAGATAAAGGGATTAGTAAAAATGTAGTTAAAAATATGACTAGTACTAGTACATCAATTTTTTAATTTTTCAAGAGGTCGCACCGCCCTTGGCCATTGGATTTACCTATGAGATTCTCTTATACAAGATGGCACCAATTTCATCCCCTTCCTCTTTTATCCACATAAGTTCAGCCAGACTCATGGGGCGGGGAAACCCCGACGAGGCTTACCAGTTGAAATCAAAAGAAAAGAAATGAAATGAATTATTTTGTTTAGAAAGGGCCTTGACGAAGTTATCGATGTCACAGAATAATCGGGTTAAATCCATTTTTTCCCCCAATAATTTGTTTGTGGTAAAACTATTATGGAGGAAAAAAAACGGGCCTGTTTGGCCCGTTATTTTTATAAAATCTTACAATTTAGTCCGAACTGAGGTTAAATTACTCGCTTCGATCCATAATTTTTTTATCGCTCACCACAATTCCAAAAGAACGTGCGGCATAATACACTTGACTGGGGAACAATAAAGCTTTCAATTCATAACTAACCAGATAATCGGAATTCAAAACGTACCTTCTAGTATCCTGGTCATATACTAAACTTACTTTCTGAGAAATGGTCAACGCTTGCTTCCTGTTATTTTTATTCTTCCCGATAAAAGGATGATCATCAACAAGCTCGATTACCAGGCTGATTTTCTTCATAAATCTAACCAGGTTATATTTGACACAAAGATTTGGACTGCTTAAATATTTATCCTTAGCAATCGAGTCATATGATAAATAGATACTGCCACTAGCATCAATTCTCATATTTGGAACTTCAGTATCAAAATAGTAATCTTTATTTTTCAATTCACTTGGAATAGTAATCTCCTTTGATCCTTTACACAGCGCTATCTGATCAAGAAATATTCCATTTTCATTGGTGATTTTGGTTTGCTCAAAAGATGAATTCCAATCCGGGAAAAATTCCGTTGAAAAACTCGACACAAATTTTATCCATTCCCCCTTAGACATACGATAAAAATTATTAATATACTTTGTATAAGGCGATAATGTTTTTCTCATATTGGAAGGAACCTGCAGAACAAATCTTTGTTTAAAATATTTAAATTCTGTGGAATATTGGCCGTAATAAACTAGATGGTCACGTAATTCATCCAAAAAATGCCATATGCGTAGTTGTGCATAATCTGTAACTGGCGAACGAGGATCCCCCTTAGAGTAGGATGCCTCCAGTCCAAATGCATAAAAGTTAGGATAATTGCCTACATATTTCTTGAGAAAATATCTTGTAATCCGTCGTAGTTCTTCCTGCGAGAGTAAATAACGTTTAATTTCAATTTTCTTGCCGGTCAACAATTCATACGACTGACCTAATTTATTGAATATTCCCCAATATAATTTGGCATTGATTTCCCTTGCTCTTTTACTAGTGCTATCCCCTTGCTTCTGGGTAATATCGTAAATAATTTCATGAGTAATGGTACCGACCTTGTCCACAACACTAAGCGGTCGATACTTCTTATCACCCTCCTTGTATTTTACAATCCAACCACTTCTTTGAATACTAACAATGCCATTTTTTCTATGGGCCAATTGGAATTTCCCATCATTATCGTTCAATCCATAAATGCCACCTTCATCGCCCACTTCGTCATTTCTTTCAACAAGTACCCAGTCAAGTTCAAGCATTTTATTTTTCAAAAGAACATAATATGCAGGGGCGTATTTAAATAATTCATACATTTTATTGGTAAGGCCTATGCATTCAAGATCTGTCATCTCCAGGGGGGCACAAACATGTTCTGTGACATAACGAAAATCTTCCTTACTCTTTATGATTTCAGGATGCAAACTATCAAATTCTTCAGTACTCGCCCTGGCCAATCCGTGTTCTGCAAAATCCAGAAGTTTTATATCTCTTTCAGGAAAAATATAAAACTTAAAATTGGTATGCAAAACTCCATCGCCACCGCCACTACTTCCGGTTCCAAGATTTAACGTAGCAATGCTTTGATTGTTTTGAGAATTGGTATTTTTTGATGGTAAGAGATTTTGCATACTGCCTGGTTGAAGCATTTCTTGGATCGTGGAACCCTCGTTGTAAGCATTTACCTTGGTAGAATGACTGGTGGCCTCTACCTGTTTTGGTAGGCCAAACCCACATGAAATAATCCCGATAATAGCCATAGACATGAATAGTTTTTTCATAGGTTTTGAATCTAGCACAACCTCGCCCCGCGTCGCATCATATTCTTTTAGTTTGTATAAATTTTTCACCTTACACCTCCAAAGTGTCTTGTTGTTTTTGTTGTGCCCATCCTAATGCAACTGAAAAAAAATTATAGGTTATTATTATTAAAATATGATATAATAACTTATTATTTACTAACTATTACTTAATATCTTATTAATTTTAAAGGATTTTCCATGACAGTATTTGACTTTAAAAATTATAAAAACTACCTGAAAAAAATACTTGATACCATAGGAGCATCAGGCTTCTAACTCTTTGGATATTTATCTAAAAAATAATTTCACAACAAATCACCACTCCACAATTGCTCAATAAAAGATTTTAAAGGCAGAATCTTTACGCCTTTTAGCGGGCCTGATTGTAAAGAACGTGCGTGTGTCTCAAGCGAAACGACTATTTTATGCTTCACTTTGATTTCTTCAGATAAATCGATAAAAGATTTAATATCTTTTTCGTGAACGGTTGTTTTGCCTTTGATTTCTAACGCAACTGTTCCGTTTCCTAAAATCAAATCAACCTCTTTTCCAGAAGATGTTCTCCAAAAATAAATATCAAGCTCAGGATTTTTATAGGCCTGATAGGCCTTGATTTCCATAAGCACCAAATGCTCAAAAGCTTTTCCAAACTCCGGAGTTCCTTGACGAACAATCCTTTTTGCCAAATAGTTAGCTACTCCTACGTCAAATAAATAAAATTTTTCAGTAAGAATCATTCGACGTTCTCGCGCTTTTGTCCACGGAGGTATTCTAAATCCTAAATGAGTGTCTTCTAAAATATCAAAATAACTCCTAACCACTTTCGCTGAAACGCCGGACTCGCTTGCGACATTTGTATAGTTTAATAATTCGCTATTGGTTATTGCAACCACGTTTAGAAAATTTGAAAAATTTGGAATATTGGTTACCAATGCTTCTGCGATAATTTCCTCTTTCAAATAATCTGCTACATAACTTCTTAATTCTTCAACCGGGTTATCCGAAAGATAATGCGATGGCAGCAGTCCTGAAGATAATACCCCTTCGATATCGTATTCAGATATTTCTGTAAGAGATAAGGGATTCATCACTCTACGCCATGCTCTACCACCAAGCATGTTGGCATGACCTTTTTTTAGTTTGCGAGCACTAGAACCAGTAAGTATGAAAATAACCTTCGTGTTTTCAATCATCCAATGAACTTCATCAAGCAAACTCGGAACTTTTTGAATTTCATCGATAACGATAACGCCGTTAAAAGAGGCATATCTTTCCCTCAAAAGACCAGGACGTTGAGTATATAAAATGAGCTGATCCGTAAGCAAAAAATCAATATATTCTGCTTGAATTTTTTGGCCTGCCAGTTGGGGAAAAAAATAGTTTTTAATCCAGTACGTTTTTCCAACTTTTCTTGGGCCCCATAAAAAAAAGGACTTCCCGTGATGGATGTTTATATCTAAATTTCGTGTAATTATTTTTTTCATTTTTGACCTTTCAGGGCATTTTATCCTGTAATTATGCCCAGTCAAGCCAATTTATCACGAATATTACCTGTAACTATTCTTTATTTTATAATTTCATACAAAGGCCGGTATCCCCCCGGTACATAAAACGAATTGCAAAAAGATTTTTTGGTTAACTTGAAAAAATTAAAGGTTATTGTTATTAAAATATGATATAATAACTTATTATTTACTAACTATTACTTAGTATATTATTAATTTTAAAGGATTTTATATGATAGTATTTGACTTTAAAAATTATAAAAACTACCTGAAAAAAATACTTGATACCAAAGGAACCTTGCGGGGATCAAGATCAAAACTGGCAAAGACACTTGGCTGCCAAACTGGTTTTATATCGCAAGTTTTAAATGGAAATACTCATTTCAGTCTCGAACATTGTGCTGGTATCAGTAAATATCTTGGACACGATGAAGAAGAAAAACATTTCTTTATGCTACTTTGCCAGCTAGAAAAAGCCGGCTCTACGGATTTAAAAGAATATTATCAATCTCAAATTCAAAAAATCCAAAATGAGAGAAAAGAAATAAAAAATCGAATCAAGGTCACCCAGGAACTTTGCGAGGTGGATTATATCACCTACTATAGTCAGTGGTATTACGCCGCCATCCATGTTCTGGTTTCCATCACCAAATTTCAAACCAAGGAATCCATATCTAAAAGATTAAATATAAATCTTGAAACGACTTCGCAGGCCTTAAAATTTTTAACAGAAAAAGGGATTATTATCGATAATTTTGGCAAATATAATATTAGTCAATTGCGCATTCACCTGGACCGCAAATCCCCACTGATCAATAAACATCATACCAATTGGAAAATTGAAGCTTTAAAATCCTTGGAAAAATCAAATCCTCAAGATATGCATTATTCCTCGGTCATCGCCTTGTCCAAAAAAGATGCCGAGAAAATCAAGGAAGTCATGCTCAAATCGCTAGAGGACATTGAAATCATCTTAAGGCCTTCGCCCGAAGAAGAAATTTATGGGGTCTCGATGGATTTTTTTACACTTTAACACCATATCGATTGTAATCGGCATGGCCCAGAGCTACTCATCAATCCCTCTTTAATTTTTTATAGGAGAAACGATCCTTGTCAAAGGCCTTATCGCCCAGCCTTTTCTTTTTATCCTCTTCATATTCAGAAAAATTGCCATCAAACCAGCACACTCTGGAATTGCCCTCGAAGGCCAGGATATGGGTGGCAATTCTATCCAGGAAAAAACGGTCGTGGCTGATCACCACTGCACATCCGGGAAAATCAAGAAGGGCATCTTCCAAGGCCCGCAGAGTATTGACATCCAGATCATTGGTGGGCTCATCCAATAATAAAACATTACTTTCCTGTTTTAACATTTTCGCCAGGTGCACCCGGTTTCTCTCCCCGCCGGATAATTCTTCGACTTTTTTCAGATGATCCTCACCCGATAAATTGAATTTTCCCACGTAGGCCCGGGCATTGATCTCCCGGTTTCCAATCTTGATAATCTCGAGTCCATCACTGATCACTTCCAAAACCGTCTTGCCGCTTAGTAAATCCCGACCCTGATCAACGTAAGAAAGTTTCACCGTCTCTCCAATTTTAAATTCACCCTTATCAGCTTTTTCCTCTCCGGTGATCATTTTAAAAAGAGTGGTTTTTCCCGTACCGTTGGCACCAATGATTCCGACTATGCCGCCAGGTGGAAGCATGAAATTCAAATTTTCATAGAGTAATTTATCACCAAAGGCCTTCGCAACATTTTTGGCCTCAATGACCACTTTCCCGAGGCGAGGACCAGGAGCGATAAATATTTCTGACGTTTCATTTCTTTTTTCCGTGCTTTCTTTTAGCATTTGTTCATAATTGTTAATTCTGGCCTTGCCCTTGGCATGTCTGGCCTTTGGTGAACTTTGAATCCATTCCAATTCTTTTTTCAAAACTTTTTGACGATTGGATTCATGCTTTTCTTCGAGGGACAGTCTTTTGGTTTTTTGCTCCAGCCAGGAAGTGTAGTTACCCTGGAAAGGTATGCCGTGTCCCCGATCCAGCTCTAATATCCAGCCGGCCACATTATCCAGAAAATATCGATCGTGGGTGACAGCAATGACGGTGCCTTTATATTGTTGCAGATGCCTTTCCAGCCACCACACCGTTTCCGCATCCAGGTGGTTGGTGGGTTCATCCAAAAGGAGGATATCCGGCTCTTTTAAAAGCAAGCGGCATAAGGCCACCCGTCTTTTTTCACCACCCGAAAGGGTGCTTACTTTCTGACTTCCTGGAGGACAACAAAGAGCATCCATAGCTAGGGCCAGTCGGCTTTCCAAATCCCAGGCATTTTTACTATCCAGTTCATCTTGCAATTTGGCCTGGCGATTCATGAGTTTATCCATCTCAGCGTCACTCATCGGTTCCGCAAATTTTTCATTCACTTCATCAAATTCTTTTAAGAGGCTGACGATTTCGCTTGCGCCTTCTTTGACAATATCCAAAACGGTTTTTTCTCCGTCCAGCTTGGGCTCTTGCTCCAGATAGCCCACTGAATACCCCTTCGAGATGGAGGTTTCACCCAGGTGGTCAGTATCAATCCCGGCCAAAATTTTAAGCAGGGTACTTTTACCTGAACCATTTAGTCCCAAGACCCCTATTTTGGCCCCATAAAAATAAGACAGTGAAATATCCTTTAGCACATGTTTTTGCCTATAAACCTTGCCCACCCGGTTCATAGAATAAATAATTTGCTTGTCATTTTGCACGCTCATAAAACTCCCTTCAAGGTTGACCTTCAATTCTTGCTATAAGCTATTATAAAATTGACAATTATTCCATTAGAAACAAACTAAAAAGCGTAAAAAGATAGATAAAATAGGCCGATAAAAAGAATAGACACAAAATTACAAACTTCAAAATACCGAGAAATTTTAAAAACTGTTCAAAGCGCTCCTCTTGTAAAAAATAAATTTCCTCAATTAAACCTTCCAAGTCGGACTTTATCTGGTGGCCATTATTTTTATACACCTCCACCAGGCCTTTCAATTTTTTATTCACAATCAAAAAATGCGGGTCTTTTAATTCATCAATCCTGGAAAAACCCGATTGATGCAAAACCTTGCTGGATGAAAGTCCCACGTCGATCAGGGACATCAGGAAAAACAGAACCTGGAAATAGGTTTCAAAAATTTTAAATTGCCTGATTTTTTGCATACGATAAATAATAACGTAGAAGGTGGTGCCCAGGATTTGCAGGACTAAAATAATCATTTTAGTCAACCAAGAGGAATCAAGCTGCACCATTTTATAAACCATGAAGGAAAAAAGCCAGGTTATGATGGAAACAAACAAAAATTGAAAAATTCCACCCACCAATTCATTTTGGATTTTTTTTTCAAATTGAAAATCTTTTTTGATACCACCCCTGATAGGAATCAGGATTTTTGACAGGGAAATCCCAAATTGTCTTTTATAAGTAAGCAGTTCCTCCAAAAGACCGGTATAAAATTTATAACTATGCAGTTCAATTGGTGAACCGACCTTGCCTACATTTAATTCCGAAGCCAGCATGGTCACTTTGAATAAAAGCAATTCACCGCTATAGACATTTGATAAATGCTTAAACTGGCCGCCATATTTCAACACATTAGAAAAACTTTGTTTGCTAAAGACAAAAAAAGATTCCCAGGCCCGCTCCGGAATAAACGCCAACAAAACATAACACCCGATCAAAATACTTGGATATAATAACATAGTGCAAAGCTTAGCAATAATGATGCCTACTGATTAATCAGATTTTTCTAGATCAACCACACGTCCCGGAAGTGTGAATAACTTATCACCTTATAAGATTATCCAACTCGCTATATAAATCGATGGCAACATTATCTGTATAGGTTGAATTGAACAGACTATTCCACATGACATCATCATGAGTGATTCCTTTTAAAACCTCTTCCAGGTTTGATTCTTCGTTAGTCTCAGACAAGGCCATAACAAGGTTTATTGCTTTTATCGCTTGGTCTATTTGAAGAATATTTTGTTTTAGTTCTTTAATCTGATATTGATTATCCAGCGAACTGGTAACCACAACCATGATTTCCTCTCTTATCAAAACAAGCTTGCTCAACAACTTTGAAATTTTTTGCAATTTTAAACTGAAATCATGAGTGAGATCCGTAAGCAATCCTGGATTGATATTTTCACTTTTAAAAACAACAGTATTACCGGCCCGGTTCGCCAGAGTGAAAAACATCTCGAGCGAAGATATCGGCCGATAAGTTTGATTAACATCCTTGATCATAGTGATTTTAATCTTTTTTCCTTTTTCTATTTCTGCTTGAATACTTTTTCCCCATAATGTTAGTGAACTATTTTCTTTTCTCATGACTACAATATGATTTGCAAACCTGGAATCTGGCGTTTCTCCTCCGATACCAACCGGATCAACCCCTCCGATAGGATTTATAGATATTTCATCCACAGCTTTTACAAAGTAAAATTTGAGCCCATCAAACTCAATTGATTGATCAACCAATAACATATCTTCATATTTTTCCTTATCAGCGCCAGACAAGGTTTCGGTTATAAATTGCAACATATCGCTTGCAGAAATTGAAATTATTGTAAGATTTAAAATATTTATTTTATCGTTCCAATTGGTTACTTGTGATGATTTAGCACTTTCATAGCTTATAATCTGATGAGACAACATTCCTATCACTTTTTGATGATCATCAAGCAAAGCTCCACCACTCATGCCAAATTCACCAAGGCCATAGGAAATGATTGTTTCATTGATTTCCGGAAGATAATGCTGATCAGATTTATAAGAAATGATCTTTCCATGCTGATCACATTTTATTTTTTTTGAACTGATTGGATAACCACACAAATTCGCTTTCAAAGATTGGCCAACCATAAAATCATCAATCATGAATCCGGCATTATTAATGCCGGGAATTTCAAATAATGCCATCCCTTTCCCCCAGCTATACCTGATTAATTTGGCATCAAAATTTGAATTATCATATATTATCTTGTGCACTTTACTTAACGGATTAACAACATGACTGGAAGTGAGCAACAAAGTTTTTTGATTATGATAATTAATCATTATTCCTGATCCAATGCTTTTCTCCCCCGAGTAGGTTTTAACCACATAATTTTGAAAATCCAATGCCCAGGCAGATTGCACCAGGACTAATATTGCCAGAAACCAGCTTTTATTTTTCATAAAACACCTCTTTTCATTTTTTCCAGTAAAACTTTTCCCAGAAGATACTGGGCATTTCTAAAAGTCCCTTTTTTGATCAACATCTTTTCATTTAACCACTCATTAATCAGACGATTGGTAGTGCTTCGACTTTTATCTAAATACTTTTGAAGCTCATTTCTAGAAAGCCACTTATCTTCCAATCCAAGATCTTTTACATTTTTGTCAAGTGGATCATTTTTATCCTTGGACCCTTTGCTTTTTGTAACACCTGTAGCACTAAAAAGCGCTCGCGCATTCTTAATTTCTTTACAATAAACGGGCATATCCAAGCATACCAATCTAGTGGTTGTATTTAGAAAAATATTATCATCCTTAATATTCAAGCTGATTCCAAGGTCTTTTCTTATTCTACTCAAAAGCGTTTTCAGCTTGGAATCATGAATAATGGGATCATAGGAATAGATTCCAAAAACTGCATGTATGAAATCATTTTTCTTAACCACTTCCCGGGAAACAAATTCATTAAGAGCTACTGCATAATACCTAGAATTAATAACCGTCTGCCTTTTCTTATAAGACTTTATAATTTGTCCCTTGGTAATATCAACGTAAGTATAATTATCCAGATAATCAATACCTTTAAACTTGGACAACTGCTGATGTAAAAAAAAGAGTGGATGATCAATTTCAAGTGTATCTTTCAAAAGATCCGATAGATTGATTGCATTTGACGTAAAAAGAGAATGTTTTTTAAGGCCTTCAAGCATATCACCCGCCAAATCCATACGTTTATCCCGCAAGGCGAAGAAATACTGGATGATATTTTTTTCAAAGTCAAATAATGTATATATTTGCTCCTTATTATAAGAAGAATATTTATAAAACTTCCGAATAATTGCATGATAATCCTGATGGGAAAATAGTCCTATCCATAACATTGAATTTAGCACCATCGCCTGGTCTTCAGCGGTCATCTGTGAAATCATTTTCCAATTAAAACTAGAAACAAAATCAGAAATCCTAAGAAACGAAAAACGATATGGTTCTTTTAAAAAAAACCATGTCCATAAATAAAACCGGTCACTCCAATCACTTATTTGGTACTGTAAAAAATCATCTTGATTAAGTTTTCCAGAAAGTGTGCGAAAGCGATAATCACTCAGATGTAAATCGCTGGCATTTGCCATTTGAAATAGATTGATGCTTTCAGGCACGGTCACTTCTTTTTGATAAGGAAGAGACTGGACAAAATATTTTATATATTTACCCTGTGACTGAAATTCTCCACTTAAAATCTCAGAAAAATCCCCAGCACGGAATTGATGTTTTGCTTCAAGATTTTTAAGGGTGGTTTTAATAACCATTCCCAAATCCTGATCCTTAAGATTAATCATTAACTGCTTGATTTTTTCTATTGATCCGGAAATGTTAGCACCGATATTATCAAGTGCAATTAATTCATTAAGGCTTGCCGCCACTTTCAAATTATCGGCAGGGGCAAGTTCTTTGGATAAAATAAAATATTCAAATGCCTTCTCAAAGGCCCCCTTGATAAGCATTTGAATACCCTGTTCAAAATAAATATAGAAATTATTTTTGATCGACTCATCATCTTTTAGCTCATCGATCAAATTAAATATTTCCAAGGACTCAGATTGTTTTCCCATAAGCCTTTTAACTGAACCCCAGATCGTCAGATACTCTAGGGCCATAGGCTTACCAAATTTTCTTTTTACATCGACATAAACTTTTTTATAATCGCTGGACTCATAGGCATTCATGCTCTGTTTTAATTTTACAAAACACTCAAAAGTCCGCCCCTTGTCTCGTTCAAAGCGACACTTCCAGGTATTATCTAAATGGGCCCTAAGTGTTTGTGCTAACATTTTTTTCCAACTCTCCCTCTATCAATTCTTAAGTCTTTCAACAATAGTTTGAATCATGAGTCCTCGGCCTCTGGTTCTTTGAGCGACTGCCAGTTTTTCAAAAAGTGGTTCGTATTGTTTAAGAGAATTATTTAACAACTTAATATCGAGCGCACTACTGGTCGCAATCGTCTTTGATAATAAAGTAACCGCTGACTCCAAAGATCTTTGATTTTCTCCGATCAAATGTCCGTGGCAACTCGATAAAGCATCTTTAGAAAGCTTTAACATTAAAACTATTTTTCTATTATCCAAGTTAATCTCGGCAAATGAACCCACCCCCACTTTATTTTTCAATTCATTTACTTCATCTTTAAAACTATTTTTAAAATAGCTCATCCCCACAGAGGGAATGGTGATTTCATCTATCACAATCTCTAGAAGAGAAAATAATAAAAGTTTATCGCTGATATCCTTTTCGACAGGAAGTAAATATTCATTCACATTTTGAAAAAATTCTGCGCTATCCTTGTAAAGATATTCATGCAAATTGCCAAGATTAATCGGATATCGAAATCGATCCGGAACATCGTTTTGTCCAACTTTATCACTCCCCCAGCACTTAACTCCTTCAACATCCAGAGCGCAGGTGTGATCACCTCTCACACTCACCATTTGGGGATTTTTTAGAATTGGGACATCGGTTTGTCCATATTCATTCCCACCCCAACACTGAACTCCTTTATCATCCAGCGCACAAGTATGAAAATTACCCACACTTACCATTTTGGGATTATTTAAGGGGGGAACAATAGTTTGTCTTTTCCGCCCCCAGCACTGAACACCATTATCATCCACAGCGCAGGTGTGAAATTGTCCCGCACTCACCATTTGGGGATTTTTCAAGGGGGGAACCATGGTTTGTCCTTCTACATTTTTTCCCCAACACTGAACTCCTTTATCATCTAAAGCGCAGGTGTGGAAGTCTCCTGCACTCACCATTCTGGGATTTTTTAGCTTTGGAACATTGGTCTGTCCCTTACTACTTTCTCCCCAGCACCGAACCCCATTATCATCCAAAGCGCAGGTGTGAAAAGCACCCATACTCACCATTTTGGGATTTTTTAGAATTGGGACATAGGTTTGTCCATAATTATTATACCCCCAGCACTGAACCCCATTATCATCCACAGCGCAGGTGTAAAAGTGTCCCGCACTCACCATTTGAGGATTTTTTAGAATTGGTACGTCGGTTTCTCCATAATTATTATACCCCCAGCACTGAACCCCATTATCATCCAAAGCACAAACGTGAAAATTTCCCGCACTTACCTGCAAAACCTTTGCATATATGTTAATCGAGAAAATTAGCATAGTTAGTAAAAATATTTTTTTCATAGTCATTCCCTATAATGAAGAAATAAAATTAATTATTAATTTGAATATTCACAAACTCTCTTTGCGAAAATTCATTGTAGTAATCCATCAGACCGTAAATCTCAATGATAGTACTAAAAGCAACTTCGCTTTCTTGCAAAGCATAGAAATGATCATATAAATTATTTTTTACGATATCGTATATTTCATTACCTGCAGCGAAGGCCATCGGCCGATCTCCGTTTGAGGCATTGGATAAAAGTTTGCCAATTTGCGGATTGATTATGGCTATAAGATCTTGAATATTCTTTGGAAGATTTTCATCTTTTTTAAGCTCATTTAAAAGAGTTGTAACTTGCTTGAACGTTGAAAAAATAATCGTAGGATAATTAAGATCATTCATGCCGATATTTCGGGCAATACTTCCGGCATTAATCAAAAGTTGCTTAATGATATTTTGATTTTGAACGGAAGTAACTGTACGAAAAAAATCAGTGGAGTAGTTAAATTTAATAACCAGATTTTGATAAGCAAACAAAGTTTGCATATTAACAAAACCATTTGCCTTGATACTCGTGGTAACCTCATAAACTGCTTTTTCAAGCAAGATCACCCGACCAGTATCAAAGTATTCGATTTCTTCTTTAAGATCTTTAAGCAGTTCATTTTGTTTTTGAAGAAGATTTAGTGAATCATCCAGTTCGCTTGAATAAACTGATGAAATAATAATTGAAAACAAAATAATAAATTTTAAAAAAGTTAAGTTGTAAAAATTCATAATTACCTCGATAAAAAGTCCCAGATATTGCCACTATAGCACCTCTGATCAAACGCTACTTAGGCAATAGCTGAGTGTATGTAAAGATTTCCTATGCCATGCGTTAACTAATTGATATATTGTCCATTGCACCCATCATCTCTTCTCATTATTTTCTCATTATTTGCTCATTTTATTCGAGCATATCCTTTAATTTTTCTCGAAGCGATACCAGCTCAAGAGCAAAGTCAAAAGCATGATCTTGTTCAAAAGTTCTCTCAATATAAAATTGCGCAAAATCAATATGACTCATTAACACCAAGACCGAAGCATAAGTTTTTCTAGAAAGATCACTATTGGCCCGAGCAATACTATAAGTTCTAGCTGCAGCTTTCTTGATTGGAAGTAAAAATTTTCCATAATCATCGTAATATGCAAATGGCCTAAGATTTTCAACCAGATCAATAATTCTGGTGCAAATTCGAGTCACTTCTCCCGTTTGAACATAGAAATTACCGTGCGTGGGATAATAACCAGAAACCGAACTCTCCTCTAGAACTGCCTTAACACTGATAACATGCATGCTTCCCATGGTTGCTGAGAATTCGATTGAATCAGTCACTTCACTAACCGTGACAACGTAGTGAGGGTCACTACCAGGAGCATAGATTGTCCCCTTGGTATCCCCATTCGCCGAAACTTCCATGCTGGAATCATTATTGATACCTTCGGCCTGGATAAAAAGTTTTTTAACCATATACATTCCATGCAAAGGAATGGATCTGGTTTCCCCGCTGGATAGTTTAAATCCATTGGTGATAGTTAGTGTTTCTGCAAAAACACAACTGAGTGAAAATAAACATAAACACATAAAAAATAATTTTCTCATAAAAACTCCTTTTGTTTTTTGATGAATGCTTTGTACTTCAATTTGAAAAATGATGAAATCTCGAAGAAGTTACATGAGGAGATAGCAATGAGCAGTAAATTGCGCATTGCTAAAAAAACCTGGCACCTCTAAAACTGCTAAAGAATCAGACTGATATTCATGGTAGCAGGGTAAAAATTTCCTTTATAAGTTGTGCCCAATTTCATAAGTTCGGACAAACCAAAATACTAAAGTAAATGATCATACGAAACCCTTAGCAATAATGATGCCTGCTGCTTAAACTGCCCAATCATGCTAGAATTTTTTTAATCATTAAAAAGAGGGGCAGAACTTGTGAGAGCATATATCATTTTTTTTATTCTGATTTCGCCGCTGGTCTTTGGTGATAATCAACCAGATGCAAACTATATTACGAGCCAGGATGCACAAAGCGCTAATATAAGCGGTGCTTTTAAAGGAACTTGTGTTAAAGGCACTAATACCACGCCCACTGATTTGGCAACCGAGGCTTTAGGCGCACATTTGGCCAATTCCAGCAACGTAAATTTTAGCTCACTTGCACAGAAGGATATGGCTACCCTGCAAAGTCTATATGAAGGCGCAGGAAACAAACAAAGTGGTGGAACTGAATCGCAAAAAAAATTACTCCTTCGAATGAAATCACTGTTTGAACAAGAGATCGAAGAAAAAGTAGGTTCACATGCCATTTTAAATCTTGCACAGACTAAAGATGTGGCAGATGCCGTAGTGAAACTGGAAAGCATGCAAACGTGCCGAGCAGCGGTGACTAAAGAGCACAATGAAATGATCAGTCTCTACAACGATCAGATTCAATTATATTCTACAGCGGAAGCCTATCTGGCAGAAGAGCAAATAAAAAAAGAAAATGGGTATGTATTAACCAATAAGGCCTTTGCAGTTATCGAAAACCAAAAAAGCACCTGGGAAGAGGTTGAGAAAGCGGTCAAGGAAACCACCCCGGTCATCACTAAACTCGGACAGACCACTATCACTGACCTTCCGACCACTAAAGAAATCCCACAAATTGTAAAAGTGAAATGGGCCTGCGCCAGCGGACTTAGGATGAGTATGGGTTTACTGGATCGCCCATTTACTGAAGGGGGTACCAGTTCCATTGACCAAGCCTTAACCAGATATGAGACCCATTCCCGCATGGTAGACTCGCTGCTGGTGGGATGTAAAACGATGATCACTCATAACCTGACCGGAGCCCCCAAGGATGTTTCGACATTTTGTGCTGAATTTATTAAAAACGAAGAAGATGTCATAGCCGCCTGTCCATCAACTGAAATGGCTGAAGTCAGCCTTGATCCAAATGATAACATAAATCAAAGGCACGCCAAGATATCGGCTGCCATCGCCCACGGCCAAAATAAGGTGGATGATACCAATCAAACCATGCCCGAAGACCGGGCTGCACAGATAGCGGCGAGAATGGAGCTTTTACAAAAAAGTATCGATGTCTCCAAAGCCAACATAAAAAAAATTGATCAGGACTTACTAAAAATTGAGCAATTGCAAAATGAAACCAAAGGAAAAATCAGTTTTTTAAATCTCTGGTTTAAAAAATTGAAAATGGGTTTGCATTCAATCATCTCGGTGTCGTATGCCAAAGAAAAAAGAACCATGCAACTTACCACTAACCAGAAACCACTGGGATGTATCTTCCAAGGTCCGCAAAAAGGAAAATGTTCCTCCTTCCAAACACTCTGGGAAAACCCCGGGCCTTCACAAAAAATACTGGGAAACCGTTTGGATAGAAGTATTCAAGCATCAATTAATCTGGGTGATTTGATGCAAACCAAAACTTATCTGGATGAGAAGGGGTTTCAATATATTGATGAACTCATCAAGGAAAACGCCAGCGTTATGCAAACCAAAAACCAGTTGGTGGCGAGACTGGATGATCTTTATAAAAAAGAAGGTTTCGCACACGTCACTCATGCTAAAAAAACCCAGAGTGTGTTAAGCCGCTGGCAAAAAGTCACCCACGAAGTGTTAAGCAAGCTAGGCCAGAGCGTCCATTTTGATACCCTTTACAACGATCCCCTGGAACGAGACGCTGGAGTGAGAACAATACCTGACAATCAAAGTTTTGAAAATAAACCAATTGTCTCAAGCAATGAGGAAAAATCTCCCCGTCAGTCAGTGATCAAGACGTACGAGGATATGAAGGATGCCAGTGCTGATGATATCAATACTACCCGGGATATTTCGATTTTTGAAACTATTTCCAAAAAATATCTCCAAAAACTAAATGAGTTTTAAATTGACGGGAATTCCATTCCTCACTAACATTTCTCCCATGGACCAGTTTAGCAAAAAAAATATGGGCGGGGCAGTTTTGCTCGTTTCGTGTATTACGGGACTTTTCAGTTTCCTTATTTTGCAGTACCTGACCACCAATGCGACTTGGCGCAAACAAAGCATCCAGCAATGGAATGAGATTGTCGCCAGAGAGTCGGCGCAATCAGCCTTTGTCTTGATGGAGGCAGCTTTGGAGCGAAGACTCTGGGAAATTCCTCCAGATAAGGATTGTAAAAAGCAACTAAAGTTCTCCTTGAATGGAAGTACGGACACCGATGCCAGCTATGAAGTGAAGGCCCAGTACCTGCCCGTTAGCAAACTGCTGGTCATGAATAGTGTTGGCAGTTTTAAAGACACCACGGTTTATTTTGAAAAGAATTTGATCATTGGGGATGTCACCGATTATCTGGTCTGGTCAAGAGCTCAATCCCAAACCATGATTGATACGTCCCCATACGCTACCCATCAAATCGCCAAAGTCGTTGGTAAACATAGAAAAATCTATTTTGAAGGGCCAGTCCAGCTAGCTGGTTCAACTTATCGCGCCGGTTATCCTCCATTGGAAAGTCGAACTTTTTCTGATTTTGCTCCCATGAAAAATCCTGACGAGTTAAAAATCGTCATGCAATCTGAACGTATGATTTTTCAAAAGGGACTAAGTTATGGAGGAATGATGCATCCCAAACCTGATTCCACTGATGTTTTGGGCAACCTGAACCAGCCTAATTTTTACAATTTATTCACCACCACCGCTCCGGAAAATAGCTACCGCCAGCATACCAGCGGTGGTACTTTTATTACCAATGACTTTAGTGAAGCCCAGGATATCATAAATAAGTTTGACACGAATACCCCCATCAATATGAATCTGTTAAAAAAACATTTTTATCCCCGAGCTTTGTTTTGCGGTACCCCCCCGCTCAATGCCGAAACCGGGGTGGATGACGGATGCTATACGGACGATCCGGATAAATGGCTATTTTGGGACTATAACTACGGAGGCCTGGCAAACTTTGGCATGCGGGCTGATTTCGGTTGTTTTGCTCCCAACTCCACCACCAAGCGTTGTTCCGATTCAAGCTCCTTTCCCAAAGGATTTACCAATTGGAGAACAAACTCTGGATTACAAAGTTCTCTGTTTACCACTGACGTGGAAATTCCAGATGCCCCTACTATCAACTGGGATAATATGGAAGCCTTTAAAGAGGATGCCAGCGCATGCGGACTGGTGATTGATGACCTAAGCGGATTCGATGCCGTCAACCAGGATTGTGAAATTGACAGAGTCTCCACCATCACCAAGTATATAAGCGGTGATCCAAATCCCTGCACCAAAATTCACCAATTAAATTTAGAAAACCTGGCCACCAAATTGAAAAATTTTGATGTCAACACCTATCTCAACACCCCTGATAAAGAACTGGCGAGAAGAGTGATCTATGCCTCCGTGCCCCTGGAAATTGTGCAAACCGATCAAAATGGACTGGCTTCTGACATTCTCTCAACAACCATCCGAGAAAAACTGGCCCTTTGGATGGTAAGTGAGGACACCCATTATCTGATGCCCAACCAGCCAGACACCACTTCCCCCATTGACGTTGATCCAAGTCGACTGAGGGAGCTTTATTTTAATGCAGGACCCTCCGCCACACAAAAAGCCCCCCTGAAATTGGTTTTTCTCTCCCCGGAGCGAACTATCATCCACTCCCCATTTAGAAAAAGAACCACATACGATGAATTAAAAACCTACTATCCCATCACCGGGGGAAGGATAAGGCCCGCTTATTCAATCCACACCGATTGGGTTCATCAAGAAGACGATGGATTTAAATACGGGGTCAGAAAAGTGATTATCAAGAACCTGGCCTTACTAGATAACGGTGATCAATTTTTATATAACAACAATTTATATCTGACCGGTCTGTGGTTTGCTGCCTATCAAAATGAACAACAATATCTTCGCAATAATTGTTTTTTAAGTGATGGAAGTCCCAAAGACATTGTTGATCTAACGGTCACTGCCACTCAACAAGGCATTATGGTACCCCCCATTACCAGTCGTTTCTACAATCAAAGCACCTCACCTGCCACCATTTCCAATACCGCCGCTTGGCCTAGGGTGTTTGAAATCCAAAACGGTCATGGCTTACGGCTTCCTTCAATTGAATTATCGGGCACCCGGGTGGGGGTTAAATTTTCGGATGTTACTCCTACGGGAAAACGCAGACTCGATCAACCCCAAGGCATCCGCCAAAGAGATTATTACAATGACAAAATTAATCTGGCTGACCGCAGAGTTAATATCTCCCCGATCAATTGGTATTATCCCGTCAATCCCGATATAGGATGCGAAGAATTATTCACCACCAATGGAGGTGCCTCTAGCTACTATCTCAATTATGAAGCCACCAAGAATGACTCCCTGTTTGTGCATGAAGCTCCTTTTGACACCTTTTTAGAGTCCGGTGGTTTTTATGCTGTTTCACTGCCCATTGTAAAAACGAGGAGTGAATAATGTCGACCACTACTTTTAAACGAGGTTATTCCCTGCTAGAAACCATGGTGGCGTTGGGTATGCTGGGAACCATGACCTACTTTTTTCTCAATTTTGTAAACTCCATTGAAAAAGAAAAAACCCGGCTTTTAAAGCTTAAGGTCCTGCAAGAAGTTATGGTCAGTAATATAAACCTGATAAAAGGGGCGGCTAGCCAGCATTTTCCGGCTCAAGGCAAATGCATGGTAAAGATGTATTCCATCTCCGGAAAATTTGCCAGTGAAACCACCCTTGATTTAACCAACACCAATTGCACCACTCTCGATACCACCGATAAAACCATTAAAGTCATTATAGGTTTTAAAAAATATGAGGATATAAACGTCACTTTTAATCCATCAGAGTATTTGAAACTTCCGAAATATTCAAAAAAAATATATGAAATTGATATCCAAGGAATTTATAAAAACGAAAATTACCAGGAGAAACTGGGGCTGACCATAATTAAAAGATGATGAAAAATAAACGAGGATTTACATTAGTTGAAATAGTCGTGGCCATGGGGATCTTTGGTCTGATCACCTTGGCGGTGGCCCAGATTTCCATAAGTACCACTAGCACCTTTTGGAGAAATATCGAATCGCAAGTGGCCAGAAGCAATCTCCATCTTGCCATCAATAAAATGGAAACTTTATTCGTAAACATCGCCCCGATTCAAAGACAAAACTCCCCCATCGAATCCCTGGACGAAGGTGAACTTAACTACTTCGGGGTGGGAGGACTGACCAGCAACACCGCCACGGAATCCTCCCAGTGCTTATATACGGCCAAGGTGGAAGGTGAGGATGAGGTCTTTTCCATCATGCGCCTGTCCTCCATCTCTCCCAAGAAAAAATCCCTAAAAACCATGGTCCCCTGGCCCGATACTTTAGGGACTCCTACCGATTTAATAGTAAATGCTATCAACAGTTCGGCGTATCTTTTTGCCAGTGTTATTACTGATACCCCCGATCCCACCAGGGAAATACTCATCATTGATTCAGAGGGACTGGCCACCAAACGCCTGGAAGTCCACAAGGTGAAATATATTGAAACCACCGTTGATCCCTATAGTGGCAGCATTGATGACCCACCCGTGACTTACAAGTATTACCAGGTATCCGTCAAACAACCCAAGACTTTCACCGGAAAATACAACCAAAAAATTGACCTGTCCTTCATGTCAAATTCCACCATCTATCCCGTTAATACGCAAATTCTTTGTGTTGATCAAAACTTCCATCTCATTTTAAAAGATGAGTACACCGGTGCATCCAAGATTCTTTATCACTCCCCCAAATCCGGCTTTCAAATTTCCAAGTTCAATATTCAATACGCCAATGTAAGCACACCCTTGAGCAATACGCCCCCGCTCTATTACCCGTTTCCCACCGGAAACACGCTGGAGGATCAGAAAAAAAGAAGGTGTATCAACTCCATCAAAATTCATGCGGTCTTACAAAATAACTCTCAAAACAAGGGAAATCCCATCAATCTGGAAAAAAGCATTTTTCTATATAATTTTTATAATAAACAAAGTGCCGACTGCACCCTTTAGTGGCCGATCTAAAACTGCTCAAGTACCAGACTTAAATTCATAGAGGCCGCATAAAGCTCTCCCTGGAAAGTCGAACCAAATTTTATAAGCTCCGATGGACTGAAATAAGGAGGTGCCCGTTTAATCTGCTTTAAAGGTACATACGCCGTAATAATGGCCAACTGTTTCTGATCCAACAAAGTAATCTTTAAAACATGGGGAGTTTTGGCAAAAAAAGAGGAGTTACATCCCTTTCTTTGGCTGGATATTAAAAAAGATTCCCGATACCTGGATGAAGCCGACTCGTACATTTCCCCCAGTTCCTCTTTTTCCTCCCACTCCTTTGCATTGAACTGGTCAAACTCAAAATCCTTAAAAAACTCTGTATCATTGATCAATACTTGCTTGATGTCTTTTATATACAGTTCATAAGTATAGTAAGTGGAAAAAAGATTATACTGCTTGGTGGTGGGTATGGAGGTTTTTCTGCTTTGATACAGGTTTATCCCAAATTGCTCCTCATTAAGCTGGTTAAACCTGACGATCTTAAAATCCAAATAAACCGGCTCCCTAATATATCTTTTGGCATCTTCCAGCTTTATCCAATTCCACTTGATGAACAATTTTTCCAGATTAGAGGCCCCCCAACAAGGATTTTTCATCAAAAACCCGAGATCAGCCGGATCAGTTTCAACCTCCACCCTGGGGTTCGAGCTGCAGGCCCAAGTACCCAACCAAATCACTAGGATAATGACAATCATTTTCATAAATCTGTTCCCTTAAGAAAGAAAGCAAAATTTATCATAACAAAAAAAATGTTATTACACACATTGAATATCATTTTTATTTACGAATCAAATTTTGAAAAATATGATTAGATTTTCCTTCTTGGAGCAGTAAATGAATCAACCTTCCCCGATAGATCAATTGGATACCAAAAACACCCTTTTGTTCGAGTGCGCTTGGGAAGTTTGTAATCAAGTAGGTGGCATTTACACTGTGATCCGGTCCAAATCCCAGGCCATCGTTGATAAGTGGAATAAAAATTATACAGTTATTGGCCCCTATTTATCCGCTGGGGTTTTAAATGAATTCGAGACCATGGATCTTCCCCGCGGGCCGGTGGGGGAAGTGTTAAAAATCATGCGGGACTCCGGCTTTGAAATTTATTTTGGAAAATGGTTGGTGGCCGGCAGCCCCTACGCCATCCTCTTTAACCCAAACAGCATCATGAATCAACTGGGCAGCATTAAATACTTTCTGTGGGATCATCATCAGATTCCCACCCGAGATACTGAGCTCATTAACAAGGTGATTTGTTTTGGTGAATTGCTAAGAGTGTTTTTTTATCACTTGAATAAAAAAATACCCCCTAAGGCCCATGTGATTGCGCATTTTCATGAATGGATGGCCGGCTCGGCGATCCCCGGAATGAGAAGAAATAATCAAAAAACCAGGATTGTATTCACCACTCATGCCACCATTCTGGGCCGCTATCTGGCTATGAACAAGCATCCCTTTTACGAGAGACTTCCATACTTTAGGTGGGAACATGAAGCCAAGGAATATGATATTGAAACCGAAGTGCATATTGAAAGGGCTGCCGCCCACGGCTGTCATTTGTTATCCACGGTTTCAGAAGTCACTGCCCGGGAATGTGCCAAGCTTTTGGACCGGGAGCCGGATATCATTTTACCCAATGGTCTCAATATAGAAAAATTCAGCACCCCCCATGAATTCCAGGTGGTGCACAACGAATATAAAAAGAAAATCCATCAATTCGTCATGGGCCACTTTTTCTCCTCCTACTCTTTTGATTTGGATAACACGCTTTATTTTTTCACCTCTGGAAGATATGAATATACCAATAAAGGATTTGACCTAACGATTGAGGCCCTGGCCAGACTTAACTATAAAATGCAGTATGATAAAATTGATAAAACCGTCGTGATGTTTATCATCACCCCCAGGCCTTATCACAATATCAATCCAACCGTTTATAAATCCCAGATGCTGCTTGATAAACTCGATAAAACCTGCGAGATGATTCAAGAGATCGTGGGAGACCGGCTTTTTTTTGAAAGCATCAGTAACAAAAATACTAAAATACCAGACCTCAATGCCTTCATCCCTGAATATTGGAAGCTACGATTTCGCCGCACCATTTTATCCTGGCAAACAAAGGAGCTGCCCATTATTGTCACCCATGATTTAGTCGATCCCGAAAAAGATGAGATCCTTAATTTCCTGGATGCCAGTCGCTTGGTTAACAATGCCCATGATAAGGTCAAGGTGATTTATCATCCGGAATTTATCTCCACTATAAGTCCCATTAACAAACTGGAATATGAACAGTTTGTGAAAGGGTGTCATCTGGGAATTTTCCCCAGCTACTACGAACCATGGGGATATACTCCCCTTGAGTGCATGGCCCGTGGTATTCCGGCTGTAACCAGTGACCTGAGTGGTTTTGGTGACTACGTTTTAAAAACCGTACCCGACTCCCACGATCATGGCATCTACGTTATCAATCGTTCCACTCAAAGTTTCAGTGAAAGCGCTGAAGAGCTGGCCAACCAATTATTTGAATTCACCAAAATGTCCCGGGGTGAAAGAGTAAGGCAGCGTTATAGGGTGGAAAGTATTGCCGAGGACTTTGATTGGAAATATTTAAGCGAGTATTATAACCGGGCCTACGCCCTGGTTTTAATTGATTAAGATCACCCCTTACAATGATCCCAAGCAAATAGGCCCAAAGAGTCATCATCTTGTAAGAAGTTAAAAGTTTTTTTTCCAAGCATAAAATACAAAACATTTTATCATTAAAACCATGAACCAAAGAAATATTATCAAGGATGATTTTATGAAGCTAATTTTATTAATTACACTACTGCTCAGTTTTAACTCGATGGCCTTTGATTACATAATCAAGGTGAAAACCGGTGCCAAGCTCAACACCAAAGCCAATTTAATTAAGCTCAATACCAGTTTTGGGCATTTCTATAAAATTTCAGGCGATCAAAAAGCGGCCCTCCAGAATTTAAGAAATGATCCAGCGGTCCTTTATATTGAACCAAACTATACTTACAAAATAAGTCCGATTGAAATATCTCAAAAATCCACCGAACCCTCATTTAGCAAGCAATGGGGACTTTTAAATACCGGTAGCAATTCCGGCGGTTTCTTTAGCTCTGGCATTGCTGGCCGGGATATAAACGCAGTTAACGCTTGGAAAATCACCACTGGCAGTGATGAAGTAAAAATTGCCGTGATCGACACTGGCGTTGATTATACCCATCCGGATTTGAAAAATAATATATGGGTTAACGAAGCAGAACAAAATGGACAAGCAGGCGTGGATGATGACCAGAATGGTTACGTGGATGATATTCACGGATACGATTTTGCTAACAAGGATGGTGACCCCATTGATGATCACGGACATGGCACCCATTGCGCAGGTGTGATTGGAGCATCTCATAATGGCATCGGCGTAGCCGGGGTCATGAGCAAGGTAAAAATTGTTGCGCTTAAATTCCTGACTGGCAGTGGAAGTGGAACCACGGAAGATGCAATTTTAGCGATTAATTATGCCATCCAGGCCGGGGTTGATGTCATGAGCAATTCATGGGGAGGAGGAGATGCATCCTTGGCCCTTAAAGACGCCATTACCGCCGCCAACGCAGCCGGCATTTTCTTTGTCGCAGCGGCAGGTAACGAATCAAATAACAATGATACCACCGCCTCCTTTCCGGCCAATTATAAAATTGATAATGTTATTTCAGTTGGATCAATGGATGGCCGAGGCAAGCGATCAAGTTTTTCCAACTATGGGGAAAACTCCGTACACGTTTTTGCTCCGGGCAGCAACATCTACTCCACCTTTAAAGGCAATTCCTATAAATCCTTATCAGGCACCTCCATGGCCTGCCCGTTTGTAAGCGGCATTCTCGGACTTTTAAAAAGTCATGACTCATATCTTTCCATACTTGAGGGAAAAGAACGATTAATCAAAAATTCTGTCTCCAGCAATGACTTGCAAGCAAGTATTGCCAAGGGCTGGGTGGATGCCTTCAAAGCATTAAATGATTAGAACCGATTAATTAGACAAAAAAATTGTTTTTTTTATGAAGGCCTCTTTTTAAATGAGGCCTTCTTTATTACAATACTTAGGGTATAATATATTTCTGGGCGATAGTTGCAATTGGAGCTTTGAATGAGCAAATTTAAAATTCAAGAAAAAATAAAAGATGACCAGCATATTCTTTATCTAAGCGGCAAAATTGATGAGGATTCGGATTTTTCAATCATCAACCTGAAACAACAAAAAACCATCATTTTTAACCTGGAAGGGATCATTGGCATCAATTCCTGTGGCATCAGGGAATGGATTAATCTGATGAAAACCATCCCCGCCGATTCCATGGTGTACTTTGTAAAATGTGACCGGGCGATTATTGACCAGGCCAATATGATCGAAGGTTTTTTCCCGGCCAACTCCTTTGTAAAAAGTTTTTTTATCCCCTACTATTGTGAAAACTGCGATGAACAAAGTAATATTCTCTGTGAAAGAAAAAATGAATCAGACAAAACCCCGACCTATACCCAGACTTCAGCTTGTAAAAATTGCAAAAACGAAGCGGAAATTGACATCATCGAGACCAAATATTTTAAATTTTTAAGAAAAAACTAAAAGACAAAACCTAAATCCGCTGAAATATTTTCATTTGATAACCTTATCCAGGATTTCAAATTCAATATTTTTTTCAATAAGGGGTGCCGGCGGCCTGGCGTTATCGATTTTTATGTAATTGAGTTTGGGTTTATCTTTTAAATCATCGGTATTTTCAGGCACCACCGCCCAGACGTAAGTCCCGATCTGGGTCAAAGGAATCGAAACCTCCAACTCCGAGGTCTCGCGTTTGTCCATTAGCACGCCTTTTTTTCCATCTTTTTTAAAAAGTTTAAAGGTATATTGGGAGTTATCAATAACCTCCTTACCCTGGGAGTTCTTTTTTTTCCAACTGAACTTGACTTCTTTGGAACCGTTAAATGGGATTTGAATATAGGTTCCACTAAAAGGTTTAAAATCCGCCAGGACAATCTCGGAGAGCAGTCTGTTTTCTTGCACATAGAAATATTGTTTTTCGCAGGAGCTTTCACTGGTACCATCCAGTCCAATCACTTGCCATAAATAGCCACCCGTACTTAAATTTTTGGCAAATTCCGTTTGCGAAATATGCTCAAATCTTTGCATCGCTTTATCGCCCATTTTACTAATCATGACCGAATAACTGGAAAATGGTTTTTTACTAGTCCAGCTAAATTTGATCTTCTCTCCTCTTTTAATCAATAGTTTTTCCCCGCCCACTGGAAACATCGGGGTGATAAAAGCTTCCTTTTGCTTGATTTGATTGACTTCACCAAAAATAACCGTGTTGCGTGAATCCAATTCGACCGAGCCTTGGGCGTTTTTTGCATCATCAAACTTGATAAGGCCTTTTATAACTTTCAGCGATTCGCCGGAATCCTTGCCCAGCTTTTCCATCCTGAGCACTGATTTATCCGCCATATTATTTATCAAAGCACCACCGGCCTTAAGACCTTTGTCCCCCTCCTGGTTTTGCATTATAACATCCACCACTCCCTGGCGAAGATTAAGATCCAACACCCCCGAACTTTCGTTTAGGGTCAGCAAAGTATTGGGGGCCACAAATATTTTTACATTGGCTTTGGTCACCACGATAGTTGATGAATTATCTCCGGTAAAAATCATATCCTTGGTGGACAACGAGGCTCCCTTGTAGGAGTCCTCCCAGCTTAGGTTCATATGATTTTTATGTCTGACCTCATTGTTGATTTCCGTAATGGTAGCGACCTGTTCACTGGCAATTTGCCGGACAGAATTTTTTTTGGCATAAAATAACTCATATCCACAGTAGGCCGATAATAATATTGCAAATATAAACAGGAAAACATCTCTCATAAAACTTATTTCATTTTCAAGTATTTGTTATATAATGATTATAATTATATCCTAAAAAAAAATGTCCGGTTTCATTTTTGAGTTGGCAATTTTTACCATCGGCATTTTTTAGAGGAACGATCCATGGGTGAAAGCTCTGAACTACTATTTAAAACAAGAGTGTGGCTATCACTTAGGACCAAGCTGTTATTATTATTTGTACTGCTGTTGGCCCTTACCATCGGTGCCAACATTCACTACTCCACCTCTTTTTTTATTTCCGACAAGACTGCTTACATATATGAAACCGGCCTCAATAAAAGCCAGATTCTGGCCTCTCGCCTAAACGAGATCATTTTAAGAATTGTAGATAATTCCATAACCCTTGGAAATGTACTGGGGACCACGGACACCACCAACGTCAATATTGAATTGGCTGATGACATGCTGGCGCTATTGGTGCTTAAAAATGATAACGGTGAAATCAAACTGGACAAGCTGAAAATCAATGACAAGCAAATGGAGAAACTAAGCAAGCAGTATGAAATTGATGCTGATCTCTTTATCAAAAAAGTCATCAGCAGCTTTGAAGCAGTCAAAAATGATAATAAAAAAATCAATATCATTTCCCTTTTAAAAGATCACCTCATTCCGGCGGTCGCCATCGCTATCAAAAAGGATGAACAATCCTATTTTCTCAATATTTCCAACATCGCCCCGATCATCACCGATATGGAATCGGATGCACTCTATACCAACACCATCATTGATTCTGAGGGAAGACCACTCTTTAGCAATCTGGAGGAAAACCAGAAATTACATGAGGAAAAATATATTCAAGATATTATAAGCTCTGATGTAAAAAATGGTTCCCGCAAGATAAAAACCAACTTAAACGAGGAAAAGCTGGTGTCCTTCAGCAAAATAACCTCCCTGGACCTGATCTTATTATCAGAAATCAACTCCACCAAGGCCTTCAAAATTGTTGACGAATTAAAATACAAAAGTATTTTATTTGGGCTTTTCATCCTGGGTATTGCGATGGGACTGGTGATCATTCTTTCCAAGACCATCACCAGCCCCATAAAAAAACTGGTTCTTGGTATCACCAATCTTTCCAAGGGAGATTTCTCCACCCGGGTGAAGATTTTTTCCCTGGATGAAACCAGAATACTGGCAGCTGCCTTTAACTACATGGCCGAAAGAATCACCCAACTGATCCATGAAATGGTGGAAAAGGCCAGACTGGAAAAAGAAGTGGAAAATGCCAAGGTTATTCAAGATACTCTTTTTCCACCTACCAACAAAGTAATTGAAACCGTCAAAATCCATGGACTTTACAAATCCGCGAGTGAATGTAACGGGGACTGGTGGTACTACGAACAAATCGGCAGAGACCTCTATTTTTTCATTGGAGATGCCACCGGACACGGCGTACCTGCCGCCCTGTTGACGGCTTCCGTACGAGCCACCCTGGCCACCTTATCCAACCTGAACATCCCCCTGTCTCCCTGTGCTATCATGAAAAGTATGAATCACTCGGTCTATAGCACCTCCAAGGGACAGATATACATGACTTTTTTTATTGGTTGCTATAATTTCGATACCAGGAGCTTCACCTACGCCAACGCCAGTCATAATAGTCCCTACCTGATTCCCCTTAAAAAAGAGGACACCACTCTGGCGCAAATCGTGCCTTTTGACGAAATATGCGATCCCCGGTTGGGGGAATCCATCAACCATGAGTTCAAGCAAGCGTCCACCACCCTCGCTAAAAACGATATTATTTTATTTTATACCGATGGTATTGTAGAGGTGGAAAACGAAAATAATCGACAATTAGGTGAAAAAAAATTCATGCAAATTGTACTTGATTCCCTTAACAGTCATAAAAATTCATTAAAAGATTGCGTTGAATCCATCCGAAAAGAAGTCTATGATTATAAAGGGACTAACAATTTTGACGATGATATAACTTATTACTTTGGATATTTTGGTTAGAGACTATGAATTATAATATTTTCAACAATCTTTTGGAATCAATTGTCGTGGTCGATCAAAATTATAATGTGGTTTACGCCAATGAGGCCTTTTCATTACTGATCAATTTACCACTTAGAAGAATTTTAAAAAATAAAAAATTTTTTGAAATAATGATGACCAATGACGTCCTTTTAAAGGATACCCAAAAGCTAACTACTGTGGTGGATTCCACCCCCTATAAAGAGATCTCTTTCACCACCCTGCAAGATCAAAAAGGCACCATTCAATACAGTTTACAAAAAATTCATACCGAAGGTGAACCCCATTGGCTCTTTTTTTTCCGGGATGTCACGTTGGAACAGCAACTGCAACGAAAATATAAAAGGGAATTATCCGAAAAAGAAACCCTCATCGACAAACTTAGAAATTCCCTGCTCGAAACTGAATTCCGGTATAAGATCAACGAAATCACCAGTTCATGCTTTGATGTCAACGAAGTTATCAATTCACTGACTTCTATTTTTAAAGATCTGTTTCTTTGTGAGAATTCCGCCTCCATTATATTTGATCAAAAAAATATCACGATCCATCTGGCAAACGGGGAAAAAAATGTCTTCAAGCAGGATGATTTTCATTTTTTTGAGGCCTATGATTTTAATAATTTCAAGGTTGATGACCAGCTAATTGCCAGGCTTAAAAAATGGCTGCGCTGGAGTGAGCTTGAATCACAGGTTTATTATGTACCTCTAAAATCCCAAAAAAGTGTCATGGGACTTTTAATTTTCTACAAACCCAAAATTGTCAATTTCAGTGAAGAAAAACTTTGTGAAATGCTTAAATCAATCCAAGAGCATATAGCGCTGGTACTGGATAACTTTTTATTATACGAAAAGTCTGTCCGGGATGGACTGACCAACCTTTACAACGTGCGTTTTTTCAAATCTTCCCTGCTCAAGGAATTAAAGCGCACCCGAAGGCATGAGCATAACTGTTCACTCATCATGATCGATATTGATTTTTTTAAAAAAATTAATGATAGCCACGGCCATCCCACTGGAGACAGCGTCCTTCGGAAAGTGTCGGACATTTTTCTTGATTGCACCCGGGAAACCGATATTGTATCCCGCTACGGTGGAGAGGAATTTTCCATCATACTCCCGGAAACCTCCACCGAAGGGGCCTTGATCGTTGCCGAAAAAATCAGAAAAACCACGGAAGAAACTGCGTTTTATTCAACCGCCAATATTCAACTTTCGGTCACTTTGAGCCTTGGCATAGCGACCTTCCCAGAGGATGCTGAAGTCACGGAAAGTCTCATTGATCGCGCAGATCAGGCGCTCTACACCGCCAAACACGGCGGAAGAAACCGGGTTGTCCAGTACTCCTTAATCGAAAAATAAAATGGTCACCTGAGAACTATATGGAAATTCTTGGGATGCATGGCCAGCATTTTGCTGGGAATGCGGTAAGGAATCACACTAAAAAAAGTACAAAACTTATCTTGCTCCACCAAGGCACCCATGCTAATGGATCGATCCCACACCAGACGGAGTCCGATGCCGGCCCCTTTGTTGGTATCACTCCTGATCGCATCCGCAATGCCGACTTCATAGGTTTTCTTGATACATTTTAACATGGAAAGGGGGTCAAAAGTACCAAAGGGGTCCATGCATTCGATGAATACATGTTCAGCACCATAAGCAATCCTCATCATACCTTTATTGATAAATTTAAATACATCTCCCTTGGTATTAGACCTATGGCCCTCCCAGCCCCTCATCTTGCCCAGTGGTGAGTTAAAGATGGCATTGGTAAAAAATTCATCAACGACAAAGGGTATGACATTTTTTATGATTTCATTTTTAGGCAGTGCCCCGGTAAAAATCTCATAGGCATTCATGATTTTATCCCAATCACTTTTTTGATGAAAGGGAATCTCCATGCTGTTTTCAAATTGATATAAATTAAAAGGCCGTTTTTTCATATTGTCCACCAGCCCCTCAACTTTGATATCAAGCTCACTATCTAGCATGGTAAGACTTAAAAGCAGTTCATCGATCAAACACAGTGAATCTTTCCTTATGATATGCCATAATTCATTGCGGGCGGCGTAGTAGATCAATTCCTTGTCATTAACCGCTTCGGTTAATCCGATGATGCGAGGAGATTCAAAAATTTCCCTGGTCTTTTTTTCAATCTCAATGACCTCCACGCCCTCCAGCATATAGCCATCCAAAGTTTCAGGAATGATAAAACGGGCAGGATTCTTTTTTTCTTCCATATGATTATTTTACCCCCCTTTCCCAATTGGGCCAGATTCTTTTTTTACAAACTATAAAAAATTTTAATAACCGTTTAAAAACATCAAACAATTATGACCAAATTAATAATTGCAAAACAGTTACGTTAACCAGCCGCCAACAGCGCTTTGCTCGATCAAATCGTTGAAGGTATTACTTTTGATCTTGTCTTACCGGCCTTTGTAAAATTTTTAACCGGGAAGCTTTCCAGAATTTAGACTATATTCAAAAAGTATTACCTCATTATTATTTTTCGTCTCAATTTCATCGGAGCTTCGTATAAGTTCATCGACTTGATTGAGAAACCCTTTGACTAATTCTAACTGTCGACGAGAAGTCCTTCTCAAAAAAAATTTCTTTTTTTCACTAAATAATTTCCAATCCTGTTTTAAATCTTTGTCCCAATTATCAAATTGCAAATATGCTTCTTTAAGTTTTTCATTATAAGGGGAGGGGAAACGAAATTCAGCAGAAGACGATGAAATGTGTCCTTTTTTATCTACGAACAGAAGCTTAACACTAAGAAAATCTTCAATGATATTATGACATTTATCATTCACCAGCGTCTCTAATTCTTCAGCAGAAAAACTTTCTCTCGCCAGAGTAAGCATGAGAAAAATCTCATAATGCAACTTACTCTTGGCAATAACTGCAATTTGTTTTACTGAAAGCTCTTGCTGTTTGAGTAAACTTTGCTTCACACGTATGGTCTCTTGCGTGTTGTAGCTATCTTCTTCCACGTTTTTAAAAATTGAATTATACTTGGGGAAGATTTCCTGGCAAAAACTTTTTACCAATATTGCAGATCTTTTTTCATCAAGAAAATTAGCAATCTGACTAACAATTGCAGGAGAGGGTAATACCGAGCAAGACTCCATTCTGGTATAGTAGGGATAATTAAACATCAGATCAGTTTGTTTAAATAAATGCAAATAAAACCCTTTTGCGGTTTTATATCCCATGCTCAGTCGGATAGATTTCAACGTATTAGCGAAGCTCACAGTTTCCTATCGGTAAACTGTTTAAAAACTTAAAACTAGATTAATTTTGTCAGCCATTGTAAAAGCTTTAAAACAAATGCTTAATTAGTTTTAAGTATTCACCAGGAGAGAGATTTATGAAAAGATTTACCTTAGTACTTATTAGTTTTATTTTTGTTACTTTGACCGCCAACGCTTCCTACGAAAAGTATTTAAACACACTTGATGAAACACTCTGTAGAAATCTTCAAATGACTGATCTTGAAGCCATTAACTACGTTGATCATCAGCAGATTAAACTTAATTTCCAGGTCCCCGATCTGTATAGTAATCTCGCAGAAAAAAAGGAATATGATGAGACCGTTGAGGAGCTTCAAAAAATCACTAAATACTTAATCAATCAAGATTTACAGAAATATTGTGATAATAAAGAAAATATCCGTAACGATAATACAGAAAATTACTTGCTTACACCACAAGATATGGTCAAAGTGCTCGTGAAAAAGATTCAGGTCGATCATTCTGAAAATGATATGTCCAGGGCAGTTCAACACATTACCGACACTATAATCATGGTTGACAACATACGTATTTCCTTACCCAAAGAAGTCCGTGTGAAGCAGGGATGGGAAGATATACGAAAAGATTTGGATCTCTTACAAGTTAGGGCCATCAAAGCTCATCTTGCTGGAAAGACTCTTAATCTTTGCAAGATACTTGAACATGGAGTTGAGCGATAATGATCCTTTTGATTTAGTTTTTTTCTTCCACTAAAAACCCTGCATTCACCGCAGGGTTTTTTTATTGTTATTATTTGTAAATTAACTCTTTATTTTTGCCTCATGCTTTTACCTGTCCAGGAAGTGTGCTCCAAAGGTTATCGATCAACTTAAAAATCCAAGCATTAATATGGACGAATAAAAATATTTTTCACGGTAAGATTT
>MEQB01000033.1 GCA_001770015.1 Bdellovibrionales bacterium RIFOXYC1_FULL_37_79
GCGGGATAGTCGTCATATTCCCTTAGTATGCGTTTTTCTGGTGTTTTTCTGGAAAAATTTATTAAATTTATTAACTTGAGTAGATTTTTGCAGAATATGTAGGGGGAGAGTTTTGATTTCATGTGTAGGGGGTGAAATCATCTACCCCTTTATTTTTCCTATACTCTTTAGGGGCGCACTCCTATCACTAGATGGTTTTCCGGATAATCCAACACCTTTTAACCGAGAACAGATTCGTGAACATATCCTAAACGTAAAAAAAACATTTCCTGCTGAACAAATATCAGGCGGAAATCATATTGTTATAGATCATGGGAATAATGAATTTTCATTGTTGGCGCATTTAAAGAATGGATCACTATTGACCAAAAAGGGAGATCGTGTTGAACAGGGTCAATTAATTGCGAAATGTGGAAATTCAGGAGAAGGGTCAACATCTCCTCACTTGCATTATCAATTAATGGATCATGCCAATCTTTTAAAGGCCAAGGGGCTGCCTATTCAATTTTTTGATTATGAAGGAAGCATATTTGAGGATCAGGCCTTAAATGTCATTGGGGAACCGGCGGAGGTCACTGATGTGCTAAAAACTTCTGGAGTGATACTAATTAAAACAAAGTAGGTGTTATTAGAGTGTTACTAACTTCTATTCAGTAATTCCTGCATTAAAAGTAAAATCGTTATCAACGGTACAAGACATCATGAATTACGAAATTTCCAGTGCAAGGTTTCAAGAGATATAAGTTTTCCCCTAACAAGGCTTTCTAATCCACCCAAGAAGAATTATAATTTAGTCACAAATGATTCAAGCTGATCATACTGGTTATAGAAAATGACTTTAATCTTGCACCAAGGAACATTAATCACAGGAATTTGATAATGAAAATTTATGATAAAGGAATAACTCAAATGTATTGTGGATACTGGAATGGCTCCCCTTTGGAAGTCGGGTTAATCCCCACAATATTCAAAGTACCAGAAAGAGAAGTACTTCACTCTCACCCTTACAGAGAATATTACGTCATCATTGCCGGCAAAGGTCTATTAATAATAAACGGCAAAGAAGTGGAATTGGCCCCAAACAATGTGGTTATGGTTGAACCCTATGAAAAACATGAAGTAACCTGGGTTGATCCACACGAAGGAATTCGATGGGTAATAATAAAAGAAAAATCAGACCCAAATGGTAAAATTGTTCATTAATTAATGTTAACACCTAAATTACGTCGTCAGTTCACCATCTCAGTCAGTTGACCATCTCAGTCAGTTGACCATGTTTTAATGTTTAAACTTTCGACCGCTTTAGTCCCAAGTGCTTAAAATGACCACCAGTCTTCGCACTCCCTTTAAATTGAATTTTTCCTTCTGTCTTAAGCTTTTTTATCCATCGTTCAAGCGTTTTGAGAGGTGCTCCCAATTCTTGAGCAATTTGTGGAAGTCTCATACCTGGGTTGGTTGCAATATACTCAAATAAGCGTTTTACTCCCTAAAAATCAGACCGTACTACGGATAACGGAACTGCAGAAAGTTGCATCCTTTCCTTAAAATCTTCTCGCGATTCGTGTATACATATCCGCCGTTTTCAAAAACCATCGCAGCTCTTTCCAACTCGTCACATGTCGGTCGTTGATCGAGAATCTCGTGATTGAACCTCAGTCGTTTCACAAATCTGGCAACATCAACGCTGTACTCCTCAATAAGAGGATTCACGACAACAAAGGAAAGTTCGCTCAAATTCACAACCCCTAGTGTCCCAGCAAAATGTGTTAATAGTGCCAACTCAGATGCCATAGCCTTCCTATGGGCAATTGGGTAAACTTGCTCGTAGTGTGCTTGATAATAATTGGTATCTATAATGTCTTGAAACTTGTGACCGAGTAACATCCATTCTCGAAGCTCGATTTTTTCGTGAAAAATAGAAGCTATTCGATCAATCGAGCACCAAGAAGAGTTCATATATCCAACGACAAGTCGGGCATCAGGAACGCCAAGGCTAGAAAGCCAATTCATATATTGACCGAACTGTTCATTGAATTGGTTATCTTCTTTAATTACCCTAAATTCTGGGAAATCCGCCACGAGATAAGTGACGTCAAAATCTGAACACGAAATAGTGTTTCCACTATTATTACGAAAGATAGCGGCGGCGGCAGATTGAATGCCAATGAGGCAAAAAATCAGGCACGAAAAAAACCAATGCTTCACATTCCCTCCCGAAAAAACTCATCAAATCATGATTTGTCTGAGGTGTAAATAAAAGGAATGTCATTAGACTATAGCGCACCCATTTTTTAATGATCCGAGCTTAAGGTTTGATTATTCCGAATGCTTGCAGTTGTCTGAATAATTCATTTACCGCTATTCAAAGAGAGTATTGCACGGAATCCCTGCTTATACAGTTCAGTCAGATCCCACATAATTTCATCGGGCCCAGGTCTTCCCGCCAGTTGGTCTTTTATCGCCCAATAAACATATTTCATTGCAAGATCTCCAAGCTACTCAAAAGATAAAGCGTTTATACGTTAACAAAATATAAATATCAAGATCTAACGATCAGACAGTGGTAAAAGCGGATGTTTGTTTTTTATGCGAATAAGAGTCCTACGGATGGACAGCTGGAAAGGGTTGGGATATTTATTAGGTATGAGAAATTGTCATGAGTATTTGACATTTAAAAAGCAATTTAACCAACAGGAGTTTACTCCTAGAAAGAATTGCTCAATATGCGGATTTGCAAAAAGAACATGTTACTGTCATATGCTTAAGCCTTTTGATTCCAAAATCATTTTTGTAATACTAATTCATAAGCTTGAGATCGATCGAAAAATTGCAACAGGAAGAATGTCCCACCTAATCTTAAAAAATTCTTATCTCTTACCAGGCCATGATTATACCAATAATGAAACACTTAATAGCCTAATCATTGATCCTACAAACCATTGTATGGTTTTATATCCTGGAGAAAATTCAGCTAATCTTTCGATATTTACAGATGAAGAAATAAAGGCAATTGTACCAAAAGGAAAACGGCTTGTAGTTATAGTCATTGATGGCACCTGGGCAACATCACGGCAAACCATGCGTATGAGTCATAATCTGGAGATATTGCCAAGAATTTCCTTTACCGTTAATTCTCCTTCTAATTTTCGAATTCGTAAGCAACCCAACTATGAATGTTGTTCCACAGTCGAGGCCATTCATAAAACAATTGAGCTGCTGAAAGATTCTCAAGGATTTAATGTTGAGTCGCGAGCACATGATAATCTTTTGAATGTTTTTGACTTTATGGTAAGTAATCAAATTTCTATTATGGAACAGTCACAAATGTAAGATACATCCACAACTACCATAAGATACAAAAAAATATGTAACGTAGGATACGACCATGACAGAACATAAACCAATTGCCCTAAAAGCTTATGAAGAACTAGCTGAATCATATTCAAAAATTGCAGAAACCAAAGCAGAAAATGGATACATTGAACATCCCGCAATCCGCAAACAACTAGGAAAAGTTCAAGGTTTGAAAATTCTTGATGCTGGCTGTGGCCCGGGAATACTTGCTAGTTATCTAGTTTTGCAAGGAGCAAAAGTGACTGGTTTTGATATCAGTCCAAAGATGATTGAACTTGCTCGAAAAAGACTCGGAGAAAAATCCGAGTTCTTTATTGCAGATATGGCAAGGCCACTCGATTTTCTTAAATCAGATGAGTTTGATATTGTTGCATCATCCTTGGCCATTGATTATGTTAAAGACTGGTCTACTCCTTTAAGTGAGTTTTACAGAGTTATGAAAAATAATGGAAGACTTGTTTTTACGGTTCAACATCCACTTGGTGCTTACCTATGGTATAAACCGCAATCAGCTTTTGGTGTTCAATATGTCGAAGCTACATGGAGAGGCTTTAATGAAGAGCCTGTTATCGTTCCAGATTACTATCGCTCTTTCGAGGAAATGATAAATCCATTAACCAAAGCTGGGTTTGTAATTAAACATATATTCGATGCAAAACCAATTGATGCACTAAAAGAAAAAGACCCCATTAGATTTGACAAGTATTCAAGAATTCCAACCTTCATGTGCATAGAAGCCGTAAAAGACTAGAAACACTTTTATTTTTATCAATAAAATGATTGGCGATCCGTAATCGAGACTAACCCGCACTTCGTATCCATCTCAAGGAATTAATCTTGTTTCAAAAACAATTCACCTGACCAGAGTTGCTTTATGAAATCTCTGTAATTCAACACATATATTCCGTTATCATATTTTCTGGAAATGTCGATGCAAGAAACAATAATCATTTTTTTTACATTGGGAAATTCCTCTCGAAATTTCAAAAGATTTTTGAAATCATGAGAAGTGATATTTGTTGTACACTTTGCTTCGATGACATATTCGGCGTCATTAACAACAAAATCAACTTCGGGTCCTGTAGTCAGCCTCCAGTAAGAAAAATCCTGATCAAGCTCATTATATTTGTTATTAATACTCAACTCATGAAATACCCAATTTTCAAATGCCTTACCTACCATTTCAGTTTTTAATTCTATGGTTCCACGTTTAAGTAAATTGTTTACCATTGAAACATTGCCAAAATAAAATTTAGGTGCGCGGATTGTTTTTCGCTTGGTCCTGCCCGAAAAAGCTGGGAGATAAGCACCAAGAAGCGTATCAATCAGTATCTGAAAATACTCTTTTACACTTACGGCAGATATACCAATATCGCTGGCGATTTTCTCATAAACAACTATTTCCCCATCACTGAAGGCAGCTGCTTTTAAGAAATTAGAAAAAACCGGCAGGTTTCGAACCAGGCCCTCTTCTCGTATTTCTTCTTTGAGATAGTCGACAATATAAGCATCAACCAGCCGTTTGGGTTGGTTGGAAAGATAGTGTTTTGGAAGGTAGCCAAAATTGAGTAATTTCAAAAAATCAAAATCCTCACCAATTTCAAATGCCGAAAGCCCATGGAGCTCAAATCTTATGGCTCTCCCTCCAAGCATATTTGCGTGACCCATTTTTAACTTCCGTGCACTTGAACCGCATAGCCCAAAACGTCGCTGCTTTTCTTCTATAAGATAATGGACCTCATCTAGCAATGCAGGTATTTTTTGAATTTCATCAATAATACAAAGCTTATCCGTTTCTATCAGTTCCAGCTCTTTGCGTAGTAATTCTGGATTGTTATTGTATTTAACAAATATGTCTGATTTTAAAAGGTCGATTCGAAAGGCGTCTGGAAATAAACTCTTTAAAAGAGTTGTTTTTCCTGATTGCCTTGGTCCCCACAAGAAAAAACTATCTAAGTTATTGTTTATTATTAGTTTTCTTTTGTACATTCTAAACCATCACTTTATATATATATATTAATAGTAAATCATTGGTGTGTTTTGTCAATGTAAAAATTCTTGACTTCCCTTTAAGATAGTTCTGAGGAAAAACTGGCGATATGAAGTAAATTGCAGGTGGTGCTAAATTGGAAGACATGCTCCCCGGGGCTTCCTACAAAAGGGCATAAATGCTTTTCCTTCCGTACCTATAATTTTATGGCTTTAACATAATAGTGACATGATTTTTTCTGTAAACTGTCATATTCATGCTCAACATGAGTCAAATCATAGATCTCAAATCCTTCCATGAAGTTTATAATTTCATCCCTATCTGAAAAATGATGAGGAATGCCAGCCTCAACGCCATCTTGTTTAATAATAGTTCAATCTTCGACTTGTGGGTCCCTAAACCCGTCTTGAATACCTCTTGTAGAAAGAAAAGTGATTAATGTCATACCACCAGGTTTTAATATTCGCTTGATTTCTTGCAACGTCTTTAATGTATCCTTTTTGTAACCATGGCAGATTACATGAAAAGCAATAACTGCATTAAAAGTAGAATCATTTTCGCTAATTTCAGTCATGCTTTCACATTTTATTTCGTGAGGATAGTCGTCATATTCCCTTGGTATGCGTTTTTCTGGTGTTTTTCTGAAAAAATTTATTAAATTTATTAACTTGAGTAGCTTTTTGCAGAATATGTAGGGGGTGAAATCATCTACACCTTTATTTTTCCTATACTCTCACCCGCTTTATTCATGTATACTCCAGTAAACATTTTTATAAAAGCACGCATTTTTTATTAAAAATGTATCCTTTGGTCAACATTATACTCGATTTTGTTTAAATATCAACAAAAAGTTAACTAGAGTTAACACTTTATCGTCTTCTTATATAAGATTCTCTATTTTTATAATCCCAAGAAGCGCATCATCTTTTCGATCAGGATACTTAAATATGAAGCCATCTTTTTTTAAATCGTCCCGACCAATGTATTGATGCTCAACCATTTCAAGCTGGTTTAAATCATAAATTATTACCAAGTCAATTTTTATGGGATTTCTGCCAAATTTTATAGGCCATGAATAAAAAGGTTCAATTAAATATTTCATCATCTCCGCATCTGGCAACACATGAAAATCCAAAGCAAATATATCTATGTTTTTTCCCTCAATATTGTCATATCTGTCACCCACACGTTTGGGATCATACCTATCAGTTCCAATCTCTTTAATTTTTAAAATTAAATCTATGATATTAAAATCTGGATGATCATCAGAACTAATACACCTTATAGCGATCTTCCTATTGATATAGTGTTCTTTAATAACTTTATCAATCTGTTTTCCAATAGCATCAAAATCAGGAGTGGAGTCAAAATCATATTTTGAAACTTTCGCTGTATGAACCATCTTCGTCTCAAATTTCATAATTAACGATTTTATTTTCATAGTCACTCTTTTGCAATTTCTTGTTACGTAGCTTTATCATCTAACTCATACTCCATCAACAAAGCATCCCCATCTGGAGTAACGATCTGACCTTGGTTTACAAACCCGGCTTTCTCATAGCACCTAATAGCCCTTTTATTATCAGGACTAGGATCAGTAATTATCTTTGAAAATTTATAATTTGATTGTAAAAATTTGATAAATGCCTTGATCATATTGGTTCCAAATCCATTTCCAATATAATTTAAATCGCCAATATATAGGTCTATCCCAATGACGTCATCAGGATAATCTTTCCACCAACCTACACCAACCTTGGCAGCCCAATAAAATTGAATAAAACCTACTGGTTCATTATCCAAATATACAACAAATTGTTTTACTACATCAGATGAGATTTTAAGAATATACTGCTTATAGATTTCTTCCCAATTATCACCATCATCCCAAAATTCCTTTACATGCGGCTCTTTTAGCCAGCTCATAACAAGTCCAAGGTTTTTTTCCATGAGGGGTCTAAAAACAAATTTCATCAAATAACCTTTTGTGATTTTCCCACATAATGATCTCTGGTACTTCATTCAATTTTAAGCTATAAAAGTTATTTTATCTATTCAATTCAAAAGGAACTTTTCTTATGAATAACCAAATCTGGGGTAATAATGAAACGGAGTATTTTTTCAATTTAAATCCTGAAACAATACTCAATTCAATTGATAAGCTTGGTTTCAAAACAACGGGAAGAACGCTCGCTCTTAACTCTATGGAAAATCGAGTCTACGAGCTAGAGGTTGAATCAAAAGTTTCCCCCTCGGCAAATGATTTCATTGTAGCAAAATTTTATCGACCAGGACGTTGGAGCAAAGAGCAGATATTAGAGGAGCATCAATTTCTAAAAGAACTTATAGAAGATGAGATCCCGGTCATCGCCCCAATTGAAATAGATGGTCAAACGCTATTTGAAATTGAAACACATAAACTCTGGTTTACCATCTTTCCTAAAAAAGCAGGAAGGATACCGGATGAACTTAATGATGAGAAAATTAGTATTCTGGGACGACTTCTTGCTAGAATTCACAATACCGGAGTACGCACGCAGGCCACTCATCGCCTTGAGATCAACCCAACTACATTTGGACGAAACAATTTAGAACTACTACTTAATAACCAGAATCTTCCCCAAAAATATCACACACCTCTATCCGATATTGTAAACAGATTATGCGATACAATAGATCCATGGTTTGATGGAATTTTGAATCACCGAATTCATGGTGATTGTCACCGATCCAATCTAATTCATCGCGAAGATGAGGGACTCTTCTTTGTTGATTTTGATGATATGCTTGTAGGACCTGCAGTACAAGATGTCTGGCTACTAGTACCAGGTGACGATAAGTTCGCACTGGAAGATAGAGAAAAGCTACTGGCCAACTATGAGATAATGAGAGATTTTGATTACAGCACTCTAAGACTAATAGAGCCACTAAGAGCACTACGCTACACACACTTTGCGGCCTGGATGGCCAAGAGGTGGGATGACCCATCTTTTACAACCGCCTTCCCCTATTTTGGCTCCGATGAGTATTGGTCAAGTCTAATTGGAGATCTGTACCATCAACTGGAAAAGATACAAGGGATTTCTTGCTTTTGACTATTTCAAAACAACGTCTCCAAACAAGACTTCTAACACAAGTAATGAGTTAGACACTATGCTTTTTACCATCTATAATTTAATCTAGAGAAGCTTTGAGCTAATTTCTTTATCCCGCCAGGACGGCGGGATAGTCGTCATATTCCCTTAGTATGCGTTTTTCTGGTGTTTT
>MEQB01000034.1 GCA_001770015.1 Bdellovibrionales bacterium RIFOXYC1_FULL_37_79
CTTGATTTTTTTTTGACATGTTAAAAAAACAAAAGCCTCATTAAATTAGAAACTTAATGAGGCCTTGATTTTTAAGAATTTTTAAGAATTCTACATAACTTTGGTGCCCAGGATTGGGGACGCCGGGAAGATTTTTTTTAATTTTTATGACACAAATTTTTAGGTTTTAATTTCAGCAATTTATCAATCATTGTAAATAATTACAAATTACCAAAAGAGAATTCTTACTCGTCTTTTTCTTATCTGTTGTGATCTTTTATGGGCCATTTTCGTCCGCATTAGCCCAGACTTAGCCCACGTTTTTTTAAAAAACTAATAATTTTTTATCACTTCATCGATAAACTCACCGATGTAAGAACTCATCATCAGTGACACTTCTTGCTTATAAATCATAACATCGAAATTCAATAGCATTTGATAGTGCCAATAAACGGCACTTTGATTAATTTAAAATAGTAGTAAGTAAATTCTTTACCTTGATATTTTCTTCCAAAAAGAAGCGGATACAAAATCATATCCAAAAACCTTATCTTCAGATTTACAATTTTTCATAGGCCTATAGCTCATTAACTCAAACTTATTAGTAAATATCTGTTTTAGTTTTTCAAGAGGATAACTTATTCCTCCTTCCATATTTCTTTGCTTAAATATTTCTTCATCATTGGCAGTCGTTCCCATTTTCTCGTTAAATGCGATTAGTCCAAGTACGCCTCCTACTTTAAGTCCATCAAACACTTTATCTATATAATCTGATCTCCGATGAGGGAAAACGTGATGAAACAATCCTGCATCATAAATAAGATCATATTTGTTTTCAGAACTAAATTCAAAAAATGATATTCTTTCAGCATTTATTTTAACATCATTTTCTTTTGCTAAATTTATTGTCTTCCTTATGGCATCATCTGAAATATCAATTGTATCAACTAGTAATCCAAGTTTGGCGATATAAACCGAATTTCTTCCATTACCACCTCCAATTTCCAAAACATTATTTGGTTTAATAATAGATTTTTCTAGATATTCAACCAAGCTTTCATCTGGGAACTTTGATGCTAATGGATGATCATCTTTTAACTTATCAAAGAAATTATTCCAACGTTCTCTTTCATCATTAAATAGTCTATCAAGTATAATCTTAGAAATCTCTTCAGGTTTATCCATTGAAAATATTTGATATTTTCCTAAATCTTTGTAGATATCAAAACGCTCACTAATTACTTTCCTATGCTTACTATAATCATTGGATGTAAATTTTCTGTCCATTTGCCTTTTAACAATAACATCAATACATTTTTGTTTATCTGAACTTGGCATCAACATAATAGAAAATTCATGATTATTTATGTCATCCTGAATACTTTTTATATTAGAGTGAATTGATTCGTCGTAAGTCATAAATCCAGATGATAATATAAATACTAAATTATCCTGATTATCTTCTTTAATTTTTCTGTACAATTCAATATTTTTATAAGCATACGACTCATATCCAACTTGTTTTATTTCATCTCCAATATCACCTATCGTTGATAGGTACATTTCGTCTAAATCAATAAACTTGTATTTCAGTTTATCAGCTACAATTTGTCCTACAGTTGTTTTCCCAGCAGCACCAGGGCCTAAAATATAAATATTCATCTCAAATATTTCCCCAACCTATTAAAATCAATCTCAAAGATCTCGATAAATCACTGATTAATACAGGATTTTTTGTGCTCTCTCGTTTTCATTTTACTTCATTCTATTTCACATGGCACTTTATTTAATTTTAAATAGTAGTAAGTAAATTTTTTCTTGATTCTTGGAATAATTGTAGAGTGGCTAGCGAGCTTAAGAAATTGTCCTGACGATTTCAACATATTTGTTAGCGCTGACAAACAGGTAAAAAATGGGTAATATTGCAAAAATAAGTTCCTAAAAAGGTTTTAAAAAAATGAAATTTGAATATAATGATTTTGATCAGCCCACCAAAATTAATAAAAATTATGAAAGTTTGATGATTCCATCCTATGATATTCAATTGATTCAGGATACTCATCACTAATCTCAACAAAAGAATCAGTATCTTTAAAGTTTTTAGGAAATATCGCCAAACAATCAGATCCATCCTTTGTTGAAGGATATAAAATTCCAGTTATTCCTGCGGAAGCTGCTATATGTCCAATTATTTGTGAATTTGCAGGATAGTCGGATAGAACAGACATGGTTCTCCATTTTGGATAAAAAATCGATTTCTGTAATTGTATTAATGTATTGACGGCCTTAGGTTTTGGCAGTCCCAGCTCTTTCGCTCTTTCAACAAGCTCGTTTGATAATTTTGTTCCTTTTATTAAATTAAGAAAATCACTCAACACTCTAATATCTTTTAAATTTAAACATTTCTCCAATACACCCGAGACTGATACCATACCGAAGCTTCCACCACTTAAAGCTTTTTTTAACATATCATCAGGATTACCCCCTTGATCTATTAGAATAGCTTTTTTTTCAAGCAAGGCAGTAGTCTGCTCTTTAGCAATATATAATGCCGGAAAATAATTAAGAGTATCATTCAGATCCATACCAATATTAAACCTACCACCAATTGAATTGATACTACCTCTCGCTGACAAAGGGTTCATCGCATACTTAAATGTGAAACATCTATTCCAATTATCAAAAGCAAAAGTATTTTCAGAATTTTTTATTAATGCTTCTTTTAACAAAGGAATTATTTTATTTCTTTGAGAAACAAAATAACTATAATAATCCCAATGGTATTGAACAAGTTCTTCACTTCTTTTTTTTCTTTCCTTTATAGATTTTTCTTCAAGAGTTTCCAATAATGCCGCAGGACCTTCCTCTTGATCTAGGTACACAGAGAAACGTTCTTTCTTCTTGTTAACTTTTAATTTAGTATTTTTTTTTACAAAACCCATAATTATGGTAATTCACCTTGTAGTGATCGGTGTACCATCTTTAAAAGTTTTTTATATCGACCAAATCTAATTAAATCTCTTGGTGAAATTTCACCACATGCAGGATTAGGAAGCCAAAACCATTGGGCGGTTTTATGAGCATCACCTTTAAAAAATTGGGCCACAAGTTGGCAAATGTTCGCAATCTCTTGAATTCTCTCTTTTAACTCTTTAGATATCCTATCTTTATCGTATCGAATTGAACTTACCGGTACTCCTGTCGCAACAGAAACATCATTTTTATTCAGTTCTAAAAATTCGATCACTTTCTTTGATCTAATTTCACCATTTTTCGAGAATCCCAAAAAATCACTTTGAGGTATATTTGCAAATAAATCGATCTTTTTTGCTGTAGACACGATATCTCCTTATTAAGTAAGATTTCTTTTACCATATTATAACCATATTTCAACCACAATATTACCATTATTTTATAATATATTAAGCTTAATGTTTTCGATATGTTACACTAATAAAATGGTGAATATTATACCTTATAAACAAATTTATGAGAGGATAAGCATTCAAATTGCACGCTGGAAAGGTTTCAAAAAAATAAAAATTTCGACGTAATCATTTAAAGACTCTTAAGCACTTGAATTTTTCTAGATAAGGACAGGACGTACATCAAGTCCTCATCAAAGCTTTGCTGATGTTCAGCCTTTTTTATTAATTCATGAGCACTGATCCCATATTTTTTTGAGATTAATTCCAATTCTTTTATAAAATGCTCAAGAACCTTTGTATTATCTAAAAATTGAGGTCTAAGTTCTTGCATCTTAACCTCCAGTCTTGAGTTTCAGTATACTATAACCTCTTAAAATTCTAAAACTGTATTCCTTAATATTCTCAACATGATACAAACGACTTATAATACATAAAAAAATATAAGCAAAGAAATTCAAGTTTAATCCTTGAAGGAAATAAAAATGGACAAGACAAAGACATCAAAAAAGCAAAAAACATTGCCGAAAAAATCCATGGTGATTAACAAAATTAAATTTACCAAACATGACCCATCACTCATCTTCAAAAACCAAGAAGCAATCAAGGTTGCACTTTTTGAAGCATTGTTTGATGGCGACAAAGAGGCCTTTGTTGATATATTATCTGGCTACGTACGTGCACATAATATATTAGAGGTTGGTCGCCGAACTGGTTTAAGTGAAACGGTTGTTTATGAAGCAATCAGTGAAAATGGCAATCCCTCTCTGGATACCTTATGCAAAATCATGACTTCATTTAAAAAGGCTGCATAAAAACATCGCAAGAAGGCCAAGACCGGAGGTATTTATTGTTTAATTCAAAAGATTTTGACAAGTGGAGTGGTGACTACGACAAGAGTATAAGTCCTTCTTCTAACGAATTCCCTTTTATTGGTTACTATGATGTTTTGGCCTATGTACAACATCAAGTTAAACCGGCCCTCCACCAAAAAATTATCGACGTTGGAATTGGTACAGCTTTATTATCCCACGAAATAAGTAAAACTGGATGTGAAATCTATGGAGTCGATTTTTCTAAAAACATGATTACAAAGGCCAGAGAAAAAATTCCAAGCGCACATCTTTGTGTTGTTGATATTGCAAAAGATCATTTTGGGGAATTTAATAATCTTAAATTTGATAGGATCATCTCAAGTTATTTTTTCCACCATCTTGATAGAAATCAGCAAATCACATTTTTAAAAAGATCAATCAGAGAAAATCTCAATCCATTCGGAAAAATTATCATCGCCGACGTAGGCCTAGAAACCAGATCCTCATATGACAAAGCTCATAGAGATTTTGCTCAACTTTGGGATGATGATGAGTTTTACCTTTGTGGTGATGAAATAATTAATAGCCTCAATGCAGAAAGTATTCACGCTAAATATACTCAAGTATCAAGCTGTGCGGGTGTGCTCATTTATCCGGGATAAACAACTTAATCATCTTTTTTGGCATTAACCATGTGACAAGATAAACGTATTCTTATTCTAACGAATATTTTCTCTAGCTAAAGGCGCACACCACTCCACTATTTTCACCGCACTTCAATAAAAACAGGAGTTTATCTTAAACTGGATTTTAACTGGATTTAATAATGCAGATCTCTCCGAATCACAATAAAACTATAGAAATACAAGCTAATTCCGATTGATAGACGATGAAGGTAATTCTTTTTTTATTGTTTTTTATATCAACCCAAGTTCAAGCAAACACTTTTAAGCAGTGTTTATTAAATATCTTAAGTGAAGAAGTTAATAAAATAAAGTCAACTTCCGAGACTTTAAAATTTGGAAAAAGAAAGTTTTCTAGTGATTTCAAAGAACTCAAAAAGAAGAGCCTATTAACATATCTTAAAAATTCAGATGGATATGTGGAGCAAAACGGAAAGTTAACTTTGGTCGCAAGAAAAAAAATAAGTCCAGATCAATATATCTATAGAGACATAAATAATGCAAATTATCTAGTAACAAGAGAGAAGGCCAGAAGGTTTACAAGATTGCATGATTCAAATGGAGATGAAGTTTTTCATACAAGTGAGGAAAATTCAAACGGAGTAATTACAAGATATAACAGAACAACTTCCGAGAATGATAAATATTTATTAAAAAGTAGTAAATTGGCTGATCGAGAACTATCAAAAAAACTCGCTAATTTCCATAATCTTTTATTAAGCACAGAAAAAAAGGATAAGAATAATTTAAAAGAATTTCTTCAAGATAAAGATTTTATGACGTTATTAGATGATGGGGTTACATTTGATGTATATGGATCTAGATATCATCTGAGAAGAGTTACACAAGATGGTAAAGAGTATTTTTTAAACTCAGCGATATCAAAGTCCAGTGTCGAGATAACTGATGATACAGGTAGTTCAATGGTGCTAACTGACAAGCAGTGGATAAAACATCTCAAAGATATTGATAAAACAAACGAGAACACATCTGATTTAATCAATTCAAAACAAGCTCTATCAAACATAAATGATGTTAAGAAAAAAAATAATGCATGGAATTTATCCCCATTGACTATAGCGTTGAAAGCAGGAAAACTTCATATGTACCCAACAACCCTAATTTGGGGATTAGGCAAGGCAGCGCTGAATGGTTCAAGGCACGGTGGTAAAGAAGCTATTATCAGAATACCTTTCGAATTTATAAAAAATAATGGCGCGTATATAGCGGGCTATCTTATCTTAAACAAAGTTGGAAAAAATTATGTTTACAATTTTACTACCGATGCTGAAATTGGATACAAAGGTGAGATTGAGGCAAAAGAATATGTAAACCGTGCTGAACAAATAAAAGAAAGTGGTGAAAATATTTTATATATTGATGCATTTGAACCCAATGATCATGTAAAACAAAGTGCAATAAATGAATTCAAGTATCGATATGAGAATAGTCCAAATGCAAAGTTTGTTGAAGTAAATGATTTCAATGATATGCTTACAAAGATTGGAAACAAATGCGAAGAAATAAAAAAAGAAGGTAAACAACTTGACCGTATGATTATTAATGGGCATGGACTCGTTGAAAAAACGGGAATACGATTTAACATGCATGGTATATCGGATATTGTTCAATCGATAAATCAATTAAGAATCGGAACTAATAATGTCAGAATTACTAATATTAAAAACTCAAACAAGGTGAGGGGATGCTTTAAAGAAGGGGCGGTGATTGAATTAGGCTCTTGTGCTCCAGCTCAAGGAGAACTCGGTACGGTTTTACTTAATGAAATTGGTAATTTTTTTTTAGATAAAGGAGGGATAGTTATTGGATCAACAAAAGTGATTTCGGTAAATGAATTTATGTCTGAATCTAGTTTTGTTGGTGAATTTATAGATGATTTTGTATGGGATCAGGGCATTTTAATGCCTTTTAGAACATTTGGAGCTATCATAAAACATTTTGGAAATAATGACGAATATGAGCCATATGTTAAACATGTGGAAATCAAACCAACTCAATAAAATCACATTATGAGGTAAATCCCCAAAAGAAATGGTCCGCTATTTTCCAAGAAATTTCCAAATCACTGCTCACACCAAATATAAATTGGACATGCTCCTCATTTTTCGGAACACTTCCATATCATTATTATTTTCTGACCTGTCTTTTTTTCTTCTATCACTTCCTTAACTAATACACCTCACCAATTAATTTTTATCCCAATATCAATCATTTTATTCACTCGCTCCTCTCTCAATTTACCGATCTCGCCCCTGCTATTTTTTTCACCCACTGCCTTTACTAGCGTCTTTTTGACTATACCCATCACACTGGTGGGAGGGGGATAGTCAAAAAACGCGGTCAAATAAAGGCCCGAATTTAAAGACAAATTTAAGCAGGGGCGAGAAAGCTTATAAACTATAGAATCCGTTCAAAATCCATTTTCAAATTCACCCACAAGCACTTTCTTTAAATTTTGAATCAAATATTTGTGCTGGATCTTTTTGATTCTTTTTGCATCATTTTGTATTATTCTTAAGTCTAGGGGATTATTTATGAGCAAAGCACGAACCGTAAGATTTGATGATGACATCGATCCGTTAGTGGATCAATTTATGGAGAAGAATTCTATCAATCTAAACAAATTGGTAAATATGGCCATTAAGGAATTTATTTTAAAACCCCATACCATCGAATTAGAACCTATCACTGACTCTGAGTGGGAAAGGTTCGCCAAAAAATCTTATCAAAAGCATAAGAAGGCCATGCACGAACTCTCCAAATGAATATCCAAAGATCAATCATTTTCTGACTAAACCTCCGAAGTATTGAAGTTCATATACTAAAGTGTTCTCTAAAAATATTTCCTCTTTGCCTTGGAATTTTTTATAATTGCCACTGTTAACATCTTTGTATTTACATTCTTGATATCGAAATTCAAAATTACCCAGAAATCTTCCCTCGCGATACATGGCACTTAAGGCCGACCTAAGAACTTCAACTGTCCGAGGGCCATTAAAGAGGTCTGGGCGGACAGTATATCCATAATAAGCTTGACTCCAAATTGGATCATTCTTAAAGCATATATGCTCTTGGCCACAAAAATCCGAAATGCCTACGAATGAATCCTGATAGAAAAAATCCCCTTCTTCGAAAGTAACATCATAAGAACCAAGTCGTGATGGACCAATTTTTTTTCCACCAGGCATTGCTCCAACCCAGCCATTTGCTTTAGCTTTTATAATAAACTTTTCCAAATTTTCCATTGCCTACCCCGTCCAAAAAACTAATTTGATCCATTCCCTTGCTAGCTATCATAAATCTAAATCCTTCTGCAAATGCTTTAAATACATTCTCTTCAAACTTTTTTCTAACCACCACTCCACATTTTTTACTTCATACTCTGCAAATTCCCCACTCCCAAGGCCGTACATTCGCGTCTTATTGACCATACCATCGAAACTTGATTGAGAGGGGATGGTCAAAAAGCGCGATCAATTAACGGCCTAAAATAAATGGGGAATTTGCCATGATGAAAAAGCTTATGCGCCGTTAGTCGCACATCATTCGCCAGTCATTCGCCGATTTTTTTTGATTTTAATTATAAGTCTAAAGAGTTTTTGCGAAAGCAATCACGTGGCCATCTTGATTAATACTATAAGCAGCCATGTCACCCCGTGATTTTTAAGACTTATTAATTTATTACAAGTAGATTAGATTCCCTAAAACACACAGACTTGATGACAGATAATCTCTTTTTTTGATATCCAATATTAATGGAAATTGTAAAAATGACCTCAAATGATCTTTCTCAAGTATCAGCTCTGGCCACACAACTAGGATATACAAGTTCAATGACTGATATAACAGCTAGGTTTGATAGTATTTCTAATGACCCTAGCTATGCTTTATTTGTTGCTAAAAGTGAAATGGACGTTCTTGGTTTTATACAAGTGAATATGGAGCCAGTTTCAATTCTTATTGATGCTCGTGTTGATATTGCCGCTTTAATTGTGAAAGAAGAGTGTCGAGGCAATGGAATAGGTCAAAAATTGCTAGTTCATGCTGAAAATTGGGCAAAAGGTCAGGGCATCTCAATTGTTCGAGTTAGATCAAATACAAAACGATCTGATGCTCATCGTTTTTATATGAGAGAAGGATATACCATTTCAAAGGTTTCTAACATTTTCTCAAAAAAGATTTCGTAATTACAAAAATATTCTTTTCCTTGATTGCATTTCATAAAAAAATAATAAATACATAACGTACCTATTTATAAATTATAGAAATTTTGAAGTGGAACAATTGATTTGAGTACAAGGTAAATCCCATAATAAGAATAAATCTGTTGACCAGATTATTACTTACTTTTAACACCTGGAATCTTATTCTTTTCGTTAGAAAGATGTATTGGTAAATATGGTTGGATTAAATAAACACTTCCGTTATTATTTTGATGATTAATTGTAAACTCCGTTATTACCAGAATATCTTTATCTGCTTTCCTATCCAATATAGATGATGCATTGGTGGAAATTCCATGTAGTTTATATGTTACTTTTTTATAGTGTTTGCTCCATATCACAGCATAATTATCGGCGAAACATTCAATATAATGTTTGAGATATTTACCGGTTGATTCTTCGAGCCTATTCATATCCACTTGCAACTCGTCACCTAGATTAATCAATGTTTGTTCAGGAATTAAAAAAAAAAAAATTGAATATAATTCTTCCGACCAAAAATAGGCAATAATGCCTTCTGGAACACAATGATAATGGTACTCTATTCCGTATTTAACGACCTTTAACGATTTTGCTTTAAATTTTAAATTTTTTTTCTCATTATTTAGTTTCTTATATCTCTTTAAAAAGTTGACTAAATTATAGTTAAATAAATATTCATTACCTGTATAAATTTGTAAAAGGCGATCTGATAGATAAAAAAGTATTCGACCGGGTGATAAATGAGCTAAAGAAAGTATCCTAGCTATTACAATGATGATTGAGGGCATGTCCAGGCCAATTGGAATGATTTAATTTTTCCACGCAACATTAACCAAATTGCGTATTCTTTCACAGTAGTGATTTGATTAGATACATAATTTCAGTCGGTTACAGTATTTGTACTTCAAACTATTTCTACACCTCAAATAAAATGATGCCGATAACCGTTATTGATGAGAAGGTTTGTTTTATTTTTAGTATTGTTTCCATATTTTGTCTTTGCAGACACCGAAACATTATTGTTTGGAGGTGGAGGCGAAGGTCCTATCAGTTTATTTGGTTTGCAACTAAAAGATAATTTTGAAAAACTCCAACAACAATATTTAAATTCTTTTGGCAGTGTTACAAAGTCATATCTTCATGCACAATTTACTGAAAATGAATTAATCACACAACTTGAATATATTCGAAACAAAAAGCCTCCTCCTGCGCAAGTATTAATCCATGTTATTACGCACGGTTCTTTTAAAGGAGGGCACGGATGGGCCATTGCGGGAGAGGATATTACCCAGTCTGTGGACGGAGATATTTTGACTGGAACAATTTTGAAAGTAAGTAAGATTAAAAATCTTCTAAATCAGATTGCTGAAAATGGTACTAAAGTTGCTGTTATTGACGGATCTTGTTTTAGTGGAGGTAGTATCAATGAATTATCCGGAAAGAATATTTGTGTTATATCTTCCACTATTTCAAATCAAACAACCATGGGTGTAGGTGTTATAGCACCATTTATGAAAAGATTTATGGAGTCGTTAGACAAAATAGATAAAAGTATGGATTTAAATGGAGATAATAAAGTTGATCTTGAAGAATTGTATCTAATCTCAAGAAGAAGTTCCTTAGCAATTAATCACCATAATGCTCCTATGATAAGTTCTCAGCCAGATATTTCCGAAGATATTTTAAGTAAACCTATACTTTTTAATAAGAATATAGATCGTATTCTTGAAAAATTAATTCCCCCGGAAATGAGGCATAATACATGTTATAAAAGTGATAGCTATATTACAGAAGATAAACTGATGAAGACGATAAAAAATATTTGCCTTGCGACTTCTGCTGAAAATCTTAGTGAGATTTATAAAAAAATAAAATTGGATTCAAATACACTTGAGCAAGATGTTTCAGATGCATCAAAAATAGGCGAAAAGATGACACCGTTGTTAAAAAAATTTGATGAATTACAAAATGAACTCTTAGAACAGGTTAAGAAATTTGATAAAAAGGTAGAGCTTCCTATTGAGAATATCGAAATAGGCAAATACATCAATTTTCCCACCTATTATCTTGAAAATGTCGTTGCTAGTTACTATGATTTTTTATTTGAATGTCCCTATGAAAAGAAAAAATGCCCAATTAACTTTAGTGGTCTTGATAAAAAATATGAAAAGAAAATTGCGGAGCTAATGAATGAAATGCGAAATAACTTAAAAAGACGTTACAAAAGTAAAGACGCTTACGAAAAAGTTGCAGACGAAATATTGCTCCTAGCAGAGTTAATTAGAAATAAGAGGAGAAGCATTGAAAAACTCAAAATAAATATTGATGAGATTTTAAAAGAATTAAAACGGGCACATGAAAAAATATATCTCAGGTATTTTGTAATGTATCGATATGGATGTAGATTACCGACACCAAGGGAACAAGCATGTCAAGATTTTGTTATTCCATTGTAGTTTTATTCTTTTGTTTTACTATATATGGAAGTGATGTTAATTGTGGTACATATATTTTGCAAGGCAAAGTCGAGTTTACCTCTCAAAATGACATTACTTTAATTCTTAACCAAGATACTTTATCACAAACAAAGATTTATTTTGATAAGGATGCTAAATCATTAAAATTGTTATATTTTAATAAGTACTTAACAGAAGTGACTGTTGATATTTATAAAAATTCGAAAAAAATAACTGGAAAATTAATTAGACTTAATAAACTAATCCCCCTAATCAACATGTCTGTCCAAGAAATTAAAAAAAATACATGTAAAAAATAAATATTAAATTACTTGATCATAAGAAACGAAATTGGCACATTTGCACACCAATACTCGTAAATTTATAAAATTATATACCTCAATGTCGAATTTCCTTCGTGGGGAGCCACTCAATTTCCTCTAACGGGTACCACTCGATTTCCTTCATAGGGGAACCGGCCAATTTCCTTGATTGGGGACCACTAAATCTGCTTCAACCGACAATTTCGGTCAGATGCTATCATGGACTATATAAACAAAATAGTTCAGGAGGTATCAAATGGCCGGCAGGAGATTGGTAATGTCCAAAAAAACAGAGATCATTCGATTAAGTGGCCTTGGAATGAAAGACAGGGCGATTGCTCGAGCATTAAAATGTTCACGCAAAACAGTAAAAAAGTATCTTGAATCAGAGAATACCATTAATCCACCAGCAATATCCTCACTATGGATAATCGAATTGGGTTGGGATGATATTCATAGAGAATATATAAACGAAATAGGCGCTGTTATTTGATTCGGGGACTGTGCGTATTGCCTGACAATCCCTGTTGCAAAAATATGATAAATAAGGGCTTACGTTTGAAATAATCTGCATTAAATATTTAAATTTCTTATTGAATGTTTTATTCTAATTAACATAGCACCAAACCAAACGTTATATATGGATGTCCCTTGCAATTGATAAAAAGTTTTTAGTTGGTGGAATTATTTTATAGAAAACTACTCCAAAGAGTGGTTTTAAATTTTTCGCTTTTAATACCATGGAGTGATCATTTAGTTAGTAATAAAAGCCAATTCCTAGGCTCGATTTCTTGAACTATTTTATGATTTTCTTCATTTTATTAGGTGATCTACCCACTGTTAAACGATGACAGTCTGTTCATAGGATGGAAGTTGGAATAGATTCAGTGGTTATTCATTTCATAGCGGGAAAAAAGAATTTGTTAAGATGTTCGAATTTTGGTTCGAACAGCTTGACTATTATATATCTAGAATTCTTATTCCATGCAACACATTTTAAAATTCATGAACAATTTAAAATCGTTAATTACATCTTTCAAGTTATACTTGCGAAAAT
>MEQB01000035.1 GCA_001770015.1 Bdellovibrionales bacterium RIFOXYC1_FULL_37_79
AAGACCGGGAAAGAAAATTGCCATCATCGAAATAAAATCTGCCAAGCGTGTAGACACGGCAGATGTAAAAAACTTAAAAATTTTTGCTAAAGATATGCGTGTGAAAGATGTATATTGTTTGTCTCTGGATAAAATGAATAGATTGGAAGATGGTGTGAATTTTAAATATTGGAAAGATGTATTTATTGATTTGGGATTGTTGACCTAGTTTTATTTATCAATCAGAGGGGATACTCGTCGTATAAATTTCAACCGAGAAAGTGCCGTCATCATTTTCTGTCAATTTCATAAGAATATTCGGGGAGAGGGAGATGAGCTTTAATTGCTCGCATTCTCATGGATTTTAAGCCAAGTCCGCGTTCTTCTGCCAACTTCATTTTAGCAAAAACGTAATGCAAAATTGGATTTCTGCTGAGCATAGGAGCTTCAAACGATTTTACCTTTTCAATTGTTATTGGCTCAACAGGAAGGCCAGGACTTTTGATAATAATTTTCTTTGCAGAAATAATTACTTGGCATTTTGCTCCTTGAATAGAGTAGTCTCTATGTACAAACACATTAACAATACCTTCTCGGACCAGCTCTGACTACAAGATCGGATCATTATTCTTGTCAAATCTAAAATCATTTTTTCCCTCCCTCCCATCTTGGCATCCCGATTGAATATTATATTGAAAGATTTATAAATAGGTCAAAACCCGTCAAGAAAGTGTCTAATGATTGAACATTTGAGAGGGAAATTGACAAATTCAACCAGGGACCTTGCATGAGAACATACTATTTAATGAAACCTTACTACATGTTTCTTCTAATCATGGTAACCGTATTTTCATTAAAAGCGTTTAGTGAATCTGAAAGCTTTCCCGGGAAATCAACCAAGCTCAATCCTTGGACCAAACTCAACCATGAACTGGTATTAAAAAAAAAAAAATTAGACTAGAGGTCAATACCCCCTATTATCACATCGACGAGCAAGATGTTGACCTTCATTCCACTTATAACGGATGGGATAAAATCAACAACCAGCGTATCCGCACCAGGGAAATATCCAAGAAGGCCATGGAGATGATCAAAAACGCAGACCAAAATATTTTGATCACCACCTTTTTATTTGATTGCATGCTAAATGAATCATCCACCTATTATGATGTCGTTAAAGAATTTAAAGAGCTTTTAATCCATAAGAAAAAAATTAGTTCTGACATTAAAATCACGATCATGTTAGATCCACTAAATCGGGCCTATGGAGACCGGATCTCGGCAGCGGTTAAAGAATTAAATCAGCATGGAATTGATGTTTTTTATTCGGATCTTTTAGAAAGCAAATCTGCCACCAAGTACGGTACCTTTGAATTATTTAATCATCTGGGGAGACTCTCCAGCCAGCTCACCCTGGGACTCGGGGGCAACGTTTTGGATCTGCTGGGCCTGGTGGCCCTTAGTCCGGTTTTGCAGTTAACCCCTGCCCCGACCTCCCTGGACCAGGAAAACATCAATCTTCGCATGGTGATGGAAGCCGCCTTATTAAAGGCCAATCATCGCAAAATATTAGTTACCGATATCCAAGGAAGTGATGACTTTGAAGCCCTGGTGTCATCGGCTAACCCCCATAACGCCAGCGACGATTCCACCAACCACGCCATAAGCGTAAAAGGCAATCTCGCCAAATATATCTATATGTCCATCCGCGAGGATGTCGCTCATAGTATTATTACAGATAGTCAGGAACCACTGCGTCTGCGCCAAAAAAATATATTGATCAGTGATGAATCAAAAAGAAAGTATGCGATCAATAACAAGCTCGGGATTGATGAAATAAAAAAGTATATTACTCACCAGCTTCCCTTGGTCTCTTATGAAAATGACCAAAATCGGGGCAATGTAAAAGTCAAGTACGCCAGCGAAAGTCAGATAAAAAAAGAAATATTAAAAATGTTAAAAGGCACCACTCCTTCGGACATCGTTCGCATTCAAATGTTCTATCTTTCCGAACCGGAAATAATCAAAAACCTCATCTTGGTTGCCAATCATAAACTCAGATCCAAAAATAATCCGGTTTTATTATTACTTGACCCGAACAAGGATGCCTTCAATTCCATCAAGGATGGCACCCCTAACCGGCAAGTGGCGCATCATCTCCTCCAAAACATTGCAGAGGGCAAGATCAGTATCAGATGGTACTCCACCCACGGAGAACAAAACCATGCCAAGATTATGTCGATCACCAACGAGGCCAATAAAAAATATGAACTAACCACCGGTTCATGCAACTGGACTGGAAAAAATATGAATTCCATCAACATGGAATCCAATCTTTTTGTCTCTAATTCAAAAAAATTAAATGATCAGTTCAATGCCTATTTCGACCGGGCATTTTATAATCAACAAAAAGATATTGAATATTCCCTGGATTACGAAATCTATGACCTGCCTCACACCTACCAGATGGTCACCGGTTATTCTCTGTTTTCCAAAATCAAAGAGCAAGATGAATTCAGAAAAAAATGGATGAATGAGAAATATGACATTTTATTTATGTCCATCTTGAAAGAAAATGAGGATCTCTTTCATTTATCCAGCCAAGAGTATAACTTACGAATCAATAACATGATCGAAAACAATCCCACCACGATTGATCGACTTATGTTCAATATCATGGGTAGGGAAAAACTAATGGAAGAGTGCCATTGTTTGAGACTGGATGAATCTGAACCATTTCATAAATGGAAAAAAGCTTACCTGAATAAATGGATAAAGGGAGAGAAAAATGGCCTGGTCAGTTGGTAATCAGAAATGAAGTGATTTTTCCACTGTCTCTACCAGCTTTTTATGTTTAGAGCGCACTTCACTTAAAGCGCGGTTTAATCTGTGCATACAATCATTTCTAAAAGATTCATCGTCAATGCCCATGAGGTTGATCCTCACGTTCATGGCAGCTCCTTCAGCACAGGCAAGCATACAATAGGCACCCACACCAACATCGGAAACGCAATTGGTATTTCCGATGGCCAAGCCTATCTCCAAAAGAGGGATGATGTCCGTCGTTTTTTCCAAGACCGAAAGAGGTACAAGCGTGGCCTGTTTATTGGCATTGAGCAAGGCCTCGTTCCTGATTTTTTTCTCTTCGGTGGTTTTCTTGGGTAAACTCATAGCACTCATAACCACATTAAAAGAATCGGTATCCTGATCAATCGCCTCTAAAAACCAATCTTTTAATTTTTGTCCCACCGGCCCCCACTTACCCATCTCATCCCAAGCATCCACATATTCTTTTTTATTATGAGTAAGGTTGGTGACCATGGTACCAAGTCCCGCCGCCAAATTTCCACAAAGGGCCGCAATTGATCCGCCTCCGGGTGCCGGAGCATCACTGGCCAGCGTATCCGCAAATTGTTCAAGGGTTTGATCAACCAGTCGGTTTTTTCTTTTAAATTTATATTCAACTATTTTTTCCTCAGGATTAAATTTAGAAACATCATTTAGTCCCAGTGATTTGATGGCCACATTAATGATTTCCTTTTCACTGATCCCGGTGGTGAGCCCTTGTTTTTTTAAGTAGAATTGCCCAGCTTCCATAATCGACTGTTTAGGAACCAATCCCACAATTTCTGATCCCGTCACTCTCATTCCTCTCTCCGTGGCCTGCCTGACCACCTCTTCAAACACACTATGCACCGGGGTTACATCTATATCGGTCAGATTCATGGTGATTTGAGCGCAGTTATATTCAGGAATAACCCAGGCGGTAGATTTACAATTGGTAAATATTCCCGGAACATTTAAGGCCTTGCCGTTTGGACCTTTAACAATATCACCATCTGGATAACTGACTCTTTTGGATCTTCCGGTTTCCCTAATATTATAGGCGATATCCTGGGCCAATTTTTTATTGGTGGTGTTCAGATTGATATTATAAGCAACTAAAAACTTTCTGGCTCCGATGGCCACGGCACCAAACGATTCATCTAATTTTTTACCATCCCCAAAATCCGGTCTCCATTCATCACAACCAATGCGCGCCGGCAAGGACTCATATTCACCCTGTCTAATATTAGCCAGATTTTTCCATTCAGGTTTACTGGCCGCTTCCTCATAGAGATAAACCCATACCCCCAATTCAGCAGCCACTTTCCTGGCCAATTTTTTAGCCAGCTCAGCGCATTCTTGCATGGTAACCCCACTGACCGGAACAAACGGACAGACATCCGTGGCCCCCATGCGGGGATGTTCCCCTTGATGGCTTCTCATATCAATCAACTCTTTTGACATTTTTATGATTTCAAAAGCTCCCTCCACGATCACTTCGGGAGTTCCGGCAAAGGTAATCACGGTGCGATTGGTGGCAAAACCAGGATCAATGTCAAGTAGCTTGACGCCCGCAATTTTTTCACAAGACCTGGCAATCGCATTGTATATCGCTGGATTTTTTCCCTCTGAAATATTTGGTACACATTCTACGATTCGAGTAGTCACTCCCTTCTCCTTGATAACTAAAAATTGAAGTCAAAAATTTATCATGGACACTCGAACGAGTAAAACAAAAAGGCCAATCCATTAAGATTGGCCTTTTCGAGAGACATTTTATGGAGGTCTGAAAAAATCCTTTTTTCTTAACTCCTACACACACACACCTTTTATTGTGCAAATAATATGCCAGACTCAATGTCAAGTAACCATTCGATATTATTAATATTATATGAACAAGTTGTCATATTTATGACTGACCGTGTGCGCCAATCGGTCATTTATCTGACTGTTGGTTTTTTTCAAAATAAGTTTTAAGTTTAAAAATTGCTTCACTTAATACTTCTTCTTCATCACTGCAACTAAAAAACAGATCAATGTGCTTATAAATTTTTTGTCCCTCGGCCAAAACCAAATCCAATTCCACCATAAATTTTTTCGAGGTTTTACTGATCACAATCCGGCCTAGCAAGGTCTGGTTATCAACTAATTGAACAAGATATTCTTTAGGGTAAGATCCTGGTGCCATCTCACCCATCCCATGCAAATTTATTTTTCATCCACTTTCTTGAGTAACTTTTGATATTCCGAAAAATTATCTTCATCTACGGTCTGGTTTTTTTTATCATACAAGGCATCTATCCCCGATTTAAGGGCATTGATGGTGACTTCTTCCAATTGGGGAATATTCGGCTTGCAAATAAAATCATACGCCCCATACTTGCCGGCCTTCAGCATGAAGTCCTGATTTCCATAAGCCGAATAGAAAATAATCGGAACCTCATTACCCATTTCACGAATTTTGGCGATCACTTCAATCCCGTTCATTTCAGGCATATTGATATCACAAATAATACAGTCAATTTGATTTTGCCTGATAATCTCTAGTGCCACCTTGCCATTTTCTGCTTTAAAGACCCGATTCACATGTTTTGCAAACAAAACCTCCAGGATCGTCAGGATATCTAGTTCATCATCAATAATTAATAAATTTTTCTTGTTCACTTAAGACTTTCCTTTTTTAATAAAGCCGATAATCAGGGATTTGATTAAAACCTGATCAAATTTAATCAAGGTATTTCTTTCCATCACAAACGGATGGATCGCCTGTTTGGGAGCCATGTTCTTTTCCACGATATAATTAGAAAAATGATTGGCCAGGGATACAATCCGGGCCAAGGGAAAGATTCTTATTCCAGGCAGGCCACTGGGAAATCCTGATCCATCGGCCATTTCATGGTGTTGATAAACAATCTGTTTCACCGGCTCCGAAATCGTCGGAAATTTCGCCAGCATCTCCACTCCCATCGCCGGGTGACTCTTATATTGCATCAGTTGTGATGGAGTCATGACTTTTTGTGAAAGTGTTTTAAATATTTCGGGCAATTTTAATTTACCTATATCATGTAGCATTGCCCCCAGACAGGTTTTTTCCACGGTACTCCCTGACGCCCATTCCACATTTTTACAAATGACTGACGAAAAAAACATGGTGCCGAAAAGATGCGACCTGAAACTGTTATCCAGATTAAGATAACTTTCCAGCATTTCAAACAGGATATCATCCTCTTGAATCAGATTATAAATATTCCGGCAAACAGCCTCTCCTTCCGTGACAATCTGGGCATCTATCCCCTTGGTAAATATTTCGTCAATGTAAATCTCCGACACTTCTTTTACCAATCCGGCTTTTTTACCAACATTAATATCCTTATCAATCATTTTTTCCAGAAGTTTATTGGTGAAATTGATATAAGTGCCCCGATCGGCAGTTTTAAAATAGAGATATTCAATGTTTTCTTTGGATTGATGCTTCTCCAGTTTTTGTTTATTAAATTTCTTACCACGGTGAAAGATTCGAATATAATTATTCCGGGAGGTCCTTAAATAGAGGTCAAAAACATTGACACTCCCACTTATATAATTTTCCAATTTCACTCCGGTAAAACGATCATCTTGCTCCCGCACGGCTTCTTCCTGATCATCCTCCTCTTCATCCTGGTTTTTCAAGGTTTGCCATGATTCAAATTGATGAATCCCATGGATGGATTTTATTAATGCTGCTTGGCCATAGGGTTTCACCAGAACATCCTCCACCCCGAGTTTGGTCAAAGCACCGCTCGTTAATCCCAATTTATTCAAAATAATCATATCTGACACGGTCAAAATTATTTTAACCGAGGGAATATTCAGTTTAAGATATCTAATCACCTCCAAAATCGAACGCTTGGGAGTGCTGATATCAATGACCACGAGATTAAAAGTTGGATCCTGGGTTATTTTTAAGCGGATATCGGCGATATTGGCCATTTGGCATAACTCAATCTTTGAATCTTTACAAAAAATATCAACGGTCCGGGCCCAGTTAACATCATCATCAAAAAAAAGCACTTTAATCGACATAATACCTACTATTCACAACTTAGGTTTTATTTTTTATCAGCTAAAATATTATAAATAAGTGCGCAGATGTGGAACATAAAAGTGAGCAAGTATCCAAAAAATCATTAGAAATGCAACCCCATAGTTGATAATTTTACTCATGCTTTCAGATGTTTCTTCCGATCAGCTTATGTGGTACGCAAATTTTTTATTACCATCATCTTACTCGTTTATCTAAATGGACTCCATGCCAGCGCCCCGGATTTACCTGTCCCAACCCAATGTATGTCTTCCTTATCATCCGAGCAAATCGAAGAATTTCAACATTTTTCAAACAACCTGGAATTGCGACTCCAGCTAGAGCAACAACCCGTTCACACCGGAAGCATCTTAAACGTCCTGGGACAAACTTTTAATTTTATCACCTTCTTGCCTAAAATGATTATCGGAAACACCATCGACATCACCATATCCCCGCTATGGGGAACTCTCAGTAAAAGTAATCAGGAAAAAATCATTGCTGATTCCATTATCGAAAGGGCCCTGCAAATGAAGGATATCAAAAAACAACTGGCCCCTCAATTTGATGAGTGTAAGGCAAAAAACCCACAAGATTTAAGTGCGTGTGATGAAACCATGGAGGAAATCAGGCAGATCGCCCTTTCCATAGCCAAAGAGAACCGGCCTAATATCATGCCACTTAAAAACCGAAGTACCATTGTCAAAATTTCCAAAGCAACCTTTCTATCCAGAATAATTGAACTCAATCTAAAAAAACTTAATTTTCCAAGTGACCATCTTTCTGCCAAGGAAACCCAGGTAACCACACAGGCCACCCGGCAAGTATTAAAAGACTACGACATCTGTATTAAAAAAAATCAAGGTGACTGCAGTCAACGATTAAGTTCATCCATTTTTTTCAGGATTGGGAAAGAAACACTATCCATCATGCTTGAGCAAAATTTTAAATGTCTTTTACCCATGCAAACTTTAATTGATCTGAAAAAATGGACCATGCTTTCGTATGATCAATGCGGCATTGAATATTATTTCAAAAACATTGATAATAAAAAAACCACGGCCAATCCCCTCCAAATAACCCAGGCATGCATTATGAAAAGCATCAAGTTTGCCTCCCAAAAGGCCATTGAATCAACCCTGGAACAAAAACTGAATGCTTATTTAGGTCCACTGCTTGATCAAAATGAAATTCGTGAGATTTATCAAAAGCATTTGAAAAAATACAATCATTGTCTGAGCGAAGGTGGGATCAAGCATACCCCTGATTTGGATCTGGACATTTCGCAAGAGCAGTTTAAAACGACGCTTGTCAATTGTTCAAACGAACTTACTTTTGAGACTGGCCAGTCTATCTTTGGCCACTCCATAAAAAACCACAAAGATTTAAACACCTATGTCAGTAAAAATGAAAAAGACCAGTTTCTTAAGAAAGTAATGCAAGATGGTTTTTTACCGTGTATGGATGCCTTCCACCGCCAATTTCCTGAAAATTGCCAGGGTTTTACCACCTCGATGGCCACCGCCATGATCCTGGAAACCAACCTGAAAAAATCCCTGCACCACCTTCGTTTGCCAGCGTCCCGGGAACAAACCATCGTTTCAGGCTATCACCAATGTATTGATAAGCACCATCAAAAGATGCTAGTTAAGGCCCGACTTGATTTGACTAGTTACCTTCTAAATCCAAAATGTAAAAAAGCCGACTCCTTGACCTGCGTGGATGCCAACGAATGTCCTCCTCCTGCCCAAACCAGCTATGATGAATCAGTTCACGTCGGTTGCATGCAACAAACCGTGGTGGACCAGTCATTTGATTTGACGGGTATTTTAATCGACCATGAATTAAAAAACAATGACCTCTTAAAAAAATATGATTTTACCCTTCCCCCTGAGTTCAAGCAAAAGTTGCAGCGTTCGACCCAAGAATGTATCCGCTCTTTAATCGCTTGCGATCAAGCTTATCTTCTTGCTTACCAGCACCGCCAAGGCCCGACCTGTAATAAAACTATTTCCAACCTGGTTGAATTCCAAAGGAATATGCCCCTGGTGCAAACCATCTGTGAGAACCAAGTATTCAAAGACGCCTTTTTATTCATCACCCAGCACCTACTCAATATAGAAATCAAAAAAAATATAAAAAATGACCGGATTCCTGACGTCATGGCAAAAATCAAAATGGCTAATTCCTTGAGCGGTGAAGATGATTTACTCAATGAGTACCAGACCACCTTGCAACATGAAGAAAAAATGTTACAACTCAAACAAGAAAACTTCATTCAAAAAATCCATCAACAGCTGGAACAGGATCTATCAACTAAAAATACCAAAAATAAAATCACTGCTTTGATTCCCACACTGACCGCCAGTATCACTCTGATGGTGGCCCAGGATTCCATTGATCAAGTTTTGGAATCGATCTATCCCATCAATAATGAGGATCGTGCCACTACCATAAAAAACCAGGCTTTCAGAAACAAAGTCAACTCGATTTTTTTCAACCAGGCAAAACAAGAAAAAATCAAAGCGGCGATCGTCCAAAATAATGGATCCGCTGAAATAGAAATCTTACGCTTAAAACAACAACTGACTGGATACTTATCAGAAGAAGTCATCCAGAGTTCGATCAATAAAATGTTACCTTTTGACCAGTTTGGCACTCAATCTCAAGATGTCATCATGGCGGCTCAGACATCCTTCAAAGCCTGTTTAAAGGCCAATGATCATAACCTGGATCTATGCAGTAACCAGGAAACCCAAAAGAATACCTTGATCATCTTTGATCATCATCTTAAACACTTAACCGCCAAGCTTGCTCCAAAAAAGCAAATGGCTTCTCACCTTTTAGAGAAGGTTCACTCTTATTTTAATTTCAAGTTAGATTCAATTAAAAAAATTGATCCTCAAAAAATCTCTACCTCTAAACAAATGGCGGTTCAAAACGTGCAAGTTTGTCTAAATAAACTCGATCCCAAAGAAAATCCCCGCATCTTTAGCAAGATGACCAAGGCCTGTGTCACTTGGGGGATTCTGGATTTTTACAATGATATGTCTAAAAATTATATTGAAAAATTTCAAATTCTTCATAAAAAGGATAAGGTTAAGGATATAAAACAAAGACAGACATCCTGCCAGGAGGAAATTAAACAAGATTTAATCGGAAAACATTATGCCAGATATCAATCCAATCTAGGTGAGATGATTAAACGTTTATCTCTTGGGCAGCTCGATCTGATTACTACTGTCCAAGCCCGATTACATAAATGTCAGCAAATCCTCGAACAGGATTTATCAAAGATTGATTTACCTTTCAGATCTGATTAGGTATGATCGCTTTCCATATGCTGATCTACTCAAAAACCATTATTAGTTTTATAAAAAGATTAAAGTCTGATTTTCGTGAGATCGTATCCCAGGAACTGGGAATCAAAGTCCATCGCACCCGTTTTTTTTATAAGGGGCGCCTGGTTCCCTACGACATTGTCGTGTTTGAAAATAACTCGAAACTGGGATATTTTGAACCGAATTTTTTCAAAATTGCACTTAACCGGAAACTTATGTATCTGGCAAAGGATCAGGTCATCAAGGATATTTTGCGCCATGAGATCATGCACTTTATTGCATGGCTGGATTATGGACAAGCAGCTCTTAATCACTTGGACTACTTTAAATCCACCTGTAGAAGATTTAATTTCGATGAACGTGTCTCCAATGCCTATACCAATATCGAACTTGCCAACCTGCAATGTTATGAAAATTTTAAAAACGAAAAAATTGTGGAAAAAGTAAAAAAGTTACTCAAACTTTCCACTAGCGACAACCCCCACGAAGCGGAACTGGCCACCATGAAGGCCAACGAATTACTGTTAAACCATAACTTGGAATTACTGGCCCAATCCACCCGCGAACAGGAGGAGGAAATTTACGTTAAACGGGTTTTGTCCGGAAAAAAAGCGACCGCCAAACATCAGGCCATCTACGAAATACTCAAAACCTTTTTTGTATCTCCGGTTTTTAGCTACGGGGGTGATATTTTTTATCTCGAGGTCACCGGAACCTATACCAATACCCAACTGGCTGAATATGTCTCCCACTTTCTTGACTATGAACTGGAGAGAATTTATAAAATAGAAAAAAAACATAATCCCGTGATTTCCAAGAACTCATTTATGCAAGGAGTAGGTCTTGGATATACCGAAAAAATCACTGCCAACCAAAAGCAACAAACCGGCTCAAAAGAACTGATTGCTTTGAAGGATGTTTTAAAGGAACAAGTAGAAATGGTTTACCAGCGTCTGAGTCATCGAACCAGTCGAAGTCATAACTGCCAAACATCGCTTCACCTTGGAAAAAAGATTGGCAACAATCTCACCATCAATCCGGCCATCCAAAAAAACACTCCCCTTCTAAAATTACTATCAGTTAAACATTAGTTTTCTTCGGGCCATAAACCCATTTATGCTGTTGCCCAACCACTCTAAAGAAGCCCCCATGAGATTCATTCCAATTTAAAATATTTTTGAATCGTTCCTTGGGAAAAGTTTCATTGGTATTATACGAAGGGGTCAATACCCATGCAAAATGAGACCCTCCCTGGTCTTTTTTAATTTCTGCGTAAGCATTTTTAACGTAGTTAAAATCCTGGATATTTTCAATCACTGATTTGACCTGGAATTTTCCACTAAATTGGTCAATCATTTGAGTTAAAACATTCAAAGGAGTGGTGACCCCGCTGGAAGGAGTTTTATAATCGATGCTTATAAAATCGGCTAACGTAAAAAGATCATGTGCTACCCGATCCCCGGATGCCTCTATATTGAGATAGTAATTTTTTTCTTTAAGGGACTGGGCAAGGGCCAAGGCTGCATCAATATTTTTACAATTTAAAGGATCACCACCCGTAATCGAAACCCTTCTGATCAACCCATTATGTCCCACTTTGTCGATCTCGGCTAAAACCTCCAAAAGGCTCATCTCTAGGCCACCATTAAAGCTCCAGGTATAAGACGAATCACAATTGTCACACCCTATACCACAACCATTAAACCGAACAAATATCTGGACCGTGCCAATCCAAACACCTTCCCCTTCCGTCGCCAAATAAATGGAATTAATCCGCATAATCATCAACCTCAACATCACTATAATATAATAAAACCGTTTGCCAGGCCCTTGTACCTCGAATCCTTTACCGTTACAATAAGGAATAAGCAAAAGAAAATAAAAAAAAACATACTAATGATTTTTTTTTATTTAAATTTGCCCAATAACAATGATTACAATTTTGTCACCTTATAACATGACCAATGCGATGAATGACTTAGAACGAAAAATTTTAAAATTAAAAAAATGTATTCATGTGGAAAACTCTGCTCCGGTTTATGACCTAAAAAATTCAGCTAATTTGCTCGTCAATTTACAACCAGATCAAAAAGTGTCAAGAGGCATGTTCCTTCCGAATCACCTTCTACCAGGCACTTTCAAAGCTCACCCCATCACCATTCGTGCGCTTAAAAAAGATATTTTAGTGGGTGATCTTGAGTGTCTTGATTTGGAAGATATCCACATTTGTGATTCATGTAAAAATAAAATCGATCGGCAATTTTGGCACTTTTGCCCTTTTTGTGAGTCAAATCTTCCAGAAAAATCATAACATAAATGTCAACTTATGTTAGATTTCTCCTGTGAAAATCAATTGCATGATTAATATTTTATCAGTAAATTAGTTACACCTAGTAAAGATTTTTAACACACACTTATTTCGAGCAATGGAGATTTAGCATGGCAAACAAGATTGATATCCCTATTCCTGAAAAAAGAGAAAACAAACACCTGAAAAAAACCCAGCTAAAAATTCTGTGGGAGTCACTCACTGAAATCAAAAATAAAATTGAACTTAATCTGCTGGAAAGCAATCCGCAAAACTACTGCCTGGACCAAAATGAACTCTCTGATCCGTTAGACGAAGCCAGCGTAAATTCCGAGACCCAGAAATTATTGCGTTTTAGAAACAGAGATATTTTTCTTTTAAAAAAAATAAGTAAAAGTTTTGATAAAATTAAAGATGGGACTTATGGGCTGTGTGATGAATGCTTTAATCCTATCTCTTTTGAAAGACTCAGGGCACGCCCGGTGGCAGAACTCTGTATCAGTTGCAAGGAAGAATCCGAGCTTACCGAAAACCAAAGCAAAAAAATTTCCAAGTCAATGGGACGCGAACTGGCCACTTCTGCGAAAAGTGCTATTCACATCTCTTCCCAAAATTAATTAGTGCTTAATGACTCAAGTAATTTAAAATCACCGATTGGGTGATAGAGATTTTCTAGTTCGACATATTTAACATATTGTTGATCAAAACTTTCAAGTAGTGCCTGCTTCACTTTGTGCTCGGAAAAAGTATATTCCTCCGTAAGAAAAACAGTAACCTTACCGTATCCTCCTGCAGCCACAAAGTTGATCATTTTTCTCCATGAAGGATCAGATAATTCTTTTTCCACCAAATCCGTTGCCTCATCCCCGGTGGTAAAGATAACCAGTCGGCCAGGAATCTGGCCATGGCAAGGGCCTGGTTTGCTGGTTATGGCCAGATTTCTGAGAATAAAGGCCTTATCGCTCATCTGGGTCCAGGCACAGGCATAAAAACCCTTCATATCGATATTTAGTACCAAAGAGGCACCATACCCGCCACAATGGATATAAAGTTGATATTTGTTATCTGAAAATTCATAACCATACTTTAATAGACTTTTATTGATATCTTCCTTCAATTTTTGCATTGATAAATCATCCACTATCCAGGAGAGCGACTGATTAAACGATGCAATCTTGGCGATTTTTTGATCCCCCTCTCCATCATACACAAAACAAGCGCCATCACTTAAACTGGAAACACTAATCATTTCCTCTGCCCATGTTCCACCAATCAAACAAACAAGAAATACCAATAAAGATAGTTTTTTCATGGCCCAACCTTAAACAATACTTGATCGTATAAGTATGGATCGGCATAAAAAAACAATTCTTTACAGTTTTTGTACACTATCGCAACTGGCTGAATTTAATTATTTTTTCTCAGGTTCTGGCGGTGGTTCCCCCACCAGTTTGGCATCCAGGGCCTGTTTAACCAAGGCTTCTAGGTAAGGCTCACCAACCACATCATCTAAAACCCAGTTGTTATAGTGGTAGGCGTATAACCGTTTGGCCGCTTGATAAGCTTGATCCCGTCCGGTGAATTCCGCTGCCACCATGACCAGTTTTTTAACCTCTATTCTATGCACGCTTATACATCCCGCCCCGTAATCAGCACAGGGAATGATGTCTGTTAAAGATTCTCCCAATTTAAATTTTGCCTCGGGTACAATTTTTTGAAGCATTTCTAAGATTTGATTTTTGGGATAAGTGATTTCTTCCTTCTGACAAGAACAGCCGCAAAAAATAAAAGTAGATAACACCAGTATGAATATTTTCAAAATAATTCCACTAAAAAAAACAGGGAGTGAATACTTCACTCCCTGTCCATTATATCGCATTTATAACTTAGAAGAAAAGTCTAAAATTAAATGAGTAGATATTGGCAATTTTCATGCCGTCCACTTCACTTTTATGAGCAATTTTTCCTACGGCTTCCAGTTGCATCAGCCACAACTGCAGTCTGGGGGCCAGAGTAATATACTCACTGTCTAGCATACCCTTGGCAAGCAGGCCTAATCGATCCTGCCAAAAACTAAATCCAAAATCAGCTCCAGCGTAGAGTCCATCCACCATATCGTATCCACTTCGCTTGTGAATTCCACCAAACGGTGTAAGGGCAAAACCAGCAAACTTGAAAGTATAATCACTATGCAGTCTAAAAAGAATTTCATCACCGTAAAACGTTTCCCCGTATCTGGTACCATCCAGCACCATGTTCTTTTTAAGTTCGGCAATTTTTATCTCTTCCGCAGTAGCATAAATTTTCCATTCACCTTTTTTATAACCAAACATAAAATCAGTGGCCAGATCTACAAAATCCACCAGCTCATCTTTTTCAAAGAGTTCACTTTCCTTGGCCAAAAATTCTGCGGTATAACGTCTCTTTAAATCTGCTCGGTGTCTTACATACGGATTGAATGATCCGAAAAAATCGCCTTTATAGGCATTAAACAAAGTCCCAAACCTGCTTTCATATTTTACATAAGCAAAAAGATCCGCCATATCCGGGCTAGCTGGTTTTAAATATTTTTCTTTCAATTTAGTGCAATTATCCGCAGTGTTGGCTTCTTTCAAAATGGTGACACAGTCTGCGTCGGTAAGCAGGGAAGCGCCATTCCCTGTTGTATCAAATCTGGCGACTACCAAATCAACCACTGATTGGGGAATTTCCGGGCCTAATAAATCCACTACCGTTTGGGCCGTCAACAAAACTGCCTTGGTTCCCACTTGGGCACCCACGTTGGTACCAAAGCGAAGATCGGGGGTAAATTTAATTCCAGAAATAGTAAAGCTGGGCAGCGGAATCCCAAAGGCCAGATCAAATTTTCCGACGAATTCTTCATTTTTATGTTGGGTTAAAAAATTCTGGGCCTCGGTAATTTGTGAAGTGCCGTTAGTCTTTGATACTTTTTCAGCGTCATCGATGGTCTTTTTTACGTCAGGATTGAGTGCTGCGTTTATATTCAAAAGAAAATCATGACCGTAGGGACGAAGTATTTCCATGGTTTTTAATCGATCGTCGTATAAGCGAAACCGGTCCACGATTTCATAATCGGCCAAGACATTTAATGAAAATAACCACCCAAGCATGATAAGAACTAAAACTTTTTTTCCAAGCATAATAACACCTTCATTTTTAATATTGGTTGAACTTTAAAAATAGGATAGAGGATTACCCATAAAAGTAAATTTTAAAAATACAGGATTTTTATACCTGTGTATTTTGATCGGATTCTTGGCATCCCCTTTGATCAATTTGCAAAATATTAAAAAACAAAGGAAAATAGATACATACAAGTTTTTGTGAAAAATAAATTTTGACAGGGAAGTCTTGCAGCATGTCCAACTATCAAATAAAAATCAACACTCCCTCTAAATCTGAAACGGTCCCTCTGTCTGATCAGTTTAGTTTGGGAAGCTCCCCCGATAGCGGCTATCAGATTAAATCACTTCTTCCCAAACACTTTGGTTTCATCATAAAAGATGACGCTCTTCTTTTAATTAATTACTCCGAGTCAGGAAGCTTTTTAAAAAATCAGGAATTAAAAGCAGGAAAAAAATATATCCTAGAAAATAAAGATATCATCAAGACTGGTGAGGTGGAAATCATTGTAGAAGCCTCTTTAGCTCAAAACCAGAAAGCCAACCTTACCTCCTCGGACATTGATATATCATTAGATAAATCTGATCATTTGGAAAATGAAATTGAGGATGAAGATGATGTCGATATCGATATTGATATTGACGAAAAAGAAAACGATGACGATCATGATGGGGATCTAAGTGATAACTTTTTTGATTTGGATGTGGACGACGCTTCCTCACCAAAAGATATTGCGCAAAATTTAAAAGAAAATAAATCTGAGCAAAAAATAGAATTGCAAATGGAATCTGGAACAGGTACCAACTCAAAACATAAACAGACTAACCAGACCTCCAACCATCAGGTCAAAGAAAAGACTCAAGAAAAAATGATTAACTCATCTAGCAGCAAACCGAGGACCCTTGGAAGTCTCAAAAATGTTCTGGCTTCCAAAATACCGCCGACCAAAATAGCTGACTTGGATTTGGATGATGATCTCGACGATCTTGATGATAATACCAAACATGATAGAAGTAGCAAAAATATTCACCTGACCAGTGAAATCACCAAACAAGGGCTTCATAAAAGCAGTGCGGTCGTGACCAAACCATCTTTTTTTCAAAAATTATTTGGCAAAAAATTAAAACCTGATCTTTCCCACGAGACTGAAGACTTGGAGTCAACCACCATAAAGTCAGAGCATAAAACCAGATCGCAAGTGACCGCCCCCAGTGGCCTTAATCTTTCCCGACCACACGAGCTTGCCAAAATCCTTGAAGAAAAAAGAAAACAAAAATCCATCCCAAGACCAACACCTAACGGAGCAAATCCACCCAGTAACGAACTCAAAGAATTGACCAAAAGTAAAAAGAAAGGACTGTTAAATTTTTTCAGGCCACGCAGAAAAACAGCCGCCCCTGGTATAAAATCAAAGAGGGGATTTTTTAAAAATTTATTTTATAAATTAAATATTTTCAAGACCCACCAAGTTTTCCAGGTAGGTTGTAAAACCAGAATTTATCTGTTTTTGGCCACCTTGTCTCTTTTAAATATCCTTGGCTATCAGATTCTTCCCACGCTGGAACTTAACCTGGAAGTCGAAACCTATGTAAAACAAATTTCGACTTATGTAAAAAAAGAATATCTAACCACCAACTTGATTCCCAAAATTGAAAATGCCATTCCAGGTTTTCAAATAAAGGCCCAGCAAGCTGAGCAAAATTTGATATCAAACGCCACCAAACTGGGTCAAGACACCGTCGCCAAAATCAAGGAAAATGCTAGCGAACTTGGCATTGGGCAGGAAGCCGGCACGGCAAGCACACCAGGTACCACTTTAAAATCCACCAATGATTTGACCAGCAAGCCACGTAAAAAAAGAGGTGTCTTTAATCCCCAGCCAAATCAACCCAAGACACCACCAATCCCTGTACCCACCTCTTCCTTTGATCATTTTTCCATTTCCAATTTGATTCTTTCAAATCTGCAAATTGCCCTTCCTAAAATAAGAGACATCATTAGAAAGCTAGGCCCCACCCATGATAAATATGCTGAGATGATCACCCGTTTTATAGTGATTTTCTTAAGCTATGAGCTGATTGGCAATATCCTTTTTGGTGTGGGATTTCTACCCTTCCTATACGGCATACGAGTAAAAGGCAATTTTTTTGCGATCCGCTTAAAATCGGTCTTAAGAACCGCTGGTTTTTTTATATTTTTACCACTTTTTTTTCTCACCGAACTTTCGGTCTGTTTCAAGCGAAGAAGTCTAAAGGAAGTGCTTAGTTTCACCAGCTACGAATACAATCAATTCAAATTACGCAAGCTACTGGCCATCACCGTCATACCAATGATTATTATCCTCCCCTTGCTCACTCCCCTTTTTAGAAATATGGATGCCTCGAACAGTATTTTTTATACCGATTACCAAGCCCCCCCCCCTTTCAAGGTGAACGAAGGTAAAAAGGCCCAAACTCTCACTGCTGATTCCGTGCTAACTCCCCGAGACTTCAGTTTGAACATTGTGGGCTTTGACAAGGAAGATGTGGGACTGCCCCATTATATCTATGTTGCCCCTTATGTGCATAAAAAAGACAAGACTATTCTGACGGGAATTTATCTTTTTGATTATTTAGTTGGTGAGTCTGCCATGATAGAAAAAGGTAAAACTTACGATTTCACCCCATTTTTATCCAAAGCCTCCTCTGATAACCCGCTCTTTAATAAACTTTTCCCGAACCTTTATGAGTACCAAAAAAAAGATTCCAAGGTACCATGGTCAGTTGAGCATTCCAAAGAACTAGCAGACCTCTTGCAAGCATCCGTCAGGCTTAACTTTAATCTCCTTTCAATGGAGGATATATTAACCAGGCCTCATGAACTGCTCTTGTCTCTTTTTAAATATCTCAAAGCATACGGTCCGCTTATCAATGGCTATGTAGAGGGCCGGGACGAATTATTTAATCTTTTTGGAAACTCTGCGATCAATTTCAAGTTCCGTAACCTGAATAACCATTTTTTACTGTACTACTCCATGGAAGATGACCCCCTCCACTACTGTCTAACTCAGCTGCACAATATCAAAGGTCATTTTACATGTCTTAGCACCAAAGACAATCTGGGGGATCTTAACAGCTTTATTGAAAATGATCTTTTAATTAATACCCGCTGGGAAATGGACACTACCAAAATTCTTAGCGATGATTTCAATGCTTTTGATTCATCCTATTATCTGGCCAGTCTAATAAACGCTTCATCACTTCCCACCAAGAAGCCACAGCTTTTAAAATATTACCGTCACTTTGCTTCCAATGCTTATGAAAATGGTGACCCCAAATATGTTAATTTTACTAAAAAAATTCTTTCTGACAATCTAAGATATCTGGAATCCCTGCCTGCCAAGCAACCCAATTCCAACCAGGAAATAATTAGTGAACTTAAAAATATTCTCTCCAAACTAAAACCCAAACAAAAATGCCAGGATGATGCCCACTGTTTTTTAAATAATATCCCTGATTGCAACCGGGTTGAAACCTTCTTTAAACATCACACCAGAAAAAATAATATCAAAATGTTTTATGAAAAAAAATTGTATCTACTGGGATCTAAAAATAACCGTTGCCGTTTTATCATTCACTTTACCAGCGTTAAAACTGAATATGATGAAGAGACCAAATTAATATTAAAAAGTGCCGGAAAAGAGGATGCGGAAATTCTTGAAGCAGTCAAAGCGGACAGCAAAGAACATCTGGAGAAAAACGACAAAATCTACTCGTGTCTCATGACTCCTAGCGAGATTACTGATTTATTTAACCAATGGAGAGGCAACATCCATACTCCCAATGATGTAAGAGACTGCATGATCATTAGCGAAATTGATGATAACTATGAATGAGACCATAAATAAAAATAAATTGCATTTTGAATTTAAAATTCTTCACACTGACCAGCAAACTGCTGCACGGGCCGGGCTGATTAAAACCCCTCACGGTGAAATTCCCACACCGGTCTTCATGCCGGTAGGAACTCACGGGGCCATCAAGGCACTTCCCCCAAGTTCTTTACTGGAGATGGATATCCGGATTATTTTATCAAACACCTATCACTTGCATCTATCCCCATCCTCAGAACTGATTAAAAAAGCCGGAGGACTCCATAAATTTATGAATTGGCAAAGGCCGATTCTCACTGATTCTGGCGGTTTCCAGGTTTTTTCCTTGCAAAAAAAATCAATCACCGAAGCAGGCGCTGAATTTAAGGATGTAGAGGGAAAATCAATCATGCTGGGACCGGAAAAATCCATTGAGGTTCAGCAAAACCTCGGTAGTGATATCATGATGAGTTTTGATGAATGCATTCCCCACCCTGCCACCTTCAAGTATACTGAAAATTCCATCGCCAGAACCCATCGCTGGCTGGATCGTTCCATCGCCACCTGGTCCAACGAACAACAATCTCTCTTTGGAATTATTCAAGGTTCAACCTATAACGATTTACGAAAAAGATGTGTAGAGGAAGTTTGCTCCCGGGAACTTCCGGGTTATGCGATCGGAGGAGTTTCTGTAGGTGAAGGTGTGGAGCTCATGGAAAAAATCGTATCCTTCACAGCACCGCTCATGCCGGTCAACAAACCACGCTATGTCATGGGGGTGGGAAACCCCGAGGATCTACTGATGTTGTGGGAAAATGGCATAGATATGAGTGATTGTATTATCCCCACCAAATTTGCCAGGGGAGGAACCTTTTTTACCAATCGAGGAAAAATTCGCATCACCCATAGAAACTACAAAAGAGATTTCTACCCCGTGGAACCAAATTGCACTTGTTACTGCTGTAAAAATTATTCCCGGGCCTATCTCAAACATTTATTTGATTCAAACGAAATTCTCGGAGCAATACTGGCGACCAATCACAATATAGCCTTTTATAAAATGCTGGCCGACCAGGCCAGAACTGCGATTATGAAAAACCGCTTCTTGGAATTTAAAAAAAGTTTTTTGGCCAATTATCAAAAATCCAATTTAGATTAGAGTCTTTTGTTTCTCACACTCAGCTTCATAAACCTCAAGATATTTTTGTTCTTCTTTGGTTAGCAGATTAAAATCAATCAGGTCGTGATCAAATCCAATATTAACCAGAGGACGAAACCGCAAAGTCCCTTCGATGGACGGATTTTTTTCCACCACCACCACGTTTTCCAACCGCACTCCGCCGTAGCCGGCAATATAAATCCCCGGTTCTATCGAAACCACTTGTCCCATTTTAATCGGCATATTGTTTTTGAATGAAAAAGCAATTCCCCCTTCATGGGTGTTGATACCGATACCATGTCCGGTACCGTGTAAATAATTATATCCATGTTGCAAAATTGGATTTCTTGCCAATATATCTATGGCCGCACCAAGTGTGCCTTCCGGGACTATAGCGTTTTGAGCATTTAACAATCCCTTTAACACCAGGGTATAAATTTTCTTAAGCTTGGGATCTTTTAACTCTCCCACTAAAAAAGTCCTGGTTTTATCCGTCGCATAACCTTCCTCATAAATGGCACCGGAGTCCAGCAAAAGCATATCCCCGTTTTTAATCATCACCTGGTCACTTGCTTTTCCGTAGTGCACGATTGAGGCGTTGGCACCGACTGCCGCAATGGTATTAAAGCTTAGATCAATGGCCCCCATCCTTTTATAGTTTTCGTTGGTCATATCATACAAATCTTTTTCCAAAAGTTTTTTATTTTCTTTAACCGCTCGCTTGATTTGTCTAATAGTTTCGGCCACGACCTGGCTTGATTTTTGAAAATTACGTTTTAATACTTCTATCTCATTATCATTTTTAATGGATTGTTTAAGAATAATCCGCTCCTTCGGGGCAGACAATTGTTCTCTGGCAAAGATGTCCCGAAGAATCCGATAATCCGCTCCCGTCAGACATTCCTTATCATAATAGACCTTTGAGGGTTGCAGCTTACTGGCAATGGCCTTAATATTGTCTGCCCATTGGTTGACAGAGATATGTTTAAAAACAATAGGCTCAGCAAAATTGGTTTCATAGGCCTGTTCATCAATATTAAAAACATAAATTTTATTATAAGTTAAAATACATCTGGCAAAGAAAGTGCTTTGAAATGGTTGGTGAAATCCCCTCGCATTAGTCACCCAAGCAATACTATCCAGCGCCGAAACCAAATACATTTCCCCCTCATTAATTAAACTGCGAGCTTTAGAGAGTGGGTCACTGCCACATACTTTCACCTCAAGATGCTTAAGCGGTTTTAACAAGCCTGATTTGGACAATGGAATCACTTCTACCAGCTCATCTTGATCAAAATAGCTCACATCACATTTGGCATTTTGAATGATATTTTCTTCTTCCATCACAGAAGTTCGCTGTCCATCCACGCCCAGTTTTTTAATATTTAATTGGTTTAAATCCTCTAGAAGTTTATGAAAAATAGAGATGGTCTGCGGACACTTGACCACTTCCACTTGATCTAGATCACATTCATGCTCTGCCTGTTGGTGATATCTTCCATCCACGTATAACCTGGCCTTGTGGTGCTTGGTGATTAAAAGTTTACACGTCGATCCGGAAAATTGAGTTAATAAATAATAATGGGCCTGATCCCTTGGAACATATTCATTTAAATACCTGTCCGTATCATTAATAAACATGGCATCCAGTTGGTTTTTCTCCAGAAACTCATGCATTTTGCTTAGATTAACTGCTGTGTTATTTTGATTCATAGATCAAGCCCTCTCAATATTTTATAATAATTACGACCAGTTAAACCCTTACTAAAATATTTTTTTTTAATAAACAAAAAGCCTTAAGTTTTTTCCTTAACCAACCGATTAAGTTAATGAAATGCAAGAGTTAACTTAACATAGACTATATAATATGCACTTTAAAATCGGCAAACTTTTAATCATTTTTGTAGTAGTTTTTCTAATCAAAATTATTTTCGCCGATAACTATTTAAATGAGTCAAGTCAATCCAAACGACGCCCCGCTGGCGCTAAACACTTTCCTGCTCACATCCCCACTAGAGTCAGGTGAAATTGTTTTCCTCGGTCCATATAATTTTTAAACTGATCAAACGAGGGAAATGCCGGGGAAAATAACAAAATGCCATCAAACTTATTTTTTCTTGAGAAACTAATGCAGTTTTCTATGGTAAAACATTTTTCAGCGGATATCTTACTCTTTAATTCTTCAAAAAACTGCTCAGTGGTCTCACCAATCAGTAAGATTTTATCAACTTTTTTTACTAAGTTTTTAATTTGATGAGTTATATTATCGCCAGGGTTTCGTTTCCTCCCTCCCAGTATCAACCATAACTCTTTACCACATTTATCCAGCGACTCAACCGCCGAAAGCGTGGCATCCCAGTTCGTACTTTTGGCATCGTTGTAACATAAAAATAAATCGTTGGTTTTTTCATACTGTATTCTATAATCAACGCCCAGAAAAGTATCAATGGCACTTTGAATACCCGCTTTATTTATAGAAAAAGGAGTCAAAGCCTTGAGCATAAACAATAAGTTGGAAAGATTATGGGTTCCTGCCAGTTTGAAATGATCCAAGGAATAATCTTTAATAATATCTGCCTTGATACCACTTATATCCGATGTATCAATGCCAATTTTTTTTAAATTCAATGTCTCCACCCAATTGGCAATAAGTGGAAAATTGGTAGGATACACCACCAAATCGTCGGGGGTTAAATTTTTTGCAATATTAAACTTGGCCCTCGCATAATCACCAATCTCACCATAGCGCTCAGTATGATTAACAAAGACGTTCAAAATAATATTCGAATGGGCCCGAAAAGTTGGCATGGATTCCAACTGAAAACTGGATAACTCCAAAACAACAAATTCACATTTTTGTTTCTCATAAATATATTGCACCAGTGGGGTACCTATATTGCCTCCCACAAAAACGGTATTATCTGCTTTTTTAAGCATTTCTCCAAGCATGGACACGGTGGTGGTTTTGCCATTGCTCCCAGTGACGGCAATGATTTTTTCATCTGTTAAAAACCAATACCCCAGTTCAATCTCGGACACCACCGGGATATGGTGTGCCAGGGCACATTGGATATGGGCATGGGTTCGAGGAATTCCAGGCGAGAGAATAACCAGATCACAGGTTTGAAAAAGGAGGTGGGCATCGGTTTCACTCAGACAGTGCTGCTCACCCACGATGGAGCTTATCTCCTTAAAGCTGGCCCAAGAGGATGGACTTCCCGAATTAATCGCAAAAACTTCGACATTTTTTTGATTTAAAAGTTTCACAGACCATATTCCGGATAAACCCATTCCTAAAACTACCACTTTTTTTCCCGCCAGATCCATAAAAGCTCCAAATCAGTTGATTTTACCCAAAATATTACCTATATAAATTGGATATCATAATTTAAGGATAACGTTTGGATTATAAATCAACCCTGCATGAAATAAAAGATTTTCTTGATTCCTACGAGGGTATTTGGAATAAGGAAATCATTTATAATTACCCCCAAACCTTGGATGCCTACGACCATCAGCATCTGGATCTTTTAGACCGGCTTACTCACGACCAGCTCTGGAAAATTGATGCTCGCTTCGATTTCTCACCTATCAAAGATACACCCTTACTATCCCTGATAGAAAAAACTATGTCCTTTAATCAAATTATTTCCCCATACCATCCAACCAAATTGGATTTACCCTTGCTGGCCTTCACCCGGATCAAGGATAAAAAACATCATGAACTTGATAATCTGATTCCACTCATCGTTGAGCAAAAAAAGCACTTAAACTTCCAATCCGTAGTTGATATTGGCGGAGGAGTCGGACATCTGTCGCGGATACTGGGTGGCTATTTTAACACCCCAAGTGCCTGCATAGATATCAACCAAGAGTTTTTAAGGCAAGGAGAAATTAATAGTAAAAGACTACATCCCCAAAATGCCCATAATATTTCTTTTTATAATTTTGACATCAAAAAAACTCCCACCCAGGATTTTAATAATATAAAAAATCTCTTTAATCAAAATACCTTCATGGTGGGACTACATTCCTGCGGACAATTATCGTCAAAACTCTTACAAGCTGCTGTCTATTACCAGGTAAAAGGTATTATCAATTTTGGTTGTTGTTATTTTAAATATGACCAGCCTCAATATGAACAACTCTCTAAAGCTGCAAAGTCCAATCCATTATTGATTAACGAACAAGGACTGACGCTGGCCACGCGGGCCCATACCTATATTTCAAAACAAGATTATTATAATAAATATCAAGTCAAAAGCTATCGTTTTGGACTTCATCTTCTTTTATATGAAATGCTGGGAAAAAAAGCATTTATCACCATGGGAGATTGCCCCATCCGAGATTACTTCAACGGATTTAGCGCTTATGCTTTAAAAAAATTAAAAGAACATCAAATCACGCATCGTCTGACTCACCAAAAAATTGATGATTATTTTCATAGCGTTTCAATTCAAAAACAAATCAAAAGAATGTTTCTGTGTAACCTGATTCGCTGGTTTTTTGGCCGGCCTCTGGAACTCTATATTCTGGTTGATCGCGCCGTTTTCATGCAAGAAAATAGTTATCACACCACCCTTTCTCACTACTTCGATGACAAAATTTCCCCCCGCAACGTCGGACTTTTAGGTACGGCCTGACTTTTAGGGATGCACTTTAGCATCAGATACTAAAAGTCAGCTTCTTTCCAGTGTTTGGATTTTTAGCAATTTTAAAAGCTGTTTTTGACAAGGATTTTTTAATGGACTGAATTTGATCAGAGGTGAAAGTTTGATTGATAAAGTAAACCAAGTTCTCAAGGCTATTATAATTAAAAAAACCTTTCAAATTATGATTAAATTCAAGAGGAAGATTATTAACCAGAGAATAAAGTGTACTATATTCATAATCTTCGCAACATCCAACTATATTTGCTCTAAGTGGGTTTTGAAAGATATATTTGATAACAACGTAAAAATAATTTGCATTGTCAATTAGTGACCATTTATAAGGTCCTCCAAAAAGATGATTCACTCGATTGGTTTGTTGGTTGATAGTATCAGAAATATTTTTTTGAATAAATTGCATAACAACATCGAGATTCGAATGAGGGGTCCTCAAAAGCATATGATAATGATTGCTCATTAAAACGAATTGAATAATTTCCAATTCAAATTTTTCCTGCGCTTTTTTTAAGATGAGTTGAAATACCATCCAAACATCTTCAAGGGGAAGATAAAACCATTCTTTATTATTAGATCTAGCGGTTATATGATAAGGAAATTGATCAGTTCTAAGCAACGGTTTTCTTGGCATAACTTAACTCCATGAAAGGGTTTATTGTTATAGCATATTCAAATTGATTAAAAATTTGCTTGGAATAACAAGCGGAAATTTAACAGATCAAAAAAGTTTATAAAAAAAATCAGGCGATGCATCCCCAAAAGTCAGGCCGTACCTATCGTACGAAGAGCATGTCCATATATTTGGGGAGTTTCCAGAGGTGATCAGGAATCATTTCTTCAATTCTATTACAAAGATTTTCCATCTTGATCGATTGATTCATCAGTTCATGAGCAATCTTAAAAGATTTTTGTTCCTCATCAGAAGGAAGATTTTTTAATTCAGCTTTTAACTTAGTTGATTCATCAAAAAGCTCTGCGGATAAGCCCTCCAGCTTCTCTAAAATTTTTGATTCACTATAATTATTTAAGGCAAGATCCTTGTATCCTTTTATGACTTTTATCAGTTTCTTTTTGTACTCGATAGTGACAGGCACCACGAACTGGTCAATTAAAGATACAAATGTATTAAATTCAATCAAGCGATATGTGTTGTATCTTTCCACCATAATATTATATCGACTTTTGATCTCATTCATTTTATAGACGCCACTGCTTATTAAAAAATCAATAGCGCCATCATCCTTAAGAAGCTTATAAGCATCTGGAGATGTTCTTAAATTGGAAAGACCTCTACGCTTTGCCTCTTCATGCCACTTCTGTCCATAGCCATCACCGTTGAAAACGATAGCATAAGATTTTTCCATTCTGGTTTTCACAACCTTAAGTAAAACCTCATCAATACTTGCGCCATTACTCATTTCATTTTTAATAAATTCGTTGGCATCTTTGAAACAACTGCTAACAGCCGCATTTAAAATCGAAAGCGGGAAACCTATGGATTGAGCCGATCCCACCGCCCTGAATTCAAACCGGTTACCGGTAAAAGCAAACGGTGAAGTTCGGTTTCTATCGGTATTATCTCGCAGAAGATGAGCTAATTGGTTAGCCCCCAAGTCAAATTGATTATTTTCAATTTGCTCAACGGTTTGTCCTGACATAATGGCATTAAAGATTTTATCAAGGGTATCTCCTAAAAAAACCGACATGATACTCGGTGGAGCTTCATGACCTCCCAAGCGATGATCATTAGAATGGGTCGCAATCGATGCACGCAAGATATCTGCATGCTTATAAATGGCCTCCACAATCACCGAACACATGGCCAAAAAACGAAGATTCGAATGCACCTCATTGCCCGGCTCTAGGAGATTTCTTCCCAGATTATCGGACATCGACCAGTTTAAATGTTTTCCACTTCCATTAATACCACTCATGGGTTTTTCATGAAGCAAGGCCACCAGATTATGATTGTCCGCCACTTTTTTAATAAGCGCCATCATGGCCTGGTTATTATCGGAGGCAACATTTCCATCCCTGAAAATCTGGGCCACTTCAAATTGGCCGGGAGCAACCTCGTTATGTCTGGTTTTTGAAGGAATGCCAATTTTATACAGCTCATGATCAAGTTCCTGCATAAAAGAGAGAATCCTCTCAGAAATTGCGCCGAAATAATGATCAGACAATTGCTGATTTCTCGCAGTGAGTTTGCCAAAAAGAGTTCGCCCGGTCATCAGTAAATCGGGACGCTCAAAGAAAAAAGCCTTATCCATCAAAAAATATTCCTGTTCAGCACCGCAGGTAACCGTTATTTCCGATATATCTTTTTCACCTATTAAATTTAAAAAACGGGTCACTTCCGTAGAAATCGCATTACCACTTCGAAGCAGGGGGGTCTTGATATCCAGGGCGTCTCCCTTATAAGAAACAAAGGCGGTTGGGATGCACAGGGTTTTACCGTTTTCTGCTTCGGTTAAAAACATGGGCGAAGTTAAATCCCAAATAGTGTAACCACGGGCCTCAAAGGTGGCGCGTGTTCCTCCATGGGGAAAAGAGGAAGCATCTGGTTCTCCCTGGATAAGTTGACTGGCAGAAAGTCTCTCAATGGGAGTTTCATTATCTTTAAAACTCAAAAAGCCATCATGTTTTTCTGCCGAACTTCCGGTTAAAGGATGAAACCAATGACAAAAATGGGTGGCGCCTTTTCCAATCGCCCAATCTTTACAAGCATCGGCTACCAGCTCAACATACTCTCTTGGAATTGGTTTGCTTTGCTTGGCAAACGCCAACATCTCTCTTTTTATTTTCTCTGATACGGTTTTACATTTTCTAAAATCAAAAACATTTTCTCCGTAATAATCACTTACCTTTAATAATTGATGTTGATTATTTTGAGGCCGATCAAAAACTCTTTTAGGTCTATTAATGGCCTTTTGTCTAAGAACTTCTCTTCCCAGCGTATTTGTCATATCTCATCTCCCTGAAATATAAATTAATAATTTTTCTTATTTTATAATTATTTCAATAATCTGCGGGGGATTTTCAAATGATTCAAAAAAATCGTGGTGGGCAGAAGCCTTGGCAAAACAAAAAATGAACATGGAAAAAACCACAAAAAGAACATTACCCATGATTATTTTGATATCTTCTGGTAGCATAACCTCGAAATCCCTTTAATTATAGAACTCTAAAAAAATTCTATATACTTAGGCTAAGTTATGACAAAAATTTAAAAGGCAGTAAAGAAAAATATATGATCTACAAAATATTTTCAGGTAATGCACCCATCCCTACCGATATTTTAAAACAATTCACGTCCTCTGTTCGTGCTCAAAGTTATTATTATTCCCGCATGGCACTGCTTGAGTGTTTACAATCCATGGATCAACCAGGTGAACTAACCGACTTGAATATTATTAACCACCATCATTTAGAAAAATTTCCCAATTTTCTGGTTTCCCTTAGCCACACGCAAAATGTGGGCGCCGGAGTAATTGCTGCGACCAAGGAGTGTCAGTCCATTGGAATGGACATCGAGTTTTGCACCCGATTGATTGATCCCAAAACATCTAAATTTTTTAAAACCCTTCATGATCAGGAACATGGAGGGGATAACTTGCTTTGGTTATGGGTGAAAAAAGAAGCTTCATTCAAGGCCCTATCCTCCACGATCTTAAATAAGACATTAGTTCTAACCGACATTTGGATCAGGGGGGATGAGTTTGGTCTAATTAAAAATCCCCAGACGCTGGGAAAAATTATTTTAAACGAAGAAAACGTTCTAGGACAAAAACTGCTGGTGGCGATCGCTCTTTTATTTTAAGAACAAGCAAATTTTAAAGTGCATCTGCTTTACCTGTTATTCATCTGCTCCCTGGTAGACATCCTCCACTCTTTTCATTCATAATATTTGGATATGGAATATCGATATTTAAAAGCCTTTTTATCCACCGCCAAACATGCTAGCTTTTCCAAAGCTGCCGGTGAACTTAAAATCGCCCAATCGGCTGTCAGTCGGCAAATTAAACTGCTCGAGGATTCTATTGGAGAAGAGCTTATTGTCCGATCCTCCAAAAAAGTTTTACTAACCGAACTGGGGAAAAAATTTTTCCTTTCATGTAAAAATTTTGACCATGATATCAGTGAAATTTTAACCTTGAAGGGAGCTCACCCCCTCTCTATTGGCATTTTACACGGACTGCTGGAAAACTGGCTAGGCCCCAAGCTAATTGAATATTACCAAGCCAACCATCGTAATATCAGTATCAAGATTGGCGACATTCCTTTCCTGCGGCAAGGAATTGAAAGTGGTTTTTTTGACATGGTTTTTTCCAGCGAAAATATCCAGTCCGAACTGATCACCTCCAGGCATCTGTTTGATGAGAACATGGTGCTCATTTCCAAAAACGAACTCAATCTAAAAAACTTGCATGAATATAGATGGATCGCCTATAGCGAAAATGATTTTCTTTTTAAACTCACCCACAAAAGTCCCCGCTCCATCATTACCGTGGATTCCATGACCACCATTGTGAATCTGGTAAAAAGTAATACCGGAATTGCCATCGTGCCTGACCACATGATTAAACCAAATGATAATCTCACTCAATACCAAATCCCCAAACTGCCCAAATCGAAAATCTATATGACCACCCTGTCTTATAAAAAAATGCCAGTTTATATCAGGGATTTCTACCAATTCATTATTTAAAATTCGCAATCCACTTTACCAAGATGCCAGGAACCATTTTCACAAAGCGTGATTTCTTGATGGGAAATATTTTTAAGGCGGTTAAAGGTATAAACCTGGGACAGTGTTTCCCATTTGGCATACCCTGGCTTTTTATAAGGCCAGCGGACTTCCGCGACCAGAGGATAATCTTGATTTTCCATGCCAAAGATCACACCCTTTTCATTTTGGGATGGAAAAGATCCATATGAATAGGAAATCCATCTCCGCATGACCTCATCACGAGTTCTTAAAATAACCATGGCCCCCAGCCCATCACGATTGGACTGCAAGCCTTGCAAATAAAACCTTATGGAACGCTTATCAGTTCTTTCTAATTGATTTTGAAAAACATAGATCCTTTTTTTGATACCTGCATTTCTTATATTGGTTTGACCGGTAATAAAATCCCACAACCCATCTTCATTCAAATCCAAACTCACCGTTCCCGAAGGATTTAAAATGTCAATACCTTCCTCTTTTGCCAGGTCCACGAAGGCCTTGTCCTCATCTTGTCTAAAAAGGATCAATCTCGAATAAGGTGGATAGCCTGAATTATCCACCAAGATATCTTCCCTACTATCCAAATTATAATCAATAAAGACCGCCCTTTTGTCGCACCTGGAATGATCCTCTTTACTCTTAGTATGATAAAATTCTGATCTTAAAAATTTAAAAGGGAACTTCATCTGGCTTCCAGTTAAGATGCTCGATCGGTCCCTGGTTTTATAATCATAAGGATGAGTCAATTCGCCCAAAAAAATATCCATAATCTGATCATTATTATAATCAAAACACGCAGAAAAAAATGAATTTCCTCCCCCCTTGGATTGCAGCAGACCATCATCATCCGCCGCATACAAGGTTTCCACCCCATAGTCTTGAAACCCTCTTTGATTTTTAGCCGCCTGTTGGTTAATCCATAATTTATTGTTAAATCCCGCTGATGATGAAGTCAAAATATCCGGCCAGCCATCTTGATTGATATCACAAGTGGCAACCGCATAAGTGGGGGTTGCATTATAAAAACTTTGCTCCCGGTTTCTGATGGCATGCTCACCTTCCAGGAAATCACTGACTTCACTGAACTCAAAACCACGTCCTTTGTATAAATTATCGGGAACCGGGGTTTGCATCTTATTATTTTCCGCAAACCAGTTTCCCAGATAAAGGTCCAACTCCCCATCCAAATCAAAATCTATCACTGCCACCGAGGAAGGTCCCATGGGCGGCCTATCAAAGGGAGTTTCCATTTTCTCATAACTCACTTTTTTTAAAACAACTTCGCCTCGGTAGATATCCAGGGCACTGGCGGTAATCTCAGTTTTTCTATTGAGATTACCTGCTATCAAATCCAGCACTCCATCCTTATCCAGATCAACAAAAATTAAAAAGGAATACTTATGTATCCCAGGTAATGGGTGATCTTTCATTTTTTGGAATTTTCGCTTAAGCGGATCGAATTCATAAAATTCCGGAATAGAATAGAAATTTGGTAATAAGGCCAGATCGGTATAACCATCGTTGTTAAAATCCACCGCATACAGATTGGTGGCCTCCACTCCTTCCAACCCATACTCGTTGGTCAAATCTTTAAATGCTCCTGGTTTCCCCTCATGGGTGGGCCCCGCCACAATCTCTTTAACCTTCAAATGATCTTTGGCCTTAAGCTTAGAATCTTTAAATATTTTATAATTTTGATGGGACGAACAAGCTGCCTGTATCAATAAGACGATAAAGATAAAGCAAATTTGACCGAGCTTTTCTATCAACCTTTTCTCCCTGAAAAACTAGCATCTAAGAATATCATAACCAATTATGCAAATAATTAACAAACCATCTCATTTTTGCCTAATCACGGTCTAGTTAATAACTTTTTTTTCATTCATTTATAAAGTTTTCTTGCTCATGAAACTTTAAATGCCTTAAAATAGTATATAATGAATAGAAAGGATGAACCAAGAATATAACATGAGTGAAAAACTTAAGAATTTACTCAACTCATTTAAGCGCAAAATTGTTGCTCCCATAAAGAATAAATTTTTTAATAAAAAAGCAAAAAATGATGTTGTAGAAAATGTTATAGAAAATCAGGATCAGGATAATGAAGATCATGTTTCCTTGGATACTTCACTGCCAGAAATACCAAGCTCTCCCAAAACACCGGGCTTTTTTAAAAAGCTGCCTTTCGCTTCAAACCAGAAATTAAAAAAATTTTTGGGCCAGCTAAAGCAATATCTGATCCCGTTTGCCAGAAAGCAGCAACTAGTGGTATCCAAACTAGTTGCCAATATGCACTTAAAGCAAAAAGTCAATCAAACGGTGGGAAAAATCCATTGGGGCCAGCTTTACAGTTCAATCATGGCACCGGAATATCGCATCCGCATCAATCAAATTTTCTGTTTACTCTTGGTAGCAGCATTCACTTATTCTTTAGGCAAGATTATTGCTGCCGCCTTGGATATTCCCTCCATCAGTAAAAAAGAAACCTCCCGTACCTTTATTGGTGAAGCCACCTCCCGGGGTACTTCCTATGATAACAAATTGGATATCTTGAAATCATCCAACCCCTTTGATGCTATTCTCAATAACGAAAAAGTCGCCAGTGCCCAAAGACCTGGAGATAAAAAAGATGAAAATAAAGTTTGTCGCACGGCCAGCCGACCAAGTAGTCTGCCCATTAAATTGGTCAACACAGTGGTCTTACAAGATTCCATAAAATCAGTGGCCTCCGTCCAAATCAGAAACACCGAAGGCATATCCCTGCGGGAAGGTGACAATATCAAAGGACTGGCACGCATTGGAAAAATTGAGGCGGAAAAAATTATGGTCAAGAATCTTTCCTCGAATGAATGCGAATTCATTGCCTCCAGTAACCATAGTGGCCCGACTAAACCTTTTACCATTTTCTCTCCAGAAGAAGGCAAGCGGATGCTTGATCAATCAAGCGCATCCGGCATCATCAATCAAGGTAACAACTTTAAAATCAAAAAAAGTTATCGCGACCAGCAGCTCGTCAATTTAAGCCAGCTATTAACTCAGGCCCGCGCCCTCCCTATTAATAATCCCGATGGCACCATCTCTTACAAGTTCACAGAAATTGTACCCGATAGTCTCTACACCAAGCTGGGAATGCAAAATGGAGATATCGTCCATAAGATTAACGGATCTCCCATCAGAAGCATGAATCAAGTCATGTCCTTTTTTGGACAAATAAAAGAAATGAACCACTATGAATTGGAAATAACTAGAAATGGATCACCCACCAATTTAAGTTTCGATTTTATTGATGAGTGATTCAACCTAAGGAACGGGTATGAATAGAAAATGGATTTTTGCTCTAGCTATGTGCATGTATGTATCGAGTTTTTCGCTTTTTTGCCAATCCAGACCTTTTGATCGCTTTAAATCAACCACCAATTTCAACTCGGACTCCAGTGATAGCTCTGATGATGATGACGAGGGCAGTGCCCCCAGCGAGGAAAGTGCTGACGACAGTTATTCCCCCTCAAACGATGATAACGGATCTGGCGATCCTTCCGCATCCTCACCAACCAACTCCAAAGATGTTTTCGGCAGAAGTACCGGAATCAATGCTGTTAAAAAGGGACCGGAGGCCAAAAAGCTGGTGCAACTCAATCCTGAAACGGCCTTTGGCCCCGAAGTTATTGAGAGTTTCAATTTTCCCAATACTTCCTTGATTGAATTGACAGAAACCATGCAAAAGCTCACCGGCATCAATCTTATCTACGAAAACGATATCAAAGGAAAAAAAGTAAACATCCTGGCCCCCAACCCAATCACCGTGGGAGATGCCTGGAAGGCCTATTTATCCGTACTTAATATGGCCGGTTATTCCCTGTCGCAATCCGGAGGCTTTTATAAAATTGTCAATAACCGGGATATCAAATCCGAAAACACCAAGATCTATACCGGAACCTATACACCTGATACGGATAATTATGTTATGAGAGTCATTCCCCTTAAATATATAAGTTCAGCCGAAGTCACTCGTAATTTTCGCCCCTTTATGACCAAGAATGGACGAATCACCGACATCCGCCAAACCAACACCATTTTGGCCCAAGATACCGGAAGTAATATTTTAAGATTAGTCAAGCTTATCGAGTTTGTGGATATTCCAGGACACGAGGAAACCTTGCAGATCATTCAGGTAAAACATTCATCCGCCCAAGAAATAGCTAAATTAATCGGCGAAATTTTAAATGCCCAAGCTGCCAAAAACAAAAACAAGTCCAGCTATTCCATGCAACAAGAAAACATTTCGATTTCTAAAATCATTGCAGAGCCAAGAACCAATTCCATCATCGCCATGGCAAACGCCGAGGGGACCCAGCAGCTTAGGGACATTATTAATAAGTTGGATGTCAAGGATGTCACCACTGGAGGACAGATTCATGTTTACTATTTAAAACATAGCGATGCCGAAGAACTCTCTAAAACGCTGTCGGCGCTGGTGGGAAATGCCAAGGCAGGAGCGAACCGCACACGCTTCACCCAATCCCCCGTGGTCAGCTCTGACACTCTATTTAATTCTGATGTCAAATTAACCGCTGATAAATCCAATAACGCCATCGTGGTTACTGCCGCCCCGACTGATTATCTGACCATTAAAAAAATTATCGAAAAACTCGATATTCAAAGAGACCAGGTTTATGTGGAAGGACTCATCATGGAAAGCGAATTATCATCAAGTCATGAATGGGGCATCTCATGGGTGGGTGCCTATGGTACTGGTGATACCGACCGGGCCGGTTACGGCGGAAAAAATCGTGGCGATATGGCCAATCTTTTATCTCCCAGTGGCATTACCAGCATTGGTGGATTGTTTTCGGGGATCGGAGTCGGAAAAAAAGTTGAACTGACCCTGCCTGATAACAGCAAAAAAAGCGTACGCAGTGTAACCGGACTACTGACCGCCATCGCTTCCAACGACAACACCAATGTTTTGGCCACCCCTCAGATTTTAGCCTTGGATAATCAAGAAGCGGTTTTTGAAGTTGGCGAAAAAATTCCTACTCCCAAAACCACCTATCAAACCAACGGACCATCCCAAACTTCCGTTGACTATCAAGACGTCGGACTCACCTTGAAACTCACGCCGCAAATCAATAAAATCAGTCGTTTTGTCAAACTGAAGATTGACTATAAGATGGATGATTTCTCCACTAGATCGCTACCCTCTGCCCTTGAACCCATCGGCATGGCCATGAACAATCGGAGTGCCGTTACCACCGTTATAGTCAGAGACATGGACACCATCGCCATGGGTGGTTTGATGAAGGATAAGGACATCGTGACCAACTCTAAAGTCCCACTCCTGGGTGATATTCCGGTGCTGGGCTGGCTGTTTAAATCCACGAAAAAAGAAAAATCCAAAACCAATTTACTTTTCTTTTTAACTCCTAAAATTTTAGCCTCCTATGAAGAAACTACCGCCGATCATTTAAAAGATGTCGTCAATCGAAGAGCTGCTCATCTAAAAGATATTGTAGGCGATGACGATCCCTTTGCCACCACCAACAAAGGGCTTTTTGAAAAGGCCAAAAACCAAAAGGAAGGTCCCTTATATAATCCTGGCTCAACTATTCAAGATGGAACAATTAAATCGGATAATCTGGAAGAAGTGGAGGATGTTCCTCCCCAGGCGGACGCCACCAAATTATTGGAAGTTCCAAACTATAGCGAAATCATTCAACATGCCAGTGCCATTAAGAAGGCCCAAAACGAAGAAAAAAACTGATGGTGAAAAATGGAAAATAATGACCCAATTTTAAGCAAATTGACAGGAGAAAAAGAAAAGATCGGTGAACTTTTGCTCAAGCATACTTCCTTAACCAAAGAACAGTTGGAAGCAGCCGTCTTCCAACAGGAAGAAACCGGTGCCTTACTGGGTGAAATTTTAATCAAGAATAATTATCTTCATCCCCATGATATTGTACGAGTCATTTGTCACCAAATGAACATTCCCTACATCACCGATATCAAGGTGGATGATATTGACGCCAACGTCATCCTGGATATCCCCATCAACTATGCCAAGGCCCAGGAAACCCTGCCCATTTTGGAAACAGAAGATTCAGTCACGATTGTCACCACTGATCCTTATAACTTTGATGCCTTTAACGATTTACGGGAGGTCTTTAAAAAAGAAATAAAAATTCTAGTATCCTCCCCCTTAAAGATCATTGATGCCATCAACCGGGTCTATGAAAGGGCCAATAAAAACCTGGTGAGTTCCCTCGAAGATGAGTTTAACGAAGACCTGGATCTAGATGGGCCCATCGACATTCTGGATGCCGGCGCTGATGAAGCTCCGGTTATTAAATTTGTAAACTCCATTATTTTTCGCGCCGTAAAAGAAAAGGCGGGCGATATTCACATTGAACCCTATGAAAAAGAAGTCATTTATCGTTTTAGGGTAAACGGTGCCATGAGAGAAATTCTGCGCCAACCAATATCCACTCACATGGCGGTATCCAGTCGGATTAAAGTTATGGCCAAACTTGATATTGCCGAAAAACGTCTTCCCCAAGACGGAAGAATCCGGATCAAAATGGCCGGCAAAGATATTGATATAAGGCTATCCACCGTGCCTATTCAAAGTGGAGAGCGCATTGTTATGCGGATTTTGGAAAAAACCAATACCATTTTAAAACTGGAAAGCCTGGGTTTTGAAGGCAAGGTTTTAGAAAGTCTCAAGGATTTGACCCGCAGAAGACACGGCATTGTCTTTGTCTCAGGTCCCACCGGGCACGGAAAAACCACCACGCTAGGAGCTATCCTGGATATCATGAATACTCCCGATAAAATGATTATCACCGTGGAAGATCCGGTGGAATATGAATTTCCCGGCGTATCCCAGATCCAGGTCAATTCTAAAATTGATTTGACCTTTGCCCGCGCCCTTCGTTCCATCCTCCGGCAAAATCCCGATATTATCATGCTGGGAGAAACCAGAGACTACGAAACCGCGGTCATGGCCATCCAGTCATCACTCACCGGTCACTTCGTCCTCTCCACCATCCACACCAACGATGCTTGCACCACTCCTACCCGATTAATTGATATGGGAGTACAACCATTTTTAATATCTTCCTCTTTAATCGCCGTATTGGCCCAAAGACTGATCCAGACCCTTTGCAATCATTGTAAAGAAAGAATTGTGGTAACCAAAGAAGATTTGCGTCTTATGGAAATTCCAAGCGTTCCTCCAGATGCAACTATATATAGGGCCAGAGGATGTCCCAAATGTCACGACTATGGCTATGATGGACGTACCGTCGTGAGCGAACTGCTATTAATAACTGATGACATTAGAAAGCTCATTATAGAAAAAGCCTCCTCTACTGAACTGAAAAAAGTGGCCATAGCTCAGGGAATGGAAACCTTGAAACAATCGGCTTTAACCAAAGTGTTTGCCGGAATTATATCAATCGAGGCAATGCTAACCGGTATTAGCACCGCTGAGGAAGAGGAAAAAGAATAAATGGCCATTTTCAAATATAACGGAGTTAATTCTTCCGGCAAAGAACTCACCAGTACCATCACGGCAGAAACCCTGGCCCAGGCAAAAAATAAACTTAAAAATCAAGGCATCATACTGGTATCTATTAAAGAGCAAAAATCTGACTCGCAAAAAAAATCCAGTATCAAACTGTTGCAACCCATCAGTGTCAATGACCTAGCACTGATGACCAGACAGCTGGCAACCCTTCTAAAGGCCCGTATCCAAGTGGTGGATGCGCTCACCGCCCTGGTTGATCAATCAGACAACCGGGATTTGAAAGTCATTTTGGCGGAAGTCGGACAAAAAGTGAACGAAGGAAGCTCCCTGGCCAAGGCCCTGAGTGACTATCCCAATGTCTTTAACAATATCTATGTCAACATGGTGGAAGCCGGTGAATCCTCAGGAACCCTCCATATTGTCCTCCTTCGACTTTCTGAATTCACCGAAGCGCAGGTCAAACTTAGAAATAAGGTAAGTGGTGCGATGACTTATCCGATTATTATGGTCGCCTTTGGCACCATCATGATGGTGATCATTTTCACCTTGGTCATTCCCAAAATCACCAAAATTTTTGTTTCTATGAAAAAAACCCTTCCACTTCCCACCAGAATTTCCATTTTTTTATCGGATATTTTTTTAAACTACTGGTGGGCCATACTTATCGTCCTAGTAGTAAGTTTTTATAGTTTTAGAAAATATATTACGACCGAGTCCGGACAAAAACGTTGGCATCGATTTTTACTACGGCTTCCCGTTATCAAGGGGCTTATTATCATGATCAACGTAAGCCGATTTTGTTCCACGCTTGCCACCCTTTTACAATCCGGTGTCCCCATTCTCACATCCATAAAAATTGTGCAAAACCTGGTTTCCAATGTACATATGAAACAAGCCGTGGCAGAAGCCAGAATGGCCGTAGCTGAAGGTGCCTCCATGACCGGTCCGCTTGCTAAAAGTAACCTTTTTCCCACCATGGTGACCCATATGATTAAACTGGGGGAAAGTTCGGGGGAACTTGAACCCATGCTGGAGATTATTTCTGAAAACTACTCAGATCAAGTGGATGCCAAACTCAACGGATTAACCTCCATTTTACAACCTATAATGCTGGTGGCAATGGGATTGGCGGTTACATTTATCGTTTTCTCTGTTATCATGCCCATGATGGAATTAAATAGTTTTAGATAATTAATATTCGCAAGGAGATATTACAATGCTGTCCAAACAAGCTTTTAACGATTTTTTCAAATCTTTAAACCAACAGGCTTCTAAAGGTTTTACCCTGGTGGAAATTTTAATCGCCCTGACCTTGCTGGCCATTGCCGGAACATTCGTCGCAGGTAAGATTTTTGACCAGCTTCGTGATGGAAAAATATCTGCTGCGCAAATTCAAATGAAGGCTCTCGCCGATCGATTACAAGAATATCGCAGACATTGTTTTAGCTACCCTACCACTGATCAAGGATTAAGAGCGCTCATTGAAAAGCCTACTGGCGGTAAGGAATGCACCCGCTATAATCCGGGTGGATATATTGAAAATGGAGAAATCCCCCTTGATCCATGGGATATGGAATATGTCTATGAGTCAGATGGAAATACCCTTACCATAAAGTCCTATGGCCCTGACCAAGTCCCTGGAGGAGAAGGCCCCGACGCAGCCGATATCATACATGGGAAGAAAAATTAGCAAACCAATCAATGGTTTCACCTTGCTTGAAATTCTAGTCGCCCTGGCACTGATAAGTGTTATTGTGGCTTTGGTAGTCTCGTCCACTTTCAATTCCAGAGATAATATGGAGGAGGCAATCTCCAACATCGAGAGGGCCATTCGCTTTTCGGTGGGAGAATCCGCCCTTCGCAACGTGATCACCCGGGTGCAATTTGATCTGGATAAGGATCCCCAGGAATTATCCGTTGAATATGGACCGGATGATTCGTTTGTCTTACCTCCCAGCGAAGAAAGGATTATGGGTGTAGAAACCGAAGGGACCAAGGAAAGTGAGGAATTTGAAAAAAGAGCAAAAAAAATCAACCAGTCCTTTAACAAAGTCAGTGAATTTAGTGAGGGGGCATTAAAACTTCCAGGTGGCGTCAGCATTATTGCCATCGGGACTAATATCTCTCTTAAACTGATCACCAATAATTTTGCTTCAATCTATGTCTATCCTTCCGGCGAAAAAGATGGGGCCATCGTCATCCTTTCCTCAGATACCGAAGTAATTGGGCTGAGTATTTCACCGTTTAAAGAAGAGTTTCAAAGAACCTACAAGGAAATAAAAATGCTCAACGAGTCTGAGGATATAGAAGATATTCGCTTAAATATTGCCAAGGAATTATACGAAGAATGGTTAAAAAATTAAAAAACACATCGGGTTTTACCCTGCTGGAAGTCCTGATTGCCACCGGTATATTTGCGGCGTTTGCCACCGCCTTTACTTTGACTTTAAGTTATAATGTCACTGACTCCATAAGACTTGAGGAAGAAATTATTTTAAAAGAACTGTGCATGAATAAAATGAATGAAATCCTATTGGATCCTCCTGACTTAAAAGAATCATTAACCTTGCAACCGGAAACCAAAACCTTTGAAAATAACGATGCCTACCAATACAGTTTAACCTGGAAAAGATTCACACTGCCCGATTATGAGAAATTGAAAGGAAGCGAAGAGGATAGTGATGATGAAAACACCTCCCCTTACGAAAAAATTTTCTATGGCCAGATCAAGGATAATTTAAAGGAATTAATCTGGCAGCTACAGGTCAAGGTACAAAACAAAAAAACCGGTTACTTTTTTACCCTGTCCACCTGGGTCACCAACCAGAATGCCAAAGTGAGTTTTAAAAAAATATGAAAACCCAAACTCCACTTTCTACTACGCCGAATGGTTTTACGCTACTGGAGATAATTATTTCCATCACCATTTTATCTTTTTTAATGCTGGGGGTATATTATCTTACCGAAAACAGTACGGAAGGTGCTGCCCGGGTCACCAAGGAAGATCTGTTTAAAATGCAAATTGAAGCCGCCTTGAACCGGCTTGATCAGGACTTTTCAAGAATATTCACCCCGCTTTACTACAAGTCCATCAAAGGCAAAAAAAGTGAGCAAGCATCGGAACTGGAATCAATGACAGATGAATTTCCCTCCTTTGAAACCACTGAACGGTTTCCGGCCCTCACCCAGGATAATCAGCCGATCCCCGCCATCAAAAGTGATTCCCCTTCCGATTTACTGTTTTTAAGCACCATCAATCAAAGGAAAATTCAAAACGCCAAGGAAAGCCATTTCGTCTGGATCAAATACATGCTAAGAGACTCCCTGGATGAAAATCGCAATTCCAAGGCCCCGTTTGAACTTATTCGCTATTATCTCCCAAGCGATATTTATGCCCCGGATTTTGATTTTGAAAAAATCCGTCCTTCGGTTTTACTTGGCAATATTAAAAAATTGGAATTTTTATTTTGGAATCCCACTAAAAAAACTTTTGTGGATGACTTGAAAATGATGGATAAACCCCATCTCATCCGGGCCATCAAAGTGGTTTTATCCACCGTGGATGAAAAAAATAATGAGCTTAAATTTGAGCGCATTTATCGAAGTATTTGGCCATTTTTTGACCCTGGTGTTGATGAAGCTTCCAAAAAACGCAATCCACAAGACAGCGACAATGATATGGATAACGAACCCCCGGGAGAGGAAGATTAATTTAAGCATTAAAAAACCACCTTGTTTTTTTATATTCACCTCCCAAAAAGGGGTGGCACTCATGATGATTCTATCGGCCATAACCCTGCTGACTTTTGTGGTTTATAATTTTTCTTTTGAAACCCGGTTAAATAGTGCCCGGATCTCCAGTCAGCAAAAATCTCTGCAAGCAAAACTCAATGCCGAATCTGGATTAAGACTCGCCCTTGGCAAATTAAAGCTTTACCAAGAAGGCCACAATATGATTGAAAAGGATAAAAAGCTAAAAGATGTAATTCCTGCCAGCTTATTACAAGAAGTCACCGTCGTACCCTTTATTTATCCGGTTCCACTGGGACCTGATGCCAATCTCATCCAAAGAAATGCCCTGCAAGATTTTGAAAAAGAATCTCTTATTCAAGGAGGTATGAATGTTGAAATTATGCCGGTCAGCGGGTTTTTAAATCCTAATAATATGAGAATCAAAAAAAATACTTCCGGACAAAATCCCAATGAACCAACTCCCGACACCACGAATCCCCCTGCTGACGGTCAATTTGCCATTCATTCCTTTATTGAAAAAGAAATCACCCGGGCAGTGGAAGAAGCCTTCTTGACTAAAAAAGAAACCGATGAAACTTTTGAATCCCTCTACAGCGATATTGACCCCATCCTCCTGGTCAAAGAACTTAAATACTACGTTACCGATAAAGGCAAGTTTGAAGATGAGCAAAAAGGGGAAGTGGAACAACTCTACATGAAAAAAGGTATCACCCCCAAATTTGCCCCACTGACATCACTTACCGAGTTAAATCTTTTAGAGGGATGGAATGATGATTTTGTTGAGCTTTTAAAGGATAAATTCTCGGTACATGAAATCTCGATTATTGACATTAACAAATTAACCCAAGGCCAGTTGAAGCTTTTATTTCCAGAAATAACCGACGAACAAAGTAAAGAATTCTTTAAATATCGTGATGGTGACCCCAATGCGGTGGAAAATGAAGATAATGCTGATGAAAACAATGAAGCCGATGGATCTCCCCACCCTTTTACTTCAGAAGAAGACTTCAAGGAACTGCTCGTCACCAAGTTAGAAGTAACCAGCCAGGAAAAATACACCGAACGAACCACTGAATTAACCCAAGCAGGTCTTAAGTTTGGAGTGGCCGGAAAACTTTTTAAGATTATTTCCACTGGAAAAATGGATAATGCCAGCTACACCATCAAGGCCTTTGTGGATTTACCCATCAAACCACCCCCGACACCTACCCCCACTCCAAATCCACAACCACCCTCTTCCTCCTCGGAAGATGGTACTGCGGGATCATCCGATCCTCCCCCTCCCCCCACAGCTACCCCCACTCCAGTTCCCGAGGAATTTTTAGATCCAAGGGTCATAGAGATCTATTATAACGACTAAAAATATCGCCGTTAATTCTCAATAAAATTCTTTTCTTATAATCTAGGAATCTGGTAAAATATTAGGAGGTACACATTCAGGGATGATTAAGTGGATATTCTCTCGATAGATTTTGGTACATATTCCGTTAAATTTTTACATCTTTTTCTTGAAAGAAAGTCGATGATTTTAAAAGGTTTCAGCGAATCATTGCTTCCAACTCAAGAAACTGAGTTAAAACGCTATGAGCCTCCTATCGAACGGCAATGTGAAATAATTAAAAATTATCTGATCCAAAAACAATTTGTGGGAAAAATCATTGTCAATATCCCCTCTGAGTTAACCACCTCCCGTTACTTGACCCTACCCACTGAAAAATTGAAAAAGGCCGGGTTAATGATTCCCTATCAGTTGGATGAAAATTTACCTTTTCCCATCAATGAATCGCATTATTCTTCCATCCTCTACAGATATAACAAGTCCGTTAAGGCCATTGTCAACATCACCAAACTGGCTGACTTTGATATTTTTTATAACGAACTTTTAAATCATGACATCCTTCCTGGAATGATCACCACCAGTCTGTTTTCTCTGCATACCTATCTCACGTTGGGCCAAACCCATCAGATCGTCCAAAATATCCCTGAAAAATCTTTTTTACTACTTGATATCGGTCACAACACCACCAAGGGCTATTTAGTAAAAGATAGTGCCGTGGTGGCCAACCATATTTCCGGGATTGCGGGAGCATTTATCAATGAAACCATCGCCCAGATGTATAAAATATCACTGGAAGAGGCCATTACCTACAAACATACCAACTGTTTTTTTCTCAACCAGTCCCAATACAACGAAGTTGATGAAGACCAGAAGGAATTTGCCAAACTGATGAAGCAAACCATGACCCCCCTTTTGCGGGATATTCACCAATGGATACTGGGTTATCGAATTAAAAATATCGAATTGATTGAATGTATATACATTACCGGCGGCACCAGCAATATTAAAAATATTATCGGATTTTTAACCGAAGAACTCGAACTTCCTGTTAAAAAATTTCTTCCGCTTTCCATACTACGAAAACCCAAAATCAATATTTCACAATCCATGGAATCCGGTGGCACCAACGCATTTTTATGTGGACTTACCTCCCTTTCCAAAATGGCCAATATCAATTTTTTAAAAGGCGAATATTCTCCAACCTCCACGCAAACCGTCCCTCTTTATTCCCTGGCTTTTATAAGCTTACGGGTTTTAATACTCTGTGTTTTCATGATAGGTGCCTTGATACTTGAAAATGTCATCCTCTCTAAAAATGATAAAGTCGTCACCACCAATCTCAATTCCATTTTAGGTAAAAAAAGTCTGAATCTGGCCGAAGGGTTCAAAGCACAACTTAAAAAGAATCCCGATGCCTTGCTAAAGACCGTACAAAAAAAGGAAAATGCCATTGAACAAGAAATCACTACGCTTATGTCTGCTATTTCCATCAATGCCGTCAACCCTCTTTTTAAATTCAATGCCATGTTAACACCCGAAATGAGAATTCATATTACCAGTTTTAAAAATAGCGAAGATGAACTAAGCATTATATTTAAAGGAGAAATTTTAGAACACCTTCAAGCATTGGAAAAAAGATTACAAAAAGATACTTCTTTGCAAAAGGCCAAGACTGAACTTAACTCCAAAAATTTGGTGTTATCTTTAAAAAAGGTGATGGTGAAGTAAATGGATATGGTTATGAACTGGCTAAAATCAATCGATCAGATTATTTTTAACCAAATTGATCTTTTCAAAAACACCAAATATTACGAACAATTTATGGATTTTATGAATCAACTAAGTGATGACCAGCAACGACTGGTCACTTATGTGATCAGCGCCATCTTTATTTTAGGGCCACTGCTGGTGGTGGGAATTATAGGGCTTAATACCTATACCCTGAAGAGTAATTTAAATACCAAAAAAGAAATCCAGGCCACCACTTATAAATTTATCAATCAAGCGGATCGTCTGCAATCGTTACAACAAACTATTTTAGGGCCTCGGGCTCCCGGCAGCCAAAATGAATTGAAGGCCTCGCTCAACGCATTTAATATCGATCCCAACAAACTCTCGGTTGATAATTTCAAACAAGAAAGCTCCCATAACTCGCCTCAAATAAAACAAATCAGTGCTGATATTATTTATAAACAGCTGGTCCTATCCGATTTTGTTGATCTGGTGAAAAAACTCATAACAATTAATAAAGTAAGAATTAGCGCGATTGAAATCAATCGTGATGATAGTGAAAAATTACTATCGGGAAGAATAAACATATTACAATACGCTAAAAAGTAGATGGTAAATGGTACAAAAAATTCACAAACAAGAAAATACTCTGGACGACAGTATTTATGATAAGGAAAATTTTCCCTTTCAACGGATTATTCTAACCGCTTTTATCCTGATACCACTGGGCTTTATCTTAAATTTTCCTCTAAAAGGCATTATTCGATCATTAATCTTAAGCGGGCTTTCCAACAATACCGCCTGTCCGGTACTCTACAGTGACGTCGAAGTCTCTTATTTTTTTCCCAAAATTATTATTAAAAACCCCACGATAACCAAAGCCTGTATCAATGCATTAGAGGAAAATTTAAATTTAGAGGATATTGTGATCAGGCCCCATCTTCCTTCATTTAAAGTTTTAGGTATTCGTTTTTCGGTCAATCTGAAAAAGGATAAAACTAATATCTATATGTATCCGGTAATCGGACTTGGAAAAATCCTGATCACCATTGATGATTCCACGATTCATACCGATACCATCGCTTACTTTACGGGAGGACTTGACCTGTTCGACGGAACCTTCAATTTAAACCTCAATACCCAGATAGAAAACCATCAACTCAAAACGACCTCCATCAAATTGGAATCCAGGGATTTATACATCAAGGAATCCAACGTCAATAACTTTATCATCCCGCAAATCCCCCTGCTGGATTTTTCCATCAGGGCCACCTTAAGCGCCGATATGACCCTTAGAGTAGCTCCCGGACAGCTCATCATTGGAAACAAAAATTCCCCTCTCTACACCAACCTGGGAGGCACCATTAATATCCGCCAGGACCATTTTGCCTCTTCCAATATCGATATGACCGGCGAAATGATCCTGACTGATAAATTTCTCGATCTCTTTCCCATCATCAGACTTAAAATTCCCAATATCTCCCCCACCGGCAACTACACTTTTATTGCCCGAGGCCCGCTTTTAAGTCCTGAAAGTTACCGGTTTCAGTAATTCATTGGATGCATTATGAATATTATAAAACTTAGGGCCAATCTCGAAAAAAATCTTGTTGATCACCTGGATTGGATATCTCCTCACAACGAATTTAAGGCCATCTATAAATACGCGCTTATCCCTCCAGGTAAATTATTTCGTCCCCTCCTTAGCATCTCCCTCCATCTGGATTTCACCCACTCAAACCTGGAATTTTTTAAACCCGACAATCCCATGTCACTGCTGGCCAGTGCCCTGGAAGTTCATCACGCCTATACCCTCATTCACGACGATCTTCCCGCCATGGACAATGATGATTATCGCAGAGGCAAACTCTCGACCCACAAAAAATTTGGACAATGGCAGGCCATTTTAGCAGGTGATGGACTACTGAATGCCTCCTATAACCTGCTTGCTCGCATCAATTCACCCCAGACAGTTAAAATCATCCGGATCTTTTCCCATTTTCTAGGTCCCAAAGGTCTAATCGACGGACAAGTCATCGATCTTTCTGCCGGTAAAAAATCCTTTCTTAATATTTTAAAAATGCATGAACTTAAAACCTCCCGGCTCATTCAATGTGCCATGATTGGCAGCTATACATTATCTACGGATAAAGTAAGCTTGCGCACCTCGATTGATCTACTTCAACTGGGCAAACACTTGGGGATAGTTTTTCAATTCCTAGACGACCTGAGTGAATTAAACTGTAAAAAAATCCCTCCCCATGAAGCCAACATCAATCCGTGGCTCAATCATTTGTGGCCCAGTTACGATTATCTTCAAAAATCTTTGGATAAAATTCACCACTTGACCAGAAAACACCGCCTAGATAGTTTCAGACTGATGATCAATGAATATCTCCAGAAAAATAAAAAAAATATTGATGATGGCAAAAAAATAATTGAAATGCATTTAAAAAATCAGGAAATCCTAATACCAATTATGAACCGACTTGACATTATTTGTAATACTTAAAATAGCACTCAATTTTCGGCTTAACACAGATATCTGCTCCCTCTGATCCTCTGATTCCAAAACTGGATCAGTCACAGTCTCAGCTTTATCTGGTAACAATTCGCCCATGAAATTTTCAAGCGGCAACTGGGTTCCACTTAATTCAACCTTGGCTTCATCAACTGTCAATTTTTTATCGAATAAAAGACTTTTAATTAACAAAATGGTTTCAAGATCTTTTCGTGAATAAAAATTTTTGGGTTGATTATTTTCAGGCATGCCAAGTTCAGCAAATTCTTTTTCCCAAAATTTTATAATATATTCCCTGACCCCGGTGACCTTACAGACTTCATCAATTTTAAACCATGGCCTATCTGGTATTAAGCAGGCTCCTTGATTCATAATCATGCCTCTCAAAATGCGAGTTTATTAAAACTCATTACCGTCTTCTTCCTCTTCCTGGCCGGCCACAAAGGATGTGAGTGCCCGTGAAGCTCCATCTTTTGGAGATATGCTCTTATCTTCATTACCATCTTCATCCAATCTATGGGCATAACGACCAGTGATATCTTCTTTTAATACTTGGGAAGGTTTAAAGCTTAATACTCTTCTCGCAGTAATTTCCATCGCATCACCAGTCTGCGGATTACGACCGACACGAGTGGATTTATCCCGAATGGAAAAATTACCAAACCCTGAAATTTTAACTTTCTCACCTTTTGATAACGTGTCTTTAATTGTATTAAAAACCAGCTCGACCAAATCTGAAGCCTCTTTTTTAGAAAAGCCTGCTTCCTTGTAAACTCTTTCTACAATATCAGCCTTGGTTAAACTCATAAATCTTCCTCCATGAAGTCTTTTAAAGAAAACCTTATTTATTAATAGGTTAGCAAATAATCTAAAAAATCGCTATATAAATTAAATTCTTTTTTTTTATTTTCCAATAATTGATTTTTTTTGTCCAGTTTATAAAAACAATGTTAAACTTTTTTATAAAAAAATGGTCGATAATTTATCTATTTCTTAAAAAGAGAGGAATATATGGGTGCTTTATTTTTAATGATTATAACATTTTTAGGTTATTTACTAATGTACAAACTCTACGGAAGATTTTTGGGCAAAAAAATCTTTGAATTATCTGCGACCAACATCGTACCATCAGTGGCCCAAAATGATGGGGTTGATTTTGTACCCACTGAAAAAGAAGTTATCTTTGGTCACCATTTTACCAGTATTGCCGGAACCGGTCCGATTGTCGGGCCTGCCATTGGAATTATATGGGGATGGGTTCCTGCCATGATTTGGATTTTTTTTGGGAGCATTTTTATGGGGGCGGTTCATGATCTGGGAACGCTGGTCATCTCCCTTAGAAATGAAGGAAAGTCTCTTTCTGAGTACACCGCCAAATATATTTCAACTCGCACTAAAATGATTTTTTTTGCCATTATTTTTCTTGAATTATGGCTGGTAATTGCCATCTTTGGATTGGTCATTGCGGTTATTTTTAAAATGTATCCTGCGGCAGTTTTCCCCGTTTGGTTTGAAATACCCATTGCCGTTACCGTAGGAATTCTCATTTATAAAAAAGGTTGGAAGCCACTGGCAACTGGCATTGGTGCCATGATCATTATGTATATTACTGTGGCGCTTGGCTATTTCTGGCAATTTGAAATGCCTGAAATTTTTGGAATCCCGGCAACCGGAATCTGGACCATTATCTTACTCATTTATGCCTATATCGCTTCCATCTTGCCCGTGACCGCTCTTTTACAACCAAGAGACTATATCAATTCACACCAATTGATTGTCGCCATGGTTTTATTAGTGGCCAGTGTATTCGCAGCTGCTTTTACCAGGGATCTCACGATCGTTGCTCCGGCCTTTTCACTCGCTCCTAAGGATGCCCCTTCGATGTTTCCATTTTTATTTATCACTATCGCTTGCGGTGCGATTAGCGGATTTCATTCCTTGGTCTCCTCCGGCACATCTTCAAAACAAGTTAAATGTGAACAGGACGCCTTGTTTGTAGGATACGGCTCCATGCTCTTAGAAGGTGCTCTGGCCACTTTAGTAGTGATTGCGGTTGCGGCGGGAATTGGACTTTCCCACAACGGATTAACAGGGGTAGCAGCATGGAATTCTCAATATTCTTCATGGTCAACCACACAAGGTTTAGGCGCCCAGATAACTGCTTTTGTGATTGGTTCCGCCAACATGATTGCTGCACTAAAAATCCCTGAGTATATTGCCATTACCGTAATGGGAGTATTTGTCGCCTCCTTTGCATCCACGACCTTGGATACTGCAACTCGAATTCAAAGATATGTGGTGACAGAAATATTTTCCGGACTACAACTTAAGTTTTTAACTGGCAAACATGTCTGCACTTTGATCGTCGTTATCTCAGCAGCGCTGCTGGCCTTTATTACAGGAGCTGATGGCAAAGGTGCCTTGAAATTATGGCCGCTTTTTGGTGCCATCAACCAGGCCCTTGCAGCCTTGGCACTCTTAGTCGTTTCTCTTTACTTAAAACCAAAAGGTAAATACAAATATCTGGTTACTTTAATTCCTGCGGTCCTGATGACGGCCATCACCATCTATGCCACAATCTTAAACGAACTGACTTTCTTTAACAGTGGTTTTTACTTGCTGACAGTGATCAATACCATCATCCTCCTTATTGTCATTTGGATTACCATAGAGGCGGCTATCACCTTCTGTAAAAAATAACATTTACTTACATTTATCCTTCATGAACGGGAGTATTTTTTCCTCCCCTCTTTTTTTTTCGATTTTATACTTATACGTTTTAACAAAGTAACTTCATATTAGGGGTTTTTATATGTTTCATAATATTTTAATGCTATTTGCTCTGCTCACTTCGTGGTCACTTTCCGCTGCTCTATTAACCACTAATAACTGTCAAAAAGAAAATGTGCTTATCACCTACGAGGATGAGCTTGATTACAAGCATGCATGCCAGGCCATTGAAACAATTGTCAATATTTTTAAAAAATACCATTTTACCACCTCCGAAATGATCAAGATCACCTTTCAAGACCAAGTTATTCTGGAATATAAATCACCTGATCAACCAATCCCCGCTGATAAAATACAAGTGTATGCCCTCTACGACGCTGCCACCAACGAGATCTTCATGTCCAAATTGGACTCAGCTTACATTAGATCAAGAAAGGCATTTAACACTCTGGAAATAACTCCCTCTATGCATGAATCCATTATTCTCCACGAATTGGCCCATCGCTATCTTCACCTTTATTACAGAGACTTTTTAAACCAAAATAATCCCGACCACGCTACCCATGAATTTTTTGCTTATTTTGTCCAAATTGCTTCTTTAAATGAAAACGACCAAAATTTGGTTTTAAGCCTTTGGGTAGACGCGGAATTTAATTCAGACATGAGCATAAACAGCATGATTCACGGTATTCACCCTCATAAGTTTGGAGTTATGTCTTATCGATACACTCAACACACTGACATAATAACCAGAATTCTGGACGGATCATTCTCTTCCGGTGACCAGATTTTAGAAAATTTCCTCTAGATTTTTAAGTCTTCTTAAGTTAAATAGTGCTTACATTAGATCAAAGAAAATATAACGAAAAATATTATTTTTAATCTTGAAATTGCAAAAATTAAAATTTTACTGGTCAGGTATTAATAACTGCCAGCATTTTTTCATTAATATCTTGCAAATGGTATAAAATTTTTTGTTTTTCCTCCTCCGATTCAGTTTCTTCATAGAGTTTTTCAAGTTTAGAAATTTCGTCTTCTGCAAGTTTTAGAGTGATGGGCTTAAGTGCTTGGCGTCCTTCTCTAATTCCTCCCACAATATAATCTACTCTCTGGACTTCAGCGGTGGTCAATTCACGGTTTTGAATTTGCTTTTTCGCTTCAATAATTGAATATACTAAAGCGCTTAAGGAGCTTCCCCAAATTAAAGTTTTTGTTGCTATAGGAAAGAGAGCAAGCGCTTTTGCATAGATTGCTGTGGATCCTTTTAAAAGAAGAAGTAGTGCTATAGCTCCAGGCACTTTTCCAATTCCATCAGCGGTCATCATAGAGATAACAAAAGTATTATGTAAATCAGGTCTATCCGGATAGCATGTGTTTACCGCTGCAAGAAATCCAGGACTATTCAAACGCTCATAGGTATAATCACTGAACGTAGCCTGTCTGGTAACATACATCAATTTATCTTCAAGAGTGGCAAGACCTGGTGAAATCATCACAAAAAGTTCTCCCATAGAAATCATTAAGGCATTCATGGTATTGCGATTTAAAATGCTTCGCATGTACCCATTCCCCCTCTGGCAAATTTCTAAAGTTTCCCGATAAATTTTTTTATCAATGTAGCTTAACCCAGAATTAGAATCAATCGCATCGCCTAGACAAACAGATTTTGACAGTATAAAAATCAACAGAAATGCTAATAATTGTCTCATACAACTTCTTAATTTGATGAGGTTAATATTGCTCTTAGCAGTTGTTCCTGTGTCTTTAGCTTTTCATGCTCAACTCTGATTTGCGAAAGCAGCTTTCTGGCTTCTTTTGCTGACATGATAAATGCCGGCATATGAACAAATTGCGAAAGAAAATTAACCTCTGCACTACCAAAAGCTGCAATATAACCTATCGCACTTGGTACAGCCGCACCAGTACTCATCAATCCTAATCCTGCAACTAGAAGGATAGCAGCACCTACATGCACTTGTGCCCCCAATTTAGTTCCATAATTCCAATCACCCAGTTGTTTCTCTAAATCAGCTATATCTTTGAATAATGTTTTATTAATGGCCATTAAACCAATATAGAGTTCTTGGACGTCCTGATTGCTCGTTTTTCTAATTTCACTACTTAAACACAATCCCTGATCAATCTCATGAGTTTTATCAGCAATTTCTTTTTTTACAACCTCAATTGCCTCCTTATAAAATAAAACATCTTTCGCTGCCACATAAAAATTAAAACCATTAATAGCAGTTGCTGCCAGTATTGCCGCTAAAATGGGGCGTGATATTGGACCATTGTCAAGTCTTAGACTTACATAGGCAATGGCCAGAGTTCCAATTCCATTCACCCCCGTTGCGTTCCTATTCTTTTTTGACCAAGATAATTGAGTATCCAGTGCATTTAACTGAGCATTCAATACATCCAACGTTTGTCTTTCCAATTCGCAGTACTGAGCAAAAGATTGAGACGAAAATCTCATAAAAATCAAACATGCTGTTATGATCATTTTTCTCATACATTAATCTCCTAAATACGGCTCATTGAGTTAATTCGTGATGATAATAACACAGAAGAGAGTTGGTGCCCATAAAAATACTGCCACGTGTAAAATATAGCCGTGCAATCAGTGATTTTTTCGTTAATTCGGTTAACACACCGTAATTATTAGGATATTTAGTCAGTTTAAAACATAATTAACTGTTTAACTAGAAAAAATCAAGCATAACTTGATTTTTTTTAGTGGAACAGAAACCAACCAACATATAAACATGATCAATACATACTGATCAGAAAAGTACATGGATAAGCTAACAAGGCGAAGCTGTATGAGGCTTTCAGTTATTCTTCAGTGACATTAGATAGTTTTTACTGACAGTGACGTTCATAATTGATTGTAAAAAAATATAGTGGTGAAAATGTAATATGAAGAGAAATCAAGATGAAAATAAATTAAAAAATATGCAAGGCATTTAACGCTCTGGAAATAACTCCCTCTATGCATGGTTCACAGGATTCACCCTCATAAGTTTGGAGTTATGTCTTATCGATACACTCAACACACTGACATAATAACCAGAATTCTGGACGGATCATTCTCTTCCGGTGACCAGATTTTAGAAAATTTCCTCTAGATTTTTAAGTCTTCTTAAGTTAAATAGTGCTTAACCAAGTTTAAGAAATCTTAAGTTTTTAAATGCAACTTAAGATGATTTAATGGCAAAATTGGGGTCATGCATGTTAGAAAGAATCAAACTAGAAGAAAGTTTTATCGGTAACACCATGGTGGTCACCTATGATAGTTACGACCCTCAAAAATCCCTTGATGATGGTTTGTTTGAAACCGTCATTTTTTCTCCCAGATTTGGTCGCAAGGTAATGTATTCCAAAGAGGAAACCGAGGCCATCATCACTCACGAACGGGCCTGTCGCCAGGCGATTAATCATTTAATCATTTAAATTAACAAATAAACAATTGAAACCATTATTTATGCATGGCCGTAGCCGGAAGATGTCCTGGTCGTATTGTAAAAAGTATGCAATTTCAAAAATTTTAATGAAACCACCTCAAAAATCCTATATAAAGGATCAATATACGCTGTAGCTCGAAAAAAATGAATTTGACCAGGTTTTAACCGCTAACCATAGGAGATTCTATGAAAAAAGCAATTCGATTATTAAGCATTGCTAGTGTTGTCGTGGCTGCATTAGCTACGGGCGCTTACGCTGAGGTAATGGATCAGAGACTCTGCGAAAAGTTGGATCAAGCAATCACTCAAGGCTGGGAGGATGCTTCTTCGATTTTGTTGGCGCAAAACCTGTATCAACAGTACTGCTCCAATCAAGAAAATCCCGCATTCACAGACGAGACATACGCCCAATTTGTTAAAGTAGGCTCGGCGATCGCAGATGACGGAACATTGACCTTAGAGCAACGTCAACTGGGCTCCAAAGTAATTGTCTGTGCAAACAATGCTATCAACTACACCCTCAAGATTAATCCTGAGGAGTGCGACTGAGCGATGCACGGACTTTAATTGTCATCCACCAGGTTAAAGAATGATTTGAAATTATAATTAATTGGGAAACGGCCAATCAATAAAAATTCACGATGACATAAGAATTAAAAACATATTCTTATAGCAAAGCAGAACTTGCATTGGTTCTTTTCTGATTTCATTATCAAAGATGAAAGTGAAAAAAAACTAGGAGAAATCAAAACTCGCCTTGGAATTATTAAACGTAAATATGATTTACTTGATGTGGAATTTCCTTACTAGCAAAAAAAGACGCAAAAATCCATAGACCAGTGGTCAAAACAACATTTCAAAAAAAATAGTATGTAATTCCTGTCAAGCATGTATCATTTATTTTATCTGATGATATACGAATGTCGAAGACCGTAAAATAAAGCGTCACTACCAGCTGGGACAGGCAATCGCTCCTGCTCATGCCTGCATACCAACCATCCTGGTTATAAGAGTCGGTAAGTTTCCGGGGCCAACAGGAGGATGGATATACTGTATCACCTTATTTACCAGTATTAAAACCATGGTAGAAATACTAAAAATAAAAGAAGGCCCGGTTTAGAGGGCCTTCTTCATTTCAATTCATTTATTTAAAAAACCAGAGCTTCTTATAGTTCAATTGGACTATAAATACGATAGACCGGATTCCAACCTTCTATGTCGTCATGAATATAAGCCGAAATTCTTAAAAAATACTCCGAGACGCTTGGATCTTTGTTAATAATCAAAGACGGGATGTCCATCACTGCTGGTTCACTATCATCAACAACAATGGTATCAACGCCATTTTTTAAAATATAATCTGCTCCTCTTACATAAGAGCCATACTCCGGTTTTAAATTTTCAGGCACTGACATAATATCTGCGTTAGCATCATCAATGGGAAGCTGTTGATCCTTTTTAAAAGCAATAAACGTACTGGTATATAAAACCCTGTTTAATAGATTCTTAAAAACCCCGGTCATTTTTACTTTAATATCAGAAGATTGATCAATCACCACACTGACTGCTTCTGAAGCAGGAGTGGCTATCTGATCGTGGTCAGGTGGGATAACGACGGGCCCTGAATAATCCGCCGTGACGGTTCCGGTCGAACTATATTTATCTACATAATCAAAAGACAAGGAACCATAACCGAGTTTACCCCAGCTAGTTCCCCAGCTATTTTTGAAATAAAATTTTCTCTCTTTCATGTTATAACCAGTAAGTAAAATCGAGTGACCTCCGCACTGGGCATCTGGTTCGACTTCGCATCTTTTTCTATATTCCTCATTAAAATCACATTCACCAGTTTCTCCGTTCCAGCCTTCTGGGTGCAGGGGAAGTCCAATGACTACCGCATTCTTCTTTTCATTCATTTTATTGATGATGGACGCAGAATCGGCGGGAACAATTTCCACGGTAAAATCGGTAAATTCAATCAATCTATCTTTAATCTCATCACCAGGTCCAACATGGGCGTAACACATAACCGGGGTACCCTCTTGTTCATCCTTATAGTTTTCACACGGTAACCCTTTAGCAAACCATGACGGTCCATAGGGCATATCTTTTTCTAGAAAAAAACCCTTGCTTAAGGCCTTTAAATTTAGGGAAGCTCGCGAACCATCCCCATTACTAAACTCTCCCAGTACGGCCTTTCCGTAATAAATCAGATATTCTTCCGACATGTTGATCACTTTACCCGTTTTCTTCTTAACCAGACTTTCAGCCAAGGCTATGGAAGAAAAATATGCACAAGCACCTCTTTCACTCTGGCTTTTAACAGGGGATTGAAATTCCTGAAGAGATAGTTCACTTGGATAGTTGACTAAAAACAGACTTAAATTTTTATTAACGGCTTTGGGGGGTAAATTTTCAAATTTTTGTAACTTGAACTTTTTGCCTTCAAATTCATATTCACCGGCCAAGACAAGAGTTGAAATAAAACCAACCAGCAGACTGACAATTGTTAACCTAAAAAATAACATAACTTCACTCCTCATAAGTTTTCAATTTCATCGTAGTTACCCTGATAAAATGAATCCGTCCATGAGTAGTGTCAAATTTATATAAATAAAATTAAATAAATCGTATTTTCAAGTACACGACGCCGTCAATTTTTAACGAACTGACGGACATCTTTAATGCACGCGAAGAGTCATCTGGGGCTTGTTCAATGATTATTTGCTCATCTTGATATTGCTTTTCAAAATTGAAGGTATCCATAATCACTTTTCGCAAATTACAGGTTCCACAATGCACAGTCTTTCCGCATCCTCCCGGCAAAAAAGCATTTTTACACTCAAATACTTTTCCAGCTGGCAGTTTTTGTACAGGAACATTATCCTTACCCAAGGCAACCCGGGCAACCCGGTTAGCATTGAGAATGACCCTATCATTACCCGTAATGACGATGGGATGGGGAAAATCTTCAATGTAGTCGTTGAGCTCCATGGTAGCTGATGACGCCTTCATATGAAATTCACACATACTACAAATTCCATGGGATATTTCTTCCCCTCCTTTATTAGTAGGTAAGGCCACCGGTCCTAATCCTTTTCCACACCAAGCACATTGTCTTTTCATTGCAGACCTTTTTTCTTTTTATTAATCCCTTTTTCCAAATTTTTCATTAACTTGATTTTTTCCTTTTCCTTTTCCACCAGCCACTGGGATAACTGCTCTTTCACATCTATCAATTCTTCAATCAATTTTTTTTCAACCAGCTTGGAAGATTTAAAAATTTTTGTGCAATCAATTAGTGCCTTGGAATCTTCCTTGACCATTTGTACTCTTTTTGCCACTTCTTCTTTGGTCATACGATAAATTGGCATGTCCGACAGATAATCACAAAAAGTAAATTTTTTGCTGGTTAAATATTCCACAAAACTCTTACGATTCGCGCTCACAGTCGCCTTATGATAATGTTTTTCCTTAATAAACCTGATTATCTCATTATTCTGTTTGATTTTTTCTTCATAATTTTGGGCCCGTAAAACATATCTTCTATGAACTACTTCGAGTCTTTTTTGAGTAAAAATTTTAATAATTTCCTCTGGATTATCAAATATTTTTACCCCCCGCTCAGAAATCAGCGTATAGTTCGGAACCAGCGATGATGAAACCAGCATGGATTTTTCAATTTCCTCCAAACTGATTTCTTGTCCTCTTTTAAAAATAAGTTCAATTTTAATTTCATTATTAACCGATGAATCAATATAATCTTTAAGGTCTCCCTTATCGATAAATTTATTCAAATGACGATATATTTTGGCCGCATCATATCCCTTGGGAACTTCTGTAATAAAAAATTTATCCCCGATTTTTTCAATTTTCATCGGAAATACAATTCTTCCCGACTTTTCAATCTCCAATTTATGCTGATAATTGTGGTAAAAAGGACGCAACTTTTTGGGAGTACCGGTTTCCACACAATGGATAATGGAATCCACCAGGTCTTTATGATGAAAACCAGGTATCACCGAGGAAAAACCGGTACCAATACCTTCCGCTCCATTTAAAAGCATGAGTGGAAGCTTGGGATAGAAAGAAACCGGCTCCATGACTTTTTCATCGTAATTGGGAACCATATCAACTTGTTCAAGATCATCAAACAGTAAAATTTGTGCCACTTTCCCCAGCTTGCATTCAATATACCTGCTGGCAGCTGGTTGAGTTTCCATTCTCTCCCCAAAGTAGCCTTTTTTATCAATCAAATTGTAATTATTAGAAAAAGTATAATCCTGGGCCATATTCACAATCGCCGATTCTATTGAAGCCGGCCCATGGGGATGCAAGGTCAATACCAGTCCGGTCGCCGAAGAGACTTTCATTAGCCCTTTGCTTTGATTTTTATAAAGCGTGTAAAGAATTCTGCGCTGTCCAGGCTTTAAACCATCTTGCAAATAGGGAATCGCCCGATCCATCAACGTATAGATTTGATAGGCCCGATATTCATCTCTGACAATTTTATCAAGCGGTATCGATTCCATTGAGTGCAAATATTTTTCTTCCATATCCATCCCGTTATTTCACCATTAATTTTTAGCCGCTCTTTTTTCTTTCATATTCAAAAGCCCTTCCTGCACCAGATCGGTATAGGCGGTATGAGAGGGAGTCTTGAGCTTGATCACTTTAGGCGCTTTATGATCCGGTTTAGTCATTTTTTTAGTGGTTTTCTTTTGCTTTTGTCCTTTATCCGCCGAAACACTACCCCCGCTGGTAGCTGGCGGTATTTTCGATGCATGGTTTTTTTCATATTCATCCTGATCCATTAAAAGATCTTTCCTGGGACTGGAATCTTTACCAAAACACACTTGCAACATGCTTTTAGCGCTCTCTAAATCCTCAATGGTAATTTTAGTGAAAGACTCTCTCGATAAAACATACTTGAACGCTTCGGGGCTCATCTCCCCCAACCCTTTGTTCCTTTGAATTTCATGAATTTTTTTATGTTTTTCCTTGAGCATTTCCAGTTCATTTTCGGTTTCGGCAAAGACCCTCTCACCTTTATCCAAGATCACCTCAAACAAAGGCGCTTTGGCGATTTGAATAATCCCCTTTTCAAACAGCTCCGGCCAAAAGGTAAAAAAGAAATTGGTAAGCAATGTATTGATGTGCCCACCATCCACATCGGAATCCGCTAAAAATACAATTTTTGAATAGCGCATATTTTCAAAATCTACCGGATGACCAATGGTTAAACCAATACTGGCCATAATGTCTGAAAATTCCTGGTTATCCAAAATATCTTTGATAGATGCCTGGACCACATTCATCGGCTTGCCTTTTAAGGCAATTCCCCCCTGATATAATTTATTTCTAGCAGAGCGCAGACCACCAATAGCCGAATCACCTTCGCAAATAAAAAGCGTGCATAACTCTCTTTTTCTTCTTTCATTGGCATCCAGAAGTTTTTCCACTCTTTGTTTTTTTTGTTGCTTACCCCGTTTGGTGGCATCTTTGAATTCTTCAAATCGGTGCCGACTTTTTGCCCTCTCCAAAACATCATCCGAAAATTCCGGGTAGGACTTGGCAAATTTCGTAAGATATTTTTCCATAAAAATATCCACGGCCTTATCCAAATGATTATCCCGCACCAGTTTACGTTTGGTCTGGGATTCAAAACGGGCGTTGGGCATGGTGATACCAATGATAAAGGTAAGCCCGGTTAAAACGTCATTATCCACCACATTCAAATTTTCTTTCTTACTGGTTCGCTCCAGCTTCTCCTTGAAAAAATTAATAAACGATCTTTTGATCCGGTCGTGATGAAATCCTCCATCAAAGGTGGGACTTGAATTAACAAAGGAAATCATGCGCTCCCTCTGCTCACTACTTCTATCCACCACCAGGGACAAGGAGAAATCAATTCGGCCTTGGGCCTTTTTATTCTTGTTGGTCATGGTTTCATAGATGTACTTATCATATCCAAACGGCCTGGCCTTCTCTGGATTAATTCTTTGGGCCAGTTCATAAAGACCATTTTCATACAAATATTTTTCTTTATTAAAATAAAATGCCAGTCCTGGGTTGTTATAGGCCAAATCAATAATTCTTTTTCTCAGGAGATCAGGATCAATAATATTATTTTTATAAACTTCCTGGGCAAGCACCAGTTCCACCCGCACTCCGGAATGACCGGTGAAGGATTTTGCCGGGGTCTTTTTAACCGTCAAGGCCCCATCTAAAAAGCTATAAGTCTGCTCTTTTTTGGTATTATAATGGCGAACTCTTACGATAAAGCTATCGGAAGTCAAACAGGTTGCCGCCGCTCCCAAACCATTTTGCCCCAGAGTTCTAAACAGAAAACCTTTTTCATCCACTTCATCATCTTTGAATTTTGAGCCGGTTCTAAATTCCGTATAAACTTCTTTAATCTTATCCAGAGGAAAACCAATACCATTATCTTCAATCGCCACCGTTTTACCATCTTCCATCAGGGTGGTATGAATTTCCGTGACGTGTCCCCTATAGTATTCATCTATGCAATTATCTAGAATTTCTTCAATGGCCTTGGATTTTGCCTGGTGGAACTTAATGGTCTTAAATTCCAGGGAATTCTCTCCGTATATATAAGTATCTAAGTCTTCAATTTCATTACTACCAAAGACAAGACTGAGTCTGTTTCGGCAGTGCCATCTCTGATCTTTACTTTCTATAACAGCATCATGGGTCTTTCCGCGACGATTAACTTTTTGTACATCCATAGACAATCAAACCTTTTTTAAGTTAAAGGATACTTAAAATCTTATACAATTTGTGTAAAATGTAACTAGAGTTTATTATATTTATCATAAGTTATGTATAACGTAAATTTTTTGAACCCATAATTACGCGGTGTGCTTAATAAAAACTTTTTCGATTCCCCTATTCTTCATCGTTTCTTTAACTGCCTTCAGTGCCGGTTTAGAGATCAACAATCTGCCTTTTCCTAAAAATACTTTGGACAAAATTAAAAAACACGAAATCATCACTGAATCCGTCGTCACCGATTACGAAGCGAAGGATAAAAACAAACGTCAAACCATGGATTTCAAGTCAGCCGGCCTGCATAAAAAAACCTGTGCCGAATCGATCCCCAGAATTTTTAATTACGAAAGTTATCAAGATAAAATTGAAATGATCACCCACAGTAGCTACAACGATGCCCTCGGAAGAATTAAAATTATCCTAACCGCACCAATTATAAAACACAGCTTCGGCCTGAATTTTAAAATACCAAGGATTACGCAACCGGGCAGTTTTGACTTTCTTTTTGATAGTGGTTTTTTAAGTGGCCTGAAAGGGACAATTACCGTCACACCCATTAACAAACACTGTCTCTACTATGCTCAAGCAAGCTGGGATGGACCTCACAGCGGTTACTCCAATCTTATTCTGAGCCTTTTTTCCAAAACCGCCATGGCCCTTAGTACCAATAAACTTTTTAGAATTTCCGGTAGTTACTAATACCTGTTATTCCAACAAAAAATAATCCTTCATGGCATCTTCTTTTAATCTTCTTTTGACCGCCTCTTCGAAATCAATAATTTCAGTGAAGGCCTGGGTGGCGGTTTCCGTAGCCGGAGTCATATTGATACAAAACAGTTTACTGGGCAGTGAATGCATCAACTCATATTGTTTTTCCAGGCAATTAGTCAACGTTTGAAAAGATTTCAAATGAGCACATGCATAGATCGAGTGTTTTTCCCGTTTAGTTTTTTTTCTGGCCAATTGACAGTACTCAAACCCGTTCTTGTTGACACAGGCGAAATGTCTTTTTTTACAATCATAAATCAGATACTCACCTGCATAATATCTATAATCATACTGGTGCAATTTATCTGCCTCGCCTCTGGCCTGTTGTCTGGCCTCTTCGATAGATTGGATAGTGCCATCATCCCTTACAATATAATCGTCAGATTTTTCCTGACTTTGAATTTCCAAATCAATTTTTAATACATTCGGCTTCTTTTGCGCCAACAAAGCACCCGGCATCATACAATACGTAACTAAAAGGCATGTCCACACTTTGGGGACTGACCACATACTCTACTCCTTGATGATTAACTTATTTGGTAATTCGTCAATATCGCCAAGTTGAACGGGGAAAAGAGGTTTTAAAATATTGCCGCTATTTATTAATGCTTTTTCCAATCCACTGGCCAGATCTTTTTGTTTCATACCACTGGTGATTAAATTAACCATTGCCGTCCAGGTATCCGCCGGTAGCTGGTCGCAGATGATTTGGTCTGCCAGGACAATTGCTTTTCTTTCTAAAACTGAAATAAAAAATAGTATTCCAGTACCATCCTTGGTCTTTTTAATATTCGACTGATAGAATTCCAGCAATGCTCTTTTTTCGACTTGCTCACCTTGATCCCAGGCAGGAGTCAGCATTCTTTTTACCCAGTCAAGCTGATTTAATAAAAAGGTTGCTATCAACAACAATAATAAATAAGGAATAAAAGTAATCTGCAAAAAACCCAGATATTTTTCTTCCAGTAAACGCACATCAAAAATAAAATAAAGTACCAGGCCAAGTAAAAGAATGATCGCCGGAACATGCCCGGTGGTACTGGAATTTTTCACCACCACGGCCACCAATTCCGCCGAGGTATGTTTTTCCACACGGGCAATGGTCTCTTCCACCCTTTTGATCCCTTCTTCCTCAATATATTTTTTTACAAATTTAGGTATACTCATCACCATCTCCCCGAGGCTCCGCCACCACTAAATCCGCCGCCGCCGCCAGACCAGCCCCCTCCGCCAAATCCGCCGCCACCGCCCAAGAACCCTCCCGGACGTCGCCCCAATCTTCCAATGCCAAAGATACTTCCAAACAAAAGCGTGAATATATTGGTCCTGATAAACAATATAAATAAAATAAACAAAAGGAGCTTGAACCACGAAGTACGCCCCTTTATAGTTGACCTTGACAAATTGGTGGAAAGACCTAAATTCTTTTCATGAGGAAGGGCATGCCGAGCAATCGCTACAACTCCACTCATGACCCCGCTATCATAATCCCCCGCCTGAAAATAAGGTGTAATAACCTCTGCAATGATCCTTTTGGCCACAGCATCAGGAATAACTCCTTCCAGTCCCTGACCAACTTCGATACGCATGGTCCGATCATTTTTAGAAATCAGTAATAAAACCCCCTGATCTTCTTTGGCACTACCAATACCCCATTGTTCCACGACTTTAATCGAAGCCTGTTCAATCGTTTCACCTTGTAAATCTAAAACCGTCAAGACTTGCAGCTGGACACCATGACGTGCGTAAATCTCTCTAATCAATTTTTCCATCTGTTCTTTATTTTTAAATTTTAACAAACCGGCCCGATCAACCACCGGCCCAGTCAGTATGGGAACCTCAAAGGACCACACCTGAAAACTTAAAATAATGGTAAATAAGAAAAACAGATTAGCATATTTCATTAAAATTTTACCTCAGGCGCTTTTTCAATGGTCTTTACTTCCTCCTCTGAAACACCCCATTGAGGCATTTTAGGATGATGATAAAACAAACTATTGGTCCAGCTCGTAGGTGGAACGGTTATCAAATCATTAAATAATTTAATGGCCTCAATATATCTTTGTCTGGCAATCGTAATGCGATTTTCAGTTCCTTCCAATTGGGCCTGTAAATCCCTGAAGCTGGCATCCGCCTTAAGGTCGGGATATTTTTCCACAATCACCATCAGTTTTCCCAGGGCCTGGGACAATCCTGTTTGATTTTTAGAAAATTCCTGCAGCGTCTGGGCATTTAAATTGGTGGGATCAATACTCATCTGACTCGCCTTGGACCGTGCCTCCACGACTTTGGTCAGGGTCTCTTCCTCATGCTTGGCATATCCCTTGACGGTACTTACTAAATTGAAAACCAAATCAGATCTCCTTTTATATTGATTGGTGATTTCGGCCAAAGCTGCTTCCACTTGATTTTTGGCCTTGGGAATGGATTGAATCCCACAGGAAAAAAGTAGCGGTAATCCCAGTAAAATGACAAATATTTTTTTCATCTTGACTCCTCTATTATCAAATTAACTCGAAAAAAATTTTACGACAGTTATGCTTGCTTGGCCAGCATAAGTCGAAGATATTATACACAAACAAACAGTTAAAAAAATAAATCGTCCAATCATGATCAGGGCAAGTATTTTTTTATAAAACCAAGCAGAACTGATCGAAGGCTCACCATAATAACCAAAAAGCTGATCAACAGACCAATATAAAAGGCATCGATATGTTGAGTGAAGCCGTGATGATCCTGGTAACGCCACCAGGTGATTCCGACGATACTAAGAAGTGAAGCAATAAAAAAAGTATTATCGCTTATTAATTTAGGAAACTTAAAACCAAAAAGCATAGGAATCAGTAACGATGCGGCCATATATGATCCCAGCGTTTTCCAGGCCATTTTAATATCTCCTTCAAAATATAAAGAAAGCAAAATGGAAACCACGGCAATGAATATAAAAGAGAAATGATTCATCCAAATCATTTTTTTTCCTCGCAGCCCCATAATGTCGTAGGAAAGAGTGTTGGCCGTGATCAGCAAAAATGAATCGGCAGTGGATACAATCGTTGCCAGAATTCCTGCCAGGAAAAGCCCTTTAAGTCCCTCCGGTAAAATGGTCATTCCATAGAGGAGATAAGCATGTTTGGGATTGGCGGTTGGCATATATGCCCTGGCGTAAATACTTCCGAAGGTCGTGCAGATATCGAAGCAAAACCAAATAACAATGGAAATGAATATTCCCTTCTTGGCTATCTGAGGTGATTTGGCACACAGGCAGGTTTGATAAAAACATGGATCAACCAGGGTGGCCAGTGCGATAAATCCCCACACCAGCACCGAACTGATGGATTCTCCTCCCGTAAGCGTGAAATGGGTGGCCGGAACTTTATCAATCAGGTAAGTATAACCTCCCCAAATGTACCACGAATAAAAAAATAAAATGGCCACCGCGGTACACATGACGATGGCATAAATAAAATCGGCAAAAACTATTCCCCGCATTCCCCCTCCAAACAGGGAGTAGATGTAAATGGCAAGTATTCCCAAAATCATCCCGTGAAGAAAACTAAGGCCAAAGGCCATTTCAAAAAAAAGCCCCAAGCTAATGACATAGCTGACTGGTAAAATATTAAAAAAAGTTAATACGGAAGCAATTTGGGATGATTTTTTGCCAAAAAGTTTTTTAGTAAGATCCGGCAAAGTCATGGCATTATACATCGAAATTTTATCCACGAGAAAGAAGGCAAAAATCAGATAGGCAACGTACCAAAAAAGCCCTTGGGTAAGAAAATTATAGATACCGGATTCAAAGGCAATTTTAGTAACTCCAAAGATGCCGCCATACCAACTGGCCACCAGATTTGTAATAAAAAAAGGAAGGGTCAGCTGCCGGCCAAGCACCAGATAATCCAACAAGGAATCGCGGTCTTTATGCTTCTTACGATTGCCGTAAAGCACGAACAAGAATGTAATCAAAAAAAGCACAACGAAGATTGAATAATCAACAAAAGAGAGCTTGAACAAAATTTGTGAATTCACCTGAAATCTCCTTGCGCCAGCATTATCTGGGTCAAGTTAAAGGGTCATGACAGTGAACATTTATTCCTGTCATATCTCAGCTCCATAAGCTCCCCTGCTTTTATGATCCGACTTGGTTCAATCCGATTTTATAGAGAATCAGTACAGGCGTCAACTGACATCTGACCGCCACCGACTTTACTCACCAAGGCTAAAATGAAACTCCACTTGTCTTGGACCGTGACCATGGGTTTTAATTAATTCGTCATTTACAAAATAAAGGAAAGTATAATCCGAAATGCTGATAACCCCTGTATATTCGGTGCTCCCGCCAAGATGGGTTTGGGCCACATCACCTGTAAAAAATAACAAGTCATGGACATATTTGATAAATTCCTCCGAAGATATCTCATTTGCAATAAAACCATCCCTGGTATCCATATCATCTCTAGCAAAATAAATAGCGGAAATAGGAAGATAAATTTTAAAAGGTGATTTCCCATGCAGGTAGTATCGGGTGATCGCATCTGCCATCGCCTTAAAATGACAGCCTCGGGCATCATCATAGTCCCCGAAGAATCCGCCCACAATGGTTACGCTTGCATTATAAAGAGGAAGGTTATGTTCCCCGCCGGCCGAATAGAGCGCAAAACTGGGATTTCTATCTTGAGGATACCAAGTTAGATCGGCCACTCCATCATGGTTTACAAGATAAATTACCGGCAGGCCTGCTGCTTTAAATTTACTAACTTCATGATCAATTCCCGTTTTCGCCATGGATGACTTGTCGAAATCTGTACTCGCATGAACCACGATCAGAGGATGTTGATTGATTGGTGCTAACCAGGTAATTTGTTTATCCATAGAAGGCAAAAAATTAAATTCTAAAAATGTTTTATCCAGTCTCGCCTGCGGTTTGAACAAGGCCGAGCGATTATCCAGTATCTTGAAAGCTTCTTCAAAAGCGTATTGATCTTTCTTATTCAGTTTTGATTCATTAAAAAAAGCATATTCAATTACCGGCCCGAGCTTTTCACGCAAATCATTGATCGTTTGAGAAAATGTCCCTGAATTTCGACTGATAAAATCTTTAAAAGTATTTCTTATCAAGTATTCAAGGACTAATTTATCAACTTTCATAAGACGTGACCAATTATCGGCTGAAGTGGAGGACAAAGTGATGTGAAAATCTTCCGCTTTCATTAGATCTGCATAATCGGCCCATCCTTTCAAGGGATAATTGGGGATATAGGCCCAGTCTGTTCTTGGGCCAAGTGGGTCTTTTGGGGCAACATAACGATGAGTTTCCATATTTAAATGCTTATAGAAAAGATAAGGTGAATAAGACAAATCCAATATGGCACCATTGGATAATTTTTTTTCGACGACAGTGACCGTATAATCACTCAGCTTGATGGTGATGGACGCATCTTTGGCACATAACATGAAAGGAGAAATAATCAACAAACAAAAAATGGATAATAGGTATTTTGACATATATTCCTCTTAGGGTTTTAAAACCTTTTGGGCCTTAATAAGCAGGTCTTGTTTCCTGGCCTTTATACGCTTGGCATACTGGGAAAGCAAATTATCAATATACTCGGTAGTATATCCGGTATCCTTTATACTTTTATCCAAACGGTCATATTTTGACATCTCCTTAATTTGCTCATTACCAAGATAAGGCGCAATTTTATTCCTGGTTTCTTTAATTAACCTATCAATTAATTCATCCGTCACTTCAGTCTCAAGAAATTTCATTAAATCTCCTGCAAATTTTGAGTAGAGATATGTATCCCGATCGATTAATCTCTCCAGGTGAATTTCCAGTGACATAAGTAGCGTTTGCTTTAAACGTTCTTTTCTTAAAAGATTAGGGATGCTCAAGTGAGGCTTTTGAAATATATCATCGGGGTCCCAGGCCATGATCTCAAAATAATAATAAGTGGGAGAATAAAAATCTTTGACCGCATAAAAATAAACTTCATCACTATAATCACCGCTCTCTAAAAGAGTGTTGATCATCAACCACTCGTAGTAGGCCTTCATATTCAATACTTTTGATAAGTATTGATAAAGTGCTTCCCCCTGCAAATGTTTAGGAGGCTTCATCGACCTTTGGAAGGCCTCCTCGCAATCTATATATTTTTCGTTATCATCTTCAAGCTTTGGAAATTTAATTTCATAACTGGTTCCATATCCTCTTCGAACAAAACATTCCGCTTTTACTTTATGTTTAGCATACACTTCCGGATTATCCACCACCAAATAAAGGCCTTGGGAAACGTTGTTGATAAACACTTCTGCATAAGTCGTTCGCGTTTTATAAAGCCCAAACTCTCTAAAGAAGTTATACCCCAGTTGTGCCGTTACATAACCATTGTCCTCCCACATGTTTACCAATTTAAAATCTTTTGTTTTAAATTGCTCCACATGTCCATTGGCTAAATTATTCAACGTTATTTTTTCTTCCAGTTTGACACTAAAGGATCGGCGAGGGGCCTGAATTGATGTTTGTCCCCGGGTGGCCAATTTTTTGACTGGCTTACTTTCACCTTGAATCATTATCTGACTATTTGAAAACTCATAACTTTCTGCTTTTTGACGATATTTATCCATATCATCCTGGGTGATTATTAAATGGAGGCTGTTATAAGATGCATAAATTGATGTCGATAAAAATAGCATTAAAAAAATAATAGTTTTCATAGCATCCTCGAATAATTTTATAGGCTCGGGGTAATATACCAAATTTTACGCATCGCATCTATTGCTTTGTAAAAAGGTTATATCGTAAATTTTTTTTATTTATCAAAAAACTTGGTTGCTAATGATTCAGGAAGAAAATAGGACGCTACCTCTTTTGTTTCCTGGGCAGATCTTTTTACATTTTCCACGCAAAGATTTTTTAACTTCTCAAGATCTATTTTGGCCATAAAAGCTTTATTGATTATTGCACCAATTTTTTTATCTTTATCATTAGATTTGTTATCCCCTCTACCATCATCCTCTGGCGCACACGGCGATTTAAACAAATTCCAATTTTTTTTGATAAAACCTGGAACATAAGACATTACTTTTGATTTTAACTCACCAAAATTAATATCCACCAACGACACCAGCGAATACTCGGTATAACTTAACATCCCTGAAACCGGTAAGGAAAGCGCCGGGCCTAACGCCAGTCCATAACTTAAGCTATGACAGCCACCGATGCTTTGTTCAATCAAAGACAAAAAAACTTGCAGTTCAAAGGCCTTTTGATCATCACAAACACCTGGAGACATACAAATTTTAGCCTCATTTGCTTGAATATAATCATTTAATTTATGTATCAATCCCTGACTTGATCCTGCATAATCACTGGTTATAAGTTTTTTAAACAGTTCCACATCTTTTACAGAAAACATGGAATTGGTCATTGGGTTCAACAATGTGCTGACAATTTTTCCCACTAATAAGCTTTCCCTGCTCGAGCCTTCATGATTTAACAAAATAAATTTCACTAATTGTTGGCGTAATCGATCACGTTTTTCCAATGAATCAAACTCATTTTTCATTAAGGATGCAAACTTCTGCATATTGAAACTAATACTGAGTTTTGCGCCAAGTGCGATATACCCGGTTTCTCCCTGAGCACCCAGATTAAGAAATCCACCCGCATAATCCTTTGGTGAATCACAACTACCAAAGGTTTGCACACTTCCCCCATCAACAGTTAGATTAATAAGATCAGGGCCACCACCAACTCCACCTACACAATAAACTGCAAATTTTATCCCCTTATTTTCATCAAGCATCGTCAACGCATTTCCAAAACGAAGGCTTTCCAAACTAATTTGCCCTCCCCCTGCGAGGATATGGCCATCAACGCCCCAGCTTCCCCCCTTACCCTGGATTGCTAGGTATGATTTTTTAAATGTATCTTGAACTCGATGCCAAAATGAATTCTTGTTTTTTTCAAGGCAGTGACAATATGTTAAGGGGCCACCACCTTTAGTGGCATATTCTGACACCGTCTGCAGCGTACTGACAATATCAGATACCGATGCATTTAACTCTTGGTCCGGACTATTTTCCACCGCATTTACTACATGGATATGAATATGAAAGACAATAAATAAAAGTGCAAAACACTTCATTATTTAATTTTACTACCAAGAACTCGGCAACTAGTATGGGTAAAAGATTCCAAAAAAAAAGATGGATGCATCCATATGATAATTAAATCCTCTTACGGCCAATATCCGAGTGGTTTGGTCAACCCCTCCTAATCATAAAACATGGATGACTTTTGAGTATTTGTAATCAGTATTTGCTTTGCACGCAATCAAACTTAGCATTAATAATACATTGCTCTTGGGTTTTAGGATCAACATAAACTCCATTTATGAAGGCCTTAGGTTCTTTCGCATTAACTCCAACTAATAAAATTACTGAAATTTCCAATTGCTTTTCTTTATTGGAGTATAAGGTGGCCAGTTCAATCTCCCGGGAACTTACCGGTATTTCACCGGAAGTGCATCTTATATGTCCCATATCGTCCGAAAACGTAGATTTGATAATACTGGTTTCATTTTGCTGTTTTATTTCCAACGAGATGAACGGACTCCCTTCCATTATCGAATTGCTCGATACATTACATTGAAGAAGGGTATTGGATGCCATCGTCAAGCAAGGCGCTAATGCTATGACAGAAATGAATAATAGTCTTTTCATAATGTTCTCCCAATTTTGAAATTATATGCATAATAACCTGATCAGACATTTTGTACCACCATGGTATTTTTTTTGTGTATTTTATTCACGATAAAAAATCTAAAAGCAAGCCCTGATGAGTTTTCCGTTAGAATGACAGAATTCTTGTAGATTAATATGCACCAGTGCCCATCCATCACAGGCCAAATTTTCAGAAACCAACAGGCGATTTTGCTCCCATTCCAAATCGGTAATGGATATTTTACCCTGATTATATCTTTGAGCATTTTTTTGATACAAATTTTTGGATAACTTGAGGGTTTCATCTCTTTGTTTGGCAGTTTCTATGGCCAGATGTAATTTTTCTCTGGCATTTTTTAATTCCTCTTTTAACTTTCTTTTTTCCCTGATCAGGGTAAATTCCATGTTCACTTTTTCGGCAGACTGCGCTTTATAATTGGACCATTTAAAAAGCCCGTCAAATAAAGGCCAAGACAGGGTCAACACTCCTACCCGATCATATGAAACATTTTTCAATATTTCATTTTTTTGCCAGGACACATTGAAGTCAAGACTGGGTAGTAAAAGACCCCGGTGATAGCTTTGCAGTTTTTGCTGCTGTTCATATTGATTGGTAAGTTCCAGAATACGGGGATGATCCTCTTCACTACTATCTGGGGAAAGATCTTTCATTTTCTCCAAGCGCTGAGTCCAAGGCCAGACATCTTGAATCTCATAATCACCAAGTAGCGGAGTTAAATCTTTCTTGGCATTTTGGAAATCTATTTGAGCACTATAAAAGGTGGCATAAGTGTTTTTATAATCCACCTGGGCCTTTAAGACATCATCGTGGGAGACAAACCCCTTTTGATAGCGACTCTCCGCCAGTTTTAAAGCGCGCTCCTTAATCTCCACCATCGCTTTTTGAATATGCAATTTTCTCTTGTAGAGAATCATGTTTATCAGATACACCACAGCGGTTTTCTCCCGCTCCATCTCAAGTCTTAGAAGCCCATTTTCCAATTTGTTAACCGCAAACCTTCTGGCTTCCAGCGAGTAATAGTCTGCCCCGCCTTTAAAAAGGTTTAAGTTAGTTGATACATATAGTGAATTACTTCTTACATCATCCATGTAATCATAATTTTTTTTATACCCAGTATCAACGGTTGGTAAGAAATTTAAAACTCCGGCCAACCGATTGGTTTTTTCACTCTCCAGATAGGCCTGCATGGGGGGGATATAGGTATCATTTTTCATGATTAAATCAAGGGCTTCCAAAAATTCAAGTTCTTTCGAGCACAGATTCATTGACAGAAAAAATACCACCAGACACCATACACTCACAAAGAAACCTCCGCCAAGGGAAGATTAGCGGATTCTTTTTCCTCAGGAACTACTTTCTCATCAAAACTCACTTTTACTTTCCTGCTTAGATACATGTATTCAAGCAATGGCACTAAAAAAATAGTAAAGACCGTCGAAACCCATAATCCATTGGTGACCGCAATCCCCAGCGGTTGTAAAATTTTACCACCTTCACCAAGACCGATAGCAACCGGTAACATCCCGAGGATGGTGGTAAGCGAAGTGATTAAAATAGGTTTTAATCTTTTCCGGGCAGCCACTAACACTGCTTCTTTCGGACTAAGTCCCGCCCTGAAAAGTTTGATAATGAAATCAACCAAAATAATTGAATTGTTAACCGCAATACCGTTTAAAAGAATAATTCCCAGCACTGAATTTAAAGACAAAGTGCTATCAAAAAGAAACAAAGCAAAACATCCCCCTAAAATTCCAGAAGGAATCGCTACCATAATGATCAGGGAGTGCACCACCCCACCAAACTGCATCAAAAGGGTAAAAAAGATCAGTATCAAAGACAAGGCCACCGACAGACCTAGCTGGTTGAGAGCATTGGTAAGTTCAATCGACTCGTCCATTACCACAATGCTTGGTTTACTTTTTAAATCAAGTTGAGCATGGTCTTGCTTGGAATACTCCCCCAAAAAATTTTTGAGGTCCTTTTGTGATTGTGCAATTAAATGCTCCTTCCCCGTATCCTGTCTGGCATACACTTTAATCACCTCTCTGGCATCTTCACGATAAATTTCAAGAGAGGAATTGACTATCGATACCTCCGCCAAGGCCTTAAACGGCACGATTTTTTCGTTGATTCTGATGGGATAGGCTTCTAACTTTTCTTTAGAATCAAAAAACTGGTTGGGGTATTTCAGGAAGACCTCCGCGGTTTTTCCCTCAATCGTCATCGTATTAATTTTTTTGCCAGTGGTGGCCACCCTGGATAAGTCGATCAGATCATCAAAAGTAAACATCATATTTTCGCTAGAAAGATTGAGCCAAGTGGTCTGGTTAGGCGTGATTTCGATGTTTTCATTATGAGACACTGCCGGCTCACTCCACACCCTGGGAAAAAAATCTTTTTGCCGCATTTGAAAAATCAAATCCTCCGCCAAAGCCTTTTGATCCTCCAAGTTTCCCCCCTTTACTTCCAGCAAAGCATGAGGTGGATTAGGAAGTGGCAGTTCCGCTGGATTCCAAGGACCTACCCAAAAAAAGAGGTCCGGAGTATTTTGAAATTTGGCTTCCATCTTTTCCCACACCACCTTCATATCACTTTTATCTTTTAAACGGGCCATGATCCTGGACTGATTGGGACTGCGAATTTGCACAAAAGTGTAGCTGATATAATCACCGAGCTCCTCTAATAATTTAAATTCCTCCTGATCGGTAATTTCTTCCATGGCCTTCACCATGGAATTTCCGTGGGTGTTCAAACTTAAAATCATCCAATCAGTATCCGGTTTTCCAATAATTTCTCTTCTAAGCGTGGGAACCACCCAAACCCCCACTATGACAACCGCCACTACGAAGAAACCCATCACACTCATCCCGACTTTTTTGTGGGAAATCAGTTTATTTAAAATAGCTTTTTGCAAGTTCTCCAAAAATTTCATCACTCCCTGCAAAGGCGCCGGGGGCAGGGTCACCGGCTGATTTTTTCTAGATAATATCTGCAACCGAATGGTAGGAACCAAGATCAGCGCAATGATCATAGATAAGGTATGGGAAAAGACAATCGCCTTGGCCAGATCCCCTAAAATAGCATTGGTCAGATCTTTTGTAAGCGCCAGCGGGGCAAACACCACCAGCGTTGAAATAGTGGAAGCGATGATGGGCAGCTTGACTTCATTTACCGCACTAACAATCACCTTTAATCTTTCATCAAAATTTTTCGGTTTGGATATATCCATATGTCTGAATATATTTTCCAGGACCACAATCGAACCATCCACATTCATACCTGCCGCCAAGGCAAATCCCCCTAGGGAGATCAAGTTCAAATTCATGCCAGTCATTTTCATTACGATAAAGGCCATAATCATTGACAAAGGAATTTCAATGGCGGCAGTGATGGTGTTGGAAATGGACCCCACAAATAAAAACAGCACAATGACCGCCAATAATGCTGCAATCAACACTTCATGAATCACATTCTCAATAGACTGCCTGATGAAATGCGAAGGATCAACCAAAGACCGGTATTGAATATCAGCCGGGAGCTCCTTTATGGACTCCTCTACAATTTGGGTGACATCTTCGGCCAATTTTTTTACATTTCCGCCGGCGCGGGGTGATCCAAACAAAAGTAACGAAGTGGCACCATTGGTTTTTCGAATCTGTGCCTGTTCTTCAATCGGGCCATACTCAATGGTGGCAATTTCTGAAAGATGAATCATTTTCTTATCACCAAGAGGTATAAGTAGATTCTTTAAATCCAAAACGTCTTGAATACTTCGGGGCGTTTGCACCGAATAACTGTTTAGCCCGACCGTGATTGATCCTCCGGTTTTTCCAATCAAACTTTGATAAATCAGATTTTCAATATGCTTGGGAAAAATGCCAAGCGAACTCACCACTTCAGGATTCAAGATTATTCTGACCTCCTTCATGTTGGGATTCCATAACGTCATCTCATCGGCATCTTTGATTTTGGAGATTTTAGGAGTGATGACAGGGTCCAAAATATCGTACAATTCATCCATGGTTCTTTTATCACTAAAAAAACTTATGGCCACAAAACCCGACGAATTGGACCAGTAATTAACCCACAGACTATCTCTTATTTCCTTAGGCCATGAAGCCGAAAGTGCATTTAAAATATTGGTCACTTCACTTTTGGCCTTCCGAGGATCACTCCCCCAGCCAAATTCCACTTGATAATGAACCTGGGTTTGCGAGTAGTCTGCTTTTAATTTCTCAACTTTGAGGCCTTCATTTTCGATGTTTTTTAATTGGTATTCGATATTTTTTCCATAAGAATCTAAAAACTCGGTAGTATTCAAACTGCCAAACCCCACCTGACACCAAATCGTTGGTTTGCTACTATTGGGGTAAAGAGACACCGGCAGATTAAGTCCAGAATAAATTCCAATCACCGCCAGTAAGGCCATGATCATATAAACCCGTAGTGGTGATGAATATACCCCCTTCATTTAACCTCTTTTTGTCCTTCTTCAATTTTTACCACGGCACCATCTTGTAAAAAGCCAGAACTTTTTATCACCACTCTCTGACCTTCCGTCACCCCTTTAATCACTTCCACTGCACTACTTGATCGAGGTTTGATTTCCACTTCCACCCGGTTAATAATATTTTTTTTATCCACATGACGTATAAAGGTTTTTTTTCCAAGATAAACAATGGCATCCTTGGGCAGTTCAAATCCTGACCTGGCATTGGCCTTAAAAGTAACCACTCCTACCGTTCCAATTTTAAAGTTTTCCGGCCGGTCTATTTTAAGTTGTGCTGCAGCGGTACCGGTTAAAGGATCAATCATGGGAGAAAGATGAGTCACCACGGCATCCACTTCCAGACCAGTATCTGGAGAACTTAGCTTCCCCACCGTTCCTACCTTGATCACGTTGATATCCTTAAGGGTTATCTCCACGGTGATTTTAATTTTAGATGGATCAATAATCAGTCCCAGTTTATCTCCCACCGAAACCTTGCTGCCTTCTTCCACCGTCGAAGCGGCCACCACTCCGCCAATCGGAGATATTATTTTTTGAGGCCGGTAATCAAAAGCGGGATCATCATGTTTAATGGTTAACACAATCTCATCTTTGGCAACTGGCTCACCTATCTTTTTAAAAATTTTTTCCACTCTGCCTTGATTTTGCGCCAATATATAGGATTGCTTTTCACTGGTGAGCTTAGCGGGATAGGAATAAACATCAAATAACTCGGTCTTTTTAATATCAGTTACAAATACTGATTTTATTTTGGAGGCTTCATTAGATAACAACACCGAAGTCCTAAACACAAGCACTATCCAGCAACAAGCAAACAAGACATTTTTCATAATTTGTCCTAAAGCAGATCGAAAATTTGGGAAAGAACTCGGTTCTTCCCCAAATCAATCCAAATGGGTCTATTCTAACCCAGACTCTTGAGTAACTCGGGTCATGACTTTAAATCCAGCAACTTCTTCAATTGCTATCCCTAAAATCGGACCAAAAACCTTATTGTTTTTCACGTATTGTAGACCACTTTCGGAAGTTGCCATGGCATTGAAATGGGCCATTCTGGTTTTAAGTTCGTTACAAACCTCATTTTTTCCGTGCGCAATAAATGCGTTTTTTAGCATTTCCTCTTGCGGTAATGCCCAATGAAATCCAGACACCACAGCCTTACAAGAATTTCCATCAAAAGAAGCCGCATAAACTCGGTGGTCACTGACTGAATCAGCTAAAGCAGCTTGTGCACTTATACAGAAAGTGATTAGCATAATGAAATTTTTCATATCCACTCCTTAGGTTGGTAGTGTCCCTTTTTTGTGTGAGATCACCCTTAATTGTTAAGGCGGCTTCTATCACAAATGAAAAAGAAAGAAATTGTCATTTGAAAATAATTCATATGGTTTTTTAAGTCCTGGGTCATTTCTTGATGCATACACTGAATGGTAATTTTTACTCACTTGATAATTTATGCTAACGCATGGCGTTTTTTATGGTAAAACGGCTAGCACTAATAACAACCTGATCTTTTTGTAAAAAAATAAGGTTTAATTTGGCCTCGGAGGTAACCCATGAAACTTTTTATCACCGCATTTTTGATTTTTTCCAGCTTACTTATTAACACATCATTTGCCGAAACTTATAGATACAAATGCACCAGCTCTGCAGGCAACTATGTAGATATCACCTTTAATAATAACCCGCGAAGACTGGACAATCTTGACATTTTTCTAAACGGAGTTTTGCATAATAACCAAAAGCCGACCTACTTTACACTTGCCGGCGGTATGCCAGATTTAGCAATCGATAACTTTGATCCGGAAAACACAAATGTCAAATTTCAATTCATAATGGGGCTCTATTTGGAAGCAAAAGTTTATGTTAACGACCAAGAAGTTAGTTTAACTTGCAAACAACTTGGTGGACAAGCGCCTTCTAATGGCCCTGTTTTTTAAGCTAAAAAAAAAAAGAGAAAAAAATAAAGGGCCAAAAAATGGCCCTTTATCATAAATAAATCAATTCAAACATCCACTCTCCACTAATTTTTTGATTCAACCTCAATCTTTTTTAAACGAATATTTTTATCAAAAAGCGGCTCATTCCAATAGCGAAGGAGTGGTTCCATAATACTATTCAAAGAAAAGCTCGATCGTAATTTTTCATTTTCCTTGATACTGGCCTGAGCCTGGGCAAGCATTTTTTCAACCTTTTCTTTTTCACTCACACCCATCTGGTTTTCTACATATTGAATAAATTCATGCGCACTTTTAAACGTATCCCCGGCATCAAGCTTGTGGGCCAAGGCGACTATAGCCTGGTCATTTTTTTTGAACATATCTATCAAATCGACATGGTGGGCGTTATTAATATTAATCCTGGTTTTCACAGCTTTCTCACCACTGGTTCTAAGCTTTCCGGAAAACTCCACATAGATGGGCGCAGATTGATTGGCCAGCGCCACTATCTTATCGACATCTTTATCATCGATCATGTTGTAAATGGTTCTGCAAACGTTGCCACTTACTTGATGGTCATTAATGGATTTATTATCCTTAAACATTTTTCTAAGCACCGAACCCTGGGGCGTGAATTGAGCGTGGGAAGCTTTAAGAAATTGAAAAGCCACCCGATATTTTTCCTGCCTGGATAGTTGATCAGAATCTAGAAAATATTTTATGAGTTCCCCGATAGTGCCGGCCTGGGAATTTTTAAGTCCCAAAATCAGCTCTCTGAATGCCAGCAAGAAACGTTCATCCTGTTTTTGTTTTGCTTCCTCTGATAAAGAAGCTATCGTGCGGGTTTTGGTGTAAGATGGCCATTTTAATTCTGGCTGCTTTAAATCCTTATACACATAACTTTCCTTATAATTCCACTTAACCGGAGTGTCCTTTGCCATCACCTGGCAATCCTCATGTTCCCATTTACCAAGCGCTCTCGTCATTAAACGGAAAATAATTCCAGCGACAAATCCTTCATTGGATTCCAAACGGGAAGGAGGATTAAACACGCAACTAGCATCCAGCTCACGGGGGGCAACCGGAATGGTGGCACCGTAAAAGCGATCCTCATATTTGGCAAAAGAAAAGTTATCCATAAACTGATCAAGCATTTCAGTTACGTCCTGACCATTTTTAATGGCCGCCAGCATTTCCTCCACGCTAAGCACTTTGCCATCGACTGTTTTAATATCCTGCATTTTTACATTCCGAAGAGAGCATTTGGAAAAATCATACAAGTTATAAACGTATGATCCGTTTCTTACATACTCCTGGCGATTAATTAAAAAACCATATTTTTTAGCAATGCTCTCGTTAAAATGATGCCTGAGGTTGGCAAAGAATTTTTTATTTTCTGCGTCTGTGCGATGTCTTTGTTGGGCCATCCCGAAACCGTAAAGTGATTCCATTCCAATTGCCAACCCTTCAATTAATGCCAGATATGGGTTGGAAATAACGTTGGCATCGTGTCCGGTTTCTGAATCCTTACTTCTGATCGCAAAGTCAATATCCAGATCATTTTTGGTTATCTCACCGTGCATAATATGCGTAAATTCGTGAATGATGATATCCTCGATAATACCGGTTTTGTCATTAAAGATATCCCTTATAGGAAATAAAGCATGATCAAGTAGAAACATACTGCCAGATTCCGGCACACTATTTGGTTTCAACACTAAATTATCAATCTTGACCGTTTCCCCTTGGGGTGTTTTAAACATCACTTTTCCCTGGTAGGAATTGGTTTGCTCAATCAGTCCGATAGGAAGTGCGGCAGGCCCCACTTTTTGTTTATTTAGCAATTCATTTTCTGATCTGATGGTATAAAAAGGAAGAAAGGGATTGATTCTATAGGGGTGATTAGACTGCAGTTGCCTTGAGTAGGCCACCAATTTCAAAAGGGCCTTGAGTTCAGGGCCAGCATTATCACCTATAAACCGATTTTGAATGTTTTTTTCTGCCTCATTATATTTGGAGGGACTGATAATAACATTTTGAATGGAATTTTTCTTAAGCAGTGCCATCCTGGCAAGACTGGCCAAATCAAGTTTGGTAGCCGCTGGAATGGGCGTGATCGAACTGATATCTTTAAAGTCGGTATAGGCCGGTACTTCCAAAGCATTATCGCTGATTAGCTGTTTAAGCTGCAAGGTTGCCGGATCGTTGGACTCCTCAGGACAACCAGTTAATAAAATGACCAATACCCCTAGCAAGATCATTTTTTTGCTTCTCTCATTCATGTTTACTCCCATCGTTTTCAATTAAAACCTCAAATTTATTTCTCATAGATATAATATCACATGCCGCAAATTCTCCTTGGTATTTTTCCATGGGAAATTAGTCACCGCTTCGTCCATCAACTGAAAACGTACACTTTTTTAAACGCTACATCTTCCAATGGATTATGAAGTAATTGAGTAGTTGACTAAGACAATCCTTTGCATGCTTTGAACTTTTTAAGCGGCACTTTCTTTATCAATATCCCACGAAGGGAAAAGAATAACCGCAATGAAATAATTTGTCATCGAACAAGATAAAGTTCGATGTACGAACGAATCTGTCTGTAGTATGTTTAATCATGTTAACCTAATAATGAACAGGATTTTTATATGGAAGTTTTGCACCAAGAAACAATTAAACATATCGCCATCCAAATTAAAACGGCCATCGATACAATAACTTCCTCCAATTCAGCGGACGTATCAGAGATCTACCACCAATTAACTACCCCTCCCCATCTGGAAATGGGGCACCTGGCCTTTCCGGCCTTTCCTCTTTCCAAGCTACTCAAAAAATCCCCGGTTCAAATCGCTCAAACCCTGGCTTCTACCATCACCAAAAGCCAATTCATTGAAGAAATCAGGCCGGTGGGACCTTATGTAAACTTTTTTTTGAATCTTAAAAATGTTTCCCCAGAACTCATTTTACAAATAAATCAAGGTGATTTTTTTAAAAAAACCCTAATTCAAAATACCGAAAAAATCATGATTGAATATTCCCAGCCCAATACTCATAAGATCCTGCATGTGGGACATATGAGAAATTTATGCCTGGGTAACTCACTGGTTCGACTAAACCGCTACCTGGGCCATCAGGTTATTGCTTCGACCTATCCAGGAGATGTGGGAACCCATGTGGCCAAATGTTTATGGTATTTAAAGTACATAAATAAAGAGGCCCTTCCCACCCAAAATCACGGTGATTGGCTGGGCAAGATTTATGTTCTGGCTTCCCAGGCCGTGGAAGATCAAAAAGATACTGAGGAAGAATCCTCCACCAAACAAAAACTCACCGAAATACTCCGTCAGCTAGAAGAGAAAAAAGGTGAATTTTACGAGCTATGGATAACCACCAGACAATGGTCACTGGATTTATTCAATCGCACTTATGCTTGGGCCGATGTCACCTTTGATCGGTGGTATTTTGAATCCGAAGTGGATTCGGACTCTCTCAAACGGGTCAATCAATTAAAAGAGGGTGGACTGTTCATAGAATCCCAAGGTGCCATTGGCATGGATCTAAGCGCAGACAACCTGGGTTTTTGCATTGTCATTAAAAGTGATGGTACCGGAATGTACTCCACCAAGGATATCGAACTGGCTTATAGAAAATTTCTTGAATTTGGAATTGATAAAAGTATTTATGTAGTGGACAACCGGCAAGAGTTTCACTTTAAACAAGTTTTTAAAGTATTAGAAAAAATCGGATTTGAGCATGCTAAAGATTGTCATCACCTCCAATATGATTTTGTGGAACTTCCCACCGGGGCCATGAGTTCTAGGTCGGGAAATATCATCCCTCTCACGGATTTGACTAATCAAATGGAAGAAACCATAAAGTCCAATTTTTTAAACAAATATATTGGCAACTGGAGTGATCAAGAAATCCAGCTGACGGCCCATATAATTGCCGATGGTGCCATCAAATACGGTATGCTCAAGATGGATCCCAACCGCAAAATAGTCTTTATCATGGATGAATGGTTAAAACTCGATGGCGACACCGGGCCTTATCTCCAATATGTTTGCGCCCGCATTCACTCCATGCTGGAAAAATATCATTTTAATGCCAATGCCCCTGGCGATTTTGCATTATTAAACGAGCCTTCTGAACAGGCATTGATTTTAAAATTAATGCAATTTAACACGATCATCGTCCAAGCGGCTGCTTTAAACAAACCAAGCTTGCTATGCACCTTCCTCTATGAACTCGCCAAAATCTTTAATAATTTTTATGCTGAGTGCCCCATCGGAAAAGCCGATAACCCCAAAATGCAATTGATGCGACTTCATCTTTCCCAAGCTACTGCAAAGGCTATCAAAACAGGGCTTGAGCTTTTGGGAATTAAAACACCAGTTCGCATGTAAGCTTTAGATATTGTGAAATAACAAAGAAGGCTACCGCTGGTAACCTTCTTTGCTAAACTAACTTGTAATGCTTCAGATATTATCGAACTGGACGACACATTCCTTCATTTTTTCCATATCGGTTATAGTGAGTTAACGCATCCATTCCTGAAGCTTTCACATCTGGTCTTCTTCTATAATACTCTCGGTATGAACAAGTATTATATCCATCACCATTATTATTGTTATTATGGCCGAAACATCGCTCTGACCTGACTAATCTTGAATTAGTGTCCGTATCCACAATGGTACAATTGGAAAGTCGTTGATTATAGCATCGGTCCAAGGCCCTTTCTCTAGCATAAATGCTATCTCGATCCATGGCAGTCACGGTTTGAATCTCACCATACTGGTTTCTGCCTTCAGCAGTAGCAACAACCTCATCTTCGTAGCATCTCATGGTGCAATCTTCATGTTCTCGTAAGCAAGCGCCACATGAGGAATGTCCACCAAAGTGTTCCTCCCAACCGTCGTCCGTTGCTTGGCATCTAAGCCCTGAATTATAAGAATTTCCATTCCCGTGATTGTAGTCATTATCGTAATCAAATTCAAAATAAGCAAATGCACTCAAACTGACTAATAAGGCACAACTTAAAGCTAATGATAGTTTTTTCATATTCCCTCCTAGGAAAAGCAATCAATGAAAATCTACTGAGCAAGATGAATGCCAAAAAAAAGATCCAATTTTTCATTAATTTGTTGAAATTAACGCCAAGCGGGGTGCACTAAATCATCCTTTGTCATCCAAAATTGATAAATGTTAGGGACATAAGTTCACTGATGGGCCCCGATATTTTGTAATTAAATCGGAAGAAAAGACACTTATCTTTGTACTCAATTAATTCGTGCTAATTTAATGGCACTTACAGGGATGGTAGTTATGTTTAAAATTAATAAAAAAATTATTTATTCACTGCTTGCTTTGAAATATATTTCCAGTAAGCAAAGCGAAAGCCTGACCAGCGCTCAAGAAATTTCAGATTCTTTTCACATACCCTTTGATACCACCGCCAAAGTTTTGCAGTCTCTTCACCGCATTAATATCCTTGATTCCACTAAAGGCGTAAAGGGTGGATACCAGCTTAATAAAAAATTAAGCGAAATCTCCTATATGGATATTTTAAGAACAGTCAACGAGCATCGGTCACTGGAAAAAAACGAGATTGAAAAGGCCCAAAACGAAGATTTTGCGCTTTTAAATATCACCTTGAAGCTCAATCTTAAGGTGAATGAAGTTCTCTCCAAACTTTTTTTAGATGAAATTCTGGAAAAAAATATAAACCTCGATGATTTAAAAATAATTGAAGCTTCATACAGTAACCGGGATGAAACTCACCCGCTAAACAGACCAACTGAAAATGAAGCTCAAGAAATGGTCTTGTAAGCCTGGAAAAATGAAGTCAATCGACACGAAATACAAGTACGGTTTTGCAACGGATATTGATTCCTTTAAATTTAATATCGGGCTTAGTGAGGACACCATTTTACAGATATCGAAAATAAAAGAGGAACCTCCGTGGTTACTTGATTTCCGGCTTAAGGCCTACCAACATTTTAAAACTCTTACCCCGCCCCATTGGGCAAATTTAAAAATTCCTCCTATTAATCTGGATGAAATATATTATTACAGTGCTCCCAAATCATTCAATGAAAAAAAATCCCTGGACGAAGTAGATCCTGAATTACTTAGGACCTTTGCCAAGCTTGGAATTCCACTGGAAGAACAAAAGAGGCTTTCATCGGTGGCCATTGATGCAGTTTTTGACAGTGTCTCACTGGGAACCACCCACGAAGACGAACTATCCAAACTGGGCATCATTTTTTGCTCCATTTCCAAGGCCATCAAAGAATACCCGGATCTCGTAAAAAAATATTTAAGCTCCGTTGTACCACACACAGATAATTATTACGCTGCCTTGAACTCAGCAGTCTTTACCGATGGCTCCTTTGCTTACATTCCCAAAGGGGTTAAATGTCCGATGGATTTATCCACCTACTTTAGAATTAATGAAGGTAAAACCGGACAATTTGAACGCACACTCATTATTGCCGAGGCGGGCAGCCTGGTTAATTATCTAGAGGGTTGCACGGCCCCTCAAAGAGACGAAAACCAACTCCACGCCGCAGTTGTTGAACTCATTGCCATGGAGAATGCTGAAATCAATTATTCCACAGTACAAAATTGGTATGCCGGAACTCACCAAGGGGTGGGAGGCATTTATAATTTTGTCACCAAAAGAGGCAAATGCCTGGGGGTCAATTCCAAAATCTCTTGGACCCAAGTGGAAGCCGGATCGGCCATCACCTGGAAATACCCCAGTTGTCTGCTCATCGGCGAAAATTCGCAAGGGGCGTTTTACTCCGTGGCCTTAACCAACGGACACATGCAAGCAGATACCGGCACCAAGATGATTCATATTGGTAAAAATACCAAAAGTACGATTATTGCAAAAGGCATCTGTGCGGATCAATCAAGTAACACCTACCGTGGCCTGGTTAAAATTCTCCCAAACGCCCACCATGCCAGGAATTATTCCCAGTGTGATTCCATGTTGGTGGGAGAAAAATCCAAGGCCAACACGTTTCCCTACATCGAAGTAAACAATCACTCGGCCACCATTGAACATGAAGCGTCCACTTCAAAAATCAATGAAGATCAGCTTTTTTATCTGGAATCCCGGGGAATTGACCGGGAAAAATGCATTTCAATGATTATCAATGGTTTTTGCAAAGATGTTTTTAAAAAACTCCCGTTAGAATTTGCCGCAGAAGCTTCCAGGTTGCTCGAAATAAAGCTGGAAAATAGTGTAGGTTAAGGATTTATATGCTCAAAATAAATAATTTACATGTCATGGTGGATGATAAATTAATACTCAAAGGGATTGATCTGGAAATCAACCAAGGTGAAATCCACGCCATTATGGGGCCTAATGGTTCAGGCAAATCCACCCTGGCCAAAGTGCTGGCAGGACATCCCAAATACCAGATCACCGAGGGCTCGATTGAATTTTTTGATGGACAAGAATACATCAACCTGGCCGAATTAGAAATTCATGAAAGAGCAAAATCCGGAATTTTTTTGGGATTTCAATATCCCACCGAAATACCCGGCATTTCCAACCTGGGTTTTCTAAGAGAATCTGTCAATAACGTTTGGAAGGCCCAAGGCAAAAAACTTCTTGGCAAAGATGATTTTATAGATTTTTTGCATCCGATTATGGACATCCTCGAGATGAAAGAACTTTTTCTTGATCGCTCCATCAACGAAGGCTTTTCTGGAGGTGAAAAAAAGAAAAATGAAATTTTGCAATTAATGATTCTTGATCCCAAACTGGCCATCTTGGATGAAACTGACTCCGGACTCGATATTGATGCCTTGAAAGTCGTGGCCGAAGGAATCAATCGTTTCAAAAGACCCTTTAACTCCACCATCTTGATTACCCACTATCAACGTCTGCTTGATCACATCATCCCTGACTTTATTCATGTGCTGGGCGATGGAAAGATAATCAGGTCAGGCACCAAAGATCTAGCCCTTGAATTAGAACTCAAAGGCTATAATTGGACAGGAGTTGGTAAATGACTTATGCGTCATCAATTGTCAATTATTTAACAAATGAAATTTCCCATAAGGAACCCGTGGATAATGATCATATGCATTTACTCCAACTCAAAAAAAAACTGCTTCCCCTTTTTAAAATGCATTCCTTTCCCAGTAATAGCGAGGAGTTTTTTCGCTATAGTAAAATCAAAGAAAGTGATTTTGACCATTTGGATTTCAATCCTGTCCCGGTTACCAGCACGTCTTCAACCCTACTCTTAAACCAGTTCTCAAATTATTTCAAACACAAGATTGTTTTTGTGGATGGTGAATTATCCCAGGCACAGACCATGCTTCCAAAGGGCATTTTTATCAATAAAATAACCAATCGTGATGAGCTAGATGAAGCGGCAAAATTACTGGATCAAAAAAGCTTCTTTGGCCTGATGAATATTCTCCACACCCGCAACATATACCAAGTGACTATCCCTCCCGATTATAAATCTTCCGAAATCATCAGCACTTTTCATATTACCACGGATAATTTCAAGCAACACATGTCAACCCCTTGTGTATTGATTAAGGCCCTGGAAAATTCCTACGCCAATCTTTTTTCGCTCCATCTTTACCTGGGAATAGAGTCCCATTACTACGTCACCAACTCGGCTCTCTACTTAAATTTGAAAAAAAATGCTGTGATTGATTTTTCCAAATTGCAAATGGAATCAGATAACAGCCTACACATCAGTACCATCAAGGCCTGTCTTGATCAAAATGCCATATTAAACACCCAGCTCATTTCCCTCGGTGGTAAAAATTCCAGGGAAAACCAGCACATCAGTCTGCTGGATCAAAATGCCAGGGCCAATCTTTATGGCCTATATGATTTAAAAAATGAAATGCAATCCGATCATTATGTTGAGATAGTCCACCAATATGAAAAGACTTATAGCCATCAATTATTCAAAGGTATTTTAAAGGATCAATCGCATGGAGTCTTTACGGGTAAAGTATCTATAACCAAAGATGCCAAGCATTCGGTGTCAACTCAACTTAATAAAAATATTATTTTAGGTGAAAAGGCCCATATGACCTCCCGACCGCAACTGATGATTGATACCGACGATGTAAAATGTACTCATGGCGCCACCACTGGGCAAATGGATGCCGAGCAGCTGTTTTATCTAAAGACTAGGGGTATTGATGATAACCAGGCCAAAAAAATGCTCTACCACGCCTTTGCCAGGGAAATCATCGAAGCATCCCCTTGTGGAAAAATAAGACAGATCTTAAATGATTACATTTTAAATAATAAAGAAACCTTATCTTCTGACCAAAGCGTAACTAACCGGTGCCAGCATGGAATCTTCAGTTTTACTTAAACCCCCATCCCGGGATGATCCAGACATGATTAAAATCAGGAATGATTTTCCGTTTTTTTCTGGTGCCAACCCCATAACGGAAAAAATCATTTATCTCGACAATGCCGCCACCACCTTAAAACCCCGAGTCATGCTCGATGAACTATTAAACTATTATCAATTTGAAACCGCCAATATCCATCGCAGTAATCATCACCTGGCATCCATTTCCACCTCCAAGTTTGAAGAAACCCGCACCGCTCTCAAATGTTTTTTAAATGCTAGTTCCACTAATGAGATTATTTTCACCAAAAGCGCCACGGAATCGATTAACCTGATTGCCAGCAGTCTTGGTAAAAGTATTTTACATCCAGATGATACCATCTTACTCAGCCAGATGGAACATCACTCTAATATTGTCCCCTGGCAATTAATTGCCAAAACCACGGGTGCGCGGATTCAAGTTGTACCCATGAATGATGACGGGGAACTTGATCTCATGGAATATAAAAAGATGCTAAATGAAAGGGTCAAGCTTGTATCAATCGTTCATATTTCCAATACCCTGGGAACCATCAACCCGGTCGCTGAAATGATCACCCTTGCCCATGAGTTTGGCGCTTATTTTATCTTGGATGCGGCCCAATCATTTCTGCATGAAAAAATTGATGTCCAGCTTTTGGATCCGGACTTTTTGGTCTGTTCTGCCCATAAGGCCCTAGGCTCCACGGGTCTTGGCATTTTATATGGCAAAAAGTCCCTATTGGAAAGCATGCCGCCATATATGGGAGGTGGGGAAATGATCCATCATGTTTCGTTTGAAAAAACTTTATATAACGATCTACCTTACAAATTTGAAGCAGGCACTCCGCCGATCGGACAAGTGATTGCCTTTAAAAAATCCCTGGAATATATATTATCTATTGGTTTGGAAAAAATTCAGCAATACGAAAACGCCCTCCTAAGCTATGCCACCCATGCACTTACCCAAATTCCCAATCTCCGGATTATTGGTAATGCCCAAAAAAAATCTGCCATTATTTCCTTTCTGCTGGGTAACATCCATCCCTCTGATGTGGGAACACTTTTAGACAAGCAAGGCCTGGCCCTCCGGGTTGGAACCCATTGTACCGAACCTTTAATGACCAGATTAAAAATTCCAGGCACCGTACGGGCATCCTTTGCCTTCTATAATACCCTTGAAGAAGTTGACTCTTTGAAGCATGCGCTGATAAAAATTCAAGATTTCTACTAATCATTTTGGATCAATTATGCTAAGTTCCGACCTTCATGAAAATTATATTATTAACTATATGGTTTATTTTAGAAACCTCCATGCTTGGTGCCCAGACCAAAGAGGATCTTTATAAAAACCAACAGCTCAATGAATCGCAAAAGGCGAGAACCCCCAAATACCATTTTGGTTATATTGAAAAACCCCATTCCACCACCCAAATTTTTAAAGACCTGGGCTTTGCCTATGGGTTAACCCTGGTCCTTTATCCCTTGACCCAGCCGGAAGCCGTGGCCTCGAAAGGCTCTTGGACTAGGTACAAAGATAATCTCGGCAATATTGTTTTTGATCATGATGCCCCCTTTTGGAACGTCATGGTCCATCCCATTTCAGGCAGCCAACTTTATCTGTACTACCGGGCCTGTGGATATAACAAAGGGCAGGCATTTTTGCTGACTTCTCTATCAAGTGCACTTTTTGAATTTACCGTGGAGGTTTATACCGAACCGGCCAGTGCTCCGGATCTTTTCAATACTCCGGTGCTTGGCTCCATTCTCGGATATGGCATTGAAAATCTTTCCATGTATTTACTCAATACCGGCAATCCCCTCGGACGTTTTTTTGGCCATGTGATCAACCCGGCCACGTTGTTTTGGTTTTATGACGGAAAAATGATCATCACTCCTGATATCTCCAAAGATGGACAAGTGATGACCCGACTTTACCTGGATTTTTAAATGATAAAATATTTAACATTAACCACATTCATAGCGTTTTTTTTCTTGATCACAACTGGACACGCCAACGAGAAGGCCATCCTTTTGCGAGGTGGAGCCACTGCCGCTTTTGGCGGGGTTAAATCCTTTGATCCGGGTAATGATTATTTTTGGGGAGGTGGATTCAATGTCAATGCCGGTTTTCGTTTTTCCAATTTAACCTTTCGAGGTTATAACTTTTCCCCGTGGGAAATCAATGCTTCGGGAAATTCCTATTGGGGAAGAACCGTTCATCATATCAAATCAGAACTGGAGCACGTTTCAGTGGAAGGTGGTGCGGCGATTCGCACCTTTGTGATCGCAGTTTGTCTCAAATATCACTTTGAAACCCTTTATAAAAAAGTCTGGCAACCCTATCTGGGACTTGGTCCCAGTTGGTCACAACACACCCTTAAAATGAAGAATTATGAAGTCAGGCGAGGAACCTTCACCAATAATAACCGGATCGCTTATCTAACCGAGGGGGCCACTTTGATTTTTGGCATCGAGGAAAACCTACCCTACCGGGAAATGCATCCAGTCTATATGGAATTCGCCTATACCCTCACTGCCGTTAAAAAAATATCCTTGCTAGATGCCAGCAATCATAAGGAAATTGAATCGATCGAATATGCAAATATCGATAAGCACATCTACTCTCACATCATCATGTTTAATATAGGGATGACCATTTTTTAATACCCGTCTGGTTTGGTTGGCTATCCTCAGGTAAACTATTGACCAAAATTATTCTTAACCAAACTACCAAGTAAAGTTATCATTGAAGCATACTTTTCAAGGGAATTTTAAATGATTGGAAAAATCATCCGTATTATTGGTATCACCGTAATCATTATTTTAACTTTTTCATCAGTATTTTTATCTTTGGTGGTTAAAGAAATGAAAGAATTCGCCTACAGTGACAAAACGCTGCTCAAACTGCCAGCTACCCTTGAAGACATTTTTTATGATAAAAGGATAAGTTATACTTCTAATAAAAGTGAAAATAAAATTGTCCTCGCAGAAATCGACGACGAATCCTTAAGCAAAATCGGACAATGGCCCATCCCCAGAGCCGTCTGGGCAAAAATCATAACCAAACTCGATAACTTTGGCGCGAAGGTTATAAGTTTTGATGCCATTTTTTCTGAAGAAACCCCCAGTTGTAAAGGAGAAATCTCTGATGACGATGTGTTTGCCCAGGCAATTTTCAAATTTCAGGAAAAAAAGGGTAAGCACATTATTTTACCATATTCAATCGAGACCATACCCACCCATCTTACCTTCGAGGAAATTCCTGATGACTTGTTAAATTTTATTATTGATGCTGATGTTTCGGAAAACACCTACCAAAAATATATCAGCCGCTCCAACTATCCCATTGATAAACTCTTAAAAGTTGGACCACTCCTTGGTTTTCTTACTGCCGACCCTGACCTAGATGGTGTTTTTCGATATTACACCATTGCTGCCAACATCAGCGATCTGAATCTCCCCTCGTTGTCACTGATTGCATACACCGCTTATACCAACCAAAAAATAAATTTAGTTTTTCATGCAAACCAAAGAGAACTCAGATTCGACCACCATAAAATGAATATTAATTTTATGGGAACTACTAAAATTAGGTGGACGGGAGGTAGGGATAAATATCCGAGTGTCAACATCTATGACATTCTTCATGCTAAAGACAATGATGAAAAATTGAAGAAAATTTTTCACGACACCATCGTTTTTATCGGTTCATCTGCCTTGGGAGCTCACGATTTACGAAATACCCCGGTCAGCACCAATCTTCCAGGAGTCTATGCCCATATGAATGTAGTCAGCATGCTCTTAAACGGATTCACCTTCCAGGATAAAGATACCACCGCTACCATCAGCTGGGCCATGATTATTGGAGGAAGCATTCTCATCATTCTGATTCAATTTTTTGGTAACGCCATCTTCGATTTAATCGGGGTAACCTTAATCGGCATCAGCATGTTTTACCTTGATAAACTTTACTTTATCCCCAAGGGGTATGAAGTCAAACTCTTCTTTGCCTTGCTCTCTGTTATTTTGATTTATTTATGGAACACCTTCCTAAGCTTCTATATTACCAGTCGGGAAAAAAAGCAGATCAAAGGAACTTTTTCTCGCTATGTTTCACCCACCATCGTTGATGAAATGCTCGCTGATCCATCCAAACTAAAGGTGGGCGGACAAAAAAAGGAAATCACCGCATTCTTTTCTGATGTCCGTGATTTTACCTCGATCAGTGAACAACTCGGTCCTGAACTTCTGGGAAAATCACTTAATTTTTATATGGGAAAAATGACCGATATTTTATTCAAACATTTTGGTACTGTTGATAAATATATTGGAGACGCCATCGTTGCCTTTTGGAATGCTCCTTTAAATGTTCCCAATCACGCTTATCAGGCAGTTACCGCTGCGATTGAAATGATTGAAGTTCTTCCTGAAATCAACCAAACCCTTAAAGAATGGAATGTTCCAGAATTTAAACACGGTATAGGACTCAATACCGGGGAATGTTCAGTTGGTAATATGGGATCAGACAAAATTTTTGCCTATACCGCGCTTGGCGATTCAATGAATCTGGGAGCAAGACTTGAGAGTTTATGTAAATTTTATGGGGTACAATTAAATATTTCTGAATTTACCCTCCGAAGTATTCCAGACGAACTTAGAAAAAACTTATCCATTCGGACACTTGATAAAGTCAAAGTCAAAGGCAAGCATGAAGCGGTGACGATCTTTGAAGTCCTCCACTCTTTTCATCCTTTTAAAAAAGATCTTGATTCACTTTTAAAATTTAACACTGCTTTTGATTTATATCTGAATAAAAAATTTCAAGAAGCCTTGAATATTTTTAAAGAATTAAAAGAAAAATTCCCAGAAGATAAATCCTCCAAGAGGATGTATGAAACCTGTAACAATTTTCTTTTAAATCCACCACCCGCTGACTGGGATGGCTCTTATGTCCATACCACCAAGGATTAAAGTGGTAATTCAGAAAAACCGCACATAATCCATAAAAACACTGACACAAACAAAGGAATAGTCAGGTTATCATCCAATTTCAGTGGAAGCATTTCAAACAGTGAGGCAAAAAAGGCCAAGACAAAGGAGACCCCTAGAATTTTACCGGCAAAGTCGTAACCAAAAGTCGCAAGCAGCACCACAAAACAACAAATAAAACAGGATGCAAAAAAAGCAATCGAACCTTCAATGGATTTATGTTTAACGATATGATGCTTGCCAAACTTTATTCCAATAATCGCACTGAGAGGGTCTCCCAGCGCCAGGGTATAGATGGCCACTAATGCTACAGGCTGAGGAAAAGTAATGATCGTCAGTAATAAGGCCACCGCATAGGGTATGGCCGATGATTCTTTTAAATATTCCTCGCCCCTTAAAAAATATTTATTTATGAGTGTTAATTTTTTAGCTGATTCAGGATAACTTATTCTTATTTGCTCCAGCAGATATAATAAGCAAGTCACCAGGCCTAAAAGGTACACCGCCCTTTGATGGGTAAAAAACATCCAATAACAGGAACCAATCAAAAAACCACTTCCCCCATGAAACAACCTTCTCCCCAGTTGTAGATCTTTCCTGGTCGCAGTCGGCTCCTTTGGCCCGCTTGCTAAATGATCCTGGTCTAGATCGTTTAGTTTATTGAGCTCTATTATATTATCCACCACTTTATCGTCGTCTTTTTCTCGTGCAAGTGTTTCCATTAAACTTCCTTTGTCAGGTTATTTACCGGCTTCATCCATAATAAATATACGATTTAAATACAAGAACTTATATCAATTTTTTCACTATTTGGCTAATCGAAATATGCGAACATTAAATCTCTACGCTCAGCGATGCCAACCATTCAATCACTTGTGATCTATTCACCAATGGACTTTGAGTAATGGAAGAGTGGAACTTGGTGTAATTAATAGACGCATTAAAAAAAACTTTTTTCAGCACCTGGTATCCCAAATGTGCACCGATAATATAGTTAGTGGCACTGCCGGCCTCATACACATCCAATGAGGCCGTTGGCTCTTTTACCCCATAATAATAATTCACATAGGACTGGGATAAAAGTTCAATTTGAAAATAAGGCCTCAAAAATATGTCATTAAACAGGTAAAAATCTTTTTGCACAGACAATCTTCTGATGAGCCCTTGGTCCCCTCCCCAAAAAGAAACTAATACCTGCACCAGGCAATCGATATACGCAAATTTTTGAAGATGATAAATTCCCAGTGGTAATGAATAATTGGTATTTCCAAGCTCCGTGGTTACTCCGTCCTTCGCCCCGCCGTATCCCACCGGCTCAAAGCTCAACTGGAATCCGGTTTGAAATGATTCGTAATTAAAAAAAATGGCCCGCACCACCCAATCTTCCACATCCCAAAAACTTTTTTTATATTTAAAATAGGGCAAGATCATTTCATCGGAAGGATAACCCTTATAAGGCGTATTAAGACGTTTATAGGTAAGCCCGAACCTTCTTTCCTCTTCCTTCACAGGATAAAGGGCCAAAGCACCATTTATGGAAAACAGAAAAATAAAAAAGGCCAGTAATCGTCTCATACCGGCCTTATTATATTAACTTATTTTAGTGCTGTAAAAGTTTATCTTCTCATTTGATGGCCGAAATAAAATGCACATTAGGACACAGATCATCCAGACAAAGATCCTTGTAGAATTGCTCAAACGCAATTTCTATGAACTTCCTGTTTTTAAGATCAAGTTGAAAGGACTTGGCATGGGTCGACAAATCAAACACCAAATCACCATTGACCACATCAAACGCATCAAATGCCACCAGGACGTAAGACAAGTTTTTAGGATAAAGATTTTCCCCAATCACCAAAATGACAAAATTGTTGTCTCCGCCATTTTGAATTATTTTATCCCAGAAAGTTTCATGATCTGCGCTTGAACCAGTAGATACATAATTTTTCTGATAATGATAACTGGATAATCGCAAACTCTTTTGGATCTCATTATCCGAAACGTTTCCTTCAACGAGGTATTTCTGGGAACTTCTTAAGAAATCCATAATTCTTTCAATCGCGATTCCAGGCCCGCCACCAACATCGAATCCCCCGTAGGTATTACAGGTAAAAACCAACATAAATAGCACCACAGATAACACTAAAGATAACTTCCTCATCTATACACTCCCAAAAGTATCAGTTGTAATCCACTTCATTTTTAATCAATCGATCCCCCACCAATCCAACGAAGACTCTCTCCCCACCATAATATTGGGGGTTATAAAGAATTTTTCTAATTTGCACCTGGGTTCTTTTTAACTCTTGAAAAATCAGATCCAGTCCCTCCTGGCTGACCGATTCGGTCTGATAGCTTAGATGTCCGGTCTCGCTGTGATAACATTTTTCAATGGCCATTTGGATGATTTTTTTTAAATCACCAAAGGACACATTAACTTTCTCACAATCAGCAGTAATCACCCCTTCATTTCCCTCAAGAAGCACTTGATCCTTTAATAACTGCTCCAACTTGCCAAGCCCAAAAGACCCAAATCTTTCCCTGATTTCCTGGCGAGTGGTTCCTTTTCTGGTGAAGGCCAACTGGATAATAAGAAAAGTCTCCTCACTGGTTGCGCATTCACAGGAATACTTATCAAGTAGCGGAGTCTCCAGATTGGCAGAAAAAATCTGATCATATTTTTTCTTATGTTGTGGAAATAAGACCGACAGGATTTCTGCCACTCTACTTTCATTTCCGGTGGCAATCAGAACATTTAATACGTTTTCCAAACTGGGATTGGTGGCATGATTTTCGATTCGATTCAAAGTGGATTGGGGAATATCCAGTTTTTTGGCTATTTGATTGGAACTCAGATAGGGATGCTGCGTTTTGAATTCTTTGATAAAGGAATTCAAAATTTCACATTTCTTGTCCGTGACTGGTTCAAGTAAATTATCCTCGTGTAACATCACTAATCCTCGATTAACTTGGCACCATACCAAAAATATCCCGCTGATAAAAGGGCGCATGAAATATCTTCCCACTTAAGGAGTAAGGTTAGCTAACTTTGGGGAATTTTTTTTTAACAAAACTAGTTAAATATTGTTTGGCCCCGTAGATCAAGTGTAGTACCATTTCTT